>JAOKHV010000002.1 GCA_028248455.1 Ascidiaceihabitans sp. | reverse complement strand
TGCTATGATCCCACTTTTGGCACTTGGCATTCCGGGTGAGGCGCTGACGGCGATGATGTTGTCCGTATTCTATGTTCACAACGTGATCCCTGGGCCGCAGTTGTTCCAGAACCATATCGATCTAGTGTATGGGCTGTATTTCGCACTGATCCTGCTGAATGTAATCGTCATGATCTTTTTGCTGTTTTCTACGAACCTGCTGACCAAGATCATTCGCGTTCCCACGCGTTTTTTGGGGGTTATGATATTGATCTTGTCGTTTGTCGGGGTTTATTCCCTGCGTAACTCTTTGACTGATTGTATGATTTCAGCAGCTTTTGGCGTACTTGGACTTGTTTTGAAACGCCTGAATTTACCGATTGTTCCGATCATTCTTGGCATGGTTCTTGGTGGTATTATGGAGGTCAAACTTCGCTCTGCGATGCCACGCCTCAAGACACCTTTCGATATGATTGATCGTCCGATTTCATTCATTCTGTTTACTATAATCATTCTGGTATTAGCGCTGCATTTACGTACGCTGGTGAAAGAATACTGGGCCCATCAAGGCCCTGAAGATCATGATTTACACGACAGTCAAACAAGGTAGCCCCATGGACCAGACCAAAATTGATGCGCTTCGCGCGCAACCCGTTGCAGCCTTCTCGCACTTGATCGACGGCAAACATGTCCCTGCTTCAGATGGTGGCACGATGGATATTCTGTCGCCTATCAACGGTCAGGTCTTCACTACAACAGCCAAGGGCACCGTCACTGACATGCAGGCGGCTATTATATCTGCGCGCGACGCTTTCGAAGATGGTCGCTGGGCGGGGCAGTCACCAGCCGCTCGTAAAAAGGTCTTGATGAAGTGGGCGGATCTGATCGAGGCGAATGCGCTTGAGTTGGCGGTGTTGGGTGTGCGCGATAATGGCACCGAAATCAATATGGCGATCAAGGCGGAGCCGGGATCTGCGGCGGGTACCATCCGCTATTATGCCGAAGCTCTGGATAAGATCTACGGTGAAATTGCACCCACCTCGTTAGATATCCTGGGCATGATTCATAAGGAGCCTGTGGGTGTCGTTGGCGCAATTATCCCGTGGAATTTCCCAATGATGATCGGCGCATGGAAGCTGGGGCCTGCACTTGCGATGGGCAACTCTGTTGTGTTGAAACCGTCTGAAACAGCGTCTCTTTCATTGATGCGCATGTGTGCCCTTGCTTTGGAAGCGGGCCTGCCGGCAGGCGTTTTGAACGCTGTCACGGGTGAGGGTGCCGTTGTTGGTGAGATAATGGGCCTTTCCATGGATGTTGACGTTCTGGTGTTCACTGGATCTGGCGGCACTGGTCGGCGCCTGATGGAGTACGCCGCTCGTTCCAATATGAAGCGTGTCTACTTGGAACTGGGGGGCAAATCCTCCAACATCATTTTTGCTGATGCACCTAACCTTGATGAGGCGGCAAAAGTCGCGGCGGGTGGCATTTTTCGAAATTCTGGGCAGGTTTGCGTTGCTGGATCACGTCTCCTTGTCGAAGCGTCTATTCACGATGAATTCGTGGCCGCCGTGGCAAAGGCTGCATCTAACATGCGGGTGGGTAATCCGCTTGATATGTCCACGGCGATCGGTGCTGTGAATTCTGAAATCCAGCTTACCCAAAACCTAGGCTATGTTGACATGGCCGTGAAAGAGGGTGGTAAAATTGTACTGGGCGGCAAACGCATACTGGAAGAGACTGGTGGCTATTATATGGCTCCAACGATTGTGACTGGAGTAACCCGAGAAGCGACGCTAACGCAAAAAGAAGTCTTTGGCCCCGTGCTGGGTGTGACCGCATTTGAAACCGATGATGATGCTGTGCGCCTTGCCAATGCCACGGTCTACGGATTGGCCGGTGCTGTCTGGACAGGTAACCTAAGCCGTGCCCACCAAATGGTGCGGCGCGTGCGCACGGGTGTCATGCATGTGAATACATACGGCGGTGCGGATGGCACTGTGCCTTTGGGTGGTGTCGGGCAATCTGGCAACGGTTCAGACAAATCCATGCACGCAATTGAAAAATACATCAATTTGAAAACGGCGTGGATTAAACTTTAAAGGGAGCAGTACAATGATGGACAAGACCATCCTTGTGATAGGCACTTATGACACCAAAGATGATGAACTTGGTTTCCTTTCTGGCGTCATAAAAGAACAAGGCGGGCAGGTCGTAACTATGGATGTGTCCGTGTTGGGCGATCCTTCAACGCCCACCAAATATTCCAAACACGACGTCGCGATAGAGGGCGGCAGCACAATCGAGGCCGCAATCGCATCTGGTGACGAAAACCACGCGATGCAAATCATGGCCAAGGGGGCATCGCTTCTGGCCGCTCGGTTATTCACTGAAGGCATGTTTGATGGCATGATCGTTTTGGGCGGAACGATGGGCACCGACCTCGCGTTGGATGTCTGTTCGGCACTGCCGCTAGGTGTGCCTAAGTATATTGTATCAACGGTTTCATTCTCCCCTTTGATCCCACCGGAACGGCTGGCTGCTGACACGCAGATGATCTTATGGGCGGGCGGTCTATATGGGCTGAATTCAGTTTGCAAAGCTTCGCTAAGTCAAGCCGCAGGTGCGGTTTTAGGGGCTGCGCGAGCGGTCCAAATACCCGATGGTGACAAACCGCTGATTGGGATGATGTCTCTTGGTACATCGGCGCTAAAGTATGTGATTCCATTGAAGCCAGCACTAGAGGCGCGTGGATTCGAAGTGGCCGTGTTCCACGCCACTGGCATGGGTGGTCGCGCGTTTGAAAGCCTTGCAGGACAAGGTGCTTTTGCGTGCGTGCTCGATTTCTGCACCCAGGAATTGGGTAACGATGTGCACGGTTCCAACATTTCCGCAGGGGTGGATCGACTGACTAATGCAGGCCAGTTTGGGACGCCTCAGATCGTTGCGCCGGGTTGTTATGACTTGGTGGATATTGTCGGCTGGCAACCTTTGCCTGACAGATGGTCGATCCACCCAAGGCACGAACATAATCGTTTACTCACCTCGATTGTGTTGGGCGAAGAAGAACGCAAACAGGTTGCGCGGGCACATAGTGTGCAGCTTGCCAAAGCGACCGGACCAGTCGCGATGATCTTGCCAGAGCGGGGTTTGGGAGAGTGGGACCGCGAGGGGGCCGATCTGCACGATCAAGAGGGGCTTAACATATTCCTGAAAGAACTTGAGGATACGCTACCGGATAACGTCATTACTCACCGCATCGATAGTCATATCAATGACGCGGCATTTGCCAACAAGGCATTGGAAATTTTTGATTACTGGCGGACGAAAGGGTTAATCGTTTGAACTAATATCTAAGAGACCAAGAAGATCGAGTAATGTTTCATAATTATCGGTGCCCAATTTGGTTTTGATATCGTCAACGATCTGTGTCGATTGGGATGTACGGTCATCGATGATTTTTTGCCCAGCAGCGGTAATTTCGATAAGCTGGCGGCGCCTGTCAATTTCGTCACGTGTTTGGGTAATCAGGCCTTTGTCACGCATGCTGGCAGCAATACGTGTAAGGCTCGGAAACAATAGGCTAGAGCGTTCGGCAAGAGTTGTCGTGTCTAACAGTCCGTGTTCTGACAGCACGCGTAAAACACGCCACTGTTGTTCAGTGATGCCTGTTTCGGTTAGCATTTCGCGGATTGGTGCCATCACACCTTCACGTGCTCGGATCAGCGCAATTGGAAGGGAGCGTGATGTGGATGGTAGCGTTGATGACATGCAGTACTCGAATGGGTTGTTGGGTTTATCTACTGCTGCCAAGTCGTGCTTGACAATGCAAGTTCAAATTATCTAAATACCACGATACTTAACATGTTAAGGAAATGATTTGCCGCACTTTCATATCGAATATTCTGCCAACCTTGAGTCTTTTGTTGACATGGCTCAGTTGTGTGAGGCTGTCCGTGCAAAGGCGGCAACAATTGATACCTTTCCAATGGCTGGAATTCGGGTGCGAGCCACGCGGGTTGATCACGTCGCGATTGCGAATGGTAACCCAAAACATGGGTTTGTTGACCTATCTGTCCGATTGCGCGAGGGCCGCCCACATGATGTGAAACACGATGCAATTACACAGATTTTCGCCGTACTGACTGATTTTATGGCACCAACGATGGAAACGCTTTCCGTTGCTCTATCCGCCGAGATGCGCGACATCGACGCTGATTTATCCCCGAAATTCGGTAACATCCGAGACCACCTGGAGGACCACGCATGACTGCGCTCGACACCAATATTACAAAACTTAATGGCTATCTTGAACGCTTTCGTGAAACGGGCATTCCAAACCATATCGCTGGTCAGGACGTTGGCGGGAGCGAAGGCGTTTTCCAAACAACCTCACCTGTTAATAAATCGGTGATTTGTGATGTTGCCCATGGTTCAGTCAAAGATATTGATGCGGCAGCAAATGCGGCGTCTGATGCTTTTGAGATGTGGCGCGATATGCCTGCGCTTGAGCGTAAGAAGATATTGATCCGCGTCGCTGAAGGCATCGAAGCCCGTGCCGAAGAAATCGCGCTTTGCGAATGCTGGGATACAGGTCAGACGATTAAATTCATGTCCAAGGCCGCGCTGCGCGGTGCAGAAAACTTCCGTTATTTTGCAGACCAGGTTGTACAAGCCCGCGATGGTCAGCATCTGCAATCGCCAACACTAATGAACATTACGACGCGTAAACCTATGGGCCCTGTGGGTGTCATCACTCCGTGGAACACGCCGTTCATGTTGTCCACATGGAAGATTGCACCAGCCTTGGCCGCAGGGTGCACAGTGGTTCATAAGCCAGCCGAAGCATCGCCATTGACTGCACGCTTGTTGGTCGAAATTGCCGAAGAAGCGGGCCTGCCACCAGGTGTTTTGAACACGGTGAACGGCTTTGGCGAAGGTGCGGGTAAAGCGCTGTGTGAACACCCCAAAATCAAGGCGATTGCCTTTGTTGGGGAGTCGCGCACAGGCAGCCTGATCACCAAACAGGGCGCGGATACGCATAAGCGTAACCACCTTGAACTTGGAGGGAAAAATCCAGTTATAGTGTTTGACGATGCCGATCTGGACCGTGCATTAGATGCTGCAATTTTTATGATCTATTCCATCAATGGTGAACGCTGCACTTCGTCTTCACGTCTGCTGATTCAAGACACCGTTCGTGAAGAGTTCGAGGCTAAGTTGGTTGCACGTGTCAATAACATTAAAGTGGGTCATCCGCTTGATCCCGCGACTGAGATTGGTCCGCTTGTTACGCAAGAACACTATGACAAAGTCACAAGCTATTTCGACATCGCAAAAGAAGACGGAGCGACCGTTGCTGCAGGTGGCATTAAGGTTGGGGATGAGGGGTATTTCGTCCGCCCAACCCTGTTCACTGATGCCAACAACAAGATGCGCATCGCACAAGAAGAAATATTTGGTCCTGTACTGACCTCCATTCCATTCTCAACTGAAGAAGAAGCGTTGAGCATGGCAAACGACACCGACTACGGCCTGACTGGCTATGTCTGGACCAACGACCTTACTCGGGCTTTACGATTCACCGAAGCGCTTGAGGCAGGGATGATCTGGGTCAATTCAGAAAACGTCCGTCACCTGCCGACGCCATTTGGTGGTGTCAAAGCCAGCGGCATTGGCCGTGATGGCGGCGATTGGTCGTTTGAATTTTACATGGAGCAAAAGCACATTGGCTTCGCCACAGGACAACATAAAATTACTCAACTGGGAGCCCTCTGATGCCCGTACCAGCACCAAACCTATACCCCGACTTCAACACAATTCGCCTCAGCCATGTGTGTTTGAACGTTAAAGATTTAGCCGCGTCTAAAACGTTTTATACGGAGATTGTTGGACTTCAGGTGACGGACGAGTCTGATAGCCACATCTATTTGCGGGCGATGGAAGAACGCGGGCACCACTGCATAGTTTTGCAAAAATCAGATCGGCCGGGCACTGTGGAGGTCATGGGTTTCAAGACCTTCGATGATGCAGATTTGGATAAGGCTGAGGCATATTTCAAAGAGAAGGGTCGCCCAACATCTTGGGTTGTTCGTCCATATCAGGGGCGCACATTGTTGACGTCTGACAACATGGGCATCCCGTTGGAGTTTTACCACAAGATGGATCGTCTTTCCCCGATCCACCAAAAATACGCTCTTTACCGCGGGGTTAAACCGCTGCGCATCGATCACTTTAATTGTTTCAGCCATGACGTTGATGCTTCGGTCGATTTTTATAGCGATTTCGGTTTCCGGGTGACAGAGTACACTGAGGATGATGAGAGCAAGAAGCTATGGGCTGCTTGGATGCATCGCAAGGGTGGCGTGCATGATATGGCGTTTACCAATGGCACGGGGCCGCGCATGCATCACGTTGCGTTTTGGGTGCCAACGCCGCTGAACATCATCGATCTGCTCGATTTGATGGCAACAACGGGTTACGTCGATAACATCGAACGCGGGCCAGGTCGCCATGGTATTTCCAACGCATTCTTCTTGTATATCCTTGACCCTGATGGGCATCGAATTGAAATTTATTGTTCGGATTACCAAACAGTTGATCCAGATTTGGAACCTATCAAATGGGACCTGCAAGACCCACAACGCCAAACACTTTGGGGCGCTGCGGCACCTGAAAGCTGGTTCAAACATGGGTCTAAGTTTGTTGGAATCGAAACAAAGGATTCAACCATCAAAGCAAGCCCGATTATTGCGCCGTAATGATCGCTATGGCATCAAAAAACTGGTAAGGTTGGCATTGCTGTACAAGGGCTAAGGCATGAATTGGGACGAATTTGAACACTGGGGCAAACACATTTCTCAGTGGAGTGCGGACTATCACAAAACGCTGCGCGACCGTCCTGTGCGTGCACAAACTGCATTTGGTGAGACGGCTGCGAAATTACCTCAGTCACCACCTGATGGTGCGGAAGCCATGGAGGCAATCATGGGGGATTTTGAGGCAATCGTGATGCCTGGGATTACTCATTGGCAACATCCAAGGTTTTTTGCCTACTTCCCAGCCAATGCTGCTCCGCCCTCAATGCTGGCGGAAATGTTGGTTAGCACAATTGCCGCGCAATGTATGCTGTGGCAAACGTCACCCGCTGCGACTGAAGTCGAAACCGTCATGGTTGATTGGCTGCGGCAAGCTTTGGGGTTGGCTGATGGTTATGTAGGGGTCATCCAAGATAGCGCGTCATCAGCGACGCTTTCTGCTGTTCTGACAATGCGGGAACGCGCGACAGGATACACAGGCAACCGTGATGGTTTGGCAAATAAAGGTCATTTGCGAATCTATTGCTCTGATCAGGTGCATTCCTCAATCGATCGCGCCTGTTGGGTAGCAGGTATAGGCCAAGCCAACCTGGTTAAGATTGCGACAACGGGTGACCGCTTTGGCATGGATGTTGACGCATTGCGCGCGGCTATCTCAACAGACCGTGAGGCGGGGCATACACCTGCTGGCATTGTTGCGATCACGGGCGGGACAGGTATTGGTGCCTGCGATACGCTCGGGCCAATTGTACAGGTCGCTAAGGATGAAGATTTATACACACATCTTGATGCCGCTTGGGCGGGTTCTGCAATGATTTGCCCAGAGTTGCACAGTGATTTTTGGGCTGATGTGGACGGCTTCGACAGCATCGTTTTCAATCCGCATAAATGGCTTGGGGCACAGTTTGATTGCTCGGTTCAGTTCCTGCGTAATGCGCAACCCCAGCTCAACACCCTTAAGATTGAGCCTGAATATCTCAAGACAACTGGTGAAAGCGTCACCAATTATTCTGAGTGGACGATCCCACTGGGGCGTCGGTTTAGAGCGCTAAAAATTTGGTTCCTCATCCGGTCCTACGGTCTAGAGGGACTTCGCACGCGTATCCGAAATCACGTCGCATGGGCGCGAGAAGTTTGCGATGAAATCCGGAAAATCGATGGATTTGAAATCGTAACAGAACCCATTCTTAGCCTGTTTTCCTTCCGTTGCCCCGGTGATGACATGGATCAACAACGGTTGGTGGATGCGTTGAATGATGATGGGCGCATTTATTTAACACAGGGCAGTTTCAAGGACCAAAAGATCATCAGATTTCAGGTCGGACAATTTGACACAACACGCGATGACGTGATGATGGCGCATAGCATCATTCAAGAAGTATGGGAAAAAACAAAATGAATTACGCAACTTATTCCACGGCTGGTGACACCTTCTACGGAGCGGTTACTGATGATGGGATGATCCCATTGAACGATGAATTTCCACAATGGCCAACGCTTTTTGATGTTGTGCAGGCAGGTGGTTTGGATGCGCTTGAAGCCGCCGCCGGGGGAAAGACTGCCACTCATACAGATTTTGAATTCGAAATGGTGCTACCAAACGCGCGTCGTATCTTGTGCGTTGGTGTTAATTTTCCTGATCGCAATGCGGAATACAAAGACGGGTCAGACCAACCTAAATATATGTCCCTATTCCCACGTTTTGCCAGTGGGTTCACCGGCCATAACCGCCCATTGGTTCGCCCGCCTGAAAACGAAACCCTGGACTATGAAGGTGAAGTTGCGATTGTGATTGGTAAGGCTGGTCGCCGTATCACGCAAGCTGATGCTTACGATCATATTTCTGCGATCACACTTTGCAATGAGGGAACCATTCGCGATTGGGTGCGCCATGCTAAATTCAACGTCACTCAAGGCAAGAATTGGGATAATTCGGGTTCAATTGGTCCATGGCTTGTGCCGTTTAAAGATGCCAAGCAGCTTGACGACGCCCGTATTATCACCCGCGTGAACGGCGAAGTGCGCCAAGATGATGTGCTCTCGCGCATGATGCATCCGATCCGCCGTGAGATCGAATACATTTCAACCTTTATGACGCTTCAGCCGGGCGATATTATTGTGACAGGTACGCCAACTGGTTCAGGCGCGCGTCTTGATCCACCACAATATCTAAAGCCCGGTGATGTAGTTGAGGTCGAAGTGAATGGCATCGGAACGCTGCGCAACACTGTCGTGGACGAAACCCTATGACGCCAGACCATTACACAACCGTTGCGGCGGCTTTGCTAGAGGCAGAGCGCAGAGGCGAACAAATTGGCTTGTTGACGCGTGATCACCCAAACATGGGAATGGACGATGCTTATGCGATCCAGAACGCAATTTATCGCGCGAAACTGGCGCAAGGGCGCAGCGTTGTTGGGTGGAAGATTGGCCTGACATCAAAAGCCATGCAATACGCATTGAATATTGATATACCCGACAGCGGGATTTTGTTTGATGACATGGTGTTCGAAACAGGTGCAACCGTTCCCGAGAGTCGGTTCATTCAGCCACGGATCGAAGCCGAAATTGCATTTGTGCTCAAGGCCCCATTGGGTGGCGTTGACGTGACCCGCGAAGATGTGTTGGCCGCCACTGATTATGTGGTGCCATCCATCGAAATCCTCGACACGCGGGTTATCCGCATTGATCCGGAGACGGGTAAAACCCGCAAGGTGTTCGACACGATCAGCGATAATGCTGCCAATGCCGGCATCGTGCTTGGTGAACAGCAGCATGCTGTGGAAGCTTTTGATTTGCGTTGGGTCGGGGCGATCGCGTCACGAAATGGCGAGGTTGAAGAAACCGGTCTTGGGGCAGGTGTGTTGAATGACCCTGTCGAAAGCGTGGTTTGGTTGGCCCGCCGCATGGCGCAATATGGCCAAAGCATCGAACCCGGACATGTCATCTTATCGGGCAGTTTTATCCGCCCTGTTGAATGCCCGCAGGGTTCAGAAATCACGGCCGACTTTGGCGACTTTGGTCGTGTCGACATCTCTTTCGCATAAGGACGTTTTTATGCCAGCTCCACACAACCCATTTAAACACGCACTAAAAAACAATACCCTTCAGTTGGGCTGTTGGCTGGGGCTTGCGGATGCGTATGCCGCTGAGATTAGCGCAGGGGCAGGTTTTGATTGGTTGCTCGTTGATGCAGAGCATGCGCCAAACGATTTGCGCTCGATCGTAGCACAGCTTCAAGTGATCGCAGCGCGTGACAGCCATGCGGTTGTACGCCCCCCGATTGGGGAAACTTGGGTGATCAAACAACTTCTTGATGCGGGTGCGCAAAGTCTGCTGATCCCAATGGTCGAAAGTGCAGAGCAGGCACGCTCGCTGGTCGACGCGGTGACATATCCGCCGCACGGCGTGCGTGGTGTCGGATCGGCCTTGGCACGTGCATCGGACTTTGCCGCTATCGGAGATTACCTGACAACAGCGCGGGATGAGATTTGCCTGTTGGCACAAGTTGAAAACCAAAAAGGCATGGATGCTCTCGAAGATATCTTGGCTGTGGACGGGATCGATGGTGTGTTCATTGGCCCATCTGATCTGGCCGCAGATATGGGCTTTATCGGACAAGCAGGCGCTGCTGAGGTTAAGGATGCAGTGGTTGGTGCGATCACCAAGATTGTAAATTCAGGTAAGGCCGCGGGTATTTTGACCCTGGATCAAGAACTGCAAGAAAAGTGCCGCGATATTGGTGCCACGTTTATAGCGACAGAGATCGACGTGACCTTGTTCGCACGTGCAATACGTGGGGCAGCTAAGAACGCGGCCCAACGTTTACACAGGGCTTAAAGGGATCTTAGCGCTCTGAAAAAAACGTGCGATGGACTCGGCGTAGACCTCTGTGTCAGGACCCTCGGTGAGTGACGATTGGGCCGTTTTAGCAACGTCTGCGGGGAGCTTTTTCGTGTATTCTGCGACTAAAGCTGCCATAAATTCGGGCGTCATCTCTGGATGGTTTTGTGTTGTATAGACGGTGCCCGCGATGTGGAATCCAGTATTTAAACATGCATCATTTGCGGATAACACAACTGCGTTTTCTGGCAGGATCGTTACTTGTTCAATATGTGCCCCGTATTGCTTTAGGGTTTTTGGCATGTCTTGCATCCATGTCGTTTTATGTAGGATCTCAGAGTGGGTTAATCCAAATACCCAACCGTTTGGATTGGGCCCAACCTTGCCCCCTAGCGCCATAGCGATTGCTTGATGCCCAAAGCACGCCCCAAACATTGGAATGTCTTGCGCATAAATGTGTCTTATTAGATCGAACAATATCGAGATCCACGGGTCTGCGTCATGCACAGATGCCGGGCTGCCTGAAATGATGACACCGTCGTATGCTTGGATGTCTTGTGGGAACACACCGTCTTTCACCGCGTATGAAGTGACCTGCCATGAGGGGCGAACGGATTTGATGAGCTTTGCAAACTTCTCGCCGTCCTTTGGGTGGCGCTGTGCAAAGGTGCTTTCGTCTGTGTTTGTCATCAGCAAGGCAAGACGCATTTCGGGGCTTTCTTTCTAAAGGTAATTATTTATCATGCTAAGTAAGTTGCATTCGCAAGAGGTAAATTCATGACAATATGGACACCTATAGATACCTGTTTTTCCGATCTGACATCACATGACACATTTGTAAGTGGCACGCCCCTTAACACTTTTGCGCGCATGCGCCGTGATGATCCATTGTGCTGGACAGAATGGGAGGGCGGTAAGGGGTTTTGGTCTGTCACACGCTACGCCGACATCTTGATGATGAACCGCAACACTGAGGTGTTTTCATCGGCTCAAGGCATCCGCATGGAGGATCAAAGCTATGAAGAATACCTTGCGCGACGTACCTTCCAAGAGACTGATCCCCCCGAGCATATGCAGATGCGTATTAAGCTAGCGCGGGCGTTTTCCAAGAATGTGATTTCAGGGTTCGAGGGTATCATCCGCGAACTGTGCGTTGGAATTCTAGACGAGGCTTTGCGAGACGACAGCTTTGACGCCACTAAAAAGATTGCACGCCAATTGCCGATGATGGTGTTGGGTCGCATTCTTGGAACACCCAACGAAGACTTGCCTTGGCTGGTCGAAAAGGGCGACGCGTTAATCGCGAATACGGATCCCGACTTTACGACTCACGTACTTGATCAGATGACGACAGATGAATTTAGGATGATGCCGTTCAATTCCCCTGCGGGGGCTGAATTGTACACTTATGCTAAAGACTTGATGGATGAAAAAAACGCCACCGGTGACACCGATGGTATCCTGCATCTGATTATGCAGCCCAGCGAAGATGGCTCGATAATATCGGAAACGGAGTCCGCAATTTCTTTTGTCTGCTTGTTGCTGCTGGCAATGATACAACGCGTTATTCCATTGCAGCGGGCATCCAAGCGATGTGCGAACAGCCCGAACTGTTAGAGCAGATGAAAGAGGGCGGCACCGTCTGGGACACAATGGCAGATGAAGTAATCCGGTGGGCAACCCCCGCCACCTATTTCCGCCGTACAGCTACGCAAGATTACGACCTTCATGGCAAGACAATCCGTAAAGGCGACAAGGTTCTATATTGGTTTGCCTCGGGCAATCGCGACGAAAATTACTTTGACGAACCGAACCGCGTTAATCTCATGCGCAGCCCGAACAAACACCTAGCCTTCGGATTAGGTGGACCACACCTTTGTCTCGGAATGTGGCTAGCGCGGCTCGAGGTCACGGTATTGTTTCAAGAGCTCAGCAAAAGGATCGTGGGTATCACTGCCGATGGACCTCAGCATCATGCGCGGAAAGTACCTTCCGCATTTCAAAATCAGCGACAATGAAACGCGGTTTTGCAGGTCCACATTTGGCGTCCATTATGACAAGGATCTGCTGCCAGCGCCGGGTGCCATGATGATGGAAGGCCTCCCTGATATGGAGCTGCGGTGGCTTGAAAGCGAAATCCGAGAATGTTGGGAAAGCGGCACGCAAATTGTGCTCGGCGATCTGTACGGCACCGATGGCGTACCCCTGCCAATGTGCCCGCGCGGCGCGTTGAAGCGTGCGGTCGCCGTCTGGGAGGCTAAGGGGCTGGTGCCCAAGGTCGGGATAGAACTTGAGGCATTTGCATTCATTCACGACGCTGATGGCAAGCTTGTGCCATACGACAGTCTTGGTGGTGTCGTTTATGGAACTGGGCCGTTTACTGACCCTCGCGGTTTTAACGATGCGATCTGGGACGTGGCTGAAACGGTTGGTTTCAAACTTGATATGATCACCGCCGAATATGATAGCCCGCAGTTTGAATACACACTGACGTTTGATGATGCACTTAAGGCTGTGGACGACATTATTCTCTTCCGCCAAATGGCACGCGAAGTGGCCTTGGCAGAGGGCGTGATCCTGACCTTTATGCCCAAGCCGATTGTCGAAGTGGGCGGCAACGGAATGCACATCAACTTTTCCTTCACGGATAAGAACGGCGAGAATGCGCTCTCAGCAGGCGACAAAGGTGGGCCAGAGCACTTAAATGATCTTGCACGTGGATGCCTATCCGGTTTGTTGCATCATCATAAAGGTCTCGCTGGTCTTATAGCGCCAACAACCAACTCCTATGATCGTTTGCAGCCAGGTTCACTATCAGGTTACTGGCAAAACTGGGGGGGCGATCACCGCAACGTAACGACACGCATCAGCACAGAAGTTGGTACCAAGGCACGCCTCGAACACAGGATGGCGGACTCATCGGCTAACCCCTACACCGCTGTTGCTGCAGTATTGCACGCCGCACTTCTTGGCGTTGAAAATAGTTATGATTTGCAACCGATGGAGACAGGCGACGGATTCGTCGAGACAGACGCAACGGTCGGTGTTGGCGTCGATCTAAAATCCGCAATCGCAGACCTGTCGGCTGACGTTGCATTGTCCAATGCAGTTGGTGCAAGACTTGTGGAAAACCACGTGTTCATGAAGATGGCAGAAGTTGAAAAGACCGAGGGGCTCACACCTGAAGCGCTAAGAGATTTCTACATTTACTACATGTAATTTCAGAGCGTGGACCCATGAAGTAGTTGAATGCGATTTGAAGGTTAACCTTGTTGTGGCTTACTATGCAAATGTTAGTGCGTACCAAAGATGGCCAATACAACACTTTCTCTTCTGAAGGCGCAGAAAGTGGCTCGGTCTACTCCTTCGATCAACGCAAATTCGAAACGCACACTGGTTGACTGTTGCAAGTCTTCATTTCGGGGGAGCTGTACCTAACGCTAGTCGGGGTGGGCGCTACCAGAGTTCCTTAGCGGTGGTCTGGACAACCCGCCTGATATCCTCGAAACTAACAATAAGACGCTGCAGTAGTCTCGTTTCAAAACTTGCAGCAGTATACTCTTCTCAGTAAATTGACAGGACGCTAAAATGACCGCCAACACACTTGATCAACTCCGCCAAATGACCACCGTGGTTGCAGACACTGGGGACGTCGACGCGGTCAAGCGTTACGCTCCTGTCGATTGCACGACAAACCCCTCATTGATCTTGAAGGCGGCACAAGACCCAGCGTCTTTGGATGTTATTAATGCGGAAGTTGCTGCGGGCCGTGCTGAAGGCCTGTCTGCTGAGGAAATTTGTGAAAAATTGACTGTTGCTTTTGGTGTGACATTAGCCAAACTTGTGCCAGGACGTGTTTCGACCGAAGTGGATGCATGTTTGTCCTTTGATACAGCAGCCTCGATTGCACGTGGCCGTGAGATCATTGCTGATTACGCTGAGCGTGGTGTCGATAAATCACGTATCCTTATTAAGCTTGCTGCAACTTGGGAAGGCATTCGTGCCGCGGAAGTTCTCCAGAAAGAAGGGATCGATTGTAACTTGACGTTGGTTTTTTCAATGGCTCAAGCGCTGGGTTCTGCACAGGCTGATGCCTTTCTGATTTCTCCGTTTGTTGGGCGCATTACTGACTGGTATAAAAAGGCAGAAGGCCGCGAAAGCTATCCTGCCGATGAAGATCCAGGTGTGAAATCAGTTCGCGAGATTTATCGCGGTTTTAAAGCTGAAGGTATTAATACCATCGTGATGGGTGCATCCTTCCGCAATATTGAGCAGATCAAGGCACTGGCTGGTTGTGACAACCTAACTATCGCGCCTGTCTTGTTGGATGAGCTGGAAAACGAAACCGGCGAGCTGACGCGTATACTCACCCCAGTATCTGAGCGCTCAGTACCAACACCGGCTCTTTCAGAAGCTGACTTCAGGTATCAAATAAACGCTGATCCGATGGCTACTGAGTTAATGGCGAGTGGAATTCGGTCTTTTGATCAGGATCATCAAAAGCTGATTGCTTTGGTCAAAAACGTATGATCGTAAATGATTTGACCTCATTGCTTGGATCTTAGGCAATGAGGTGGGATTTCTAGCGGCGAATTGATCAGCGTCTAAGGAAGTAGCGTGTGCTTCAATAATATGCAGTTTTCCTCAAGATCCCAAAAGTCTACCAGTTTTGGTGCTTTACTTTGCAACAGCTACTAATGTTTGAGAATTCGGCATCATTTGACCCTGCATCGCACGTGCAAGTTAAGTATGTCAGCTCTTTTTTCTAACGGCTAATAGGGAGAATATCCCTCCAATATGATGGAAACGTATGTGTTTTTGTCCCTATAGTATTTGCGCGAAGCTTAAGAATCGAGCAATTTACCCGCACAGGAAAACGAATCTGTAATTTTTTTGGGAGGACTAACATGACATCTCTACGTAATACGGCTCTTGGCCTAGCAATGGGCATCGCGACTGCAACAACTGCATTCGCTGGCGGTCACACAGAGTTGACAATTGCGATCGTGAACAACGGTCACATGATCAACATGCAAAAAGTTGCTGAAGCTTACACTGCTGACACTGGCGTTGCTCTTAACTGGGTATCTCTAGAAGAAGGCGTTCTTCGTGAGCAAGTAACATCGGACACCGCAACCGGTGGTGGCCAGTACGACATCATCAACATCGGCATGCAAGAAGCTCCAATTTGGGGTGCTGCGGGTTGGATCGAGCCGTTGAACTTCGGTGCTGATTACGACGTCGAAGACATTCTGCCAGCAATGCGCGCTGGCTTGTCACACGAAGGTACTTTGTACGCTGCACCGTTCTACGGTGAATCTTCTATGGTTATGTACCGCAAAGATTTGGCTGAAGCTGCTGGTGTAACAATCAAAGACAACGACAGCTGGGCACGCGTGATGAACGCTGCTGCTGCTATGCATGACCCAGACAATGGTGTTTACGGTGCTTGTTTGCGCGGTAAGCCAGGTTGGGGCGACAACATGGCGTTCGTAACGACTGTTGTGAACTCTTATGGTGGTGCATGGTTTGATGCAGAAGGCCGTCCACAGTTGGACAGCGCGATGTGGAACCAAGCAGTTAACTTCTACGTTGATCTACTGGGTTCATACGGCCCTCCAGGTTCAGAAGGTAACTCTTTCAACGAGATCTTGGCTTTGTACAACGAAGACAAGTGTGGCATGTGGATCGATGCGACTATCGCTGCTTCATTCCTAGAGAATGACAATGTTGCATACGCACAATCACCGAACGCTGGTGTTGCTGCTGGTGCAAACTGGTTGTGGGCATGGGCAATGGCTGTTCCAACAGGTTCACCAAACTCAGAAGCTGCACACGACTTCATCGAGTGGGCAACATCTAAAGCGTACGTACAAGCTGTAGGTAACCACGCTGACTTCGGTTGGGGTTCTGTACCAACGGGCCAACGTGCATCCACATATGCAATTCCTGAGTTCCAGGCTGCTGCTGGCTTCGCTGCTGCTGAAATGGCTGCAATCGATTCAGCTGCTCCAGCCGCATCTGACATCAAACCATACGTTGGTGTTCAGTTCGCAGCTATTCCTGAGTTCCCGGAAGTTGGTTCTGCAGTAGCACAAGAAATCGCAGCGGCATTGTCTGGCGCGAAATCTGTTGAAGACGCTTTGGCTGCAGCTCAATCTGCAGCAGACGCAATCATGTCTGAAGCGGGCTACTACTAAGCTATCTAGCTAAATAAAGTGGGGCCTGATGGGAAACTATCGGGCCCTATCTTTGATAAGAAATTTCGTTCGCCTGAGCTGACGGCCACTTATAGATATTATTGCCTCATCAGACGAACATCCGCCAATAATCGCACTTAATGAAATCACCGCTTCGCAAGGGTTACTCGAGCCATGTCCAATAGAACGCTCCCCCGCTTACTCCAGACTCCAGCAGTCATTTTATTGCTCATCTGGATGCTTGTTCCCCTCAGCATGACGCTGTATTTCTCCTTTATTCGCTATGTTTTGAATAGCTCGAGACGTCCTGAATGGATGTCTCCGAGCCTTAGTAATTGGCGTGGCTTCGGGAACTATCAATATGTTCTGGAAGCCAAAGATTTTTGGTTTGCCATTCAGAATTCAGTCTTCATTGTTAGTAGTATTTTGATATGTACTGTGGTGCTTGGTCTTGGTATTGCGGTCCTGGTGAACAAGTCGTTCCCTGGTCGTGGAATTGTTCGGGTTCTGCTGATCTCACCATTCTTTGTTATGCCCGCTGTAAACGCGGTGTTGTGGATCAATATGATTTTGGATCCAGTGCTGGGGCTACAAGGAATTGCTGTTGGTGGCATCAACGACACTATCGAGGGCCTGCGCGATTTCCCCGTTCTTGGTGCCTTTTTCAACCTTTGGCCAACGTTTGAGCCGATCTCTTTCAGAGCGACGCAGACATCTGCATATGCTGTCATCATGATGGTCGCTTGGCAGTGGACGCCTTTTGCAGTGTTGATCTTCATGACTTCTTTGCAGTCTGAGGACGAGTCCCAAAAAGAAGCTGCGACACTTGATGGTGCATCTGCATGGTCACAATTTATTAATCTAACTGTACCACATTTGGCGCGTCCAATTGCGATCGTTGTGATGATTCAGTCAATCTTTCACTTATCTCTTTACGCTGAAATAGAAATCGTTAGCCGTGGCAGTGGTAATAAAAACCTACCCTACCTGATCGGTGAATTTACCAACAACAACATTGGCGCTGCGAGTGCCACAGGTATCTTCGCAGTAATCCTAGCCAACATCATCGCGATCTTCTTGTTGCGCATGGTCGGCAAGAGCCTGATGGATTAAGGAACAAGACAATGGCAACAGTTTCTCAAAGCTCAAAACTTGGTAATGTCCTTTGGCCTGCATTGGCCTGGACCATTGCTTTGGTTTTCTTCTTCCCCATTTTTTGGTTAGTATTCACCAGTTTTAAAACGGATGCGGATGCTGTGAAGCCTGAATTCTTATTCTTCTTTACACCGACGCTCGAAAACTACACCAATATGACGCAGAACTATGATTATTGGCGTTTTGCAACAAACTCGGTCATCACCTCTAGCTTTGCAACTTTGTTTGCTTTGGTTGTTGGTGTCCCTGCGGCATACGCCATGGCATTCAACCCAAGCCGGCACACCAAAGATATTTTGATGTGGATGCTTTCTACCAAAATGTTGCCGGCTGCTGCTGTTCTGTATCCCATGACGTTCCTGACGAAGAACATGCTGCAAATCTACGATACGCATTTTTTGGTGATTTTGGTTCTTTGTCTGATCAACCTGCCAATCGTGATCTGGATGCTGTTTACATACTTCAAAGAGATACCCAAAGAGATCATTGAGGCTGGTAAGATGGACGGCGTCAACACTTGGGGCGAAATCAAAGATATCCTTATTCCACTGGCTTGGGGTGGCATTGCATCGACGGCGTTGTTGACGTTCATCTTCTGCTGGAACGAAGCTTATTGGACTGTGCGCTTGACCACTATCGACGCGGCGACACTATCCACTTTGATCGAAGGTAACCGCGCTCCAGAAGGCTTGTTCTTTGGACGTTTGGCTGCTGTATCAACAGCCGCTGTTGCGCCGATCGTTATCCTTGGCTGGTTCTGCCAAAAGCAACTTGTTGCTGGTCTCACATTCGGAGCGGTCAAGTGACCTTTAACGCTGCACCAACAGATCTGACAGGCAAAGTTTGTCTGGTCACTGGTGCATCTGGTGGCATCGGTGCCAGTGCAGTCGCACACTTCTCTGCACTAGGTGCTACAGTTTACGCAACGGATATTACCGACGCTTTCGATGGCGCTGCAACCTACAAACGGTTTGATCTTTTGAGTGATGATGATCTCAGCGGTTGCTGCGATTGGATCGCTGAGATCAAGCCGGACGTGCTCTTTAACAACGCTGCGCTTTTCGCGATGGGTAGCGTTTTGGATGCGGGAGATTTGGTCCAGCAGGATAAGTTGTTCGGCGTTAACGTCCGTGCATTTTACGCAATCATGCAGGCCTGCGCTAAGTCTATGGTAGAGCAAAAACAGCTAGGTTCTATCATTAACTTGGCGTCACAAGCAGGACATCGTGGTGAAGCTTTGGTGGCGCACTACTGTGCAACAAAAGCCGCGGTCATTAGCTACACGCAATCCACAGCTCTTGCTTTAGCACCCCATAAGATTCGAGTTAATGCAATTAGCCCTGGTGTGATCGATACGCCAATGTGGGCGACTGTTGACGCGCTCTTTGCTAAGTTTGAGAACAAAGAAATTGGCCAAAAAAAATGTGAAGTCGGTGAGGCTGTACCGCTTGGGTATATGGGTTCACCTGACGATGTTGCACGTGCTGCAGTATTCCTTGCAAGCGAGCAGTCTTCCTATTTGACCGCACAAACCATCGGTGTCGATGGTGGCAACGTGCTGCGGTGATCAGATGTCAATAATTACCCCAGAAATCGAAATGGTGGACCGTAGTACACGGTCAATTCGCTACCTACAACATGGCTGGCCGAATGATCTGTGTCGCTGGCATGCCCATGAAGAATATGAATTGCACCTGATTACTGACACCCGTGGTAAGGCATTCGTGGGAGATCACATCGGCGATTTCAAAGCGGGTGACCTTTTCATGACGGGCCCGAACCTGCCGCACAACTGGGTCACCGACAAAATCTGGTCAAAACCGGTTTCAACGCGCGATATGTTGGTTCAGTTTAGCCACGAAAGCGTTGAGAAATTAGCTGAAGGCTTTCCCGAATTTTCACAGGTTTTGCAGCTTTTGCAACTGGCGCAATCGGGTATTATTTTCGAAGGGTTCAATCCAACGTTTGCACGTGGCCACATGGAAGCTATCCGTGACAATAAAGGTGCCGAACGCATCTTGTCCTTTGTCAGGTTTCTCGTGCGCCTAAATGAACATGCCGAAAAGAAAACTCTATCAGTCGCAAAGTTGATCCAGCCGCAAGGTGGGAGCAAACATGCGCGTATTGCTGAAGTCGTGGATTACATCGTCAAAGAATTTAGCGAACCACTTTCGGTGAGTAAGGCTGCGAAAATGGCGGGCATGACTGAGATTACCTTCAGCCGTAATTTTCAAACGGTAACTGGCCACAGTTTTGTCGAATTCTTAAATAGGATTCGCATCGGTGAGGCCTGCGGAATGCTATATGCATCTGACGATCAGATCATCATGATCTCGCAGTCGGCTGGTTTTAAAAATCTTGCCAACTTTAATAGGCACTTTTTGAAGGTGAAGGGTATGACCCCTTCTGAATATCGCGAAACAGCGCGCAAAGATCTTGCACCGCAATTGGAGAACAGCTGATGAACAATGCGGCAAACACCACTATTTTCGCCACAGAATATGATCGCTCAGCTTGTCAAATTGGTGTCGTCCACTTGGGCTTCGGTGCGTTTCATCGTGCGCACCAGGCAGTATATATTGACGACTACATGGCTTGTTCCAATGATCTTCGTTGGGGTGTGGCCGCTGTCAACCTACGTGGTACTGAGACGACGCATTTTGATGCGGCGGTTGCTGATATCAAAGCGCACGACGGATATCACTTGAAATCTATTTCCTCGGATGGTGAAGTTGCGTTGCGTCGAGTCCGCCCGCACGTTCACTTCGAAGATTGGAGTGTTGCACCAGCTCAAGCGGAAGCGCTGTTATCCAAAGCATCTGTCCATTTGGTTACCATTACAGTCACTGAGAGCGGTTACTACACTGACCCGAACGGAGACTTGAATCTTTCTGATCCAACTATTAGCGCGGAGTTATCTGGTGGTGCGCCACAAAGCGTCTACGGATATTTACGTGGCGGGTTAACCAAACGAACTGCTGAAACCGGTGCTGCGCTAACAATCGCGTGCTGTGATAATATTCGCCAAAATGGTAAAATGTTGCGTCGCAATTTGCTGGCCTATTTGGTTGCTTGTGGTGATCTGATTTTGGCTGACTGGGTTTTGAAAAATGTTGAGTTTCCTTGTTCTATGGTGGACCGGATCACACCGCGTAGCCCTGCCGAACTTGGACCTGAGTTATCGTTGTTGGTTGGCAAAGCCGTTACGTCCCCCATCATGGCCGAAGATTTCATTCAATGGGTGCTTCAGGATAGTGCTGGTGCCGAAATGCCGAACCTGGCACAAGCCGGTGTTACCGTCACGTCTGATGTAGATCCCTACGAAGAGACCAAGATTCGCGTTTTGAACGGTGGTCATACAGCGCTAGCATATCTGGCAGCGCTCGAAGGGGTCGAAACCTTTGATGCTGCCATGCGTATTCCCTACTTGAACGAACACTTTCAGAATTTCGAAATCCAGGAAGTGTTACCTGCTATCACAATCGATCTTCCGTTTTCAAAAGAAGATTACGTGGTCGCGATTGAACGTCGTTTTGGCAATCAAGCAATTGGAGATACCATTGCGCGAATCTGTGCAGATGGAATGGCCAAGTTTCCGATTTTCATCCGACCAACGCTTTCGGGCTGCTTCGCGCAGGGTATCCTGCCGATTTTTGCCATTCGCAGTATTGCCAGCTGGTATGTTTTTGCACGCCATGTTGCTGCTGGGAAAATCCCGTTTAATTATGTCGAACCCGGCTGGAGCGACCTTGAGGCCATGTTAGGCACTGAGGCGTTTTTTACTAACCGTCAGCTTTGGGGCGACCTTCCTGAAACCTATCCTGAATTCGTCGAAACCCTGCGACGTGAGATTAAAGAATTGGAGCTAAAATGTCCGGTCTAACCCTACGCGATGTCCGCAAAAGCTATGGTGAAACGCAAGTTATGCATGGCGTTGACCTTGATATTGAAGATGGTGAGTTTGTTGTTTTTGTCGGCCCGTCGGGCTGCGGAAAATCAACTTTGCTGCGCATGATCGCGGGCCTTGAAGAAATTTCTGATGGGACTGTTGCGATTGGTGATGAGGTCGTAAATGACGTAGCTGCATCAAAGCGCGGTGTCGCAATGGTATTCCAGTCTTATGCGCTTTACCCGCACATGACTGTTTATAAAAACATGGCGTTTGGCCTCAAGCAGGCAAAAACAGATCCTGCTGAAATCGACAGTCGTGTTAAAGCAGCTGCTGAAATCTTGCAGATTACTGACTACCTTGACCGGAGCCCACGGAACTTGTCCGGTGGTCAACGTCAACGTGTTGCAATTGGCCGCGCGATTGTTCGCGACCCTAAGGTATTCTTGTTCGACGAACCGTTGTCTAATCTTGACGCTGCGTTGCGGGTTCAAACCCGTTTGGAAATTGCGCGCCTGCATGAACGCCTACAGACGACAATGATCTACGTGACACATGATCAGGTCGAGGCCATGACATTAGCTGACAAAATTGTTGTGCTTCGTGCTGGCCGTATTGAACAAGTCGGTTCACCAATCGAGCTATATGAACGCCCTGCAAATGCTTTTGTTGCGCAGTTCATTGGTAGCCCGAAGATGAATTTCTTCTCTACAAAAGATCTTTCTGCGAATGCGACAAAAGTCTTGGGTGCCCCACTTTCAGAGACTACGAATGTCGGAATGCGTCCTGAGCATTTGGTTGTAACAACAAAGGCAAAAGCTGTTGTTGAAGGTCGTTTGGATTTGGTTGAAAACTTGGGCGAATATGCTTTGGTTCACTTGATTTCTGAAACAGGCGTTGAGTTCATTGCGAAGACTTTGAAGCCGCCAGAGGCTGCTAAAGGTGATATGATTGGTTTTACAATCGATCCTGAGCTCGCTCATTATTTCGACATTGAAAGTGGTCTGCGCCTCTGAAAATATTACCTTTTGCTTGGACTGCCCTGTGTTGGGCAGACCAAGCAAAGCCGCAGGCCTTCGCCTCAGAAAGCCGTTTGAGATGCGTGTTGATGGCTTTTTGACCAGGAGCTACACTGCCACTCAGAAGTTATAGATGTAGAAGCAACATGACTGCATCACGCTGCGTCATAAGTCTATCAAAACTCTCTTTGTGAAGTCCTTCTGCTTTGTGAACCATTCCCGAAACACCACTAAGCTATAGTAGTTTCTCGTGCTCAACCAATGCGGCTGTCATTTGCCCAATACTTCTCTGAGGACCCAAGACGATCAACGTTTATTGAAACGTCGCGATCAAACAAAAGCTCTAGGTCCTGAAAAGCTGTATGTGTCCAAGGGTAAAGTTCTCAAAGAAAGTGTCGTTTCTGGTTCGGAGAAGACATTGAAGAGTGCTCAAAGGCCGAAGGGTTTGAGACGTTTAGCCCACAAACTCATGACCTGGAGTTCTAGCTGGCGCACTACAGAAGCAGCTAACGTAATCGTATCGAGTGACAATTCGGCTCTTCATCTTGCGGTATTTATCGCTGGCTCTGACGCTAAATTTGCAATTTTATTGTTGCGGCCTGGCAAGATATACGTGGAGTCTCAGGAACAACTCCGCAGATTTGCGCAAGTTGATCCTGTAATTAGTGATTGCTGTAAACGATTTTGCTCCCTTTGAAGTGAGCCTGTTACCTCGAATGAAGTAATCCCTCTCATCCGCGTTGAAAAGACCAGCGTGCAACTTGCTTCAGCGGGTTTGTTTTCAAAGGGAACTGGGCTAAACCCAAAGGTGACAGAGATTGATGTTGAACTTGAAGCGTTTGAAGAACGTGGTGACATGTTGCTGGAAGAGGTGTTCTTCTGAGAAATAAAGTAAATATGGTCGTTATTTCGCGCTGGATTTGCCCATTCGTCTTGACTTCTGAGCCGCTGAGCGGTGTATCTGCCCAAAGTTTTTCGCCCACAGAGGGGACCATCCCATGCACGAATACCGTAGCCATACCTGCGCAGACCTGACAGCACTTGATGTTGGGGATAACATCCGCCTTTCTGGTTGGGTTCATCGCGTCCGTGACCACGGTGGCATTCTGTTCATCGACCTTCGCGATCACTATGGAATCACTCAAGTGTTGTGCGATCCAGATAGCCCAGTGTTCGCTGACCTTGAAAAGGTACGTTCCGAATGGTGCATCCGCATCGATGGCACAGTTAAAGCGCGTGATGCTGAGTTGGTGAATGCCAAAATCCCAACTGGCGAAATCGAAGTGTTTGTGCGTGACCTTGAAGTCTTGGGTGCATCATCTGAATTGCCGCTCATGGTTTTCGGTGATCAAGAATACCCAGAAGAAACACGCCTGAAATATCGCTACCTTGATCTGCGTCGTGAGAAAATGCAGAAGAATATGATCATGCGTTCTGATGTTGTCACGTCTATTCGCAAACGTATGTGGGACAAGAGCTTCAAAGAGTTTCAAACGCCAATCATCACAGCATCTTCACCCGAAGGTGCACGCGATTTCTTGGTGCCTTCACGTCTGCATCCGGGTAAGTTTTACGCTTTGCCGCAGGCTCCTCAACAATTCAAACAGTTGTTGATGGTTTCTGGCTTTGATAAATACTTCCAGATTGCACCGTGTTTCCGCGATGAAGATCCACGTGCGGATCGCTCGCCTACAGACTTCTACCAGCTCGACCTTGAAATGAGCTTTGTCACCCAACAGGACGTGTTCGACACCATCGAACCTGTCATCGCTGGCGTGTTTGAAGAATTTGGTGGTGGCCGGAATGTTGACCGTGATTGGACGCAGATTTCTTATAAAGATGCGGCTCTTTGGTATGGCTCTGATAAACCTGACCTTCGCAATCCAATCAAAATGCAAACTGTGTCCGAGCACTTCGCGGGCTCTGGTTTTGCAATTTTTGCTAAGTTGCTTGAGCAAGACGGTACACAAATTCGCGCCATTCCTGCGCCTAAAGGTGGTAGCCGCAAGTTCTGTGACCGTATGAATGCCTTCGCGCAAAAAGAAGGCCTGCCTGGCATGGGCTACATCTTCTGGCGTGAAAAAACAGCAGATGCTGTTGCCCAAGAAATGGGTATTTCGGTAAAAGAAGCGCAAACCAAATTAAAATCTGGTGAAGTTGAAGGCGGCATGGAAGCCGCTGGACCACTTGCGAAAAACATTGGCCCAGAGCGCACTGAAGCGATACGCCAACAGCTTGGGCTTGATGTCGGGGATGCTGCATTCTTCTTGGGCGGCAAGCCTAAAGCCTTTGAAGGCGTAGCAGGTCGTGCCCGTAACGTAATCGGCGATGAGCTGGGTCTAACCGACAAGAACCGCTTTGCATTCGCTTGGGTCGTTGATTTCCCGATCTACGAAAAAGACGAAGAAACCGGTAAGATCGATTTTGAACACAACCCGTTCTCGATGCCACAAGGTGGAATGGACGCGCTGCTAGGCGATCCATTGGAAGTCTTGGGCTATCAGTATGACCTTGCGTGCAACGGTTACGAATTGGTGTCTGGCGCGATCCGGAACCACAAACCAGAGATTATGTTCAAAGCATTTGAAATTGCTGGTTACGGCAAAGAAGAAGTCGAGAAACGCTTTGGCGGTATGGTCAACGCATTCCAATACGGCGCTCCGCCTCACGGTGGTTGTGCTGCTGGGATCGACCGCATCGTGATGTTGTTGGCGGATGAGGCGAACATCCGTGAAGTTATTTTGTTCCCAATGAACCAACGTGCTGAGGACTTGATGATGTCGGCACCGTCTGAACCGATGGCTGATCAGCTGATGGAGCTAGGCTTGCGCGTTATCCCGCAGGATTAAGTTCAAAATACAAATTTGAGGGCGGTGTAGTTTGAAAGCTACCCGCCCTTATTTGTTGCTCACGTATTCCGTTTTTTGCGCTGCAACTAGGGATTGGACTGTGGTGGAAAACAGCCTAGTGTTTGAGTATGACACGCTCTGATCAAGCCCCTGCCATTGTTGGCCCCGTCGTCGAAAACTGGTCTGTACCACCGTATCCAAATAAGGATGTGTTGACGGGAAATTATTGCCAGCTTGAGCGGCTAGATGCGGAAAAACACGCAGCCCTTTTATTCCGTGTTTTTGAAGGCCACGATCAAGTTTGGGATTACATGCCATATGGTCCATTCTCTTCATCAGCCCAGTATCATCGCTGGCTCAAAGAGGTCGCTGCACTAACAGATACAGTGTTCTTTGCGATAAAGAATTTTCATACTGGTGCCTTTGAGGGGGTCGCAAGTTTCTTACGAATTTAGCCTGGAGCTGGAACAATTGAAGTCGGCCATATAAATATGAGTCCTGCGCTTCAGAGGACGCCTGCAGCGACCGAAGCGATGTACCTTATGATGCAATGGGCCTTTGAGGCCGGGTACCGTCGTTATGAGTGGAAGTGTAACGCAGCCAACATACCGTCACGGCGCGCTGCACAGCGTTTGGGTATGAACTATGAAGGCGTGTTTCGCCAAGCTGCAATTGTCAAAGGTCGCAATTGTGATACGGCATGGTTTGCTGCAATCGATAGTGAGTGGCCTGCGCTGAAGGAGGCAGTTAAGGCGTGGTTGGCTTCGTCCAACTTTGATGTGAATGGTCGCCAGAATGAACGTTTAAGCGATTTGACGCGATTGGTTCGGCCCAACAGTGATCCGTTACTTTAAATTCTTTTCAAATGGCAATTCTTTCAGTCAGGCGTTGCTGGATTAGTCCAATTATTTGCGCTGCTTCCAAAGACGTTGGTTCACTTGCATCTCGTCTCGCGGCAAGTGCTTCATATGCCTTAAGCATGTTGTGGTCGTTGGCGCTGCGTGCGACGCTTCCTAGAAACTGGGCAACATAATTGAGCGTTCGATTGTCCTTACTGTCCTCAAGGACATCCTCCACATGCGCCCTGTCATCTTGGTAAGAGATTGGGTCTGGAATGACAGTTTCATCCGTGGTCCATGCGGATGGCGATCTACTAGTAGGTTCGCCAAAATGGCTTCCTGAAATGCGGCAAGCGATGTGATCGGTTTCACAAGGAACCCGTCGGCACCTGCCGTCATAGCCGTATCTCTTGAATGCGGGTCGCCTGCAGCTCCCAGCACGATTAATGGCCGCGGGGTATCCTGAACAAGGTCTTTGATAAGGTCCTCACCATTGCCATCAGGCAAACCCAGATCAACAATCGCGACTGATGGGTGATACACTTACAAGTGCCGTCGTGCAGACCGCAAACTGTCTGCACGTCGAATACGTGCACCACTCCGAAGGCAAAGTAAACGGATCGCTTCACAAGCAAACCTGCTGTCTTCGATTACTAAAACCGTAAGCCCCAATCGGGGGCGGTTTGCAGTTGGGCAGGCAAGCTTTGCTAACAGCCCGTTCATTCTCAGTGTCAAATAGGGGTGCGTCGGTGCGTCGCTTGCTCTTGTTGCGCATGGGCCGCATAAAGCTGCAATGCGTCTTACTTTGAGGGAAGCCATGATTGGTAGATTGAACCACCTTGCTATTGCCGTGCCTGATCTTGAGGCCGCAGCAGATCAATACCGCAATGCGCTGGGCGCTAAAGTGGGCGAACAGCAAGAGGAACCAGATCACGGTGTGACTGTTGTGTTCATTGAACTGCCGAACACAAAGATTGAGCTGCTATATCCATTGGGCGTAAACAGCCCGATCACCAGTTTTCTGGAAAAGAACCCCGCTGGTGGAATGCATCACGTTTGCTATGAGGTCGATGACATCATCCAAGCGCGTGATCACCTTGTTGAAACAGGTGCGCGAGTTTTAGGGAACGGCGAGCCAAAAATTGGGGCGCATGGAAAACCAGTTTTATTCCTGCACCCCAAGGACTTTAACGGATGTCTTGTAGAATTGGAGCAGGTGTAAATCGTGGGTATTACTTCAGCATTAGTACTACTGGCTGTCATCTGGTGGATGACTTTTTTGATTGTGTTGCCCTTTAAGGTGAAAACGCAAGGTGACGTGGGCGTGGTTGAACCGGGCACACACGCGGGTTCTCCTCAGGTGCATAATCTGCCTAAAAAGGCGATCATCACAACGGCTATCGCCTTGGTTGCATGGGGCATCATTTCAGCGATTATCTTGTCAGAAAAAGTACAGATCAGCGAGATGGAGTTCTTTAAGCTCGATACGCTGAAATACGGTGATACAGATGGGTAAAGGTTGCGGCACCTAGGATTGGAATAATCAGGTTGAGCAGAGGGATAGACAGGGGCAGCGCCATCAAAATTCCTGCCACCCAAATAGTTCCTCTGTGTTGTTTTTGTTTACGCATAGCCTTAGCTTGACTGCGCCCAACACGGCCAAGGTGAAATATTCGCGGCCCAATAAGAATCCGTTCAGTGCCTAAAAGATTAACGGTGCAGTGAATGGGAGTAGGACATACAAAAACAGGGCGAGGAAATTGGCCCTCACCAGTACGCTTAAGAAGTTTACTGCGTCGCGCAGTGCTTCACCAAATGGAACAGAGCGGACCTGTGGGGGGGGGGTGGAAATAGTTTTTGTCCTCAACAGCCTGTGCAACCTCGTCCAAAAATAGTGATGTGATTGCTGAGGCAACGGGTACCATCAAAAAGATGGACAAGAACGAAATCAGAAAAAATGACCCCCAGCTGATGAGGACAGAAATCCAGCGCACACTTCCCAAGAATTGGAAAAAGGCAGACTCGCCCGTAATGTAGTTAATTAGTAAAACAAAGCTGGTGGTTGCGATGATCAACAGCGCAATTGTTAGCCCAACCCCCTTAATCAGGGCGTATCGAAACCGCGGATCACCCATCTGCCCTAAGGCGGCAAAGAAGCTGGATAAGATCATTCGTTAACCCATGATGTCATTTCGCCAACGTTAGGTCGTGGGCGTTCTGGTGGTGCTGTGGTTTCCGTCGCGATGTGTATGAAGCCTGCGATGCGCTCATGAGATTCTAAACCCAGTGCGTCGGTCATAAATGCGCGATCATGGCTGACCCAGCCGCTAAGCCAATTGGCACCCCACCCTGCAGCAAGAGCTGCGTTTAGCAAAGCCAAGCAAACAGCGCCAGCAGAGTAGGTTTGTTCCAATTCAGGCACCTTTGCAGACGGTTTGTGCACCTCAACGACGGCGACCGCCAAGTGGCCTAAATCAAACTGACCACGACCTTTTTTGACTTGCTCGGCGGCTAAATCTAACGCCTTACCTCGCGCTTCTGCGATTTCTGCCATGCGCGGCATTGCAGCCTTTTCGATAACAATAAAGCGCCAGGGCTCTAGCTTTCCATGATCGGGTGTACGGGCAGCAATGGTGAGCAATTGCTCTACCTCAGACCGATCCGGAACAGGCATGGATAGTGTTTTAGAGGGGCGAGATCGGCGCGTTTGCAGAAAATGTAGGGCATCTGGATTGGGCGTGGGCATTTGGGACCTATCAATAACTTTTTTAACATGTTTGGCCGTTAGGGCTCACTTTGAAGTGCCGTCAGATTATAGTTCTAGAATGTCTGCCATCCTATTGATTTCTGAAATCAGAAACGCCTCAAGGCGTTCACCTGGTTGGCGACAGGCAAAGGCACGTTGGAAGGGATCAGGCGCCGTGATTGAGCTGCCGGACAATGCCTCTAGCGTCGCATGGCCGCAGAAGGGAACGTAGACTTCGGAATAGCCACCCTCGTGGTTGAGGACCAATTTACCGTCACATACCTTGTCGGCAACTTCCATAATTTTCAGCGTCAATTGGCGGAAAGTATCCGCCGTTGCTAGCATCGTGGAAAGTGGATCAATCACAGCCGCATCATACCCACAGGCAACAATAATGATGTCAGGATTGTAGGCCTCGATCGCGGGAACCACGATGCGGTCCATTGCATGAAGATAGGCAGAGTGACCTGCACCTGCAGGTAAGGGCACGTTGAGATTATAACCAACACCATCACCTTGTCCGCGGTCTTCAATGTCGCCCGTGTCGAGCGGGTAGTTGTGTTCCTGATGAATACTAATGCTTAGCACGTCATCGCGGTCATAAAAAATTGCTTCTGTGCCGTTGCCGTGGTGCACGTCCCAGTCCAAGACAGCAACGCGACCAGCCAATCCTTTGGCCTTGGCTGCTTCAATTGCAATTGCAATATTCGCCATCAGGCAAAACCCGTTTGGTTGATCTGGTAGACAATGATGGCCAGGGGGGCGTGACAGGGAATAAGCGTTGTCGACCTCACCAACTAAGACAGCCTGGACAGCTGAGACACATAGGCCTGCGGAAAGGGCCGCAATTCCGTAACCACCTTTGGCAAAGGGAGCGTTAGGTCCCATTTCACCGCCATGTGCATCTGATAACGCTTTGAAGTCATCTAGATAGCTTTCTGGATGAACGCGCAGCAGATCTTCTTTGCTGGTTTCATGCGCTGTGCGTAGTTCTAACTCTTGGGTCAACCCTGTGACGTCCATCAAGTTTTTTAGACGGCGTTTGGTTTCAGGGCTTTCAGGTATGCCACCAGCAGCAAGGGGCTGGATCAATCCGCCAAGGGGCTGTGTAAAAGCATAGTTGCCGCCGCCGTGCCAGAATGTGCGTTCGTCCCAGTAAAACCCAGTTGTCATGATAAATTCCTATCCAAAGTTTGTCAAAGCGTGGCCTAGGGCGCGCGCATTGTCCAGTTGTTATGGTTAGGTTTTATTAGATCGCTGGACGCACCATGCCAACTATATCGTAGGTCTTTTGCAAAATTGGCGCTGTAATTTCGCGAGCCTGCAATGCACCTTTGGCAAGGATGCGATCGATCTCAGCAGGGTCGCTCATGAGGCGGGCCATTTCACCAGAAATTGGCGATAGTTTTGCAACGGCCAAATCGGCCAACATAGGTTTGAATTCACCAAACTGTTTGCCACCAACATTCGCCAAAACCTGGTCCACAGTCATGTCCGCCATTGAGGCGTAGATGTTGATCAGGTTACGTGCCTCTGGACGATCCTCAAGACCTTTTACCTCGGAAGGCAAAGCGTCTGCGTCACTTTTTGCTTTGCGAATTTTCTTAGCAATCGTGTCTGCATTATCTGTCATGTTGATACGGCTGGCATCTGATGGGTCTGACTTAGACATTTTCTTGGAACCATCACGCAAAGACATCACGCGGGTGGCGGCACCCTCGATTACAGGCTCTGTCATTGGAAAAAAGTCGACGCCGTAGTCGTGGTTGAACTTTGCTGCGATGTCGCGTGTCAGCTCAAGATGTTGCTTTTGGTCATCACCTACTGGAACGTGCGTCGCGTGATATACAAGGATATCTGCTGCCATAAGTGCAGGGTAGCCAAACAGGCCCAGAGACGCCGCTTGGGAGTTTTTACCGGCCTTGTCCTTAAACTGGGTCATGCGCTGCATCCAGCCCATGCGAGCGACGCAGTTGAAAATCCAACCTAGCTGGGCGTGCTCTGGCACTTGGCTTTGGTTGATTAGAATTGATTTTTCGGGGCTGATACCTGATGCGATAAAACCAGCAGCCAACTCACGTGTGTTGTGCTGTAGGGCTTTTGGATCCTGCCATACTGTGATCGCGTGAAGATCGACCATGCAATAGATCGATTCTGCGACTTCGTCTTGCATTGTTACGAAACGTTTGATGGCACCAAGGTAGTTGCCAAGGGTCAGGCCGCCAGACGGCTGAATGCCGGAAAAGACGCGGGGGGTGAATGTCGTTTCGGTCATCTTGTCGTCCTCACTTTAGGGCAAACCCACTGGGCAAATCTGCTGAGCTGGCTTACCCATGGGGCAAAGAGACGTCAACAGGCGCTCTGATTTGATATTACCGGAGAGCCGCCCATGCACCAAGATCATAACGCGCCGCCATTCAATCCAATGCCCCCTGTTGTTTGGGTTCTGTTCCTTATTTTGATGGGGATTGAGATTGTATCCACTCTTGGCGAACAGGGCATCATCGGCGGTGTGCGGTCTGTGGGATGGCGCCTTGGTGCGATCAGCAACTTTGGATTTTCGGGTGTGGTGTTTGATTGGATGATCAAGAACGGGCAGATGCCGTTCGCGCATGTTATCCGCTGCTTCAGCTATATGTTCCTCCACGGCAGCTTTACTGCGGCTATCTTCTCTGGTGTTATTCTATTGGCGATGGGTAAACTGGTTGGCGAAGTGATGGGACAGCTAGCCGTCATTATTCTGTTTGTTTTCAGCGGCGTATTTGGTGTGGTGATCTTTGGCTTGCTTACGGATCAGGCATGGCTGATTGGCGCGTACCCCAGTGTCTATGGCCTGATCGGTGCGTATACATTTCTATTGTGGCAACGGGTTGCGGGGCAGGGGATGCAACAGCTTACGGCGTTCCGCCTTATCGGATTCTTGATGGGCATCCAGCTGATATTTGGTATTTTCTTTGTCACGGGACAGGATTGGGTTGCTGAATTGGCAGGGTTTATTTGTGGGTTTGCATTGTCAGTGATCGTCATGCCAGGGGGCATTTCAAGGCTTCGTGCCGCCATTCAACGCAAATGATTATCTGCGTTGAACTGCCTTTTTGAATTCTGAAATTTGGAAAGCGCTCATCAAATGACCTGATACAATATAACCGATAATACCAATTGATATCAAAGCGATAAGGGCAATGTAGCGCACGCCAGCCATGCCAAGTGCAGAAGCCAGTGCGACATGGGCAACCATCAAGACGCCGCCCATAACAACAGAGGCTGCGGTGATGCGCCAAAGGCGTTTGCGCAGCTGTGCATCAAAGCGGGCAACATCGCCCATGCGCCGTGTGCCGATCAACAACAGTGCCACCATGGCCCACGCCGCGACGGTTGCTGCGATGGCGGGTGCGGTCCAACCGATGCTAGGGGATAGGCCCAGTGCAAGACCCGCATTTATTACCATTGCGATCAATGCAAATCGGAAGGGGCTGCGTGTATCTTCTCTTGCAAAATAAAGGGGTTGCACGAATTTTTGGATGACGAAGGCGGGTAATCCTAGCCCGTAAATACTGACGGCAACAGCGATGGCCGCGGCGTCATCTGGGCCGGTTTGGCCGCGTTCAAACAAGACGGAAACCAACGGTAGTGGAATGACCATCAAGGCGATGGAGCAAGGGATTGTGAGAGCGAGCGAAATCTCAGCGGCCCGCGAAAATGCAGACTTTGCCCCCTTGTCATCACCCGCTTGAAGGCGCCGCGCCAGGTCGGGCAACAAGACGATCCCGACGGCAATTCCAACAACGCCAAGGGGCAATTGATACAGGCGGTCGGCAGAGAACAACCAGCTGACTGCGTTCTCAAATTGACTGGCGGAAAATTGACCCACAACAAGGTTGATCTGCATCACGCCAGACGCCAACGCGGCAGGAACCGCGACCACGATCATCTTGCGCATATCTGGGGACCAACTCGGCATTGTGGGGCGCAGAGCAAAACCTGCGCGACGGGCTGCAATCCATGTGAGTGCGAGTTGTGCGATGCCAGCAAATGGAACGACCCAGACGATCCAAATAATAACTTCTGCGCCCATGAAGTTCGCGCCGACCATTGCTATAATCATGAAAATGTTGAGTAAAACAGGTGCTGCCGCAGCGGCTGCGAAACGCCCTGTTGCGTTCAGCACGCCAGAAAATAGGGCCGAAAGCGACATGAAAAAGATATAGGGAAAGACAATGCGGCCAAAGCCAACGGTCATATCAAAGCGGCTGTCACCAACAAACCCACCTGCGGTGAGCCAGACCAGCGCGGGCATGAAGACCATGGCGATACCAACCAAAACCAGTACGACAAATGACAGTCCAGCAAGCGCATCTGTGGCGAATTTATGAGCGTCTGAATCCGCCTCTAACTTCCGAGAAAACATAGGCACAAAGGCCGCGTTAAATGCACCTTCGGCAAAGAAACGGCGGAACATATTGGGCAGGCGAAAGGCTGCAATGAAAGCGTCCATGATGGGACCAGGGCCAATCAATGACAGCAGTAAAATTTCGCGGATAACACCCAAGACACGGGACATAAGTGTCCAAAATCCTACGGTTAAAAAGCCAGACAGCACTCGGATTGGTTTCACGGGATTGTTGGCCTCTTATCGGTGATTAAGACAGTGAGTAACGGGTTGGATAGGGCGCTGGCAAGGGTAGCGTGCGTATTGTAAAGTGTGGTGTGGTAATGGATTGATGACCCATCGTGCAGCATTTGCGAGAAAAACTGCGTAGTTTGGGTGTCTAAGTGTACAGTTTAGTGAGGTCAAAAAGTATCAAATAGGTTGCGTTTTGGTCAAACTGCACACTTCGACATGTGAACTGTGCAGTTTCAAATGATTGTCAAAAATCACTAGAAAAAGAGTTACTTTGACCAATATTTTATACCTAAAGGTAACAGAATATCTACTGGGAGGTCACCGAATTTGTATGCAATTATAATCAAAATTGTGGGCGTAGTGGCAATGATGCCGAACAGTTTTCGGCTAAATTCTTGCAAGCCAGGATTGTTGGGGGAAGTCGAACGATTGGTCCGATCACTAAGCAGGCTACAAGCTACCAAATCTCGTCATATAGCTGGATGATTTCATCGACGCTTGGCACTCGCGGATTGTTTTGTGGAGACCCTGATGCCAACGCTTGAACTGCCATGAGCGCGAACATTTCGTCATCTTTGTTGTGTCCAAGTTTGCGAGGTGTCGGCACTTCAAGATCCGCGTTCAATTGCGTTAAGCCCTCGACCAATTTTGCGCAGGCTGTTTCGTCTGTGTCGGTGCCCGTCGCCCATTTCATAACGCGTGCCACTTGTGCATAGCGGCTTGGGGCATGGCTCACTGAAAAGGCTGTGATTGCGGGCAATAGCATCGCATTCGATAGTCCGTGGGCAACATGAAAGTGCGCGCCAATCGGCCGGCTCATTCCATGGACAAGGGCCACAGACGCGTTGGAAAATGCCATCCCAGCCTGAGAGGCGGCTAGCATCAAAGCCGCGCGCGCGGGTCCATCTTCGGGATCGGCGTAGGCGGCACGGACGTTGTTGGCTATCAATGGCATTGCTGAAAGGGCGAAAGCGTCAGTGTAGGGATGCGCGCGTTTGCTTACGTAGGCTTCGATCGCGTGAGTGAGGCTGTCCACAGCGGTGTCTGCGGAAATCCTTGCGGGTTTGGTCGTGGTGAAGGTCCAATCGATGAGGGCTGCAGTGGCCACGCAAGCGAGACCGGAGAGATTGTATTTTTCGGGATGTTTGGTGTCTGTGATCACGCACCAGCGTGTCAGTTCGCTACCTGTGCCGCCTGTGGTTGGGATCAGTATTACGGGTAAACCGCATTTATCGATCTGTGTCGGTGTCTTGTAGTCGCGCACGTGCCCTTCGTTTACCGCCATGAACGAGATCGCTTTGGCTGTGTCCATTGGGCTGCCGCCACCGAACCCGATAATGCAATCAAAGTTTCCGGCGTTCAGTGCTTTGAGCCCATCATTGACGCAGGTGTCGGTTGGATCTTCTACCACACCATCAAAGATGTATGGCGTGATGTTGTCGACTTTGAGGATGTCAGTCAGGGTTTTGACGTGTCCAATGTTTATGAGGTTTGTGTCGGTCACGATCAGCGGTTTTGAAAGGCCCAATTGCTGGAGGACCTCGCCTGTTTGTGATGCGACGCCGCCTCCGATGCGGATGATGCGGGGGGATTGGATGCTGGCGAGATTGCGCATGGGCTACCTTTTTTGCTGGCTGCGTTCGTGGAATACAAAGCCAAGAAAGTTCAGCAGGATTTGCGCCGCTAGTATCGCGGTGCCGCCTGTGTGGTCATAATCTGGGGCCACTTCGACCAGATCGATCCCAACGATTTCATGGCGTTTAGCAACCGCTTGCAGCATCTCCAGCACTTCGTAATACAAGAACCCCCCGTGGCTTGGCGTCCCTGTGCCTGGTGCGATGGAGGGGCAGAAGCCGTCGATGTCTAGCGTGACGTAAACGCGGGCCTTTGCGGGGATGCGGTCGATGACGCCTTGCGCGCCAAGATCGCGCATCTGACGTACAGAGATAATATCGGACCCCATTTTGCGCGCGTCCTCGTACCCTTCTTTGGCAGTGGAGGAGACGTTGCGAATGCCCACTTGGGTCAGCCCCATAACGTATGGTTTCTCAGCCGCGCGGCGCATGGGGTTGCCATGGCCATTGCGCACGCCGTGGCGTTCGTCGACGAAATCAAGGTGGGCGTCAATTTGTAGGATATGGATTTCGCCGCGCCCCTCGAATGCATCAATGCAAGGGATGTTGATCGAGTGATCGCCGCCGATGGTGACAGGAAACGCCCCTGCATCCAGCATCGCATTTACGCCTGTCTTGATGTTCTCGTGGCTTTTGATGGTGTCGGTGTGGACGATGTCAGCGTCGCCCAGATCGACAATGCGTACGTCCGATCCCAGATAGGTTGCGTCGTCTTCGTGGTCATACGCACCGCCGTGGCCAAAGCTGAACAGGGTGGATGCCTCGCGCACTGCACGTGGCCCAAACCGCGCGCCTGCGCGAAACTGCGTACCGAAATCATAGGGGGCACCAAGGACAGCAACGTCTGCGTCGATCTTGGTCCAGTCAGAAACGTAGGGGCGTTTGCCGAAGGTTGAAATGCCAACGAAAGGCAGGTCTAGGCGTCCTGATTCATAGCCGTGTTCAGACATGGTTGCAGTCTCACTTTTAGAGCAAAGGGAATGGTATTTCCCTTCACCCTAAGTGTGAAAATCAAACAGAGCCAGCGAATTTAAAACGATCACGCGTTAGAGCGTTTTGCACCTTCAGTGATCGCTTCGCGCAGCTTTTTTTCAAGTGTGGCTTGTTTCTCCATAGACCGGTATTTCAGGCCGAACATATCCTTGACGTAAAAGGTATCTACGGCCTGTTCACCATAGGTCGCGATGACCGCGTTGGCGATGTAGACGTTGAGCGATGCAAGGGTGCGTGTCAGGTCGTGTAACAGGCCCGGACGGTCGCGTGTATCCACCTCGATGATAGTATAAATCTCTGACCCATTGTTATCAAAGCTTATGTGGGTGGGCACCCTGAATGCACGTTCGCGTTTCTTGACTTTGTCGCGGTCTTTGATCGCTTCGCGTGTCACCACTTCACCCATCAAGGTTTTGCGGATCATCTCGCGCAGACGCGGTAGTTTGGATGCCTCAAAGGGCTGGCCATCATTGTCTTGGATCCAGAAGGCATCCGCGACATAACCGTCTTTGGTTGTGTAGCTGCGCGCATCCACAACGTTTGCACCAACAAGTGCCAGCGCACCAGTAAGACGTGCAAAAATCCCAGGGTGGTCGGCCATTATAAAGCAGGCGCGGGTTGCATCGCGATCGATATCAGGGTGCAGATCCATCCGAATTTCGTCTTCAGATATGTTACGCAAAAGGTTTGCAAACACGACATGGGCAGTGACGTGATGACCCTGCCAATAGGGATCGTAATGGCGCGATGTTTCGATTTGCAGGTCTTTTCGCAGCCAGTCTTTTAGTTGCACGCGCAGGTTCTTTTTCGCCTCCTTGCCGCGGTTGTTGCGGTTCAGATCTTCAAGTCCGTTTTCGAGAGCATCCAAGGTTTGGCTGTGCAGGGCGCGGATCAATACGGCCTTCCAATTGTTCCATGTATTCGGGCCAACGCCACGAATATCGCACACCGTTAGAACGCACAGCAGATCAAGACGTTTGACAGTTTTTACCAGCTTGGCAAAATCACGCACAGTGCGCGGATCAGCGATGTCGCGTTTTTGCGCCATGTCCGACATCAACAAGTGATAGCGCACGAGCCATTCAACGGTATCGACCTCATCAGGTTTCAATCCCAGACGCGGTGCAATCTTGCGCACCATTTGGGCACCCAAGATCGAGTGATCTTCAGGCCGCCCTTTGGCGATGTCATGCAGCAGCAACGCAACATACAGCACCTTGCGGTTCACGCCTTTTTCAAGGATGGAAGATACTAATGGCAGGTCTTCGACCAATTCGCCGCGTTCGATTTGGGCAAGGTTGGTGATGCATTGGATCGTGTGTTCGTCCACGGTGTACGAGTGATACATATTGAACTGCATCATCGCAACGATGTTTTCAAATTCGGGGATAAACGCCCCAAGCACACCCAACTCATTCATCCGGCGCAAGGCCCGTTCTGGGTTGCCGTGTTTGAGCATTAGATCAAGGAAGATGCGCTGGGCTTCGGGCGTTGTGCGCATGTCGTTGTCGATTAGAGTAAGGTTAGATTTCACCAAACGCATTGCGTCTGGGTGGATCAACATGCCTGTGCGTAGCGCTTCTTCGAAGAGGCGTAACAGGTTTAACTTGTCTGACAGAAATACCTTTTCATCAGTCACGGTCAGGCGGTTGTTCACCACTTGATAACCTTCTTTGACTTTGCGGCGGCGCTTGAACCACCGCTCAAGAAGGGGACCGTCTTTGATGTGCAGCGTTTCAAGGTTGGACAGAAGGATACGGGTCAAATCGCCCACCTCGGTTGCATGGCGGAAATAGGCCTGCATGAACACTTCTACGCCGCGTCGCCCGCCCGTGTCTTTGTATTCCATGGCGTCGGCCACCATGACTTGCATATCAAAGGTTAGCTGTTCGGTAGCGCGTTTGGTGATCAGGTGAAGGTGCGACCGTACCGCCCAGAGAAAATTTTTGGCGGCGACGAAACTTTCATATTCATCGGATGTGAAGACGCCCTTTTCAACAAGGTCATCTGCGTCTTGAACACGGTGAATGAATTTCGCGATCCAGAACAAGGATTGCAAATCACGTAGCCCGCCTTTGCCCTCTTTCACGTTGGGTTCAACGACATAGCGTTGGCCCTGTTTGTCGTGTCGTTTGTCGCGCTCATTCAGTTTTGCCTGAATAAACGCGCGGCCCATGCTGGGTTTGAAAAGATCAGACCACAGCTTGCGATCCAGTTCTTCGCCGAGGTTAATATCTCCGACTACAAACCGATGTTCAAGCATCGCGGTACAGATGGTGTAATCCTCTGTACCCAGTTGGATGCAGTCGCTGATGGTGCGGGTCGCATGACCTACCTTTAGCTTAAGATCCCATAGCATATACAGCATGGTTTCAATGACGTTTTCGGCCCAAGGCGTTACTTTTTGCGGCGTTAGAAATAGCAGATCAACGTCAGAAGATGGTGCCATTTCCCCGCGTCCATATCCACCAACGGCGATAACAGATAGGCGTTCTTTGGCGGTTGGTTCTGCGCCCAGTGTTGTAATCGCAACGTGCAATGCGGCGCAAACCAAATGATCAGTCAGGTGGGTGTAGGCGCGTGTCATCGGCCGGGAGTCAAATGGCTTTTCTTGGAAGGCTTGCGCGATTAGGGCGCGACCATTGGTTTGTGCTTCGCGCAGCCAGCCCACCATTTTTTTGCGTGCTTCTGTAAGTTCATGAGTGGCTTGGGCCTGCTCAAACGCAGCAACGAAGCCATTTGCATGGAAGATGGCTTCAGAATCACAAATCAGTGGTTTGTTTTTGGACGGCGCAATTGGCCGTCCATAGGTGAGCTGCACTAGAAACCAGCTCCGCTAAAACCAGATGGTGCATTGTCAATCACGACCACTTTTTTGTCGCGGATGGTTGCGATGGCAAGGCCACGTTCGTTTGTGCCATCTGCCAAGAAGCGGAAGACGCCGTTTGCACCTTTGAACCCAGCACCTTGTGTGATTGCAGCTGCAGAAAGTGGATCAGTTTTGCCACTTTTTACTAGGGCACCGATTACAGCGATACCGTCAAACGCTAGGCTGGCTATTGGGTGTGGTCGTCCTTCGTATGCCACAGAGTATTGCGCGAGGAAGGCCGCACTTGTTGCTGGATGGGGAATGGCGAACCAACCACCTTGTACGCCAGGTAGGTCTAGCGTTGTGGCAGGAATGTCCCAACGCGTCAGGCCGATGAATTGTGTCGTGGCTTGAGATACGCCGGCTTCCGGCAACAACTGCGTTAGCAATGGAAGGGCAGAGGCAGAAGGTGACGTCATAAAGACTGCGTTTGCACCGTTATTGTCGACGGCTGCTTTGATCCGTGGGATTGCGGCCAAAACGCCTTCTTGAGACAACGGGTAATCAACTGATCCAGCCAACGTCGCGCCACTGGCGATAATAGCGGATCGGATCGCGTTACTACCCAATTGGCCAGCAACGTCATTCGCGTGCGCAATTATGATGCGATCTTTGCCTTGTGATTTTGCAAAGCTAATCATGCGGTTCGCAGTATTTTGAAATGTTTGGCCAAGGACAAAAAGATCGCCACCAGCGATGGTGGTGTTGTTAGAGAAGGACAAGATATTTACGTTCTGACCTGCAACAGCCGCGGCCGCAGCATTAGCCGCTTCTGCGTAAACTGGACCAAGGATAATTTGGGCACCATCGCTCACCGCTAGGGAGGCTTGGGTTGCAGCTGTTTGTGCATTGCCTGCAGTTCCGTAAACCCGCAAATCAATTTTCACGTCACCCAGATCACGCATGGCAAGGCGCGCTGCGTTCTCAAGGCTTTGGGCCAGTAGGTCATCGCTGGCAGAACCAGAGCCACGCGGAACCAATAACGCCACTGCGATTGGTTTGCTGGTATCTACGGACGGACCGGAGTTTCCAATGCCTGAAAGTGCGGTCGGGTCACATGCGGCCAGGCCCATTGCGAAAAAAGGTGCCAAAATAGGCAAACGAAACTGACGCAGTGACTTGCGGGCGGATTGGAAAAGCGCGAACATTGGTGCATATACTCCCTGAGTGCGCCGCTTGTTCGAGCGGCGTGATTTTATGGGATCATAAACGTCATGAAAGGCGGGTCCAGCTTTGAATTTCCAAAAGGTTCCCCTTGCACCCGGGATATATTTCGTGGGTGTCCCAATCGGCACGGCCCGCGACATCACATTGCGTGCATTAGACGTGTTGGCATCTGCGGATGTTTTGGCGGCAGAAGACACCAGAAGCCTGCGCCGTTTGATGGATATTCACGGTGTTCCCCTTGATGGACGGCGCATCATTGCGATGCATGATCACTCTGCAGGCAAGGTCGTCTCTGGGTTGCTAGACGCTACTAACAAGGGAAAATCAGTGGCTTACGCCTCTGAAGCCGGCATGCCTTTGATCGCAGACCCGGGGTTTGAATTGTCACGCGCGGCTGTGGCTCAAGACGTCATGCAAACCTGTGTGCCGGGACCCTCAGCGGTGCTGACGGCGCTGGTTTTGGCGGGGCTGCCAACGGATGCCTTCCACTTTGCAGGATTCTTGCCCAATGCGACAAATGCGCGACGCAAAGCGTTGGAAGGGTTGGCTGAAATCCGCGCGACCTTGGCATTTTACGAATCACCAAAACGAATTGGTGCAACGCTCAGGGATGCAGCAGAAGTATTGGGCGGAACGCGCAAATCCGTGGTTTGCCGTGAATTGACCAAAAAATTTGAGGAACTGCGGCGCGGAACCTTGGACGAGTTGGCCGAATGTTACAGCACAGGCAATGTTAAGGGCGAGATTGTTCTGCTGATTGATCGTGGGGATTTAGCGACTCTTAATGAAGTTGATTTAGACGTGGTGCTGAGAGAAGCGCTTGAGACGATGTCGATGCGAGATGCTGTTGATGCCGTTTCCCAAGCGCATGGCAAGCCACGCCGACAGGTATATCAATTGGCGTTAAATATTGGAAAAGATGACTGATCGACACAACTGCAGAAGCCTGCCGCAATCGTGTTTGGACATCACATCACGTGGGGGTATCGGCACAAGAACGTATTTCGACAGATTCCGAACGCCGTGGTTTTCCAATCGCGCAGCGCCGTTGGCTTGGCAAACGCGGTGAGATTGATTTGATCGCAAATGATGACGATGGATTAGTTTTCGTCGAAGTGAAGCAAAGCAGTGATTTTGATGGTGCAGCAGCGCGCGTTAGCCCGCGCCAAATGAAACTTCTGTATGCAAAAGCAGAGGAATATTTGGGCCAAATGCCCAATGGGTTCCTTACGGATGTTTGGTTTGATGTCGCACTTTTGAAGTCGCTGGGCGAGGTTCGTATCATCGAAAACGCATTCGGACACGGCCAGCCCATTGCACCTAAGAGCAAGCTGCGCCATCTAACGGGTAACAATATTTAGAGGTGCCCTATGAAAATCGCATTCCAAATGGACCCGATCGGCGATGTCGATATCGACGCCGACAGCAGCTTTCGCCTAGCTGAAGAAGCACAGGCGCGGGGTCATACCGTATTCTTTTACGGGCCGGATCATCTGGCCTATCAAGAGGGGCGCATCACAGCGCGTGGGCATGACTTTACTGTAAAACGTGTTCAGGGGGACCATGTTGAATTGGGCCCAATGATTGAGGTCGACTTGGCGGATTTCGACGTTGTTTGGCTGCGTCAGGACCCACCGTTTGACATGCACTACATCACCTCGACCCATTTGCTGGACCGTTTGGCACCGGGCACTTTGGTTGTGAATGATCCGTTTTGGGTGCGCAACTATCCTGAGAAATTGATGGTCTTGGATTTCCCTGATTTGACGCCACCAACGACGGTGTCGCGCGATCTGGAAACGATAAAAGCATTCAAAGACAAACATGGCGATGTGATCGTGAAACCGCTCTATGGCAACGGTGGCGCGGGTGTTTTTCTTTTGAATAAAGAGGATCGCAACCTTAGCAGTCTATTTGAAATGTTCACAGGGTTTTCCCGTGAGCCATTGATTGTGCAAAAGTTCTTACCCGCAGTGTCCCAGGGCGACAAGCGCGTGATCCTTGTGGACGGCGAATGTGTTGGCGCAATCAACCGCGTACCGGCTAAAGGTGAAACCCGTTCCAACATGCACGTGGGTGGCCGTCCTGAGAAGGTAGGGCTGACTGACCGCGACCTAGAAATCTGCGCACGCATTGGCCCGCTTTTGAAAGAAAAGGGTCAGGTGTTTGTTGGGATCGACGTGATCGGAGAATACTTGACAGAGATCAACGTGACCTCCCCGACAGGCATCCAAGAATTGGAACGTTTTGACGGCGTGAACATCGCGGGCAAAATTTGGGACGCGATTGAGGCTAAACGCAAATGAGCTGGCAAAAGTTACTTTTGAACCCTTTGTTGCGTCTGATTGAGAAACGTCAGATGGCGAATGCAAAGGGGCCAAGCAGCCTGCGCCGCGCCTTTGATTTCAGGCAAAAATTCTGTTTCAAGCCCTGCGCAGTGGCACGTGCGGTTGGATCGGTTGGCCACACAGCAATACTTGGGTGATGTTCGGCCAAGGTTTCTGCAATTGCGAGGCTTCCGCCAACCACTGTAGCATCGGGCATCCTGAGCGTGTGCACCAGTTTGGCTGGTGCAAGATGAGCCATGTCAGCCGCCATTTTCAAGCCGTAAAGGCCAATCAAATGTGCATTAAGACCCAGTCTGAATTTTTCGAGCAACAACCAGCCGCGCAGCGATCAAGATGAGAAGGTGCGATCACCAATGTATAAATCATATTTCACGCGAGCAGCTTAAAGTGACGACTGTGCATTATGCAAATTTTGATTTGTGTGGTGGAATATCATACAAGGCGATTGATCGTACCAACGCGCCCTGTGCCGTTTTCCCATGTGATATCGGTAACCGACAGATTGTCGATCTTATGGGTAAGGACTTGCTGTGCAGGCACACCTATTGCCATCTGTACTTGGGTCAAGATCACCCCGAAGTGCGCAACTGCGATGATGTGACGCCCCGCATATTTGCGTGTGAGGTGTTGCACTGTTGTGTGGACACGGTGGGCGGATTCATCCCAGCTTTCGCCACCCGGTGGTGTGTGTGGGCCGGGGGTTTCCCAATAGGCGCGTGACAGGTCGGGGTGCTTTTCTGAGACTTCAGAAAAGTGAACGCCATCCCACGTACCAAAATGCAACTCGCGTAGATGTGGGTTATTGGACAAACGTTCACGCCCTGCTTGGATCGCGTCCGCTGTTGTGATGCAGCGCGTTAGATCAGATGAAATGATCACCGCATCTGATGGCAAATCGGCTGCAAGGCGGGCCAATTGATCGGTGTCTGATAGGTCGGCCGGAACGTCCCGCCACCCGACAAATGTCTTTTGGTGGGTTGGGCCGTGGCGCACCCAGTGCCATGTGGTTGGGGCGGTCATGGTAGCATTCCTTTTAGTACGATGGGCAGGCCCGCCACCACTTGAACGGCAAGGTCTGATTGTGCGGCAAGTGCGATGTTCAGCCGGCCTTGGGCTTCGCGGAACTGACGTGAAAGCGCGTTGTCTGGAACGATCCCTTGGCCCACTTCGTTAGAGACGATGACGATGGGAGCTTTGCACGATTTGAGCGCATCAATCAGTAGGCCAGATTGTGCAGATAGGTCATGCTCTTCGAGCAGATGATTGGTCAGCCACATGGTCGCACAATCGATCAGAATGGCCTGATCTGCGGTGGCAGTCGCAAGGGCTGGTGCCAGATCAAATGGTGCCTCGATAGTTGTCCAAGCGTCATTGCGTCGCGATTTATGCACCTCAACACGTGATTTTGTTTCATCATCCCAGATGCGTGATGTCGCTATATAGTGGGGTTTTAACCCACTGTTAAGGAGTAAATTTTCCGCAAATAGGGATTTTCCCGAAGCGGCCCCACCTAGAACGAAAGACAAATTCAGTAACATTTTCGCCTCGATTATGAACCAATGATTGGTTTGCTGCGTATCTATAATGAATTACCAAAACAAGAGTTCATTCCTCGGGAGATTAGATATGGCTTTGGACATGGCGAGAGAAATTTCGATTACACGTACAGCGATGAAAGCAGAAATGTTGGACGCTGAAACTGAGTTACGTTTGGCTTATGCATGGCGTGACAACCGCGATGAAGAAGCATTGCACCGCTTGATCACGGCCTACATGCGCCTTGCCATTTCGATGGCTTCCAAGTTCAAACGCTACGGCGCGCCTATGAACGATCTGATCCAGGAAGCAGGTTTGGGGTTGATGAAAGCCGCAGAGAAATTTGATCCCGATCGCGGCGTTCGTTTTTCTACTTATGCAATGTGGTGGATCAAAGCGTCTGTCCAAGACTACGTGATGCGCAACTGGTCGATGGTGCGTACAGGTTCCACATCCTCGCAGAAATCATTATTCTTCAACATGCGCCGCGTTCAAGCGCGTCTGGAGCGTGAAAGCGAAGCCGCGGGCGTTGAGTTGGACAAGCACCAGCTGTTGCAAAAGATCTCAACAGAGATTGGAGTGCCATTGCACGACGTTAAAATGATGGAAGGTCGCCTATCAGGGTCTGACTACTCATTGAACGCAACTCAATCCGTTGAGGACGAAGGCCGCGAATGGATCGATGCCCTTGAGGACGACAGCGCCCAAGCGGCTGAAGTTGTTGAGCACAATCATGACACAGTCCAATTGCGGTCATGGTTGTTTGACGCGATGGCAGCATTGAGCGAACGTGAACGCTTCATCGTGCGCGAACGCAAGCTACAGGAGAACCCACGTACATTGGAAAGCTTGGGCAAGGAATTGTCCCTTAGCAAAGAACGTGTGCGTCAGCTTGAGGCAGCAGCTTTTGGCAAAATGCGCAAATGGCTAGAAACTCATGACACAGAAGTGCAAAATTTCCTGAATTGATAGAGTGCGCGTCAAGCGCATCTTACGGGCTGGCAGAACACCGTTTGCCGCAGTATGGTTGGGCAATTGACCAGCCATTTGGGGGCATGAAATGCTAACTGGAAAACGCATCCTATTGATTATTGGTGGTGGAATTTCTGCCTACAAAAGTCTTGATCTGATCCGAAAATTGCGTGAGCGCGACGCTGCTGTTATCCCTGTTTTGACGGGTGCCGCTACAGAGTTTGTAACCCCATTGTCCGTTGCTGCGTTGTCTAGTTCCAAAGTATACGGCGAATTATTTGATCTGACGGATGAGGCTGAGATGGGCCATATCCAATTGTCACGGTCTGCCGATCTGGTTGTGGTTGCCCCTGCGACTGCGGACCTGATGGCTAAGATGGTGCATGGCTTTGCGAATGATTTGGCTTCGACCCTATTGTTGGCCACGGATACCCCGGTTTTGGTGGCCCCTGCGATGAATGTGCGCATGTGGGAACACGCGGCGACACAGCGCAATATTGCAACCTTGGCCGATGATGGTGTTGCCTTTGTTGGCCCCAATGAGGGCGACATGGCGTGCGGTGAATTTGGTCCGGGTCGTATGGCTGAACCACTGGAAATTGTTGCTGCCGTTGAGGCGGAATTGTTGGATGGTCCGTTGAAAGGCAAGCGTGTGTTGATCACATCCGGCCCCACACACGAGCCAATTGATCCGGTGCGCTTTATCGCCAATCGATCTTCTGGTGCGCAGGGTACGGCAATTGCCAATGCCCTGTCTGCGCTGGGCGCGGATGTTGTGTTTGTGACGGGCCCTGCGGATGTTGCCCCACCATCTGGTGTTGAGGTGATCGCGGTCCAAACGGCACAGCAAATGTTGGAAGCTGTACAAACAGCGTTGCCTGCTGATGTTGCCATCTTTGCCGCGGCGGTTGCAGATTGGAGTGTTGAGGGTGCGAGTGATCGCAAGTTGAAGAAAACCAAGGACGGTTTGCCAACGCTCACATTCGCCGAAAATCCTGATATTTTGGCCCATGTGTCCCAATTGAAAACGGGACGTCCTGAGCTGGTTGTGGGCTTTGCGGCCGAAACAAATGACGTTGAGGCGAACGCAACAGCCAAGCTAAAGCGTAAAGGGTGTGATTGGATCGTTGCCAATGACGTATCGCCCGAAACTGGCATCATGGGCGGATCTGAGAATGATGTCGCTATCATTTCACAAGCTGGTGTCGATGAATGGCCGCGGATGTCCAAGGATATGGTGTCGCGCAAATTGGCCCAACGAGTTGCAGAGGCAATCGCGTGAGTGTGAAAATCAAAGTCGTGCGCGATGCTTGTTTTGATCCTGACATTGCTTTGCCATTTTACGAAACTGTTGGGGCGGCGGGTGCGGATATTCGTGCGAATTTTGACGATCGCGGAAGTGTTGTCATTCCCAGCGGTGGACGCGCGTTGATCTCTACGGGTTTGCGATTTGAAATCCCACAAGGGTTCGAAGTGCAGGTGCGCCCGCGTTCTGGTTTGGCGCTGAAGCATGGTATCGCATTGGTCAATTCCCCGGGCACAATTGACAGCGATTATCGCGGTCTTGTTGGGGTGATGCTGTTGAACACGGGTGCGGATGCGTTTGAGGTTGTGCACGGTGAACGCATTGCCCAAGTCGTTGTGGCCCCTGTCGTTCAGGGTGATTTCGTGACCGCGGACAGCTTGGATGAGACCGTGCGTGGCACTGGTGGCTTTGGCTCAACAGGGCGCGGTTGATGTTTTTCATTGCGGTGATGGTTGCAGGATTGTGGGGGCTAGGCGCGGCGTTTGGTGCGCCACAACGTTCGCGTTGTATTATGATTTTGGCATTGCTGGTCGCGGTTATTGCGGTGCATTTGGTATTGCCAATTGGACATCCTGTGCGCCTTGGCTTGGGTGAAACGGCGGCCCCTTGGTTGTTCGTTCTGGGCATCGCTGGATTGGTGTGGGGTTACCGTTGGATGCTGCGCAGATTGCGTACACAGGCGGTGGTCAAAGAAGAAGCCGCCGCAATTGATGCCCCCCTTTTTAGCAAAACAGAATTGAACCGCTATGCCCGTCATATCGTCATGCGCGAGATGGGTGGTGCCGGTCAAAAGGCGTTAAAAGAAGCGAAGGTTTTGGTTGTTGGCGCGGGCGGTTTGGGATCGCCAGTGTTGCAGTATTTGGCGGCAGCAGGCGTTGGAACAATCGGTGTGATTGATGATGACGTGGTTGATAACGCAAACCTACAACGCCAAGTGATCCACAGGGATGATGACATTGGCACGGCCAAAGTTTTTTCGGCCCAAGCGGCGATGATGGCGCAAAACCCATTTGTAAATGTGCGCCCTTACCAGCGGCGCCTGACAGATGACATCGCGGCGGAATTGATCGCCGAATATGATTTGGTTCTGGATGGATGTGATAATTTCGAAACTCGTTATCTAGTAAACAAGGTTTGCGTGCAAACGCAAACGCCGCTGATTTCTGGTGCTTTGACGCAGTGGGAGGGGCAGTTAAGTGTCTTTGATCCTGCCAAGGGCGCACCGTGCTATCAGTGCATATTCCCCCAAGCGCCTGCGCCTGAATTGGCCCCAAGTTGCTCTGAGGCGGGTGTGATTGGTCCGTTGCCTGGTGTGGTCGGATCGATGATGGCGATTGAAGCGATCAAGGTGATCACGGGTGCCGGTGCGCCGCTGCGCGGTGAGATGGTGATCTATGACGGGCTGTACGGTGAAAGCCGCAAAATTACGCTGGAGCGTCGGGCCGATTGTCCGATCTGTTCCAAATCTGAATAACCTCCAAAGGAGACACGCATGACAAATCCATTGCTCGCAACTTGGGACACACCGTTTGGTCTAGCCCCGTTTGACAAGATTTCTGACGATGATTTTGCGCCTGCGTTAGAGGTCGCTTTGGCCAGCCATAAGGCTGAGATTGATGCGATTGCAGGGTCTGCAGAGCCCGCGACATTCGCCAATACGATTGAAGCACTTGAGGCTGTGGGTCGTGATTTGGATAAGGTGTTGTCTGCGTTTTATACAGTCGCGGGGGCGGACAGTAATCCTGCACGCGAGGCGTTGCAGCGTGATTTTTCACCACAACTGGCAGCGCATTTTTCAGAAGTGTCCGGCAACAAAGCACTGTTTGCACGCGTCGCTGCGGTTTGGGATGCACGCGATAGCCTGACGCTTAGCGATGAACAGGCGCGTGTTTTGATGCTGACGCATCGTGGGTTTGTGCGTTCTGGTTCTGCCTTGGAAGGTGCGGACGAAACCCGCATCAAAGAAATTAAGGGTCGATTGGCCGTATTAGGCACTGAATTCACCCAGAACCTTTTGTCTGATGAACGCGAATGGTTCATGGAATTGGGCGACGACGATTTGGACGGCTTGCCAGAATTTGTAATTTCTGCGGCACGCGCTGCAGGTGAGGAAAAAGAGGCGGGCGGTCCCGTTGTGACGTTGTCGCGCTCAATCATCGTACCGTTTTTGCAGTTCTCGACGCGCCGCGATTTGCGCGAGGTTGCCTATAAGGCGTGGGGTGCCCGCGGGGCCAATGGCGGTGACAAAGACAACCGTGACATCACGGCCGAGATTTTGGCGTTGCGGTCCGAGCGCGCGCAGCTGTTGGGTTATGCGAATTTTGCTGAATACAAATTGGAAACAGAGATGGCGAAAACGCCGCAAGCTGTGCGCGATTTGTTGATGGCCGTCTGGGAACCAGCCAAGGCACAAGCCAATTCGGATGCTGAAAAACTAACGGCTATGATGCACGGCGATGGTGTGAACGGTGATCTGGAACCTTGGGATTGGCGTTTCTATTCTGAACGTCGCCGCAAAGAATTGCATGATTTGGATGAGGCGGAATTGAAACCGTATTTCCAACTGGACCGCATGATTGATGCATCGTTTGATTGCGCCACACGTCTATTTGGTTTGCAATTTAAACCGCTCGATGTGCCGCTCTATCATGAGGATTGCCGCGCGTGGGAAGTGACCCGTGACGGTGAACATATCGCGGTCTTCATTGGCGACTATTTTGCACGTGGGTCCAAGCGTTCTGGGGCGTGGTGTTCTGCAATGCGATCGCAAGCGAAGTTCCCGCAAGCGCAGGCACCTGTGGTGATCAACGTCTGTAACTTTGCAAAGGGGAAACCTGCGTTATTGTCCTATGATGATGCGCGCACATTGTTCCATGAGTTTGGTCACGCGCTGCACCAGATGTTGTCGAATGTGACCTATGAAAGTGTTTCAGGAACCTCGGTCGCGCGTGATTTTGTTGAGTTGCCAAGCCAGTTGTATGAACATTGGTTGGAAGTGCCTGAAGTATTGGCCAAGTTCGCGACACATGCGCAAACGGGTGAAGCGATGCCAGAGGCGTTGCTGTCCAAGGTGTTGGGCGCTGCGACTTATGATATGGGGTTTTCTACAGTCGAATATGTGGCGTCTGCGGTGGTGGACTTGGAATTCCACGACGGGGCTGCGCCGCGTGACCCAATGGCACGTCAGGCTGAAATTTTGGCAGGTCTTGGCATGCCCCGTGCGATCACGATGCGCCACGCCACACCGCATTTTGCGCATGTGTTTTCTGGTGACGGATATTCGTCAGGATATTACAGTTACATGTGGTCTGAGGTTATGGATGCAGATGCGTTTGAGGCGTTTGAGGAAGCGGGCGGTGCCTTTGATCCTGAACGCGCAGCAGCGTTAGAGGTCAACATTCTTTCAACCGGTGGCAGCCGTGATGCGGGTGAGTTGTATGTCGCGTTCCGTGGGCGTTTGCCCGGGGTTGAAGCATTGTTAAAGGGGCGTGGTTTGGCCGCTTGAACCGTGGTTGGGGGCGCTGCCCCCGCCGCGCGTTGCGCGTCTCCCCCGGAGTTTATTTGGTAAGATGAAGTTGGGGCGGTTAGTAGCCAGCACTGCGATCTACGAGGTGTAGGAATGGTTCGCCTGCTTGCCCGCGTCTTATGTTCTCTGCGATTGTGAGGCTGGAGTATTTCGCCCGTGTTTCGGCCGCGATGTGGGGTGTGACTGTGACCTTTGGGTGCGCCCAATATGGGTGATCCGTGGGCAGTGGTTCGATGCGGAATGTATCGAGTGTCGCGTGGCCGATGTGTCCTGCATCGAGCGACTGCAAAAGTGCATCGTCGTCGATGAGCGGGCCGCGCCCCGGGTTAATGATTGCGGCCCCTTTGGGCATCATTGCGAGGGTTTCGCCGTTAAGTGTGTTGTTCGTAGCTGCCGTGTCAGGCAGAAGCAGTACCGCGATTTCAGCCTTTGTTAGGGCTGTTTTGAGCCCCTGAGCGCCGTGATAGGATGTGACGCCTTCGATGGTTTTTTCTGACCTGCTCCAGCCGGAGACATTGAACCCGAACTTGGCCAATGCGGATGCGCAGGCGCTGCCGAGTTCGCCCATGCCGAACACCACCACCGAGCGGTCCCATGCAAGGGCTGGTGGGCTGGGTGCCCATTCGTGGGTTGGATTGTTGATATGTGCGTCCATCCCCAAATGGTGGCGCATCACATGGCCGCACACCCATTCAATCATTCCTTGGGTGAGGCCGGGATCGACCATACGGGTGAGTGGGATGGTTAGAGTTTGGTTGCCCACGATCCCTTCGACCCCCGCCCACAGGTTCAAGACTGCCTTGGCCTTTGTGTAGGGGGTGAAGTCTTTGAGGTCTGAGTTGGGTGCATAGACGATATAATCCACGTCCGATGGTGCAATGTCGGTTGCCAGATGCACATCAACTAGGCCTGCTGCTTTGAACGCATCGTTCAACGGCCCTTCATACAAAGGCCAGCGTTCTTCTTTTGCTGCTAATAGGATGTTGAGTGTCATTTGCGAAACCTATCTTGGTCTGTGGACGTGTGCGCTTTGGACCAGTCCAAAGGCGAGCATAAGAACCAGCATGGCGGAGCCGCCATAGCTGACAAGTGGGAGTGGAACGCCAACGACGGGGATCAACCCCATGACCATTGCCATATTCACAGCGAAGAAGAGGAAGAAGTTGAGCGCGATTCCAAGGATCAAAAGCGACGAGAACCTATCGCGGTTTGCCAGTGCAGAGGCGATGCAAAAGAAAATCACCAGCAGGTATATCGCAAGCAAGGAAATCCCCCCAACAAACCCGAATTCTTCGGCCAAGGTGGTGAAGATAAAGTCGGTGTGTTTTTCGGGCAGGAAGTTTAGGCGGCTTTGTGGTCCCTGCATAAATCCGCGCCCTGTCCACCCGCCGGATCCAAGTGCGATCTTGGATTGGGTGATGTGATAGCCGGCACCTAGTGGGTCGGCGCTGGGGTCAATGAAGGTGTCGATGCGGCGGTATTGGTAGTTGTTGAGCAATTGCCAACTTGTTTCGCGGCTTTGGAAAACGGCCACGATCAGGCCGACACCAGATGCGATCACGGCCGCGAAATAGGCCCAGTGTACGCCCGCTAGAAACATGATGCCACCACCAGCCATAACCAAAAGAAGCGATGTACCAAGGTCGGGCTGTTGAATGACCAACGCAGTTGGCAGCAAGGTGATGGTAATGGGGAGCAAGACCCAAAGGGGGCGCGATTTCTTTTCGGGCGGCAACCAATCATAATATGCGGCCAGAAACATAACGAGGGTAATTTTCATTAACTCGGACGGTTGCAAGCGCATGAACCCAAGGTCGACCCAGCGTTGTGCGCCTTTGCCTTCTTCCCCGAAGAGATCAACGGCAATCAATAGTATTACTGTAACACCGTAGCAAAACCCAGAGAGGTTGCGCCAAAACCAAATTGGAGTCATCCCAATCGCGACCATCAAAACCAAACCAACGGCAAAGCGTTTCATTTGCGGTTCGGCCCAAGGGGTGAAGCTACCACCTGCCACTGAGTAGAGCATGAGGAAGCCGACACAGGCGGCTGAGCTAAGCAAGAGTGTGAGAGGCCAGTTCAGGAACAGGATTTTACGCAGGCCCGTTGGCGTCGATTTTACCGTGTACTCAAGATAACTCATGTTTTGTCGGCATCCTGAGCTTTGGCCATTGGGCGCATTTTCGCGAGGCGCTTTTGTTGGCTGCGGATACGACCACGGTCTTTCGACGGATATGCCTCTAGTGGCGGTGGGCCTTCGTATAACGCCTGAAGCGTGATGTCGCGCGCGATAGGGGCCGCGGCTGTTGAGCCACCCCCACCATGTTCCACAATAATAGCTACAGCATATTTAGGATTGTCTGCAGGTGCAAAGTCTATGAACAAGGCGTGGTCACGCCGTTCCCATGGTAAATCTTCATTTTGAATAACGCCGGTTCGGCGTTCGGCTGCAGAAATGTTACGCACTTGGCTGGTGCCAGTTTTGCCGGCCATGCGCATGTCCTCAACTGTAATGCGACTTTTGTTGGCGGTGCCCGCTCGGTCATTGACCACGGCAAACATCGCTTGGCGCATCTTCTTTAGGTTGTTTTGGTCCACCTTGAGCGGTCCACCGGCGCCAGATGCCTGTTCAACGCCGTCTACAGATTTTACTAAGCGTGGCGTCACTTCGCGACCTGTTGCAAGGCGCGCGGTCATCACGGCGAGTTGGAGCGGGGAAGCAAGCATGTAGCCCTGTCCGATTGAGGCGTTGACGGTATCGCCGATTACCCAGTCTTTGCCATGAACGCGGTTCTTCCAAGCTTTGGTCGGTGTTAGGCCACGGGCAACTGCGGACATTTCAACGTTATGGCGCACACCTAATCCAAAGACGTTGGCCATTGCGGAAATTTTTTCGATCCCGACTTTCAACGCCAGGTCATAGTAGTAAACATCGCAACTGCGTTTGAGCGAGTTCTTCAGATCAACGCTGCCGTGACCAGAGCGTTTCCAGCAGTGGAATTTGCGGTCGGCCACTTCGAGGTGACCGTTGCAGCGTACCGTGTCGTCAGGCCCGATAATGCCTTCTTCAAGGGCTGCCATTGCGGTGATCATCTTGAACGTAGATCCTGGGGGATAGGTCCCCTGGACTGCTTTAGACGCCAACGGGCGGAATTTATTGTCGGTCAGTTCCCGGTAATCGGCGGTGGAAATGCCAGACACAAAAAGGTTTGGGTCGTAAGTTGGTGCCGATCCAATTGCGACCAGATCGCCAGTTTCACAATCGATCACAACTGCGCTGGCGCTTTCGCCGTCCAGGCGGGCCTGCAAATAGTTTTGCAGTTTGGAGTCAATTGTTAGCTGAATGTTTGCTCCTGGTTTTCCCTCGCGCCGTCCCAATTCGCGCATTTCGCGGCCAGCTGCGTTGACCTCTACTTGCTTGTTTCCCGCAGAACCACGCAAACGAATTTCTTCTTTGGCTTCCACACCGACCTTACCAATCTGAAACCGCGGAATGCGCAGCAAAGGATCTGGGTCATCGATCTTTTTCAGATCGTAGTCACTGACCGGGCCAACATAACCCAAGACATGTGCGAAATCCGAGCCCAGTGGATAAACGCGGGAAAGGCCAACTTCTGGCGTCACACCGGGCAAGGCGGGCGCGTTGACTGATACGCGGCTGATGTCTTCCCAAGTCACATCTTCAGCGATGGTAACGGGGTAGAACGGTGCGCTGCGTTTGATTAGTGCGACGGCGCGTTCAATCGTTTCATCATCCAACTCGATGATCTTGCTGAGGCGTGCGATCACAGCCTCAACGTCGCGGGTGTCTTCGCGCACCATCTTGATCTGATAGTTTGGGATGTTTTGTGCCAATTGAACGCCGTTGCGATCAAACACTTCACCGCGTACGGGTGGGATCAGTTTGAACTTGATCCTGTTCTCTTCTGCCAATGTCCGGAATTGATCGGCCTCATTGATTTGGAGATGACGCATACGCGCAGCCAGTGCGCCAACCAACACAAGCTGTAGTCCGCCGACAACCAACGCGCGGCGTGATAACAAACTTTGGTTTGCTTCGTGATCGGCGTTTTTGCGTTTCACAGGCTGCCTCCATGTGTGTCCAAATCGCCAGGGATGCCTTTGCGCACTCCCATGAAGACGTGGGTCGCGAAAGCGATCACTGGGTAGTACAGGATCGTCGTTATCGTTTGGATGAGTTGCGATCCTAAGTTCGGTTGGTCAACCAAAAGCATGGCCAAGATGATACGATAAGAAATAGTAGCACCAGCCAACATTATAATAACTGTAAGCCATTCAGAGGCGAAGTTCGATGGACGTAAACGTTTGGCGCGCCTCTTGAGGTTTTCACAACAAAGCAGACCCAAGAACGCCCATAAGCCTGGGGGGCGTTGCAGTAAAAGATCCGATAGCAATAGCATCACCCCCAGCAATACGATTGGGACGTATGCAGGCTTGCGGAGCGACCATGCAAAGGCAAAACCTAAAAGTAAATCGGGCGTGGCCCAAGGGCGTGACATTGCGTTGAGGGGGAGTAGGTGAATGAACAAGGTCGCCAATCCCAGCATGATGAACCAACCACGCATAATCCAAATCCGCGATGTTTGGTGTTCACTCACTTGCGGGAGCCTCTTCGCCGCTTGTTGGTTCAGATGTATCGATATTGTTTGTCAAAACATTGGCGGTGTCTGTCACAGGTTCGGTGGGGTGGCTGCGCAAGACGCGCAAGAATTTCAGCCGTTCATAGTCAGCGGCAAGGCGGACACGCAAACGGCCACCGGGGTCGGCTGCGACCTGACCGATAACCAGGCCGGCAGGAAATACTGCTCCGTCGCCTGAGCTGACAACACGGTCACCAGGGCGCACAAGATCGGGGCTTTCGATGAAATCGATAGGTGGTGCGGCACTGTTGTCACCAGCAACAATCGCACGCTGGCCGGAGGGTTGAATAGTTACCGGAATGCGGCTGGATGCATCAGTAAGTAAAATCACACGGCTGGTGTTTTTCGCTACACCAGAAATACGACCAACCAAGCCAATACCGTCCATGGTAGCCCAACCGTCGACAAGGCCATCACGTGCGCCAACGTTCAGCAGAACGGATTGGCGAAAGGGTGATCCGCTATCGGCGAGAACGACACCGGTGATGAATGTTAGGCGTGGATCAAGGCGTACGCTGTTTAGGTCAAGCAGGCGGGCGTTTTCTTGTTCAAGTTGGAGTGCGGCTTCTTTCCACGATTGCATTTTGCGTAACTCGCGGCGCAGTTCTTGGTTTTGTTCTGCAATACGGTTATAACTTTGATAATCACGAAACAGATTCACCGCACTGGTGACAGGGGCCATGGCCCAATCAAAGTTTGGAACGATCTGGTCGGTGACTTGGGCGCGAAACCGTTCTACACGTTGGCTGTCGATGCGCCAAACCATAAAGGTCGCGATCAAGACCAAGGATACGACAAACAAAAGCAACCTGCGCAAAGGGCGGGTGTAATCCTGACTGTTTGATCGATCGTTGGCCAAGGCGGTTATGTCCTGCGGTAGTCAGCCCTTGAATGGCTACTTGGACTGTCCAAGATTTGACTGGATGTGGCAAGCGATTTGGGCTGTTTGGGCGTTTGTATCAGCTGTCGTAATCGATGGCGTGGCGAAGTTGTTTTTCATATTCCAGCGCTTTGCCCGTACCCATAGCCACACAATTCAGTGGCTCATCTGCAATTGAGACCGCAAGGCCTGTTTGCTCACGCAGAGCCAAATCAAGATCACCTAGCAATGCACCGCCACCAGTTAACATGACACCGCGATCAACGATATCGGCTGCAAGATCTGGTGGAGTTGCTTCAAGTGCAGTCATAACTGCTTCGCAAATTTGCTGCACAGGTTCTGCCAAAGCTTCGGCAATCTGCGCTTGAGTAATTTCAATTTCTTTTGGGATACCGTTCAAAAGGTCACGTCCACGCACCTGCATTGATGCGCCACGACCGTCGTCCGGCATACGGGCCGTACCGATAGATTTCTTGATACGTTCTGCAGTTGTTTCACCAACCAAAAGGTTCTGTTGGCGACGCAGGTAGCTGATGACACCCTCGTCCATGCGGTCACCACCAACGCGTACTGAGCGCGCATAGACAATGTCGCCAAGGGAAAGTACGGCAACTTCCGTGGTACCACCACCGATGTCGACAACCATGTTGCCTGTAGGGTCCGTGATTGGCATGCCAGCACCAATCGCGGCAGCGATAGGTTCCGCAATCAGGCCTGCGCGGCGTGCGCCAGCGGACAGAACGGATTGGCGAATAGCACGTTTTTCAACGGGTGTTGCGCCGTGTGGGACACAGACAATAATCTTTGGTTTCGAGAAGGTAGAACGCTTGTGTACCTTGCGGATAAAATGTTTGATCATTTCCTCAGCAGTGTCAAAATCGGCAATAACGCCTTCGCGCATTGGGCGGATTGCCTCGATGGAACCAGGTGTCCGACCCAACATTAATTTAGCGTCTTCGCCAACAGCCAAAACTTTTTTCACGCCATCTTTGATGTGGTAGGCCACAACGGATGGTTCAGAAAGAACAACGCCTTTGCCTTTAACGTAGATCAAGGTGTTGGCTGTTCCGAGGTCAATCGCCATGTCTGACGAGAAGAGACCACCAAGTTTATCGAAAATAGACATGAGTTAAGGCCTTGTAGGTAATAGCGCGTGGCATTGGAGTCGCCCATGAGTCGTATTGAATGGACACCAAATCTTATAAGGCGATGGCGCTTTGGTTGAAAGAGGGAATGCTGGTCAGCTGGGGCGGCAATCCGCGCATTTTGGTCCTAATTTGCATCATTTCGTCGGGCGGCGTTGTTCGATAGGCTAAGTCTAACCGAGTAAGGAGAAGAGAATGCGCAAAATTCAAGTGCTGGGTGTCCATCACATTACGTTGACAGGTGCAGATCGCAAGACGTCGATTGATTTCTGGGAAGGGCTGCTGGGCATGCCGTTTATCTTTGATCAACCGAACCTTGATGACCCCAATGAAGGGCATCTATATTTTGATCCGGGCGACGGGCGTTTGATCACTGTGTTTACGAATGAGAATCGCAAACCCGATCGGACGCGTACGTCGATGGATATTGGCTGTGTGCATCATCTGGCCTTTGAGGTTGATCGTGCGATGTTTATGCAAGTGCCCAAACGGTTGGACGCACGTGGTATCGGCCATTCGGGCGTTAAAGACCGCGGGTTTATGGATTCGGTATATTTCAAAGACCCGCTTGGGCAGTTGATCGAGCTGGCTTGTTACAAGTTCATCCCGCCACGTGGATCATCCCATGCTGAGATCATGTTGGAGGCGCACAAGCTTCGTGTTGCTGCAGGGGATATGGCGATTGGGGAAGTGCATTTGGCGGATGCTGTTGAGTTGATTGTGGAGCGGTCCCAACAATCATTGTCTGTGGATCGCGGTGCGCGGGATCCTTACCGTAGTTAGGGGTTGGGTTTTCTGGTGGAGCGAGGCGCTGCCTCAGTCTCCGGGATATTTAGGAAAAAGAGAAGCAGGGTAGGGCGCGTAGATAATGCGCGCCCTATTTATTAGGCATCTTTGTAATTGATTTCAGGCATGTCTTTACCCGATTTCTCACGACGCACCAGAAGGCGGTTTAGTGCGTGAACGTAGGCTTTGGCAGAGGCCACAACCGTGTCTGTGTCCGCAGATTCGCCCGTTACGATACGACCGTCTTCTTCCAAACGAACGGTTACTGTGGCTTGGGCATCAGTGCCTTCGGTCACGGCGTGCACTTGGTAAAGCTGTAGTTTTGCTTCGTGTTCAACCAATGCTTTGATCGCATTGAATGTTGCATCCACTGGGCCATCGCCGGTTTCGGTGGCTGTGTGTTCTGTACCATCAATTTCTAGCTTTAGGTCCGCTTGTTGCGGCCCTTCAGTGCCGCATTGGACGCGCAATGAAGTGATTTTCAAACGATCATTCTCTGGATCGTCTGAGTTGCGCATCAAGGCGACTAAATCGTCATCAAACACTTCCTTCTTGCGATCAGCTAGTGCTTTGAAACGAACAAAAACGTCCTTCAGCTGGTTGTCACCCAATTCAACGCCCAGCTCTTCCAACTTGGCGCGCAGTGCTGCGCGTCCAGAGTGTTTGCCAAGCGGCAAGGAGGTGCCAGACAGGCCCACATCTTCGGGGCGCATAATTTCGAACGTCTCGGCGTTTTTCAACATGCCGTCTTGGTGGATACCAGATTCGTGCGCAAAGGCGTTTTTACCAACGATGGCTTTGTTGAACTGAACAGGAAAGCCAGCAACTGTTGCAACGCGGCGCGAGATATTCATCAGTTTGGTTGTGTCGATGCCTGTCTGGTACGGCATGATGTCATTGCGTACCTTCATGGCCATAACGACCTCTTCCAACGCTGTATTGCCTGCGCGTTCGCCAAGGCCGTTGATGGTGCATTCGATCTGACGTGCACCTGCTTCAACCGCGGCCAAGCTGTTGGCCGTCGCCATGCCTAGGTCGTTGTGGCAGTGTGTCGCGAAGATGATGTTATCCGCGCCCGGCACATGTTCAAGAAGGTCACGGATCAATTGCGCGCTTTCACGAGGGGCAGTGTAGCCCACGGTGTCAGGGATGTTGATCGTTGTCGCGCCCGCTTTAATCGCAATTTCAACAGTACGACACAGATAATCAAATTCGGTACGTGTCGCATCCATCGGAGACCACTGCACGTTGTCGCAAAGGTTGCGCGCGTGGCTTACGGTTTCTTCGATCCGGACCGCCATTTCGTCTTTGGTCAGGTTCGGGATCGCACGGTGCAATGGGGATGTGCCGATAAAGGTGTGAATACGTGGCTGCGCGGCGTGCTTTACGGCTTCCCAGCAGCGGTCAATGTCACCCAGTTGGGCACGGGCCAAACCGCAGATAACTGAATTGACGCTATTTTTGGCAATCTCTGAAACGGCATTAAAGTCGCCCTCGGAGGCGATCGGAAAGCCGGCTTCGATAATGTCGACGCCCATTTCGTCCAACAGTCCAGCGATCTCAAGCTTTTCTGCGTGGGTCATGGTTGCGCCGGGGGATTGTTCGCCGTCGCGCAATGTGGTGTCGAAAATTACGACTTTGTCTTGGGAAGATGTCATTTAATTTCTCTTTTGTTGTCCTGATTCTTGGCACGTATCCGACCCTCGCGGGTAACCCTCTGAGCGGACGTGCCGATGGACACGCTCAGAGGCTGAATAGGAGCAAGAGCTCGCACAAAAGCGCTGCGCCAAGAGGGCGCGCGATCAGGGTATGTGCGTTACGTGTCATGGATGCAGTTATAGCCGTCGATTTCCAAATGGAAAGTAGGTTTTTATGCCTAATTGGATGGGGTGCCATTTTGAGGTGGAGCGTCGCATTAGGATTTTGGGCCGTCCGCGTTGAAGTGCGTCTATGCTGTGCTACCTATGAAGTATGATAAATGTTCTGATTATTGGCGCTTCGGGCGGCATTGGCGGCGCGATTACACAACACCACACAACACGCGGCGACAGTGTTATAGAGCTTTCACGCTCAGTTGACGGTGTGGACATTACGGATGCCCAAAGTGTTGCAGATCATTTGGGACGCTTGGATCGCACCTTTGACCGGGTGATCGTTGCCACCGGCGCGTTGAGTGTGAATGGCGCGGCCCCTGAGAAAACGATCAGAGCGATTGATCCCGTCGCGATGGCAGATCAGTTCGCGGTCAACGCGATTGGGCCTGCGCTGATCCTCGCGCATGCGAGCCGCCTTTTGCGAAAAGACCGCGCCAGCGTATTTTCTGTGCTGTCGGCCAAAGTGGGATCTATCGGGGACAACCGATTGGGTGGATGGGTCAGTTACCGTGCGGCGAAAGCGGCGGTGAACCAGATTGTCCATACCTCTGCGATTGAATTGGCGCGCAGCCATCCGCAGTCTAGTATCGTAGCATTGCACCCGGGAACTGTGGAGACGCCGTTTACGTCCAAATACCTTGCCCGTCATGCAAGCGTTCCAGCCGATCAAGCGGCCGCAAATTTGGTGAAGGTTATGGACGACTTAACACCGGCGCAAAGCGGTGGTTTCTATGACTACTCAGGAACGGCGCTGCCTTGGTAGGACTGCGGGATTAACCGTCGTCTTTCAACGCGCCGTTTTCCCATGTCCCAGTGGCTTCTTCACCCGTAGCATAGCGCATTGTGCCGCTGCCTTGGCGTTTGCCCTTTAGGAACGTGCCCTCATAGATGTCGCCATTGTCGTAGGTGGCAGTGCCGGTACCGTTGATTTCGCCGGTTTGCCATTGGCCATCATATTCAAAGCCATTGGCCATGGTGATCTTGCCCGTCCCATTGCGCTGTCCGTTGTCAAAGTTGCCCACGTAGACGGTGCCATCTGGATAAGTCGCAGTACCTGCGCCGTGGCGTTGGCCATTTTCCCATGCGCCGTCATAGCGATAGCCATCGGCATAGGTCATGATGCCTTGGCCGTGATTGCGTGCATTCTGAAAGCCACCCTCATAGATCACGCCATTGACGTATGTGGCCTTGCCATTGCCCTCGATCACACCAGCGACCCAGCTGCCTTCATATACAGAGCCGTCTTTGTACGTGATTTTTCCAGTGCCATCGGCAAGGTCATCACGAAAGCTGCCTTCGTAGATTGAACCATCTGGGTAGGTCACGCGACCTTGTCCCTCGATCTGGCCCGCGATCCATGCGCCGACATAGGTGTAGCCGTCTGTGCCTGTGAATGTGCCTGTGCCGTGGCGGCGGTCATCAGCGAAGTCGCCTTCATAGATGTCACCGTTTGCGTAGGTCACACGGCCTGTGCCTTGGCGGCGTCCTGATACCAGTTGGCCGTCATAAACGTCGCCATTGGGTTGTGTCAGCGTACCAGTGCCATCGATTTGGCCGTCTTTCCACAGGCCGACATAAATCAATCCATCCGGCATCGTTAGCTTGCCGGAACCCTCGCGTTTGCCGTTGGCGATGTCGCCGTCATACACCGCGCCGTCAGGGTAGGTGATTGTGCCTACGCCGTTTTTGACGCCGTCAATCCAGTCACCTTTGTATTCATAGCCACCCGTGCTTTGCATAACGCCTTTGCCATGGTGTTTGGCATTGCGGAACGCGCCCTCATAGCGCACGCCGTTCGCATACAGCGCGACACCTTGGCCCATGATAGTGCCAGTAAGCCAGTCGCCTTCATAGGTGCCGCCATCGGCAAATGTGATTTTGCCAAAACCGTCAGGTTTGCCTTTTGAAAAGTTGCCTTGGTAGACGGAACCATTTGGAAAACGCGCAACGCCTTCGCCTTTGATTTCTCCGTCATCCCATGCGCCAGTATATTCATAGCCGTTGGGCAGGCGATAGGTGCCTTCCCCGTGCTGAAGGCCACCGCGAAAGCTGCCTTCATAAATGCCGCCATCGTCGTATTGTTTGGTCTGAACTTGACCATCCTGTGCCAATGCGCCCATGGGAGCAGCAGCTAAACACAAAGCGAGAATAAGACGTTTCATGGCGAGACCTGTATTAATTCTTGGCCTGCACGTAACTGTGCAAGCTTGCTCAGCCTAGAATAAGGTTGGCCGCCTCGCAATGGGTTTTGCGCATGGGTTATATTGGTCGCGCTTAATTGGGTGTGTCAGGGGTTTTCTGGGCGTGTTGGAACGCATATAGGTGCAGGTGAAATCTGACCGGAGCACCCCATGGCTGATACGTTTCGCATTACACTGTGCCAGTTAAACCCCACCGTTGGCGAGATCGCTGGCAATGCAGCCTTAGCGCGCGATGCATGGGAACAGGGGCGCGCGGCCGGTGCCGATCTCGTAGCACTGCCTGAGATGTTCATCACAGGATACAATGCCCAAGACTTGGTGGTGAAACCCGTGTTTCACAAGGCAGCTATGGCTGCGGTTGAGCAATTGGCAAAAGACTGCGCAGACGGCCCCGCCTTGGCGATTGGTGGCCCGTGGTTTGAAGATGGCTGCCTGTATAACGCCTATCTGATCTGTAAGGGCGGTAAAGTTGCATCCAAGGCGCTTAAGCATCACCTGCCGAATGAAACTGTGTTTGATGAGGTCCGTATCTTTAATGCAGGGCCGTTGGGTGGACCCTATAGCGTTGGAAACACACGCATCGGCAGCCCGATCTGCGAAGATGCATGGCACGAAGATGTGGCAGAGACCTTGGCCGAAACAGGTGCTGAATTCTTGCTGATCCCGAATGGATCGCCCTATTACCGCGACAAATTCGAAACCCGCCTGAACCACATGGTGTCACGCGTTGTCGAAACAGGTCTGCCGCTGATCTATCTGAACATGGTGGGCGGTCAAGACGATCAGGTCTTTGACGGTGCTTCATTCGCACTGAACCCGGGTGGCGGGTTGGCGCTTCAAATGCCAGCGTTTGATACAGCCATCGTGCATGTTGATCTTGAACGCGGCACGGATGGCTGGCGAGTTAAGGATGGGGTTAAGACCGCTCAACCAGACACGTGGGAACAAGACTATCGCGTGATGGTTCAGTCCCTGCGCGACTATATGGGCAAGACGGGTTTCAAAAAGGTTCTGCTGGGCATGTCCGGTGGGATCGATTCTGCGATTGTTGCGACCATCGCCACCGATGCCTTGGGCGCGGAAAACGTGCGCTGCGTTATGCTGCCGTCCGAATACACCAGTAAGGCGAGCCTTGAGGATGCTGAGGCCTGCGCCAACGCGCTGGGCTGCCGTTATGATTATGTCCCTATCGCTGAGGGGCGTGAGGCGATCACCAATACCTTGGCTCCGTTGTTCGCAGGTCTTGAAGAAGGGCTGACCGAAGAGAACATCCAGTCCCGCCTGCGCGGTCTGTTGTTGATGGCGATGAGCAATAAATTTGGCGAGATGGTTTTGACCACGGGCAATAAATCAGAGGTCGCGGTAGGCTATGCCACGATCTATGGTGATATGGCTGGTGGCTATAACCCGATTAAAGACCTGTATAAAATGCGGGTGTTCGAAACCTGCCGCTGGCGCAATGCCAACCACCGCGATTGGATGATGGGGCCCGAGGGGGCTGTGATCCCTGACAACATCATCACCAAGGCCCCAAGTGCCGAGCTGCGCGACGATCAAAAAGACAGCGATAGCCTGCCGGATTATCCGGTGCTGGATGCGTTGCTTGAGATGCTGGTGGACAATGACGCCTCTGTCGCTGATTGCGTGGCCGCTGGGTTTGATCGCGATGTGGTGAAGAAGGTCGAGCACCTGATCTACATTTCAGAATACAAACGCTTCCAATCCGCACCGGGTGCGCGATTGACGAAGGGGGCGTTCTGGTTGGATCGACGGTATCCGATTGTGAACCGTTGGCGTGATCCTTCATGACGGGTGGTGCGCAAAATGCGCACCTTACGGGCGCTGATCCAACCCTAATCGAGATCAATGCGCGGCGTTTGATCTTGCATGCCTGCTTGGTTGTGATCTTCGGTGTTGGTCTTGTGATTGCTGGTGTGTTTTCCACATTTGCCACTGGATCTGTTGCTTTCCCTATTTGGGCTGTGATCGTTTTAGGTGCGATACTTTGCGGATGGGCTGTTCTGAATTTTGGGATCGCTTGGGTTCGGCCCAGCGCCCTTCGGATCGATGCCTTTGGCTTGTCGGGATATTATGTTCCGACATTAAAGTGGTCCGAAGTCAGCCGTGTTCTTGTCGACTCCCAAAGCCTGCAATTGTCCATTGGCCTTCTAGATGCGCACGCCGTGCGTATGCGTCAGCCCAACGCGTGGCGCCGGTTTCGTTTGATAGGGGGCGCTGCTGTTGTGCACAGTCGCGGATTGGACGGCGATTTGGACCAGATTGCGTCCATAATGAACGCCCACCTTTCACGCTTGGAACTGGACAAATCGCGGCCCCTATGACACCTACCGCCGCATAGGAGATCATGCCCATGACCATCACACGTTTCGCCCCATCGCCGACTGGCTACATCCACGTTGGTAACCTGCGCACTGCGCTGATGAATTACCTGATTGCCCGCAAGGCTGGTGGTACATTCATTCTGCGCATCGACGATACTGACCCGGTGCGCTCTGACGAAAAATACGTTGATCGGATTAAGCAGGACCTCGAATGGTTGGGCCTGCAGTGGGACAAGGTTGAGCGTCAGTCTAAGCGTCTGGACCGTTACGCGGATGCCGCTGAAAAACTACGCAGTATTGATCGTTTCTATGAAGCGTTCGAAACCCCGACTGAGTTGGACCTAAAGCGTAAGAAACAGCTGAACATGGGTAAGCCACCGGTCTATGACCGCGCGGCGTTGAACCTTAGTACTGAAGAACGCGATGCCTTGCGTACTGAGCGCGGTGATGGCGTCTGGCGTTTCAAGTTGGATCAGGAACGTATCAATTGGAAAGACGGCATTCTTGGCGACATCTCTATCGATGCGGCCTCTGTCAGTGATCCGGTTTTGATCCGTGGTGACGGTCAGTTTCTTTACACAATCGCATCTGTTGTCGATGACACGGATATGGGCGTTACGAACGTTGTCCGTGGGTCTGACCACGTGACCAACACGGCCACCCAAATTCAAATCATGAAGGCGCTGGGCATGACCCCGCCTGAATTCGCACACCACTCGTTGCTGACCGGTCCACAAGGCGAGGCGTTGTCGAAACGTCTAGGTACTTTGGCCCTGCGTGATCTGCGTGAGCAGGGCGTTCAACCGATGGCATTGTTGTCATTGATGGCGCGTCTTGGGTCGTCTGATCCAATGGAACTGCGGAGCGAAATGTCCGAACTGATCGAAGGTTTCGAAGTCAGCAGCTTTGGCACCGCACCGACGAAGTTTGATGTTGCTGACCTGTTCCCGCTGACAGCAAATGTGTTGCAGGCAAAACCATTGGCTGACGTTGCCGATCAAATTGCTGACCTTGGCGTTCCTGCTGATCTGGCGGAAACATTTTGGACCGTCACACGTGATAACATCACAACCCTAAAAGACTTGGCTGCGTGGTGGACATTGTTCAGCGAAGGCGCTGATCCAGTGATCGACGATGAAGACGCAGAATTCGTGGCCCAAGCGATGGCTATGTTGCCTCAAGCTCCGTTCGACGACACCACATGGAAAACGTGGACGGGTGCCGTGAAAGAAGCGACTGGTCGCAAAGGCAAGGGCTTGTTCATGCCGCTGCGCAAAGCGCTGACAGGTCAAAGCCACGGACCAGATATGTCCGCGACGATGACACTTTTGCAGGTTGTTAAAGCCCGCGCTTAAGAAGTGATTATCTGGGCCGCGATGCGGTCCAGATGTCCATCCACCAGCGCTGTTTCTGAGGGGCTTAGGATTTGGCTGCGCGGATACCGCGGCGCGGCGCGATCGTTTAGGATAGGCATATCCCATCCATCGGTGGTGGCGAAAAATGCATCAACTCCGTCCTCACCAAATTGTTGCAAATACCCCTGAATCACTACATCCAGATAGCTAAGTAGGATAACCTGATCACCCTCCATTAGTATGTCTTCAGCGGCAACTGCATAGTGGGCGATATCGGTTGATGGCTCGTCACCATGGCTAACGTTGCCGGCTGACGGAATGCGGCGATATCCAGTTTCACGTTCATCCAAAGCGGCCCAATCGGCATTGGGGACAGCGGCAATCAGACCTTGAATTTGTTCGGAAGGATCAGCCGGAACAGCCGTCAAAAAAATGGTGCCATACCCGCCGTTACGCACCCATGCGCGACGCCATCCCGATAGGGTCGCTTTTTGCGCGTTGGGGTAAATGTGGGTCGCCGTGTTGACGAGGCTGCCATAGCCAAAAAAGTGTGGATCGCTCATGGTCTTGTCCTTATTCTCGGGCTCGAAGCACTTGGGCTGGGCGCGCCGCCAATGGGCCCCATGCGAACAAAAGACCAGCAACAAGCGTTGCAATAACACCCCCGGTAACGATCGCCAATGCCGATGGCCAAATCACGATGTATTCGATGTTCATGACGAAGGTGCTGACAGCCCATCCGCCTGCAATACCGGCCGCCAATGCAACAAGGCCAGCGGCCAATCCCAGCAGGGCAGAGCGGAGTGCGAAGCTAAGCAAAATGCGTCCGCGTGTGGCCCCAAGTGTTTTGAGAACAGCCGCTTCATAGGTTCGTGCATTTGTGCCTGCGGCTGCCGCGCCGATCAGAACAAGGAAACCAGTTAGCAAAGTTGCTGACGCGCCATAAGACGTGGCGGCTGCGAGACCTGACAAGACATCCGCGACCCGCTCAATTGCGTCGCGCACGCGGATTGCGGTTATGTTGGGATAGGCTTTGGCAAGGTCACGCAGGATGGCGGTTTCTGCCTCTGGCTCTGCGTAAACGGTTGAGATGAAGGTATGCGGCGCACCCTGCAATGCACTTGGGTTCATCGACAGTATGAAGCCGATGCCAGCGGATGAAAAATCAACTTCGCGAAAGGAACTGATGGTACCCGTGATATCGCGGCCCAAGATGTTCATCGTAACCGTATCGCCTAAGGATAGGTTCATTTCCTCGGCCTCTTCGGCTGCAAAACTGATCAGCGGTGGTCCGGAATAGTCCTCTGGCCACCATTCACCATCTGTGATGCGGGTCTGTTTGCTGGGTCGGTCCGCATAGGTGACGCCGCGATCGCCCTCTAAAACCCAATGGTCCCCCGCAACCTCACGGGCGGGTTTTCCGTTGATCTGGGTAATGACCCCGCGCAGCATTGGGGCGCTATCGATCCGCCGGACCGCTGGGTCGTCTTTAAGGCGTTTGGTGTAACCCTCCATCTGGTCGCGCTGGATATCGACGAAGAAGTAAGATGGCGCGATGTCAGGTAGGTTGCCAGTTATGGCATTGCGCAGGTTGCCGTCGATTTGGCCGACGCTGGCCAAGACGGAAAGGCCTAGACCCAAAGACAGGATGACAGATGCCGCCCCTTCTTGGGTCCCTGCAATCGAGGTCAACGCCCAACGCCATGGAGGACGCCCCTTGGTGATTTTGCCACCGCGTTTGGCGAGCCACTGGATGATTGAAGCAGAGATCACAAGCATCAGCAGCGCAACCATGATGCCACCCGATGTAGCCAAGGTAAGTCGCCAAGTTCCAGAGAAGGTGGCCGCTAATCCGATCAAAGCGCATAGCGCAATGACGATGGCCAAAAGGTAACGGGGGGCGGGGAGCAGTTTGCTGCTGCCAAGGGCGTCACGAAACAAGGTCGCGGCGCGCACGTCTTCGGCGCGGGCAAGTGGCCAGAGGGTGAAGATGAATGCGGTCAGCAGACCGTAGATAGCGGCCTCAAATAACGGTGCTGGATAGATCCCGAAATTGGCGGGGATCGGTAGGCGTGCCTCAATCAAGGGAGCCAGCAATAAAGGCGCAAGGGCGCCAAGCAGCAGACCGATTGAAATACCGACGAGGGATAGAAACCCGATCTGGATGAAGTATGTTTGAAAGATGGTTCTGCGCTCTGCCCCAAGGGTGCGCAATGTGGCGATGACATTGGTTTTTTCAGCAAGGTAGGCGCGTACGGCTGCGGCAACACCCACACCACCAACGGCCAACCCTGACAGACCAACAAGCACCAAAAACGCACCTAAGCGGTTCACAAATTCCGTGACGCCGGGCGCACCATTTCGCGCGTCTGTCCAACGCATTCCACTGTTTTGAAATTTGGCGCGTGCGTTTGCCTCAAGCGCCTCAAGGTCAGAATTTGGTGGGAGGTCGAGGCGGTACTTTGTGTTGAACAACGTCCCAGAGGCCAGCAGGGACGAGTTCGCCAAATCGGCCGTTCGCACAAGTGTACGTGGCCCTAGCCCAAAACCACCAGCGGCACCATCAGGTTCGCGCATGATCTCCGCAGACAAGTAAAACTGTTGGGTTCCAAGGGCAAAGGTGTTGCCAATCGACAGGCCCAAACGATCGACCAACGCACGCTCCATCACCGCACCAGGTAAGCCGTTTTGCGCAGCTAAGGCTGCATCCAAGTCCATCGTAGGGTTTAGTTCCATCATGCCAACCAGTGGATATGCATCATCGACGGCTTTGACTTGGGTCAGTCCACGTTCAGTCTGGTCACCATTGTCGACCACGGCCATCGAACGAAATTCGGCGATTTCAGAAACGGCATTGGCGCGCGATTGCATCCAATCTTTCTCTTCTGCGTTGGCAAAGCGGTAGGTGAAGTCAAGCTCTGCATCGCCCCCCAACAGGGCGGCCCCCTCAGCCGAAAGACCGGTTTCAATAGCGGTGCGTACGGAACCAACGGCTGCGATGGCAGCCACCCCCAGGGCAAGGCAGGACAGGAAGATTGTGAAGTCCTTAAGCCCGCCGCGCAGTTCACGGCGGGCAAAGCGGGTGGCAATGGCAATGCTCATTTGACGGTGCTTTCCTGGGCGATCAACCCGTCTTCAAGGCGTATGATTTGATCACAACGCGCAGCTAGGACATCTGAGTGCGTGACAAGGACCAAGGTGGCACCGTGTTTGTCGCGCAGACCAAACAACAGATCCATAATGGCATTGCCGTTGGTGCCGTCCAAGTTGCCCGTTGGTTCATCTGCCAACAAGATTTTCGGCCTTGCGACAGAGGCGCGCGCCAAGGCCACACGCTGTTGTTCGCCGCCTGACATTTGTAATGGATAGTGATCTGCACGGTGGCTTAACCCAACATCAGATAGTTCAGAACGCGCCCGTTCAAAGGCATCTTTGGCCCCTGCTAATTCCAGCGGGGTTGCGACGTTTTCAATAGCAGTCATGGTTGGGATTAAATGGAACGACTGAAACACAATGCCCATATTATAGCGGCGGAAACGCGCCAGTGTATCTTCGTTCATGGTAGTCAGGTCTTGGCCAAGTGCGTGAATGGTTCCGTCACTTGCTCGTTCAAGTCCACCCATCAACATTAATAAGGATGACTTCCCTGAACCGGATGGGCCAACCAGCCCGACAGTCTGCCCTTCCTCAATGTCCAAAGAGATGCCGTGCAAAATATCAACACGCCCCGCATTGCCGTCCAAAGATAACATTACGTTTTTTAGCGAGAGGACTGGTGTTGTCATGCTTTGATGCCTTTATAGGATGTAACAACCGATATGGAGCTTAGATCACGATGCGCAAGTCAATCATCAGTATTACCACAATTTTCTTCGCTTTTCCCGCTATTGCAGATCCGATCCAAGTGGTGGCTTTTGGTGACAGTTTGACCCAAGGATATGGGCTGCAGGTTAAGGATGGGTTTGTCCCACAGCTCCAAGCATGGGCAGACGCGCAGGGGCTTGAGGTTGCTTTGAGCAATGCAGGTGTATCGGGTGATACGACGGCGGGTGGTCTGTCGCGCGCCGGATGGACGTTAACGCCTGACGTCGAGGCGATGATCGTGACGCTTGGGGGCAATGACGTTTTGCGCGGTATTGATCCCGCAGTGAGCCGTGCAAACTTACACGGCATCTTGAGCGAAGCGAAGGCTGCGGATGTGGCTGTTCTGTTGATTGGTATAAAAGCGCCGGGGAATTTTGGGCCGGACTATAAGGCCGAATTTGACGGCATGTATCCAGAACTGGCTGAAGAATTTAACGCGGTTTTCTTGAACAGTTTCTTTGCGGGGTTGGGGGATGCAATCAACGATCCCGTGGCGCTAGGACCTTATATGCAACGGGACGCGATTCATCCGAATACGGATGGGGTTGCGTTGATTGTGCAGGGGGTTGGGCCAAAACTGGCTGAACTGCTCGAACGTGTTGGCGGTTGATATAAACAGAAAAACGGACGCGCTGGCGTCCGTTCTAGTATTATAATCCGGTTATAGAACCAGTAGCTTAAGCCAGTGCGAGGTTCGCAGCGCTTTCGCGGCCATCACGGCCAGGTTCGATGTCGAAGGTAACTTTTTGGTTGTCTGCCAAGCCTGTAAGGCCAGCGCGTTCAACTGCAGAGATGTGTACGAATACGTCATTTCCGCCACCATCTGGTGCGATAAAGCCGAAGCCTTTAGTTGAGTTGAACCATTTGACGGTGCCATTAGCCATCGTCTGTACTCCTGTATGTTACTGCCCACAGTATGCGGCAGGTCGGCTAGGTCATAATCACATCGAAAGACTGAGCCGAAAGGAGCAGTAGGGTCGATAGGTGTAACGTCGCATGTGCAATATGGTGTCTGTGGGTAACAATTTCAAGACGAGAGCACTTAACAGCGAAAATATGCTGAGTGGGATATTCTTGAAATTCATTAAATAGAACAATAACAGTGTTCTAGTTGCCTGTTGTTCCATTGATGAAAATGAACAAAGTTTCGATCAGGCATAAAAAAGACCGGACACTTTGCAGTATCCGGCCCTTCCAATCGTTAAGCAAAGAAGCTTATGCGAGTGCGATGTTAGTCGCAGATTCGCGGCCGTCACGGCCAGCTTCGATGTCGAATGTTACTTGCTGGTTGTCAGCCAAGCCCGTTAGGCCTGCGCGCTCAACTGCAGAGATGTGTACAAACACATCTTTTGCTCCGCCTTCAGGTGCGATAAAGCCGAAGCCTTTAGTTGTGTTAAACCATTTTACGGTGCCATTAGCCATATCCGTAGTCTCCAATTTACTGCCATCCGCGTAAGTGCGATAGCTCGGCGTGGTCGGTCTGTGATCGAAAGACTGAAGCCGTGTAAACGAGACAGTGGTCGAAAAAGATAACGTAAGCAGCTGCCATATGGCAGAGGATGAAGATTCGGGCAAGGGGTATCTTTGGGCTGCGACAATTGTGCCGGGTCATATTTTGAAGGGGCAAACGGCACGTCGGTACGACGTATGTATCGCGTCGATATAACGTCTGTGCGCGGCGCACGCTGTATTTTGGCCGCGTTAACGGGTTTTTGGCAGGCTGTCAGTTCGTCGAAAAAACGAGGTGGCACAATGCTCCAGCTTTCTGAAGGGTGTGCGAAGCAATTGATTTTGCTCCGCACTTTTTGCCATCCGCATCAACATACATGCAACGATGGTTTTTTAGTACCTCTTTTGTTTGCTGAGGAATGCAGTCTTGAGATCAGCACTCTTGTCCAAAGTAATTACCGCGTAAACTTCTTATGCTTCAGGCGCTTAGGTTCCATCGCATCAGCACCCAAACGGCGCTTTTTATCTTCTTCGTAATCCTCGAAGTTGCCTTCAAACCATTCAACGTGTGAATCGCCTTCAAACGCCAGCATGTGTGTACAGATACGGTCGAGGAAGAAACGGTCGTGCGAAATAACAACCGCGCAGCCTGCAAAATCAACAAGCGCATCTTCGAGCGCACGCAGTGTTTCCACGTCCAAGTCATTGGTTGGCTCATCGAGGAGCAGAACGTTGCCGCCGTCTTTCAACAGGCGCGCCATGTGAACACGGTTGCGCTCACCACCGGATAGTAGCCCGACTTTTTTCTGTTGCGCGGAGCCTTTAAAGTTGAACGACGAGCAATAGGCGCGTGAGTTTACTTCGGCGTCGCCCAGTACGATCAGCTCGGCCCCGCCAGAGATGGCTTCCCAGACGTTATCATCAGGGTTCAGGTCATCGCGTGACTGATCCACGTAGGACAGTTCAACCGTGTTGCCGATTTCAACTGTGCCCTCGTCAGGTTTTTCTTGGCCTGTGAGCATTTTGAACAGTGTGGATTTACCCGCGCCGTTTGGTCCGATCACACCGACGATACCGCCCGGAGGGATGGAAAGCGTTAGGCCATCGATCAACAGCTTGTCGCCCATGGCTTTTTTCAGGCCTTCGATCTCGATCACTTTGTTCCCAAGGCGTTGGCCGTTCGGGATAACGATCTGCGCGTATGTTAGCTTTTCGCGCTCTGACACGTCGGCCATCTCGTTATAGGCGCTGATACGTGCCTTGGATTTCGCCTGACGGGCTTTGGCCCCTTGGCGCATCCACTCTAGCTCGCGCTGCATCGTCTTTTGACGTGATTTGTCTTCACGCGCTTCTTGCATCAGGCGCTTGGCCTTTTGGTCGACCCAAGAAGAGTAGTTTCCTTCCCAAGGCACGCCACTGCCGCGGTCGAGTTCCAAGATCCAGCTGGTGATGGAGTCAAGGAAGTAGCGGTCGTGGGTTACGATCAGGATGGTGCCTTTGTAATCGATCAGGTGCTGTTGCAGCCATGCGATTGTTTCAGCGTCCAAGTGGTTGGTTGGCTCATCGAGGAGCAGCATGTCAGGTGCGGACAGCAACAGTTGGCACAGGGCCACGCGGCGGGCTTCACCACCCGATAGATCCGCGATGTTTGCGTCATCTGCTGGGCAGCGCAGCGCTTCCATAGAGACGTCGATTTGGGAGTCTAGATCCCAAAGGTTTTCCGCGTCGATCTGATCCTGAAGCTTGCCCATCTCGTCGGCAGTCTCATCAGAATAGTTCATCGCAAGGTCGTTGTAGCGATCAAGAACGGCTTTCTTTTCAGCCACACCCAGCATCACGTTTTCACGAACGGATAGGGTTTCGTCAAGCTTTGGCTCCTGTGGGAGGTAGCCAACTTTGGCCCCCTCAGCGTGCCACGCTTCGCCGGTAAAGTCTTTGTCCATACCCGCCATGATCTTCATCAGCGTGGATTTACCCGCACCGTTGGCCCCAACCACACCGATTTTCACACCGGGTAGGAAGTTTAGGTTAATGTTTTCAAAGCATTTCTTGCCGCCCGGGTATGTCTTTGAGACGCCGGACATGTGGTAGACGTATTGATAAGCAGCGGCCATTTGGATGCTCCGATATATAAGGACTAAGTTGCGAGATGTCTTATCGTGGGATTGGCGCTGCTTCAACCATGTTCGAGCATGCGGTACAAATGTGCTGGTTGATTGACATTGCGGCGCTCAAACGGGCAACAAGCAGCATGAAGTCTTCGTATCCATATGCCCGCAGCGGTCAGACCATTGGCCTGCTTGGCGGTTCCTTTGATCCCGCCCATGCGGGTCATGCGCATATCACGCGTGAAGCGCTAAAGCGGTTTGGCTTGTACCGTGTGTGGTGGATGGTGTCGCCGGGCAATCCGTTGAAGAATCGTGGTCCTGCGCCGATTGAACAGCGGATGGAGCGTGCGCGGATGGTGATGGATCACCCGCGTGTCGAGGTTACCGATATCGAACAGCAGCTTGGAACCCGTTATACCGCCCAGACATTGCAAGCTTTGCAGGCGCGGTATCGTGGGGTTCGGTTTGTGTGGTTGATGGGCGCTGATAACTTGGCGCAGTTTCATCTGTGGCAGGACTGGCAGTGGATCATGGAGAACGTCGCGATTGGTGTGTTGGCCCGCCCGGGTGATCGTATTTCCGCCCGTATGTCACCAGCCGCGCGTCTGTATCGCGCGAACCGTATTGCAGGACGTCATTCGCATATGTTGTCGCGTGTTGGGACGCCGGCGTGGTGCTTTGTTAACGTACCAATGGTGGACCAGTCTTCGACCGCTATTCGTGCGGCGGGTGATTGGAGCGCTTAGGCGCGCAGGCGTGCCGATGTGATCCCTGCGCCCATGACGATCAAAAGTCCGATCCACGTGAGCATAGCAGGCCAAGTTTCAAAGAACATCCAACCCAAAATGACGGCAGCCAAAAGCTGGAAATAGATCAATGGCGCAAGGCGTGTCGCGGGTGCTGTTTTATAGGCGTAAAGCAGCAGTAAGTTGCCTAGCATCGAGAATAGGGCCGATAGTGTTGTAAGCCACATGATTTCGTTAGTGAGGGTAGGGATGTTCATTGCCCCGATGGGAGCTAAAACTAAGGCACTGATAAACAGCTGGGTAAAGGTTAACCCAATGGGCGTGCCCAGATGTGCGATCCAACGCGATGCAGTGAGGAACGCGCCATAACAGGTTCCAGCTGCCACGGCCCACAACAAGCCAACTCCTGCGTCTGAACCGGGGCGTACAACGATCAGTACCCCAATGAAGCCAAGGATGATCAAAGCAGTGCGTTGCCATGTGATTACTTCACGCAGGAATATGGTTGCCAGAACGTAACTGACCAAGGGGCCGATAAAGAAGGCGGCAAAGACATCGGCGATGGGTTCTAAGGATAACGCCATTTGAATGCAGCTAAGCCCCGTTGCCATCAAGAGCGCACGACCCCAGACCCGAATGTCTTTCAAAAGCACCCAAGTTCCTTTTGGAACAAAGGGGAGCACCATCAATGCGCCGATGAAAAACCGCGACCACGACACATAGATTGGATGGGCACCCAAACCCCAGCTAAGCAGTTTGCCTGCGGTGTCGCCGGCGGGGATCATCGACATGGCGACAAACATGATAAGAATAGACTGGGTGCTAAGTTTGCTCATGCTTAATCGCTATCATGCCATTCAATGGATGCAAATGTGCACGATCTGTAACTTGAGCTTGTTACAATTCATTGGTTAACTTCGTAACATGTTAAAAGATATTTCACGGCGCGCATTTATTAGCACTGCGATTTCTTACCTTGGAACGACTGCGGTTTTGGCTGAAGCGCCGCTGTCCTCGTTGCGCCCGGCGCTGCGCGGTGTGGATGCGCCCAAGGTTGTTGTCAAAAGTGCCGATGCTCTTGTGCGTGCCTCACAGGTCAGTGGGCGTGTGGCGTTTGCTGTGGCAAATGCCAAAACAGGTGCGCGTGTCGAGGGGATGAACGGCAACGTATCTGTTGTACCTGCCAGTGTGACAAAGGCGGTCACGGCCCTTTATGCGTTGGATGTTTTGGGTGCGAACCACCGGTTTCGCACACGCCTGATTGCAACTGGTAGTATCGTTGGTGGCGTGGTTCAGGGCGATTTTATTTTGGTCGGTGGTGGCGACCCCACGCTGACCACCGATGACTTAGCTAAGATGTCAGGTCAGCTAAAGGCAGCTGGTATCACTGGAGTTAAGGGTAATTTTTTAGCCTACGATGGCGCGCTACCACGCGTCAAAACCATCGACAAAGATCAGCCGGTTCAGGTGGGTTACAGCCCTGCGGTGAGTGGAATTGCGTTAAACTATAACCGCGTTCACTTTGAGTGGCGGCGCAGTTCTGGTCAATATTCAACCACGATGGATGCGCGAGCTGCAAAATATCGTCCAGATGTGGCAATGGCACAAATGAGCATCGCGAACCGAACTTCGCCTGTCTTTACCTACACTGACAAGGGGGACGCTGATAATTGGTCTGTTGCCCGCGGTGCGCTGGGCAGTGGTGGGGCACGTTGGTTGCCTGTGCGAAAACCTGCCCTTTATGCCGCTGATGTTTTAGCGACGATGGCAGGTGCGCAGGGCATTCGTTTGAAACCTGTAAAGGTTGTGAACCGGATATCGGCGGGAAGGGCATTGGTCACACATCAAAGTGCGCCGTTGCGTGAAATTTTGCGCGACATGCTAAAGTACTCCACCAACCTAACGGCTGAGATGGTGGGTATGGCCGCAACGGTTAAACGCCGTGGCAAGGTCAGCGGTCTGAAGGCGTCTGCCACTGAAATGAATGCATGGACCCGCTCTGCTTTGGGCGTTCAGGGTATGAGACTGGTGGACCATTCGGGTCTTGGCGCTGCAAACCGCATGACAGCAGATGCGATGGTTGGGGCATTGGTCAAAGGTTACGACAGAAACGTGCTGCGCCCGATCTTGAAAAGCATCCCTGTGCGTGACGAGAGCCGCAAAGTGATTGAGAACTCAGCAATCAAGATTGATGCAAAAACTGGGACGCTGAATTTTGTATCTGGGTTAGGCGGCTATATGACGACGCCTGATGGCACTGTCCTTGCCTTTGCGACATTCACGGGAAACGAAAAGATACGTGCACGGATTTCAAGGGCGGACCGTGAAGCACCCAAGGGGGCGAAAACTTACAACAACCGCTCCAAAAAATTGCAGCAGAAACTGATTGCTCGTTGGGGCGCTGTACACAGCAGTTAGCGCTTGTCCAGTGAGGGCAAGCGCCGTATTCTTAGGCTGCATTTTTGACGCGGCTTGCTTCAACAAAGTCTGCTGTTGCTTCGGCAGTTGCGGCTGACAACGTCCAACCCAAATGTCCGTGACCTGTGTTATAGAACACGCCCGGTTTCGAACCTGGGCCGATCTTTGGCATCATGGATGGCAACATCGGACGCAAGCCTGCCCACGGAACGCAGTGCTCAGTTGATACTTCTGGAAAGAACGTCTCACACCACTTGCACAGTGGTTTGATCCGGTCATCGCGGATGTCCAGATTGTAGCCGTTGAATTCTGCGGTGCCCGCAATGCGGAAGCGGTTTTTGCCAAGGCGTGAGGTGACGATTTTCGCCTCATCATCCAACAGGCTCACCCATGGTGCCGCTTCTTGGGATTCTTTGTCGTCTAGGTTTACGGTGATCGAATACCCTTTGACCGGATAGATGTTTACGCGGTCCCCAAGGGCGCTTGCTATGGCTTTTGATCCAACGCCTGCACAGATGACGATCCCGTCAAAATGTTCGTCTTGGGCCCCATCGTCGGTATCCCAGCTTAGCTTTACGCCATTGCCTGTGTGATCGTACTCGGACACATTGGCCTTATAGTGGAACTCAACCCCCATCGCTTCGCAGCCCTTTGACAGGGCGCGGGCGTATAGGTGGATGTCGCCGGTGAAATCGCTTTCCGTGTAATAGCCGCCAAGGGTGTCTGTTTTTAGTGCAGGTTCGATAGTTTGAACTTCAGCAGCGGATATTTCACGGCGGTCCAGACCTGCCTTGGTCAGCATTTCGTTGACGCGCCGGGCGTGGTTGAATTCGCCTTGGGATTTGTAAACGTGGAGAATGCCGCGTTTTTCCATGTCGAACTCAAACCCAACTTCGCCCGCAAAGCGTAACAGATGCTTACGCGCCTCGATTGCCATTTTGGCGGTGGCTATTGTATGAGCTTCATAGTTTGGGATGTTGCCCATGAACTCTGCCATCCATGACAGTTTGTGCCAACTTGGCTTTGGGTTGACCAATAAGGGCGCATCAGAATTGAGCATCCACTTGAGGCCCTTAAAGATTGTGCCCCAACGGGTCCAAACTTCAGCATTGGATGCACTAAGTTGGCCGCCATTGGCGAAAGAGGTTTCCATCGCAGCGTAACGATTGCGATCAAATACGCTGACTTTGTATCCGCGTGAAGCGAGGGAATAGGCTGTGGTTATACCGGTGATGCCGGCCCCGATGACTGCGATATGGGACATATTCTATGCTCTTTCGTCAAACGCGATGGTAGGCGGACACAAAGGATCGGCAGAATTGCCGAGTCGTGTCCCCATCTGTCGCGTGACCTGAGAGCTTGACCACCAAACCTTGGCAGCTTTCTCCTTCGGTGGGCCTGCTGCGTTAAAACAGACCACTCTCCAGATACACAATGTCCGCATTTTGCGGTAACTTGCACGGTCCATGTGCCTGAGAGTTTCCGGGGCGTTGCTCCTTCGGCGTCAGCACTTGGCTGAGCTCTCCCATGCGAGTCGCATCATTGTGGGTTTCGTATAGGAAACTTGATTGGGAAAGGCAAAGCCATTTTGGGGTAATGCTTCACCGGTGAGCAAATGAGCAAAGGTTATTAAACGGTGTGTCGTGCCCTTGCGCCACGCTCGATCGCTGCGGCGTGTAGGCGGTCGATATTAAGCTCGTAACGAATTTCTTCAAGCAGACGCAGTTCTGCCTCGTCTAAAGCTCCATCCGCGGCAGCGACATCACATGCAAGCGCATAGGCAGTTTCGTATAAGCGTTCTGGCAGGGCTTCGCGTACCAGTCCAAACAGGGCATCAAGGCCATCTTCTTGTTCGAACAAATCAAGCACCACTTGGCTGATTGACTTCAAGTGGTCGACGTCAAAGTCTGCAAAAACGGGCAGCATGTTCACAGCTGACTGAATTTTGATCAATTCAGCGGTACGAATATCTTCGTTTGAGGCTGATACAGCGATCATAACTGCGACAAGCGCGTCTTGTGGTGTCATTGAATTTGGGAAATCTTGCACTGGGTAAAGCCCTTTTACTGCTGGAAATGTCGCATCTGTTTATACGAGCGAATTATTGACCCTCGGGGCGATGATCAATAGGTAGCGACAAAACAGCGCGCATCGGGCGCGGGTTTATGCCGGATTGGATCTTAAAATGACCGAGACAAGAGAGGCCGCACTGGCCAGCAAAGCGTGGCCCTTTGAAGAAGCCCGCCGTCTGCTCAAACGTTTTGCCAAGTCGCCACCTGAAAAAGGCTATGTGCTTTTTGAAACTGGTTATGGCCCATCAGGTTTGCCCCACATCGGTACTTTTGGCGAAGTCGCACGTACAACGATGATCCGTCGTGCGTTCGAAGAGATCAGCGATATCCCAACCAAGATGGTTTGTTTCTCTGACGATTTGGATGGCATGCGCAAGGTTCCAAGTAACGTTCCAAACGCAGACAGCCTGACCGAGCATCTTCAGCGCCCATTGACGCGCGTACCTGATCCGTTCGGAACGCATGACAGTTTTGGCGATCACAACAATGCAATGCTGCGCCGCTTCTTGGACACCTTTGGGTTTAAATACGATTTTATCTCTGCCACTGAGTTTTATGGTTCAGGTAAATTTGACGAAGTGCTTTTGCGTGCAGTTGAAAAATACGATGAAGTCATGGCGGTGATGTTGAAATCATTGCGCGAAGAGCGTCGTCAGACTTATTCTATTTTCCTACCGATCCACCCAGAAACGGGTCGCGTTTTGTATGTGCCGATGAAGTCTGTCAACAAGGCTGATGGCACGATCACATTCGATGATGAAGATGGTGTTGAATGGACGCTGCCTGTCACTGGCGGCAATGTTAAGTTGCAGTGGAAGCCAGACTTTGGCGCACGTTGGGCTGCTTTGGGCGTTGATTTTGAGATGTATGGCAAAGACCATTCAACCAACACGCCGATCTATGATGGCATCTGCCGTATTTTGGGCCACAAAGCGCCAGAGCACTTTTCATACGAGTTGTTCTTGGATGAAAACGGCCAGAAGATTTCAAAGACTAGCGGCAATGGTGTGAGCATTGATAAGTGGCTGACTTATGCGTCTTCTGAATCCCTTTCATACTTCATGTATCAAAAGCCTAAGACAGCAAAGCGGATGCATTTTGATGTGATCCCAAAAGCGATGGACGAATACCATCAGCAGTTGCGTGCCTATGCTGGTCAAGACACCAAAGGCCAGTTGAACAATCCAGTTTGGCACATTCACGGTGGTAACGTTCCTGAATCTAAAATGGTGGTTCCGTATTCCATGCTTTTGAACTTGGCCTCTGTTTCCGGTGCTGAGGAAAAGGATCAGTTGTGGGGGTTCATCCAGCGTTATGCACCTGATACTTCGGCTGAAACGAACCCTGACATGGATCAGGCTGCTGGTTTTGCAGTGCGGTATTACAATGACTTTGTAAAACCAACCAAAGTGTTCCGCGCCCCGACAGGCATTGAGCGCGAAGCGTTGGAAGATCTACGTGATCGTCTGAAATCTTGGGACGGTGAGTTGGACGGCGATGCGTTGCAGTCCGAAGTCTTTGCTTGTGGTCGTGAACGTTTCGACCCGATGCGTGGCTGGTTCACGGCCCTTTATGAAGTGCTACTGGGTGCCTCGCAGGGTCCACGTTTTGGTGGGTTCATCGCGCTGTACGGTGTTGATGAAACTGTTGCTTTGATCGATCGCGCCTTGGCAGGTGAGCTGCTTTAAGTAGCCGAAGACTGGTTTGGAATTGAATGGGCGGTTTGTGTCGGCAAGCTGCCCTTTTTCATATTTTGTTGATTTGGGCTGATTGCGGGCTACCTCCAACGTGAAACAGTTGGAGATTGGGAATGCTTCGTACCCTGAAAATCGCAATGATCGTAGTGCTAATGAGCGGTCTAGGAATAGGTGGTGCCCAGGCGCAGGGGGCTGACATAAAGGCCACGATCGACCGACAGATCGAAGCATTTCAGGCCGACGACTTTGAGACAGCGTTTGGGTTTGCCAGCCCGAATTTGCAGCGGTTGTTTGGCAGTCCCGACAATTTTCGCAGCATGGTGACACGTGGCTATCCAATGGTTTGGAGACCTGCCGAGGTGCGGTATTTGGAGTTGGCTGACGTGAATGGCAGCCTTTGGCAGAAGGTTCTGATCAAGGATCAAAAGGATGTTGTCCACGTCCTTGGCTATCGCATGTTAGAGACTGAGATGGGGTGGAAAATCAACGGTGTTCAGTTGTTTCCAAGTCCCGGTGTTGGTGCCTAGTACGTCCTGTTTGGCATCCCACCGTATGGTGCTGTGAGACCCTATTAACGGCTTATTGATATTTTCCTTTCTGTTGGCACGTGAGCAAGTGGATGGCGATCCTTTTGGGTTTGATCGGTGTCCATTCCTTTGGAAGTTTCCAAGGTGTGGCCCTGTGAGAAAGGGTGTTTCGAGGTCCAATGCAACAACTTAGCCAGTGGCATTTTGTTAGCTCCCTTGGGGTCAGTGTTTGAGATTAATGAGTGCTCCATCTCTCGGCCTGGCAATCGAGGGATTACCTCTCATGGGTCGGGGTGTCAGGGAATGCTAATTGATCGCTGCTAATTCTTGTCATCAGAGGATGGTGAAACCGTTGCCAATCGAACGACGATTGCAATCAACGCTCATGTCAACGATGTGAAAATCCGCAACAATCGGGCGACAAGGTTCCGTCACTTCGCCATTCTCGGCGGGGGCAGCATACTGTTTATGGGCAATCACTTTTTCCAAGGTGACACGGTTGCCAGCGGTATTTGAACCGCAGGTTTGGTCATTGCTAATGCGCACGTCAGTTCAATTACCTCTGGCAACTATATAGACAAATGTTCGATTGAATGGACCAATGAATACGATCCCGCGCCAGAGTTCAGTTCAAAGTTTTCGTTCAATGCATTAAGTGTAACTGACAATGTGTTCCTATCGGGGGATGTTGCGCCGTGGTTCAGTTACATTGTGATGAAACCGCACGGTGTGGGGCATTTACTGAAAGGTGTTAGCATCTTTAGAAATTGCTTTAAATCTTTGGGTGTAGCCATTGATCGCGTAGAACGGGTCGACACCAGTTTCGCTGATTTAGAATATAGTCGAATGCGCGAAATTAACTTTGCTGATAATTCCTTTCATGGTGTGAATGAACGCGTGTCAAATCTGCTTTGGTTCAAACATACCGAGGGGAGTGCCGCCCCAACATGGGCCATCGATATTGCGGATCAATTGCCATTCAAAGGGCGGGCGTGGGCGATGGATAGCATGGTTGTGGTTGGCCGAATCCGCAAAAGTTCAAACAGTTTGGTGTTTTCGGCCCCTTATGTTGACCTTCGACAAAGCAGTAATCTTGATTAGATTAAGTTGACCTGGGAACAGCCTGTTCGAGGTGCGGTGCAGGTTGCAATACGAATGGACTGAGGGAGATGTATTTAGGCCCGCAAGTATGTGCGGGCCTAAATTACATGGTGCCTAACGTCCGCGGCGCTTAACGCCACCGCGCATACCGCCACGTCCCATCGTGGAACGACCAGATGATTTTTTGGCCTCATCTACAGCTTTGTCTACCGCATACTGGCGCGCCATTGGATCGGCTGAGACTGTTAGCTCGACAGCCTCCAATCGCTTGACCTCATCACGCAATCTGGCGGCTTCTTCAAACTCAAGGTTTTCGGCAGCTTTGCGCATATCTGTGCGAAGCCCCTCCAGTACGGTCTGTAGATTTGCGCCAACCAAAGGTTTGTTGATTTTGGCGGTGATGCGGGACTGATCCGTGTCGCCTTTGTAGAGACCGGCCAAAATGTCCTCGACGTTCTTTTTTACGGTGTAAGGTGTGATGCCGTGTTCGACATTATAGGCTTCTTGTTTAGCGCGGCGACGATTTGTTTCATCCAAAGCGCGTTCCATGGAACCGGTGATCTTGTCGGCGTACATGATCACGCGCCCTTCAGCGTTACGTGCAGCGCGGCCGATGGTTTGAACCAGAGAGGTTTCAGAGCGCAAGAACCCTTCTTTGTCCGCATCAAGGATCGCAACAAGTCCACATTCGGGAATGTCCAAACCCTCGCGCAGCAAGTTGATGCCGATCAGAACATCAAAGGCCCCAAGGCGCAGATCACGCAGGATTTCGATGCGTTCAATCGTATCGATTTCACTGTGCATGTATCGCACGCGAATGCCTTGTTCATGCATGTATTCTGTCAGGTCTTCGGCCATGCGCTTGGTCAAGGTGGTGCACAATGTACGCATGCCCTGCTCTGTAACGATCCGTACTTCGTCTAACAAATCATCGACTTGCATTTCGACAGAGCGAATTTCTACAGGCGGGTCTAGAAGGCCTGTTGGTCGAATGACTTGCTCAACAAACACACCGCCCGTTTGTTCGATTTCCCATTTGGCTGGTGTCGCGGATACAAATACAGACTGTGGACGCATTGCATCCCATTCCTCAAACTTGAGGGGGCGATTATCCATGCAAGATGGCAGGCGGAAGCCGTGGTCTGACAGGGTCATCTTACGTCTAAAGTCACCTTTATACATGCCGCCGATTTGTGGCACCGACACGTGTGATTCATCGGCGAAAACAATTGCGTTGTCTGGGATGAACTCAAACAATGTGGGGGGTGGCTCGCCGGGTGCGCGGCCTGTCAGATAGCGGGAGTAGTTTTCGATACCGTTGCACACGCCCGTGGCCTCAAGCATTTCAAGGTCAAAGTTTGTCCGTTGTTCTAGGCGTTGTGCCTCTAACAGTTTGTTCTCGCCAACCAGTTGGTCAAGACGATGGCGTAGCTCTTTCTTGATACTGATCAGCGCTTGTGACATCGCAGGTTTTGGCGTCACATAGTGACTGTTCGCATAGACACGGATTTGCTCCATATTGTCTGTTTTTTCGCCGGTCAGTGGATCAAACTCAGTGATGCTTTCGAGTTCGTCACCGAAGAACGACAGGCGCCATGCACGGTCGTCTAAGTGGGCAGGGAAAATTTCTAGAGCATCACCACGTACGCGGAATGAACCGCGAAAAAAAGCGGCGTCGTTGCGTTTGTATTGTTGGGCAACCAAATCTGCGATGACTTGGCGCTGATTGTATTCACCACCAACTTTCAAATCCTGGGTCATTGCGCCGTATGTTTCTACCGAACCGATACCATAGATGCAGGACACGGAGGCGATGATGATGACGTCATCGCGCTCGAGCAATGCCCGCGTGGCAGAGTGGCGCATGCGGTCGATCTGTTCATTGATCTGGCTTTCTTTTTCGATGAACGTATCAGAACGGGCAACGTAGGCTTCTGGCTGATAATAATCATAAAAACTGACGAAGTACTCGACGGCATTATCTGGGAAAAAGCCTTTGAATTCGCCGTACAGCTGAGCAGCAAGCGTCTTGTTTGGTGCGAGAATGATCGCGGGGCGTTGGGTTGCCTCGATCACCTTAGCAATTGTGAAAGTTTTGCCGGTACCAGTTGCCCCAAGCAAAACCTGATCACGATCGCCGTCCGCTATCCCGGCGACAAGTTCTTTGATTGCAGTGGGCTGATCGCCAGCAGGTGTAAATTCAGTTTTTAGAACAAACGGGCGACCACCCTCTAGCTTTAACCGATTGCGTACATCGCCAGAAATTGCGCCCAGTTCGGCTTTGGCTTGGTCAGAGTGGGCATATGGCATAATCGACTCGCTTTCACACACACATTTGATTTGTTTCTTGGCTCCTTCAAGAGGGTGAAGTGCGATGCTGGCAGAAACAGTCAGTAGTGTTGGCTGATGATAATGGTTCTTAGCATCAGATGTGAGCTGCTAACAGTCAGATATAATGCGTCTTCTAGGTTGAGTTAGGCATTTCCTCCTGGGTTTTAGATTGTGGAAACCATGACCCGAAAAGGTGACTTGCCCTGATGTGCTAAATTTCGGATACGTGTACCGATCATAAACCGGAGACGACCCCATGCGCGCACGCATTTTTCAACCTGCTAAGACTGCAATGTCATCGGGAACAGCCAAAACAAAAGGCTGGGTTTTAGAATTCACACAAGAAAGCGCGCGTTCAGTTGATCCGTTGATGGGTTGGACGTCGTCTAGCGATACCCAAAGCCAAGTGCGCCTTAACTTTGACAGCAAAGAAGAAGCTGTTGAATACGCAGGTGAGAACGGGATTGAGGCGCAGGTTCAAGAGCCCAACAAACGCAAAGTGAACATTCGTCCAAATGGATATTCAGAGAACTTTGCAACAGGACGTCGTGGTGCCTGGACACACTAAGCTGTGAAGACAAGTTAATTATATGTTAACCTGTTGACCTAATTGTTGAACTTATAATCAATTGAAACAAGGTGGCTTGCTAGCCGTCTTTTTACTTTTGAAATGCTGGAGTGACCGCATGACAATCACACACCTTGTTACCCATTCGGGCGGCTTTCACGCCGATGAACTGCTGTCTTCTGTCATCCTAACACGGTTGTTCCCTCAGGCGGAATTGATCCGTACGCGTGACAAAGATTGGGTCACACCATCACCAAGTAAGATTATTTATGATGTGGGTCGCAACTATAACGCTGAAGCTCAAATCTTCGACCATCATCAGCGTCCAAATCCACTACGTGAGGACGAGCAACCCTATAGCTCCTTCGGCTTGATCTGGGCCCACTATGGTTGTGAATATTTAGTAGCCATGAATGTGCCTTCCAATGATATTGAATCAATTCACGGTAAATTTGATTCCAAATTTGTTCTACCGATTGATTTGTTGGACAATGGTGCAATGGAGCCATCTGTTGCTGGTCCACTTTCGATCCTAACACTGCCAGCACTTTTAGGTAGCCTTAAGCCTGTGTTCGATGACACATCTGAAACGGCAGATGATGATGCGTTCATGGCAGCGCTTCCGATCGCACGCAGCTTTATCGAAGCATCTGTTGGTAACTTCGCTGCTAAAGCACGCGCTTACAGCCTTGTGCTAGAGGCTATAGAAAGGGCAGGAACCTCTCCAATTCTAGAATTGCCAATGGGTATGCCTTATCGCTCGGCGCTTGATAAAGCTGGTGCTGATCACATGCTGTTCGTCGTTACTCCGCGTGGAGATGACTGGACGATTGGCGGTATCAAATTGTCGAATGAGACTTTCGAAAATCGCGCTGATCTGCCTGGGGCATGGGCCGGCTTAACAGATGAGGCGCTTGAAAACGCTTGTGGCGTTAAGGGAGCAAAGTTTTGTCATAATGCACGCTTCATCGCAGTGGCTGACTCGCGCGAGGGAATTTTAGAGATGGCTGCATTGGCGGTCGCCGAAGCTCAATAGCGCTAAAGCTTTACGGTTGCGGTGCTCGGGTGTATTTATTGTTCTATGGCAACATCATCCTTCAATAAGAGAATGCACCGGTGATTGAACTTAAGGTCCAAATTGAATCTCCGAAAGCCGGTGACGTCCGCGCCATTCTACAGCGCCATTTTGAACTTATGCGTGCGATCTCGCCTGCCGAAAGCTGTCACGTGATGGAGCCTGATAGCTTGCTGGAGGCGGGTGTTGTTTTGATGGGGGCACACTAAGAGGGGGATTTGCTAGCCATAGGTGGGCTAAAAGTGATTGCTCCGGGTCACGCAGAGCTGAAATCAATGCATACGTTGGAAGCAGTGCGCGGGCAGGGCGCAGGACGGAAGGTCTTGCAAGCCCTGATAAAGCAAGCCGGCACCATGGGTTTGCAAGCTGTAAGTTTAGAAACTGGGTCCGAAGGGCCTTTTGAACCTGCGAGACAACTTTACCAATCTCATGGATTTAAAGAGTGTACGCCATTTGGCGCATATGCCGAGGGTCCGTTGAGCGTATTTATGGCGTGCGTCATATAATTTCGCTGCTGAACACTCTTGCCAAGATGCGGTAGATAACACAAAACAGCACCAGCGGTCCCTTAGCTCAACTGGATAGAGCAGCCCACTTCTAATGGGCAGGTTGAGGGTTCGAGTCCTTCAGGGACCGCCACTATTTCACTATGAGCCATGATGCCTTATTTATATGGTAAAATTCATTGTGGGTCTTTGGTGGCTTGTACTGCGTTGTTGTTCCACGTTTTGGTTACTCGGTACCTACGATGCAAACAACAACTACAACTCAACGATCCATTTTGAAGCCGAATCAACAGGTTTTCTTTTTGTATTTCTAAGTTCACCGACCTGATTGGTCGGTCGTACCAGTGGTCAGTCTTCAGTTATTGGGTTTGCCATTTCCACTACCAAAGAGGTGTCTGATTGGCTGTGGAATACTAACTTCGAGGACTAGCTTACCCCGTGCGAGTACGAGTCGAGGCTCAGGATAATCTTCCCAATCAAGTATTTTCTGTGCTATTGTGTTCATGTCTAACCTTAACCGATGCAAGTGTCGTCACAGGTGTCGTGACTGACACTACAACATAGGTCAATATACTATAAAATAACGATATAAATAAGGTGGAAGGTCTGGTGCTGTAGGGGAGGATTGAACTCCCGACCTCGTCATTACCAATGACGCGCTCTACCACTGAGCTACTACAGCCTGATCGCCGCGTGATTAGACCCAATTTCATAAACGCGCAAGCCTATTCTGGACCATATCGAAAGCCTGCGCTAGACAGGCCGCATGTCAGACACAAACACATCAAAATCCGCGCCCAAAACGCCTTCTGCTCGCGAACTGCGACTGAAAGCTGCTTTAAAGGCGAATTTAGGACGGCGCAAATCCCAAACTCGGGCTCGCAGCGCTGCGACGGATGAAACACAGGCGAAGGACGGGCAGTAATGGATTCTATTTTGGTGCGAGGCGGTGGCCCGCTTAATGGACAAATCCCCATTGCAGGCGCGAAAAACGCTTGTTTGACCCTAATGCCAGCAACATTGCTGAGCGAAGAGCCACTGACGTTGACCAACGCGCCGCGCTTGTCCGATATCAAAACAATGACAGAACTTTTGCGCTCATTGGGGTCCGAAGTGGCCAGGATGCAGGACGGTAAAACACTGGCCATGTCATGCCACGGCGAAATCAACACACGCGCCGAATATGACATCGTTCGCAAAATGCGCGCCTCCAATTTGGTGCTTGGACCGCTTCTGGCACGCGAAGGCGTTGCCGAAGTGTCACTGCCCGGCGGCTGTGCAATTGGCGCCCGTCCAATGGATATTCACACCGATGGCCTGACCCTGATGGGTGCGGATATCGAATTGCGCGACGGTTACTTGCACGCCAAGGCCCAAGGTGGACGCCTTAAGGGCGCTGTCATCGACTTCCCATTCGCCTCTGTTGGCGCAACTGAAAACATCATGATGGCCGCGACCTTGGCCAAAGGCACGACTGTCATCAACAACGCCGCGCGCGAGCCTGAGATCGTTGATCTGGCCGACTGCCTGCGCAAAATGGGCGCACAGATTGACGGCGATGGTACATCCACAATCACCATCGAAGGTGTCGATCGTTTGGGCGGGGCAACCCACCCTGTTGTGACCGACCGGATCGAGCTGGGGACATACATGTTGGCCCCTGCGTTCTGCGGTGGTGAGGTAGAGTGCTTGGGCGGTCGCATGGACCTGCTCACATCCTTCTGTGAAAAACTGGACGAGGCGGGCATCGACGTCACCGAAACCGACAAGGGCCTCAAAGTAAAACGGCGCACGGATGAGATCAAAGCAATCGACATCACAACCGAACCGTTTCCTGGTTTCCCAACCGACCTACAGGCGCAAATGATGGCCGTGCTATGCACCGCCAACGGCACCTCTGTGTTGGAAGAGAAAATCTTTGAAAACCGCTTTATGCACGCCCCGGAATTGGTGCGCATGGGGGCCAAAATCGACGTTGCTGGCGGTGCCGCCACTGTGACGGGTGTGAACAAACTCAAAGGTGCGCCAGTGATGGCGACAGACCTTCGGGCATCCATCTCATTGATCCTTGCGGGCCTTGCGGCTGAGGGCGAAACCAAAGTGAGCCGTGTGTATCACCTTGATCGTGGTTACGAAAAAGTGGTGAGCAAGCTGCAAGCCGTTGGCGCACAGATCGAACGAATTTCTGAATGACTGATGCGCGGTTTGAAGACGGACGCGAAAAGCCCCTGAACCTTGGGGCACAGGACGCGGATGAACTGCAGGTTCTTTCGGCCCTGATCCAAGATGCGATCTTTCCAATCACCGAAATGACATGGCAGGTTAAACAAAGACGCTTTGGCCTGCTGCTCAACCGCTTCCGCTGGGAAGACGGCGGACGTGGGCAAACCGCCCCTGAGCGTGTGCAGTCGATATTGGTCGTGGACAACGTGATGTCCGTGGCCAGCCAAGGGGTGGATCGGGCAGAGACCGACATGATCCTATCCGTGCTATCGGCGACCTTTGAGGCAGGGGGCGACGAGGCAGGGGACATCGTGTTTACCCTGGCAGGTGACGGCGCTATCCGTCTGAGTATCGAGGCGATTGAGGTGACGTTGAAAGACGTGACACGGCCTTACGTGGCACCGTCTAAGCAGGTGCCAAAGCATCCTGAGTAGGGGAAACCTTAAAGTGGATTGACCTGAGCGATGAAATTCTTGATCTGGGTTGATGTTCCTTTTGGGCTGTTCTACTATTTCTGATTGGTCGGACCACATTATTAAAATTTCAAATTGACGGCGACTATTCGCACCCCAGATGGATTGCAAACAATGAGCGTTGTGCGGCGCTTGACGTTTGAATATCAACGGACCTTTCCCAAAGAAATCGTAAATAAGGTGGGATTAGATCAGTTTGGCGAGGCACTTGTTATATCTTATGAGGACGGGCCAACGTTCTTCGTTCCTCTTGATTGCCGCGCAGAACTAACGCTCCTGAGAGCTACACGGAGTCTACCCATTGAGGGAATTAAGCCAAGTAGTCGTAACAAAAAGACACTTCGGGCTTGGCTTCGCAAATTGAGCTATGAGCAACCAGCCCAGCCCGAGTTAGAAGCTTATAACCCAACACTTCTCGTATTTGATGATGTCGATGACTATCGAACTGTCAGGGTTTTAGAGCGGGAAGAACTTTGCGAAATTCTTAAAGATGGCTTCTCAGTTCCTGCGTTCACAATAGAACCAACTAAAGAGGCCATTACTGACGGAAACATCCAAAATGTTGTGCCTTGGATTGGGCAGGTAAAATAAATTTTGAACCTGCGGATCAAGCGTCACGAGATGCTCTCAAGTACGGAAAGCCATTTTCCCAAATTTTCCGCAGGATGGAGGAAAGCCGATAACTATTTGGAACGGATGAATCAGCGGGTCTTTGGGGATTAAATTTCATTTATTTTCTGAGTACATCCATACGTATGTCATCTGCTGAATCGGCAGGCCGCTCCAAAAGTTGGCCTAAACTGCACTATGTCGTTTTGATTTGCCTGGACTCGAAGCAGCTATCTCCCCCAATTGCCCAACCCCACTTGAGACCCAACCCCCATCGCGCTAAATGAGCATCAGTCAATCGGAGAGACCTGATGCCCCAATTTCTTGATGCCCAAGCTGCTGACTTTGAAGCTGCCTTTATCACGTTGCTGAACGCCAAACGCGAAGACAGCCCTGACGTGGACGCCATTGTTGCAGGTATCATTGCGGATGTGCGCGCGCGCGGGGATGAAGCCGTGTTGGAATTGACCGAAAAATTCGACCGTATAAAACTAACCCCAGACACCATGCGCGTCACCGCCGATGAGGTTGAAGAGGCCGCATCCCAAGTGGCTCCAGACGTCCGCGCTGCCCTCGAACTTGCTGCGACCCGCATCACCGCCTACCACAGCCGCCAAATGCCCCAAGATGCGGAATGGACGGACGAGGCGGGCGCGACCCTTGGTTGGCGTTGGACCCCTGTGTCTGCCGCCGGTCTGTATGTGCCGGGCGGATTGGCCAGCTATCCGTCTTCCGTTTTGATGAACGCGATCCCTGCCAAAGTGGCGGGTGTTCAGCGTCTCGCGATTACAGTTCCTGCGCCCGACGGTATCCTGAATCCCGCTGTTCTGTTGGCTGCGAAACTTGCTGGCGTTGATGAGATTTACAGTATCGGTGGTGCCCAAGCCATTGCGGCCCTTGCTTATGGCACCGAAACAATAGCCCCTGTCGATAAGATCACCGGCCCGGGCAACGCATTCGTTGCTGCCGCCAAACGCCGTGTCTTTGGTAAGGTCGGGATTGATATGATCGCTGGCCCGTCCGAGATTCTGGTGATTGCAGATGGCGACAACGATCCTGACTGGATCGCGCTGGATCTATTGTCCCAAGCAGAACATGACGAAAGCGCCCAATCGCTTTTGATTACCACGGACGCCGCCTTTGGGCAGGCTGTGGCTGATGCGGTTGATAAACGTCTGGAAACCCTTGAGCGTCGTGCGATTGCAGGTGCCAGCTGGCGTGACTTTGGGGCCATCATCACCGTGCCCAATTTGGCCACCGCTGCGGCCCTGTCTGATCGCATTGCGCCAGAGCACCTTGAGTTGTGCGTCGCTGATCCGGTCGCTTTGTCCAAGGACATCACCCACGCTGGTGCGATCTTCTTGGGTCAATGGACACCCGAAGCGATTGGTGACTACATCGGCGGACCAAATCACGTGCTGCCAACGGCGCGGTCTGCGCGCTTCTCCTCTGGCCTCTCGGTCATGGATTTTGTGAAACGGACCACATTGGCGCAGATGACACCCGCCAGCCTGCGCGCCATTGGCCCAGGTGCCAAAGCCCTCGCGAAATCTGAGAGCCTTGAAGCGCACGGCCTTTCCGTCACGGCACGTTTGCGTAAACTGAACGATTAGACCCATCCAGTGATGTTGCCCTTGATTTGGGGCTGGTCTAGCATGTGACAAACCCAACGGGACCCAACACCAATGCCCAGCATCAGCCACATCGTTCTAGACGACGCGAACTTGCCTCCTCCCACGCCGGAGATTGAGCAAGAGCGCAAAGTCGCCATGTTCGACCTGTTAGAGAAAAACACCTTTGTCTTGCCAACGCGCGATGGTCGCGAAATGCCTGCAGGGCCGTACCACGTTGGGCTGTCCATTCGTGAAAAGCGTCTGGTGTTTGATATCACAACCGAAGCGGCAGAGAAGGCGGCAGAGTTCCACCTGTCACTGGGGCCATTCCGCCAAGTGGTCAAAGACTACTTCCAGATTTGCGAAAGCTATTTCGACGCGGTCAAGAACATGCCGCCTAGCCAGATCGAAACCATCGACATGGCGCGGCGCGGTATCCACAACGAGGGCAGCCGCGTCCTGCAAGAACGACTAGAGGGCAAGGCCGAGATCGACACCGACACGGCCCGCCGACTATTCACCCTGATCTGCGTCCTACATTTCGGAGCCTAAATGAGCGAACAGCTTCCACAATCGGTTCTGTTTTGCTGCGATCATAACGCAGTGCGCTCTCCCATGGCCGAAGGGATCATGAAGCAGTTCTATGGCACAGACACCTACGTACAATCGGTCGGTGTTAAGAACGACCTTGAAATCGACGGCTTCTCTATCGCGGTCTGCCAAGAACTGAATGTGGAACTGTCACGCCACCGCTCGCGCAGCTTTGACGAGATGGAAGAGTGGGGCGAAGACCTTAGCTCATTCGATCTGGTGCTGGCACTGTCACCAGCCAGCCAACGTCGGGCGCTGGAACTGACGCGGTTCTATCACATCGATGTGGAATACTGGCCGATCCTAGATCCAACGGGATTGGGCAAAACACGCGAGGCGAAACTGGCCAGCTATCGCCAAGCGCGTGATCAGATTATTGAACGGTTGCAAGAACGCTGGGGCGACCCAACGCATATACCCAAATAGGGTTAGGTGCACATACGGCCCGCTTGGGTACCGAACTCTTTCCATTTTCTCCAGAACCGCTCGTTTGATGCATTGTCAGACTGACGCAGATCTTGGGCGCGTTGCGGGTTGTTGAAAAACGGCACACCGCGCTTTTGCTCGCTTGAGGACAAGCTGCGATTTGCGACCGCTTGGACACATCCACACCGGGCACGCGACGCTTCTTTACGGCCTGCCACGCGACAGGCGGATGCGATAGGGCCAGAGGCATATAGGGTCGTGGATGAGGCAGAGGCACGCGCACCAGAAGCATTGTTGCTGGAATAACGGGACCCACCACAAGACGCCAAAAACGCCATGATGAAAAATGCTGTAAAAATACGTACCATGTTTTGCCTCATACCAAATGGACACTGTGGGATTTGCCCCATCTTGATGCCCAATACTGTGGCCGCATGCTGGACCCTTGCTCGGGATTATTATGACCTAGGTTACGGTTTGTTTCAATCACCCATGAGCGACGGATCGCGCAGAGGTGAAAGACAGAGATCCCAGCCCCGTAGGGCGGGATTCACCCCGCCAATGGTGGTCAAATATCAACGGCATGGAGCCTAAGATCAGGTTGATCTAAAGACAATGGTTCAGCTGTCAACATGTCATCAGCGAACCCTCGCAAGTTCTCCAAAATCATTTTGTTTGGGGGCAGCCCAAAGAAGTGGCTTGTCCCTAAGGCCAGAGCACCCAGAAACCATGTACTGCCAATAGTTTTACCGAAAGACTCGATGGCTGCGATTTTGAAGCGACCATTCAGCAATTTTTCCTTCGCAATTTTCAGTTCAGCTTCAAGCTCGGCAAGTTTTGTATTCAGTGTAGCCATCTGGTCAGCCAACTGTTGCTGTTTTTCACTATCACTTGCCTCGCTTTTGATCGTAGTCGAAATCGATTGAAATAAGGCAGGCAGAGCTTCTAAATGTTCTAGTTAATCAGGCAAGCAGTTTGCGGGTGCCGTATTCTTAAATTCGAGAACTGCGCGCTCAAGGTTTGCGGCAGCACCCTCAGCGGTCAGAGCAGATATGTCAGGGATTTCTAGCAACCGTTTTACGTTTTGGATCAGCTTCTTACGTTCAATCTCTGGTCCCGATTCAGGGCGGTCAATCGTTGGACGACGCTCCGCCTTAATCCGTACAATCTCATCCGCAACCTTCTGCGCTGCATCCTCACCCTTCCAAACATCATCCGCGATCTTTATAATCTCAAGCGCCAAATCCCAATCATCAAACGTCCCGTTCCACATCGCCAAATACCAGTCGTGCCAGAACTGCCATTTCGGATCAGCATCCAGCATGTCCAAAAACCGAAGATGATTTTCAAAAATCACGGGGGGAACAGGGATATCGAGTCAAACAGGATGGCGTTGCTGGTCTTCACCCTTGGCCAAGACAGCGGCGGCGGAACGGGCGGACTCCCAACCCACATCTGCGGGTCGTCCAATGCCGCGACCCGCAGATGCGAGAATTGCACGAAAACTTGTCAATCCCAAACGATCAAATTGATCTGGCCCCACTAGGTCAATATTCGCTGACACCCGCAGTGCGGGTTGGTTGCTCATCAGATGCCACACCTCAACACTTTGGGTTTCAAACCACGCTTCGACACTTTCAAAATCGGAAAAACCTACCATAACAAATACCATTAACCCAATGAACCAAAGCTTGGCATCAATCCAACCATTGACCAACCCTCAAAACCCGCTAATACCCACTATCATGACACCACTCTCACATATCCGCAATTTCTCCATCGTCGCGCACATTGACCATGGGAAATCGACCCTCGCAGATCGGCTCATTCAAGAGACCGGTACCGTTAAAGATCGTGACATGCAGGCCCAGCTTTTGGACACCATGGACATCGAACGTGAGCGTGGCATCACCATCAAAGCCAACACCGTCCGCATCGACTATAAAGCGGACAATGGCGAAGATTATGTTTTGAACCTGATCGACACCCCCGGCCACGTCGATTTCGCTTATGAGGTCTCCCGCTCCATGCGCGCGGTTGAAGGCTCTTTGCTGGTGGTCGATTCCTCTCAAGGCGTCGAGGCCCAGACATTGGCCAACGTGTACCACGCTTTGGACGCGGATCACGAGATTGTTCCGATCCTCAACAAGATCGATCTTCCGGCATCTGATTGCGCCCGTGTGGCCGAACAGATCGAAGACGTGATTGGGATTGAGGCGACGAACGCGATCCAAGTGTCCGCCAAAACCGGCGTTGGCATCCACGAGACATTGGAATCCATCGTCCACGACTTGCCCTCTCCGATTGGCGGCGAGGACAAAGACCTCAAAGCGATGTTGGTGGATTCATGGTATGACAGCTATCTGGGCGTTATCGTCTTGGTCCGTATTATCGACGGTCGCCTGAAGAAGGGCGAGAAGGTCAAATTCCTGTCCAATGGCACCGTGCACGGTGTGGACCGTATTGGTGTGTTCCGTCCGCAGATGGAGATGGTCGACTCGCTGGGTCCGGGCGAGATCGGTTTCCTAACCGCATCAATCAAACAGGTCCGCGACACCCGCGTTGGGGATACCATCACCCACGACCGCAAAACCGTCGAAGCGCTGCCCGGCTTTAAGCCCGCGCAACCGGTTGTGTTCTGTGGCCTGTTCCCCGTGGACACCGCTCTATTTGAAGACATGCGCGACGCGATTGAAAAGCTGGCCCTCAACGACGCCTCCTTCAGCTACGAGATGGAAACATCCGCGGCGCTGGGCTTTGGCTTCCGCTGTGGCTTCCTTGGATTGCTGCACCTCGAAGTGGTCCGTGACCGGATCGAACGCGAGTATGATATCGACCTGATCACGACCGCCCCATCGGTGGTCTACAACGTTTTCCAACGCGACGGTTCAATGATCGAACTGCACAACCCTGCAGACATGCCTGACCTTACGCTGGTCGACCACATCGAAGAACCGCGGATCAAGGCGACAATCCTTGTGCCGGACGAATACTTGGGCGACGTGCTGAAACTGTGCCAAGAGCGGCGCGGCGTGCAGATTGACCTGACCTATGCGGGTTCACGGGCGATGACGGTTTATGACCTGCCATTGAACGAGGTGGTGTTCGACTTCTACGACCGCCTGAAATCCGTGACCAAAGGCTATGCATCCTTTGACTACCAGATGACGGGCTACCAAACCGACAACCTTGTGAAAATGTCAGTGCTGGTGAACGACGAACCCGTGGATGCGCTATCCATGATGGTGCACCGTGATCGCGCCGAAACGCGCGGCCGTGCGATGGTTGAAAAGCTAAAAGATCTGATCCCACGCCACATGTTCAAAATTCCGATCCAAGCGGCGATTGGCGGGAAAGTGATTGCGCGCGAAACACTGTCTGCGATGCGCAAAGACGTGACAGCGAAATGCTACGGCGGGGATGCGTCACGTAAGCGCAAACTGCTGGACAAACAAAAAGCCGGTAAGAAGAAGATGCGCCAATTCGGCCGCGTTGATATTCCACAAGAAGCGTTCATATCAGCACTTAAAATGGATTCGTGATCCATTTTAAGTGACGGTGGGACAAGAGTATGACGCAGTCATTCGCGGTCCCACACAGCAGTTATTCCACACACAACCATGAAAAAGGCGCGCAATCGGTTCACCCCATCGCGAGCCTAAATTTATCTTGAGACCCTAGCGGATCACTTAACCAATGATGCCCGTGCCGCGACGATTGATGATCAAACCACAGCAGACTAAAACAACAAACGCTGGAATGGCCTCGGCCACTGGGGTGTGCATCAGGTGGTAATAAACAGCGCTGACCATGATGATCGCGATCCCGCCTACCGCATACATGCTGGTGCGGCGGAACCCGATGCCAAAGGCACCCGCAATTTCACAAACACCAATGAATGTGGCGAAGATTGCAGGAAGGCCCACCGTGCGCTGCGTTTAATATCCTGTCATCGCCCCGATTCTTGGCGTATGAACCTCGCGAGCCGCTAAAGGATTTGTCATGACTTGCCCACTCTGCGCCGCTGCAACTGATGCTCTGATCGACACCGCAGTTGAGGGTGGTCCCTTTGGTTCGTCTGTTCAGATTTGTGAAGAATGTGTTACCCAGCTGTCTGCGCCAATTCCCGACCATTTCCGGGGTTTAGCAACAACCATGTGGTCAGAGGTTCCTGAAATTCAGGTTTTGGCAGCGCGGACGTTAACCAAATTGTTTGACGAAGGCTGGGCCCGTGATCTGTCCGATCAGCTGTATCTGGACGACGAAATCCGCGCGTGGGCCGAAAACGTTGCCCCCGATTTGGGCCACAAAGACAGTAACGGTGTCCCGCTCACTGCCGGTGACACCATTGTTTTAATTAAAGATTTACCGGTTAAGGGTGGTGGTTTCACCGCCAAGCGCGGCACTGCCGTTCACCGCATTTCACTGGTTGCCGATAACGCCGGTCACATCGAGGGCCGCGTAGAGGGGCAACGCATCGTTATTCTCACCGAGTTTGTCAAAAAGCGGTGATCCGTTTTTGGCGCGCTTTAAGTGGTTTGATGCGGGTTGTTATAGGAGCTCCCCGCTTTTTGTGGTACCAGCTATGATAATATGACCCCTATACAAAAGGGTTTAAACGTCCTAGACGCGCGGTTTGCGGTGTAATTTGCCCGCGCAATTACCAGAAAAGATGACGCCCGTGAAACAAGCTCTAGCCGATGCTCTATCCAAACGTGGATACGAAACCCTAACCCCCGTTCAAACCGCATGTATGGATCCCAAACTTGGTGAATCCGATCTGTTGGTTTCGGCCCAAACCGGTTCCGGTAAGACAGTAGGTTTCGGCCTTGCGCTTGGTGACACGTTGCTTGGCGACGCAGAAGCCTTTGATCGCGCTGGATCTCCTTTGGCCTTGGTTATCGCCCCGACCCGCGAACTGGCATTGCAAGTAAAGCGTGAGCTCGAGTGGCTGTACGCAGAAGCTGGCGTTGTCATGGCGTCTTGTGTTGGCGGTATGGACATGCGCGACGAGCGTCGCACGCTGGCCCGTGGTGCCCACATTGTTGTGGCGACTCCGGGTCGTTTGCGCGACCATATCATGCGTAAAAGCATCGACCTGTCGCAGCTTCGCGGCGTGGTGATGGATGAAGCCGATGAGATGCTTGATCTGGGTTTCCGTGAAGACCTTGAATTCATTTTAGGTGAGTCACCTGAAGACCGTCGTACATTGATGTTCTCGGCGACCGTACCAAAAGCCATTGCTACATTGGCCAAAAGCTATCAGCGCGATGCGATTCGCCTTGAGACAAAATCCGCAGATAAGCAGCACGCTGATATTGAATATAACGCAATGTCTGTTGCCAACCATGACGGCGAAAACGCCATCATCAATATCCTACGTTTTTATGACGCGCCAAACGCGATCGTGTTCTGCAACACGCGCGCAATGGTGAACCGCGTCACGACCCGCCTGTCTAACCGTGGTTTCTCTGTTGTGGCCCTGTCTGGGGAGTTGTCACAGGCTGAACGTACTCACGCCTTGCAAGCCATGCGCGACGGGCGTGCTCGCGTTTGCGTAGCAACCGACGTTGCCGCGCGCGGGATCGACCTTCCAGGTCTTGATCTGGTGGTTCACGCAGAGCTTCCAAACAACCACGAAACCATGTTGCACCGTTCTGGCCGTACAGGCCGCGCCGGTCGCAAAGGTGTCAGCACATTGATTGTGACTGCTAAGGTACGTCGCAAAGCGGAACGCATTTTGCAAAGCGCAAAGGTCAGTGCAAATTGGATCAGCGCGCCATCTGCGGATGATGTTCGTGCGAAAGATCAAGAACGTCTTTTGGCCGACCCAATGTGGCATGAACCAATTGCTGAAAACGAAGCTGACATGGTCGCAAAACTGGTCGAAAATTTCAGCATTGAACAAATGGCAGCAGCTTACATGCGCCTGTACGCAGCACGCGTATCCGCCCCTGAAGAGTTGTCAAAAGCGGGTGACAACAAGCCGCCTAAAGCACGTGCACCGTTTGGTCCAAGCAAGTGGTTCTCTGTGAACACTGGCCGTAACCAAGGTATCGTTGTTGGTCGTTTGTTGCCGATCCTTTGCAACGGCGGTGGCATCACCAAAGATGACATCGGTGCGATCCGCATTCAATACGACGAGACATTTGTTGAGATGCAAGAAGGCAGCGTCGCTGGTTTCAAAGCAGCTTTGGGCAGCTCCATGACTGTCGAAGGTGGTTTGGTTCTTACTGAATTGGCAAAACCACCAGCTGCAGCAAGCAGCCCGCGTCCAGCATTTGGCGGCAAGCCAGGTGGAAAACCATCGGGCAAATCCTACGGCAAGTCTGATGCTCCGCGCGGCGACAAGCCAAGCTATGACAAAAAACCAAAGCAGGATTATGATCGCAAGCCCAAAGCGGATTATGCGCCAAAGCCACAAGACGATTACAAACCAGCAGCAACCCCAAAGCCAGCCAGCAAACCGGTTGAGTGGGATGATGCACCAACACCAAAACCACGTAAGCCAAAACCAGAAAGCAAGGGTGGCAAACCCGCTGGCGCGCACCCTGCGTCCAAGCGTTTTGAAAAGCCACGTTCCACAATGGACCGTGCTCGTGATGACGGTGCCGTAGCTGAGTACAAACCGCGCGGTAAGTCAGATGGCAAACCATACGCCGGTAAGCCCAAGGGTAAGTTTGGCGGTAAGCCTAAGACTGGCCCAGGTGGTGCACCTGCTGTTGGAAAACCAAACAGCAAAAAGAACAAAGCACGTCGTGCTGCCGGTGATGCTGGCAAGGGTGGCGGTCAAGCTCCTCGTCGCACGTAAAAGAAAAGGTAAGCGGGGTTCGCCCTTGATGGACTTTGAGTTTTGTAAATTGAAAAGGCAGGGTGTTTTGGCATCCTGCTTTTTTTATTGTTACGCTACGGCGTAAAGTTTGACCGCAAGAGGTTCCGCTTGCGGCAAAGCAATCTTGCCGTCTAATCTGAAACTGTACAAGCTGGCACCATACTAACGTATGTTTAAGTATCGCTGCGCTTCATAGTTTCTGTTCGGGAGCAATTAAATGTCTGACAAAATTGCCTATTCGCGCAACGGTGACATCGCCGTTCTCACGATCCAAAATCCACCCGTCAACGCACTAAGTCATGCAGTGCGCCAAGGGTTAATGGATCGCATGGATCAGGCTGAGGCAGACAGTGGTGTGCGCGCGGTGATGATTGTGGGCGAAGGCCGTGCCTTTATCGCAGGTGCAGACATCACGGAATTTGGTAAGCCGCAAATGGCCCCAGCATTGCCTGATGTGATCAATCGGATTGAGGCATCGCCACTGATTGTAGTTGCGTCGATGCATGGTGTGTCTTTGGGTGGTGGGCTCGAGGTTGTATTGGGCTGTCATTACCGCATTGCGGTGCCGTCAGCACGCATTGGCCTGCCAGAGGTTAACCTAGGGCTGATACCAGGTGCTGGTGGCACGCAACGTCTTTCGCGTGTTGCAGGTGTGGATGCAGCATTGGATATCATGACAACTGGCCGTCAGATTAGTGCAGCTGAAGCCGCTAAAATCGGTGTAATAGATGTGGTGCAAGACGGTGATCCGTTGGAGAACGGTTTGGCATATGTCACCGATCTGTTGGCCAAAGACGCACCCCGCCGTCCCGTTAGTGAAATTGCGGCTCCTGAAGCCATTGATTGGGACGCAGCCTATGACGCGGTCCTTGCACGTGGGCGCGGACAAATCTCACCTGCGCAATGCGTTCGTGCAGTCCAAGCTGGCGTTGAAATGCCATTTTCTGAGGGGCTGGCCGCTGAGCGTCAAATTTTCACAGATCTTTTGAAGTCTGATCAAAGCAAAGGCATGATCCATTCGTTCTTTTCTGAACGCGCTGTTGGTCGCTTGCCCGAGCTGAAAGGTGTTAAACCTCGTCCGCTAGATCATATCGGTGTGATCGGCGGCGGCACTATGGGTGCTGGGATTGCAACGTCTGCTTTGTTGTCTGGCTTGCAGGTGACATTGATTGAAATGACACCTGCCGCTTGTGAGGCCGCCCATGAGCGTATTGAAGGCAATCTTGCTGGTGCGTTGAGGCGTGGCAAGATCACAGCCGAACAACACGAGACAATTTTGAACGAAACGCTGACCGTTACGAACGACTATGCTGATTTGTCAGATGCGGACCTTGTCATAGAAGCGGTGTTTGAAGACATGGCCGTTAAGAAAAAAGTTTTCATTAAATTGGACAGAGTTTGTAAGCAGGGTGCGATTCTTGCCTCCAACACGTCCTACCTAGATGTAGATGAGATTGCGGCGGTCACCTCGCGGCCCCAAGATGTGATTGGTCTGCACTTTTTTTCACCCGCCCATGTGATGAAACTACTTGAGGTGGTTGTAGCCGAAAAGACTGCAATCGACGTTGTAGCAACGGGGTTTGAACTAGGCAAACGCATGAAAAAGATCAGCGTGCGTGCCGGTGTTTGCGATGGGTTTATCGGCAACCGTATCCTTGCCACATATCGCGATGCAGCTGATCAAATGGTGATGGAAGGTGCGTCTCCCTATGACATTGACGCTGCGCTTGAAGGCTTTGGATTTGCGATGGGGCCGTTTGCCGTGGCTGATCTGGCTGGGTTGGATATCGGTTGGGCTGTGCGCAAACGCAAACGGGTTGAGGCGGGGATTGAGGGCGTCAGTACCTATGCGGACAAGATGTGTGAAGCGGGCAACTTTGGGCAGAAGACTGGTACAGGTTATTACGATTATGCTGCAGGTGCCAAAGCACGGGTTCCTAACCCGGAGGTGATGAGCCTTATCGTTGCAGATAGAACAGCTGTGGGGACTGTTCAGCGTACATTTACTACAGAGCAAATCATACGCCGCTACATGGCTTCAATGGTGAATGAGGCCGCGAAGGTTGTGGGTGAAGGTATCGCGCGACGCCCGCTAGATGTGGATATGACGCTGTTGTTTGGATACGGTTTCCCACGCTATTGGGGTGGTCCGCTGAAGTGGGCTGATATCGTTGGATTGCCGGATCTTCTGGAAGACATTGCGACATATGCCAAAAATGATTCTAATTTTTGGGAGGTGGCACCGTTACTTAAGGAACTAGTAGCGACGAGCAAGAGTTTTGACAGTTTGAACAAAGAGAGCTGAATGGCTCAAGCGAAAGGGAACCTTCCATGGACCTTAACTATTCCAAAGATGATCTAGCGTTTCGCGATGAGGTTCGCGCCTTCTTGGCTACGAAACTAACAAGGGAGTTATCCGAAAAGGTACGCCTTGGTGGTGATCTAACTAAGGATGATATGGAAGGTTGGCACGCGATATTGAACGCCCAAGGGTGGCTTGCACCCAACTGGCCCAAAGAATACGGCGGTGCAGAATGGAACGCTGTTCATCGCCATATCTTTGACGATGAATGCGCCAGTGCGCATGCGCCGCGTGTTGTGCCATTTGGCCTCTCTATGCTTGCCCCCGTCTTGCAAAAATTTGGTAACCAGCTGCAAAAAGATCATTGGTTGCCTCGTATACTTTCGGGTGAGGATTGGTGGTGTCAGGGTTATTCTGAACCGGATGCTGGGTCTGATCTTGCGTCGTTGAAAACCAAAGCTGTCCGAGAAGGCGATCATTACATTGTGAATGGTCAAAAAACGTGGACCACTTTGGGCCAGCACGCCAATATGATATTCTGCCTTGTGCGCACCGACAGCACGGTCAAACAGCAGGCGGGAATTTCGTTTCTTCTGATCGACATGAATACACCCGGAATCGAAGTGCGCCCGATCATCTTGTTGGATGGTTCTGCTGAGGTAAACGAGGTGTGGTTCACGGATGTTGAAGTCCCTGTTGAGAACCTTGTCGGCGAAGAGAACAGTGGCTGGACCTACGCCAAATATTTATTGACCCATGAGCGCACTAATATCGCGGGTGTTGGATTTTCTACCGCTGGATTGGCTGCGGTCAAACGTATTGCAAAGGCAGAGATGTCGGGTGGCAAGCCGCTTATACAGAACCCGCTCTTTGCAGCACGCGTCGCGCAAGTTGAAATCGATTTGATGGCGATGAGCACCACAAATTTGCGGATCGTTTCGCAGGCTGCGGCAGGTGGTGCACCGGGTGTTGAGGCATCGATGTTGAAGGTTAAAGGCACTATTATCCGTCAAGAGATTAACGATCTAGCGAGGCGGGTGGTTGGCCCATACGCTATGCCATTCATTTCTGAGGCGGTGGAGGGCAGCAATGAGCCATTACCAGATCCACATGATGCTGGCCCCGTTGCCGCACAGTACTTCAATAATCGAAAAATCTCGATATTTGGAGGCTCAAATGAAATTCAGCGTGGGATCATCGCCAAAGTAAAGATGGGGGGCTGATCTATGAATTTTGATCTAACTGCCGAACACCAAATGCTTCAAGATTCGCTGCGCCGTTTTTTGAAATACTCCTGCAATTCTGAAACCCGTAACGAGGCTCTGAGCTCAGAGACTGGCGTAACATCGGACCTCTGGCATGCGATGGCGGAGATGGGAGTGATTGGGGCGTTTTTCACTGAAGAACAAGGTGGCTTTGGCGGGACAGGCGCAGATATCGCGTTGATTTTCGAAGAGTTGGGCCGTGCCAATATCATGAGCCCGTTTCTGGACGGTGCGCTATTATCAGGTCGTGTTCTGGCTGCGGCTGGTGAATTGGACCGTGTAGCAGACCTTATCAATGGGGACCTTCAATTGGCTTTGGCCCACGGCGAACCAACCAGCCGGTATGACTTGAATTATGTGCGAACAACTTCGGTGAATGGTATCCTGAACGGACGCAAAGCCGTGGTTGTAAACGCACTGGCTTCGGATGTTTTGATTGTATCAGCCCGTATCAGCGGTGAAGTATCAGATGAAAACGGAATTTCACTTTACTTTGTTGAAAAGGATGCTGCCGGATTAACGATACAGGATTACGCTTTGATCGCTGGCGGCCATGCCGCAGAGGTTACGCTGGATGGCGTTGAAGGTTCTTTGATCGGCGAAGAGGGTAAAGGTTTTGCATTGTTAAAGGATGCATACGCTATCGCGACGGTGGCACAGTGCGCCGAAACGTTAGGCGAGATGACTGCGGCGACTGAACTGACACAGGAGTATCTTGTGACCAGACAGCAATTTGGACGCCCTATTGCAACCTTCCAGGCATTGGCACATCGCATGTCTGACATGTTGATTGAAATGGAACAGGCGCGTTCCGCAGTTATTCGGGCAGCGGGTTATTTCGAAAGCGATGAGCGCACCCGCGACATCAATATCCACGCGGCAAAGAATCTCATGGGGCGTGCTGGGCGACTAATAGCTGAGGAGTCAATACAGATGCATGGTGGCATCGCAATGACCCAAGAATACGAGTTGGCACATATTGCTAAACGGATCACGATGGCAGACCATCGGTTTGGAGATACGGATTACCACTTGGAGAAGTTCATGGCGCTCACACAACCCTGAGAATGGGAGAGCGTACCCTTCCGATATGTGAACGGAGAAACACGAATGAGCGCATACGTTGAAGACGCAAAGGACCGCCTGATTGTTTGGAACGGCAATGCTGACAAGCGTGGAGCACTTACTCCAGAATTTTACAAGACTATTTTGGATGCGGTTGAGAGGGCAAAAGATCGTCGCATTCGCGCGATTATAATCACTTCCCAAGGTGGGTTCTTTTGCGCCGGTGGTGATTTGAACGCATTGATCGAACGACGTGGATTGCCAGAGCCAAAGCGCCGCGAAAAAGTAGAGCTGTTGCATGATGTAATCCGGGCAATTCGTGCCTGTCCTGTCCCTGTGATTGCGGCTGTTAAAGGTGGCGCTGCTGGAGCTGGGGCATCTATCGCCTTGGCTTGCGATTTCATCGTGATCGAGGCAGGTGCTAAATTCACTGCTGCCTATGTCAAAGCTGGATTGGTTCCGGATGGTGGATTAACTGCCTCGCTTGCCCGTATGATTCCTCGACCTTTGGCTATGGAGATGTGCGTTCTTGGCCGTCCTGCGGTTGCAGAGCGTATGCTGGCGTTGGGTGCAGTAAACGCGGTCGTCGATGGTGAGCAAGTTATAGCTGAGGCGCATGTGTGGGCGGATGTGGTTGCCGTAGGTCCGCGTGACGCCCAAGGTTGCATTCGGTCGATGGTCGCAACGGCTTATGACCACTCTGAAGCAGCACAGCTTGACTTGGAACGCGATGCTATGGCGTTTGCAGTTGGCGAAGACGAAGCCGCTGAGGGGATCGCGGCCTTCCTAGAAAAACGCAAACCCGAGTACGGCAGATGACCCAAAGCGTCTATGGCTATCTGGCACATCAAATCGCTACACGCGCGGATGCACCAGCTATGTCTGACAGCACGGGTATCACTCTAAATTATGGCGCTTTGGGCGCGGCATGTGATGAGGTTGCGGAAATTCTGATAGCCAACTGTGTGCAGTCGGGCGATCGGGTATTATTGCTGTCTGAAAATTGCATTGCAGCCGTTGCAGTTCTATTCGCGGCTTGGAAAATCGGGGCCTGCGTGGTTCCTGTGAATGCGCGGCAGACAGGGGCAGAGGTTGCGCGCGTTATCGAGCACTGCGAACCATCCATTGTTATCATGACGACCAGTGTCTCAACTGATGCTCAGCACCATGCGGTGCGGTTGAATGGGGTGGAGGTTACAGGCAGCTATGGTTCAATGTATGTCACGGCATCGGTCGGTGGCCCATCTGAATTGGCGGGCGATGTCGCTGTTTTATTGTATACGACAGGCACCACGGGTGATCCCAAAGGTGTTATGCTAACCCATGGAAACGTTCGATTTGGCGGGTTTACTTCGGCCAATTTGCGCGACATGACGCATGCCGATGTTGTTTATGGTGTTTTGCCAACGACGCATGTTTTTGGCCTTTGCTCCGTTGTTGTTGCAGCTGTCTATGCCGGTGCCCCTGTGTTGCTTGCTCCGCGATTTGAGGTGGCCAAAGTGTATGCGGCATTGCGCGCTGGAGTTACTTTGTTTTCAGGAGTACCGCAGATGCACGCGTTGCTGATGCAGTATACAAAAGAACAAGGTTTTAAGGCCCTTGGATCAAAGACGTTGCGCTATGTCTCTTCGGGGGCTGCCCCCCTTGATCCGACATGGAAGCGTGAGGCTGAAGCATTTTACGGCGTGGCCCTTCAGAACGGATATGGCATGACGGAAACCACGGCTGGTGTCTCGGCAACGCGCAATGAAATTGATGCGGTTGATACGTCTGCTGGATCTGCGCTACCCGGTGTTGAAATCGCGATTGATCACAACGTTGACGGTGGTAATGCCAGCATGGGGGAGGTGTTGTCGCGTGGGCCACATGTGATGAGAGGGTACTACAGGAACCCTGAAGAGACAGCCAAAGTGCTAGGCGCAGACGGGTGGATGCACACAGGGGATTTGGGGCAGATCGACGAACAGGGTTTGCTGCACATCTTGGGGCGTTCCAAAGAACTGATTATTCACGGTGGTTTTAATGTCTATCCGCCTGAGGTGGAAGCTGCGTTGAACGATCATCCTCTGGTCGTTCAGGCGGCTGTAATTGGGCGGCCCAAAGATGGCGACGAGGAGGTGCTTGCCTTTGTGCAGGTAGCCGACCTGAAAGGTATTTCGGTTCAGGAGTTACAAGACTTCGTGGCGCAACGTTTGACGGCATACAAGCGCCCTAAACAGTTTATCTTGGTTGAAGCATTGCCTGCCGCACCTACGGGAAAAATTCTAAAGCATAAGTTGCTGGTTACATTTTCTGATCTGTTGAACTGAGCGTTTAGGCGGGGTAACCCCGCCCTAAACTTAAACTTCTATCGAGACAGCCGCCGCGCGGATATTGCGGATATTTTCGCCGTATGGCGCAGGGTTGCTGACAGAGCCACCTCGAAACACTGCAGAGCCAGCAACGAGTACGTCGGCACCCGCATTAGCAACCAAAGGTGCAGTTGTTGGATCAACGCCACCATCGATCTGAATATGGATCGGGCGATCGCCGATCATGGAACGGATTTGCCGCACCTTTTCTACTTGTGAATGGATGAATTTTTGTCCACCGAAACCAGGGTTCACTGTCATCACACAGACCAGATCGACCATGTCTAAAAGGTATTCGATCGAAGAAGCTGGTGTTGCGGGATTAAGGGCAATCCCAGCCTTTGTACCACTTGCGCGGATGGCTTGCATCGTGCGGTGAATGTGCGGGGTTGCCTCTACGTGCGCGGTGATGACGTCTGCACCTGAATCAGCAAAGGCTTCAATGTAACTGTCGACGGGCGAGATCATCAAATGGACATCCATTACGCCTTTGATGTGGGGCCGAATAGCGGCACAGGTCGCTGGGCCAAATGTGATGTTGGGCACAAAGTGGCCGTCCATTACATCGATGTGAACCCAATCGGCTCCTTGGGTTTCGATCGCTTCGCATTCAGCACCAAAATTGGCGAAGTCAGCGGCGAGGATAGAGGGGGCTATTTTGAGGGAGCGATTGAATGTCATAGCGTGCCTTTTGGATTGATAACTGTGGCTATTTCCCGTGGTTGAGGTGGGGAGCCTCCGGCCGGAGTTTATTTGGTAAGATGAAGGAAGCGGCCCCTATTCGTCATACTTTATAGTATTAGCTGTAGCAGAGTGCCGTAAATCAATGTCAAACGCCAGACACGGCAGCGGGTTCTTTTTATTTTGACCTGTGAATTAAATGAAGGTCAAAATTGATTTGATTGTGGAGAGTAAAACATATGTTCATCGGATTGGATTTGGGAACGTCGGGCTTAAGGGCCTTGTTGGTAGATGAGGCAGGTCGCGCTGTGGGTGAGGCAGACTCAAGCTATGATGTGGAACATCCCAATGTTGGTTGGTCGGAGCAAGATCCTAGAGATTGGACCATGGCGTGCAAAACGGTAATGGCGCGCCTGCGTGATGCCCACCCCAAAACATTTGGGGCGGTGCGTGGCATCGGCATTTCGGGGCATATGCATGGTGCCACGTTGTTAGATCAGAAAGGAACGGTGCTGCGCCCTTGCATCTTATGGAATGATACGCGCAGCCATGTAGAGGCAGCCGCACTTGATGCGATGCCAATGTTTTGCGCCCTTACAGGCAATATTGTTTTCCCCGGTTTTACTGCACCAAAGATAAATTGGGTGGCTAAACATGAGCCTGAAGTTTTCGCTAAAACTGCAATGGTCTTGCTTCCCAAAGATTACATGAGCTTTTGGCTTACTGGGATCTATTCTGCTGATATGTCTGACAGTGCGGGGACCTCTTGGCTTGATGTTGGTGCGCGTGATTGGTCCGATGATTTACTTGCGGCAACAGGCCTAACACGATCACAGATGCCAAAACTCTTTGAGGGTTCACAAGTGGTTGGTGAATTGCGGCAAGTGATTGCTGGGGAATATGGTCTACCAAGTGGTGTTCAAGTCGTCGCAGGCGGTGGGGACAACGCGGTTGCTGCATGTGGCATCGGTGCGATGTCTGAAGGCACAGGATTTGTGTCGTTGGGGACATCGGGTGTTTTGTTGGCGGGGCGTGATGGTTTTTCCCCGATGGCAGGTAGTGCTGTGCATACGTTTTGCCATGCGGTTCCGGATCAGTGGTATCAGATGGGTGTGGTTTTGGCAGCGACTGACAGCCTCAATTGGCTTAGTCGCATTACCGGTCAAAGCCCTGCCGACCTTACTGCAGAGTTGGGCGACACCCTGCGTGCCCCAACGACCGTTCAATTCTATCCCTACCTTTCGGGTGAGCGTACACCACACAACGACAGCGCAGTGCGTGCGGGTTTTGTTGGATTGGACGTTGCCACGGACCGCGCCGAGATGACCCAAGCGGTTCTTCAAGGGGTAAGCTTTGCGTTGCGTGACAGTCTTGAGGCGTTGCGCTTGACGGGTGCTAACTTTGATACCATCCTGGCAATTGGGGGCGGTGCGCGCTCATCCTATTGGGTTGAAATGTTGGCGACAGTATTGAACCTGAAAATTGAGTTGCCTGAACAAGGTGACTTTGGTGCGGCGCTTGGTGCGGCAAGGCTGGCCATCTGTGGGGTGACGGGAGCTGCCGTTGAGGATGTAATGACGAAGCCACCAGTTGCCAAAACGATTGTTCCGAATGCTGCGATGGTGGATTCTTACCGATTGCGTTACGATCAATTTCACGACAATTTCCTTGCGTGGAAAACGATACAGTAAGGATGGAATTTTAGATGAATTTGGCTCAAGAAAAATTATCAGGTGTATGCGTTGGTGCAATCCTTGCGCTAACAACCAGTACTGGATTTGCCAATCCTCTGCCATCTGCTGATGTCGGTTTTTCCTGAGATCAATCCTCCACAAATTGCGTTGGGGCAACTGCTGTTTTTTGGATCCAATCCTTTCAGGCAGTAAATCGGTTTCATGTGCGACCTGCCATCACCCACGGTTTAACACTGCTGATGGGATATCCCTTGGTATTGGCGATGGTGGTGTTGGTCTTGGCACGGAACGTGTGATTGATGCTGCGAACCCGCCAGAGAAACGCATTCCGCGCAATGCACCTGCGTTGTTCAACTTGGGTGCCGCTGAATTTGTTAGCTGCTTTCATGATGGACGTCTCGAGGTTGATAAGACCCGCGCTTCTCGTATTCGCACGCCTTTGGGTGGCGAAATGGAAAATGGTGTTGCGACGTTGCTGTCTGCCCAAACTATGTTTCCTGTATTGTCTGCTGCTGAAATGGCAGGGTATTTTTCCGAAAACGATGTGTCCAAAGCAGTGCGTCAAGGTGTGCTGACAGGTCCGGGTGGGGCATGGGTTATCTTGGTAAAACGCATCGAAAAAATTCCAGAATACCGCGCGCGTTTTGATCCTATTGTTGGGGCTGATGACCCGATCCACTTTACTGATACCTCAGACGCAATCGCGGCCTGTTCCAAACGGATCATGATTTCCATGCCGCAGATTGGACCGGGCAAGGCCACTGAATTTGAACGCCATCAAGGGGATGAAGGACGCATGCGTGTGACCGGCGACCCTGCGGATGCATATGCCTTTAGAACACCATCGTTGCGCAATGTCGCGCACATCACCCCTATGGTCATAGCTGTGCTTATGGAACGTTAGAAGGTGTTGTTCGCCATCAACTTGATCCGATTGCATCACTTAATGCCTATCTAGAAAGTGCAGCTGTATTGTCTTTAGAGATGGGCGAGGATGATTTTGTGGTTATGCGTGATGCTGATGAGGTTGTAAAAATCGCTGTGGCAAATGAACTGGAATCGATTGATTTGAACGAAAAAGAGATCGCAGAAATTATTGCGTTCTTGAATGCACTTACTGACCTACAAAGCCTAAAGGGTGCACTGAGAATTCCTTCGTCTGCCCCGGGTGGTCTGCCGCTGGATCAATAAGGGAAGATATCCAAGGCATCGCCTGAACGTATCACCTGTAAACGTTGGTTCGGTTTTGACTTGGCCCATTCGCTATGCACACCATAAGGCCAAATAATACGGAATGATACGCCTTTGGCTTGATCCAAACCAAAGTGTTGGGGGCCAAGTAATCCACCAGCATGGCCGCCACCCAAGGTGATCTCGCGTAGTTGCAAACCATTATCGCAATCAAAAACGGCAAGTCCGCCGCCGACATAATGTTCCCATCCAGTTGTGTATGCGTGCTATGGAACGAATTGGACCTCAAATGCCGGAGTCGCAAAAACAGGGCCAGCGATGAGCGTTATAATTGCGGCAGTTTTAACCCACATCTTCGCGTATCTCCTTTGCTGCCATATCAAATACAAAATCTAATGCGTAAGCGGCAGCGCCACGCGCCCACATTAAGTTGTCCCACTTATGGATCACCACGTCTGGTGGGGGCTTGTCAATTTGAACGATGGATTTGCGCATATCCTCAATAACGTCTTTGGCGTAAAGGTGATCAAATTGCATCTGTTCACCTGCTAAGATGATTAGCTGTGGATCAAAGACGTTCACTAAATTCGCAAGACTAAGGGCAAACATACGACTCGCACGATCCACAATGGTCTTAGCTGTTGGGTCCCCATCTTTGGCAGCGGTCAACAGATGGCTGACGCGGCTCTCGATCGATTGGTCTAAATCCAAGAAACCGATACTGGCTGCTTCACGAACCAAGGCATAATCAGCTACGTATGCCTCAAGGCATCCGCGCTGGCCACAACGACACAATGCGCCCTCAAGCTGCACTTTTGTGTGACCAAATTCGGCACCACACCCACGCGTGCCGCGGTAAATTTGACCATTGATCACAAGGCCCATACCTACACCACTTTCGATGGTAACCACGATGAAGTCAGAGTGGTCACGGCCCAAGCCAAATGTCTTTTCTGCCATCGCAACCAAGTTGGCGTCATTGTCTAAAAAAGTTGGAACACCCAGTTCTTGGTTCAATTTATCGCGTAAATTGATGTTGCGCTCTTCTAAAGATGGTGACCAATAGACGGTTCCGTTGGCTGCATCGACGACACCCGCAAGTCCAACACCAATTCCTGAAAGGTCGTGAACAGCTTTGCCGACAAGTGCTGTGAGGCCGTCCAGGGCATGAGCGATTTGTTCCGTCAATCTTACACAGGATGTAGGGCCGTCAAGGAATGGTACTTCAAGCTCTGCAATTTGTGTCCCTTCGAAATCAACAAGCATCAAAGAAATTGAATGACCTGATACCTTGATGCCTGCGACCAAATGGGCACCGCTTGCGATCTTGAGGTCTACGCGAGGGCGGCCGCGTTTCATGTCAGTCGCGGACTCAGAGTCACGTGGGATCTCTTCGATCAGGCCATCACGCAGCAATTCGGCGGTTACAGTGGTCACGGTCGCGCGGCTGATTCCCGTGTTTTGAGAAAGATCGATACGTGGAATTGGGCCGCGACGCTCGATCTCACGCAGCAAAATATGCCGTCCTTGCTCACGTTGATGCCCAAAATCCATAAGTTGCTCTCCTTCACTAACCTTATAAGAATATGAGGCCCAGACATAAAGGATGACTTTTTAATCGAAGATTTACGATTTAATTTGCAATTCGAATTTAAATTGATCTACATTGCTTCATCCCTAACTGTCAGGCGATTCCGGCGGAGGATTTTTGTTCGTTTTGGGGGGGAACACATGAAACTATTTAAAACTGCAGCCGCAGTCATGAAAAATGGTAAATTGGTTGGGACAGTCGATGTGGACTCTGTCACCGATGATGATCTATTGAGCATGATTATTCTCTGTAAGCACCCACATCAAAAAGAAGCATAATGATAAACGATCTAACACTCGTCGCCGACATAGGCGGAACAAATACAAGATTTGCTTTGGCTGATGCTAATGGCGTTATAGCAAAGAGTTTTATCAGGTACTCTAATGCTGATGTGGATTGCTTTGTTGAGGCAGTCCAAGAGTATTTTGCAGCTTTGGTCGGGCCAAAGCCAAGTTCAATTTGTATTGCGATCGCTGGGCCTGTTTCAGCTGGAAAAGGTGAGCTGACTAACGGCGAGTGGGAGTTTGATACAGACGTATTGGCGCGATCTTTGGGCCTTGAGCGGGCATATCTTTTGAACGATTTGGTTGCGCTTGGCTATGCATTAGACGTGCTACCTGACCATGTTGTGAACCAAATCAACGGTGGTAAACCGCATGGCGATCAAGCTCTTGTCGCGGGCATCGCCACAGGGTTTAACGTAAGCATGTGCCACGAGGGCCACGTGATTGAAGCCGAGTTGGGTCATGCGAGCCTACCAAGCAGCGTTATGGATGTTTTGCGCGACGCGGTTGGCGACAAGGCCAGCAGCTTCCAAAAAGTTGAAGAGTTGTTTTCAGGTGACGGGCTCGCTGCGTTGCATGTTGCACTTGGTTTCAAAGAAACGGGTCCGGCACAAATCACTGTACCAACATATGGAGAGGGTGCTCAGACAGTTGCTCTTTTTGCGAAGGCCTTGGGTTTGTTCTGTAGGCAAATGGCATTCCAATATATGCCTTTTGCGGGTCTGTATTTTAATGGCAGCGTGGCACGCGCCATTATGAATTCGGAAACTGCAGCCAAAATAATCGCTGCCGAAGCTGGCAAAGATGAAAGTTTCTCTGGTCGCTTTGGCCAGGTGCCACTGTACGTGATAACTGAAGATAATGCGGCGCTATATGGCTGCGCGAGGTACGCCCAATCACGGGCTTAAGCCGGTCTTTATGTGATGGGTCTGGATGTATGCTTTGAAATTTCCCTGATATTTCAATTACGATAGCCTACAACGTGATATGATGAAGGATGCGCTATGACACAAAAACCAGCGAACCGCTTATTGGTTTGCGCCACATGCGAACGCGAGAGTGATGTCACCGTACGCCAAGACTGCTCAACATTGCGCGGCGCGATCAAGCTTGCTGGGCTAAGTGATCAGATTGAAGTTGAGGCCACGCCATGCCTTGGTGGATGCGTCCATGCCGTCAATATCTCGCTTCAGGGCGAAGGGCGCGGCACTTACGTATTTGATGGGTTGGATATCAAAGCGTCTGAAACGGAAATCGTTAAGCTGTGTCAGATGTTTCTTGAGCTAAAGAAGGGCTGGATCGAAGATGCTCGCCCATTGGGCGAGCTGCGCAATCGCTTGCGCGCCCGTATCCCAACGATGGATTAATTTGTTGTGTTTATGACCTGAACACCGACCCGTAATGGGACACCATCAACGCTAAGCTGGCTGTGGTCGTTTGAGTTCAGCGCGACTTCGATCAGCACATCACCTTCGGGTAAGTGATCTATGTGGAACCAATCCGCATAGAGGCGTGCAGTCTTATCGCCGTTCACATAGAGATGCGCATGGCCCTCGCCTGTTACATCAACCGTGCTCGCGTTTTGAGGGGCGAAGGTAAAGTTGGTTTTCTCAATCTTGAGGTTCCAGCCCGACGCCGGATCTTTGAATATCTGCGCAGCAAGTGTTGGTGCTGTATCACCTGCAGGTAGGTCGATTGATGTGATTTCTGAATGATCGTGGCCACCACCACCGTGTCCAGTCGCGTGATCGTGGCCGTCAAACGTAACACCATTACCGGCCGCAATTGTGAACCCGATGCCACCGCCAAAGACCAAACCGATCAGGAGCATTGAAAGTCTACGATCCATGTCGTTTTTCCTGTTTGAAAAAGTCGGAAGCGGTGATTAGGCCGCTTCGCCTTCTTTGGTCCAAAAGTATGCGCAAAATGCACCGAGGATGATCCAAGCAGCCAATCCTACACTCAGTGCACGAGAAGCAAACAACGCACCGATTTCCGTTGGAACGGGGCCTGTGAACTCAGCTGGTTGTGGTGCACCAATGATGTGGGGCAGCAGCAGAAGCACAATCGCAGCGCCAACGCCGACCATTGTGAAGTGGAAGGCGATCAACCACATCGCGATTGCAGCTGTCGCAACAGTCGCAAACCACCAGTACTGGCGCAGCAACACATCGGCTGCCGCAACACCCGGTACTTCAGGGGGCAATGAAAAGGCTGGTGCAAGGTGCGCTGCGATGAAGCCCATAAGACCCCAGATCATGCCGTTGCGCAGTGTGATGTCGGCACCGCGTTCTTCTGCAACGCCCATGAGCGCGACAAGGATCATCGCATAACCGCAGTAGGTCAGCATGGTGAACAGAACAGACAGGAGGTCGCGCAAGGGATCAAACCCACTCACGTCTTGAATTGCGGAAACCGGAGCGGCACCAAAATGCACCAAGGTACCAGTTTCATAAAGTTCAGCGTGCAATAACACAGGTTGCACGAACGCATACTGCAACAGGGCGATCAACAACCCAGCCGTAGCGCCAGCGAACAATGCGCTGGTTACAATGCGTGCAAACATTTTAGTGGCAGGGGAAGCCAGTTGCGTGACGCACGTCGTGTGCCGCATCGTGCAATGCTGCTGCTTGAACGTGGCCAGTGACGGCAATGATGCCTACGCCAAGGATCAATGCGAAAAATGCAGACGCCAAACCTGTGCGGCTGGCTGATGCGTGATCTTCTACGGTCATAGTTGCTGCAGTCGTCTTCATTGGTCTTCTCCTTACTGTCACACCCGACAGATTTAATTACGTTTCAGCCCGGCAGGTCTCCTGGCTTGCGTTTCATCACGTGGCTTCGACCTTCCCCACCAAATAGGGTGAGTGGCAAATTCGAAACCCGCTCTTCGCATACAGTCGCGGGGGCGGCCTGGGATTTGGTTGACTTAAACCTAACCCAATTCCCTCTTCGTTCATCGACAAAACCGACGAACACCAAGCCCTTTACGTCTACAACCCCATCCGTGAGTCGCACAAGGGACAACTTAATGCCCAAGGCTATTCTGGCCGTTTACGACGTAATAAGTATGCATCCATGATCCATCCATGTGCGGCGCGTGCTTTTGCACGGGCCGAAATGATCTCGTCTTTGACAAGATCAAGCGGGCCAGAGCGGATGATTTGATTCTCCATCCCCAGATAAGCGCCCCACCAGATGTCAAAATCTGCACCATTCAGCGTTTGAAATGCACAGTTGCCATCGAGCATAAAAATGGCGCTGTCAGCACCTTTGGGCCAACCATTGTCGCGTAACTGTCGCCCCGTGGTCACAACAAAGGGTGCCCCTATTTCATTCACAGGGATTGCGTGGGCTGCAGTCAAAACTTGAAGCGTTGTGATCCCCGCAACGACGCGTACCTTTGGATAGGGTTTGAGACGCGAGGCAATACGCAGCGAACTATCATAAAGCGATGGGTCGCCCCAGATCAACAACGCCGCGCGTTCAGTATTACCTGCGGCCTTGATCCACGTATCCGCGATTGCATCGTGCCACAGATCAACGTTTTCTAAATAGTCACCATCAGATTTACGTACGGGCAGATCAAATTCGATAATTTGTGGGCCATCGCCCACCACAACCTTCTCAACAATCTGACGGCGCAGATCAGCAAGGTCGGATTTTTCACCGCCCTTGCGGGGGATCAGAATCGTTGTCGCCTCTTGGATTGCGCGTGCGCCTTCAAATGTAAGGTGGTCAGGATTGCCGGTCCCGATGCCGATTAGCGTTAGGCTATCCATCGTCGTAATCTGTCGCCAAAGGACCATATAGGATCAGGGCAGGGTTCGGTGAAAACTCTGCCTGAAGTTCCTTGGCCAATTCCGAAACCGTTGTGCGCTTTAACGACTGTTCCGGTGTGCTGACCGCTTCGGCCAAAAGGGCGGGTGTGTCACGTGGCAAACCATGCGCGATCAATTTTTCAAGCAAGGCCGGAAACGTCCGTTTACCCATGAACACCACGGTTGTTGCCATAGGATCGGCAAGTGCCACAAGGTTCGCATCATTAGGCAAAGTGCCATCCACATCATGCCCAGTCACGAACTGCACGCGGCGTGCCGTCATTCGACGGGTTAGGGGAATGCCTGCCGCGGCCGCAGCAGCGCAGGCTGATGGAATGCCGGGTATGATTTCGTAGGGAATGCCCGCTTCGCGCAATGCTAAAATCTCTTCCTCAAGGCGCCCAAACATTCCGCCATCGCCACTTTTAAGACGTACAACACGTGCGCCTGTTTGCGCATACTCAACCAACAATTGACTGACATGGCTTTGCTTAGGGGAGGCGCGACCTGCGCGTTTCCCAACGCCGACCAAATCGGTACCCTTGCCAGCATGTGACAGAATAGGACCGGATGACAGGTCATCAAACAAAACAGCATCCGCTGTCTTTAAACGGTCCACCGCTTTCAAAGTGAGCAATTCAGGATCGCCGGGCCCTGAGCCGACGAAGCTTACAAAACCGGTCATTTAGCTGGCCTCTGCAATCAGGTGAAAGAAGGTGCCTGTGACGTTGCCATTGATGGAGCCAGTTTCTGGAACTGGGTTGCCTTCTGCGTCCAAGACTTCGGCCAGCGGTGCATCAGGTTCCTCTAGAATGGTGGAATAATGGAACTCATGGCCACGCAATGCTTCACCCGTGGCAAACCCCGGCATAGGTGCAATCAAATGCGCTTTGCGGTAGCCAAGGTGGAACTTGCGCTTTTCATAGCTGGTGACAAGGCCAAGAAGGCCTAGCATTTCGTGGCTGTTCCCTTCCTTGTCGACCAAGGTTTTACCCAACGCCATGTAGCCGCCACACTCCCCGTGCACAGGTCGTGTTTTGGCGTGCTCCATCATCGCTTTGCGAAAGTTAGACGCTGCGGCCAACGAACCTGCGTGCAATTCGGGGTATCCACCGGGCAACCAAACCAGATCGGCGTCATTGTCAGGTGCTTCATCGGCAAGTGGTGAGAACGGAATGATCTCTGCCCCATGCGCCCGCCATCCAGCGACTAGGTGCGGGTAGGTGAATGAGAATGCAGCGTCCTGAGCCAACGCGATCCGTTGCGCAGGTGGTTTAGGCAGTTGGCCTGCCGGCAATGCGTCGCCACCTGTAGCTGCGGCTTTGATCGCCTCTAAATCCACGTTCTCGCGCAGGAAGTTGGCATACCCAGAAATCGCCGCTTCAAGGTCGGGATGTTCTACCGCTTGGATTAGTCCAAGGTGGCGTTCAGGCAACGCAAGATCGCCGCGGCGGGGCAAGCTCCCTAGCACCTTAATGCCGTGTTTCTCCATTCCTAAACGGGTCAGGCGTTCGTGGCGCGGTGACGCCACACGGTTCAGGATCACACCTGCGAAATTAAGATCGGGATTGTACTTGGCAAAACCCAAAGCTGTTGCAGCCGCAGACTGTGCTTGACCGCTGACATCAATCACAAGGATCACGCCCCAGCCCATTTTTGCCGCCGTCTCTGCGCTGGTTCCGTGACCTGTTGCACCCGGTTTCGCAACGCCATCATACAGGCCCATGGACCCCTCAGCGATCACGATATCTGATCCTTCAGCTTGAGCTGAAATCGCGCCCAACAGTGACGGGTTCATCGCCCATGTATCAAAGTTGAATGAGGGCCGGCCAGCGGCTGCGCGGTGAAACGCCGGGTCAATATAATCAGGACCACTTTTGAAGGGCTGAACGTTCAACCCGTCCTCTGCCAAAGCACGCAGCAATCCCAACATGACAGTTGTTTTGCCGGTGCCCGAACTAGGGGCGGAAATGAGTAGGCCTTTGGGCATATTATTCATCGTCAGGACTCCAGCTGGCCCAAGGGCTTTCAGCAGTTTGAGGGCGATAACGGCGGTCATAGTCAGTCGCGTAAAGGCAGCTTTCGTCGAACCCTTCGCCAGCCAACGCCGGACCAACAAGGATCAACGCGGTACGTGCGATTTCTGGCGTGACGGTTGCGGCGATGGTGGACAAGGTTGCGCGGATGATTTGTTCGTCTGGCCATGATGCGCGGTACACAACCGCAACAGGGCAATCATCACCATAAGACGGGGTAAGATCAGCAACGACGGTATCAAGGTTCTGAATAGACAGGTGGATCGCGAGCGTCGCGCCGGTGGCTGCGAAATTCTTTAGGCTTTCACCCTCTGGCATTGAGGACGCGCGGCCAGGTGTGCGTGTTAACACAACCGATTGTGCCAATCCGGGTAATGTCAGTTCAGTGCCCAGTGCCGCAGCAGCGGCGGCAAAGGATGGCACGCCTGGTGTTACGCTGACCGCAATATTTTCAGCGCGCAGACGGCGCATTTGTTCACCCATTGCAGACCACACAGACAAGTCGCCTGAGTGCAAACGCGCCACGTCTTTGCCCGCCTCAGTTGCTGTTTTGATGGTGGCGATGATGGTATCAAGGTCCATCGCTGCGGTATTAATGATCTCAGCGTCGGCAGGGCAGTGGCCCAAAATTTCCTGTGGAACCAGTGATCCTGCGTATAGGCAGACAGGGCATGCCGCGATGATGTCGCGGCCACGCAGGGTCAAAAGATCGGCGGCACCGGGGCCTGCGCCAATGAAGTGTACAGTCATGATTTGGGTCCTTGGGCGATGGCACAGGTTGCCATGCGGTCATTAGAAATGGAACGGGGTGCCAGCAACTTTGCATCTTTACCCAAAGCAGCAAGGGCAGCTGCTTCTGCCACGCTACCCGTGTCACGGTGGGTTTGGCTGGCTTGTGATTGGGTCTGGGTTTCGATGTGGGTCAATGTAGATGCGTCAATTGAAACGATCTGTGCGCCAATGGTTTTTGCAAAATCAATGAACACAGGGGTTTTGGATTTGTCTTCGGCCGTTGCAATAGCATCTACCGCGCTAAGGCCGGTTTCGCTGAAGGCAGAGGTTAAGCTGTCGATGGTCGCGCAGCCGCGAAACCCAAACCCTGCAACGATCATCGTGTCACGCTCCACTGGACAATGGGATAGGCGCTAGACCAACCACGTTTTGTACCAAGAGCTTTGGAGTTGGCGATTTCGATGCGCATCAACTCACCGCCTTTGGCGGCATGCGCTTGCGCAACAATTACCTCAGATTCTAGGGTCACGGCATTGGTTACGAAACGGCAACCAACCGGCATGATGTTCCAAAGCACATCTAGCAACTCTTGAGTTAGGCCACCGCCAACAAACACAACGTCTGGTGCGGGCAGATCGTCTAACACGTCTATTGATTTGGCGGTGATAACGTCCAAACGCTCCACACCCAGCGTCATAGCATTATGCGCAGCGCGCGTAGCACGTTCAGAATTTGCTTCTACTGCAGTGGCGGTGACAGATGGATGACTTAGCAACCATTCAATTGCGATTGATCCAGAACCTGTGCCAAGGTCCCAAAGGTGTTCACCAAATTTTGGAGCAAGAGCAGACAAAGTAAGGGCGCGAATAGGGCGTTTGGTGATCTGCCCATCATTGGCAAATAGCGCATCGTCTTTGCCTGATGCTTTGCTGATAGCAGGACCACTGCCCTTGATATCAATCGCTACACAAACTGGATGCTGAACTGCCTCACTGAGTTGATCAAACGCAGTGACGCGCTGGCGTGGACCACCAAGGGCTTCAAGGACTGTCAGGTCACTGTCGCCAAAACCGTTGTCTGAAATGTAACTGTTCAGCTCCTGCACAGCCGCGCCATCGCGCAAAAGCGCGATACACCGCTGACCTGTGGAAAGATGTGCGCGCAGGCGCGTTAATGGTGCGGCATGTAGTCCAAGGCAAAGTGTGTTTTCTAACGGCCAACCCATCTGAGCCGCAGCCAGTGAAAAGGTTGCGGGTCCTGCGATTGAAGTCCATTCATCTGACTGTAAGTGGCGGCCGAAAACGCTGCCTGCACCAAACCAAAACGGATCGCCAGAGGCCAAGGCGACAACGCGTTTGCCTCGCAACTCCAAAAGCTGTGCAATACCATCGGCAAAGGGAACGGGCCAAGTTATCAACTCTGCATCAACCACAGGCAGCAGTGACAAGTGGCGTGCGGCCCCCATAACGAATTCAGCACTTTGAAGCGCCTTGAGGCTTGCAGGCGTCATGGCATTTGGTCCATCTTCGCCCAAGCCCAAAATGGTCAACCAAGGAACATTAGACATGACAGATCACCTGCTTATCCTTGGCGGCACCACAGAGGCCACGGGTTTGGCCCATGTTCTGCATGACGCTGGCATTAACGCTACGTTTTCCTACGCGGGTCGTGTTGCACGCCCCAAACGCCAACCTTTGCCCACGCGCATTGGTGGTTTTGGTGGTGTTGAAGGATTGGTCAAATACATTGCTGAAAACGCTATCACGCATGTGGTCGATGCGACCCATCCGTTCGCTGCCCAAATGAGTATGAATGCGGTTGCCGCATGTGCGCAAACGAATGCGCAATTGCTGGCTTTGACGCGACCCAAATGGGTTGCGCAAGCGGGCGATCATTGGCGACATGTTGCGGACATTGATGGTGCTGTTGCCGCGCTCGGCGGACCTGCGCAAAAAGTGATGTTGGCGATTGGTCGTATGCATTTGGACGCCTTTGCACCGTGCCCGCAGCATCAATACCTGTTGCGCCTTGTGGATGCCCCAAGTGGCGAAGTGCCATTGCCAAACCGTAGTATCATCGTTGATCAAGGGCCCTTTAGTGTCGAGAACGACACGGCCTTGATGCGGGATCATAAGATCGAATTGGTTGTTGCTAAAAATGCCGGGGGCAATGGGGCACGTGCTAAAATTGACGCGGCCCGCGCCTTGAATATTCCGATCATTATGATCGACCGTCCGCACATCACCGCACGCCCAGAAGTGGGAACTGCACAAGAGGTTTTGGACTGGCTGGCTCATTTGGTAAGCGATCTTGGTGTGTAAACAATCGGGCCAATCTCGCGCTCGATAATGCGCGTTTGGCTGGAGCCCACCAAAACCATCGTGCGCATGTCTGCCATGTCCGGTGTGGTTTGTGACAGTGGTACAATCTTGATCGTTTCATCAGGGCGCGACACGTTACGCGCGAAGATAACGGGACGATCATCGCCACAGGCATCTTTGAGAATTTCAAGTGTGCGCTCAAACCCTTCAGGTCGTGATTTGCTGCGTGGGTTATAAAAGGCCATAGCAAAATCGGCTTCGGCCGCTAGGCGCAACCGTTTTTCGATGATGGACCATGGTTTAAGATTGTCACTTAAATTGATGGCGCAGAAATCATGACCAAGGGGCGCACCGGCACGTGCAGATGCAGCCAACATTGCAGTGATGCCGGGCAGAACGCTGATATCAATGTTCAGCCAATCCTTAGGCCCGTTTTCAAGCGCTTCAAAAACAGCGGCAGCCATTGCAAACACACCGGGGTCACCGGATGAAACGACGACGACATGTTTCCCTTCAAGTGCCATTTCCAGTGCATGTTGGGAGCGGTCAATCTCAACTCGGTTGTCGCTGCCGTGGCGCGTTAGACCGTCGCGCGGCGCAATGCGATCCACATAGGGAAAGTAGCCAACAATGTCGGTCGCCTTGGCCAAGGCGTCAGTGACTTGCGGCGTGACAAGATCATCATCACCTGGTCCAATACCAGCTATGACAACGCTACCGCTCATGGACGGCGACCCTGACCGTGAACCACGATGATTGAGAAGTAAGGCGTCACTTTTTCACCTGCTTCGCTTAGCTTGCTGACGGTTTGGTTTGGCATCGTTGCGAACTCAACAATCCACGCGTCATCGAATTTTCCAGCAGTGCGCAGTGCACTGCGCACTTTCGCGATGTTGCGGCCAATTTTCATCACGACCAATGCGTCTGTGTCTGCCATGCGGCGGGACAATTCGTCTTCGGGCAGGGTGCCCATCAGAACGGTCAGAACATCATCGCCCCAAGTGATTGGATGACCAGTGGCCGTCCACGCGCCCGACATACCAGTGATCGCAGGAACCACATCAACAGGCACATCATTTTTCAGGCGTTCATACATGTGCATGAACGAACCGTAGAAAAACGGATCACCTTCACACAAGACAACAACGTCTTCGCCAGATTGGGCGAGGGCACGCAGGTGTGTCGCGCAATCCTCGTAGAACGCAACAAGGATTTCGTTGTAACGCGGATCACTCAGCGGAATTTCAGTGGTGACTGGGTATTCCATCGCGAATTCGATGACGCCCTCGGGCAGCATAGATTCAGCAATCTGCCTTGATTGGCCTTTGCGTCCTGCCTTGCGGAAAAAGGCAACATTTTTGGCGTTACGCACCAAACGGTCAGATTTCACGCTTAATAAATCAGGATCACCTGGGCCAAGGCCAACGCCATATATTGTACCAGCACTCATTCTACACGGCTCGCTATAGCATTGATCGCAGCCACTGTAATTGCGGATCCGCCCAAGCGGCCTTCAACAATGGCCCATGGTAACGGGTTGGCTTCGCGCAACGCTTCTTTGCTTTCTGCGGCACCGATGAAACCAACAGGGCACCCGATGATAGCGGCGGGACGTGGGCAGTCGGGGTCTTCTAACATGTTCAACAAATGGAACAGCGCAGTTGGAGCATTGCCAATAGCGACCAATGCGCCCTCAAGGTGTGGACGCCACAATTCAAGTGCCGCAGCGGAGCGCGTATTGGACATCTCTTTGGCCATGTCAGGAACCCGTGGATCACGCAGGGTACAGATCACTTCATTGTCTGCAGGCAGACGTTTGCGCGTAACACCCTCGGACACCATGTAGGCATCGCACAGGATCGGCGCGCCATTTTTCAATGCGGCGCGGGCTGCTGGGCCGAAGGTATCTGAAAAGTGCACATGTTGTGCTAGATCAACCATGCCAGCTGCATGGATCATGCGTACTGCGATGCTTTCGTGATTGTCGTCAAAACGGGCCAAATCGGCTTCTGCCCTGATGGTGGCAAAGCTGCCTTTGTAGATGGTCGCGCCATCGGTCTCATAGGTGTATGGCATCAGTGGCGTCCTAATTCGTTGATCACGGCGTCTATAACAGAGTCGGGTTTGATCCCTTGCAGCACTGGGACATCCCACGAAACCCCGTTCAAAACAAGGTCAAAGCCGCCGTTCTGCCCTACAAGCACGACATCAGCATTGCGCGGTCGCGCACAACCTTTGGTACAGCCCGATACGTGCAATGACCGACCCTTAAGATGTGGGGTGAGTGCACGTGCAATGGCTCGGGTGCTTTGTTGGGTGGCCGTGCAAGCTGGTGCACCGGGGCAGGCATCTACGCCAAGTTCAGGTGCGTCTGGTGTGGTAATAAAGCTGGTTTCTCCGGCGTCTAATTGGCCGCTCAGAAGAAACATGCGTGAATGCGTGAGCGTCAGTGTTGAAGTTGAGTTTGAAGCCAATAACGCGCGTAATTCTGTGGTGGGTAAGCTGCCAAATGGTGCACCAAAAACGCGCCCTTGGGGCAGTTGTGCGGGCACAAGTTGTGCCGCAGGCTTATGAGAGGTTTCGCGCGCGAAACGAAGGGGCAAAGGCACTGACCCAAGATGTGCGGCCATGCGCCGTATATCGTTGTCGCGGTTTTGTGCGAACCAACGTGCGATGCTTATCAGGTCGTTAATTGCCGTGTCTGTAGTGACACGCATGCCAAGGGGTGAGCCATCGGCGCGAACGATCAATCCAGAGGGGCCTGTTTCGATCCGAATATCGGCCGGTGCATCGCTAAGTTGGGGTGGGCCATCGACATCGATGGCAAAGCCGAATTTTCCGGGTAACTCTGGAAGTTCAGCTAGGCGTTCTGTGAGCTCAAGCGCAAGGCGGGCCGTCAGGCCATCCGTTGATCGCAGTGGAGCACAGATGATGTTGCGCCGCGCTTCGAGTTCAGGGGTTTCATCAAGTAGGTCGAGCGCAAGCAATGCATCAACAACCGCTTGATGATTGTGTGGTTTGATCCCGCGCAGTTGCAAGTTAGCGCGATTGGTGAGGTCGATGATACCGTTGCCAAAGGTCGCAGATGCGTCGCAAAGCCCAAGCGCCTGTGTATTGGAAAGTTGCCCCAAGCGTGGCCGCACCCGCGTGATCAACCCGTCACCAGATTGCATGGGGCGCAAGGCACCGGGGCACCAACCTTTGATTTCGGGGCCACTCACGACAACCGTTCCAATTCAGCGGCAATCGAATTGCGCCGCGTGTTCCATAAGCCAGCGTCATGTAGCGCGTTGAAACGATCACGCATGGCTGCAAGGGCTTCGGGGTTGGCGTCTTCTAGGAATGAGACAACGCCGTCTTCGCCAAGGGTGGCGTCATAATAAAGATCGAATAGATGGGCCGGGACCACTTGGGCCAGATGTGCGAATGCAGCCATGTGATCCAAGGTTGCTGCGATTTCGGCAGCGCCGCGAAAACCGTGACGTTGCATACCGGCAATCCAGTCCGAATTGGCTGCGCGGGCGTGGACAACACGGGCGATTTCCTCGGACAAGGTGCGTGCACGGGGTTTGCCTGCAACGGTGTTGTCTAGGTGATAAAGCTTGATGTCGCCGCCACCCGTTGCGGTCTTTGCAGCCGCAAAACCCGCCTCGTGAGTGGCGTAATCAACGGCAAGCAACAGATCAGTTTCAGGCAGGTCCTGTGGATGAACAAAGCTGTCAGCTGCCGCAACACGGGCTTTGATGCCCTCTGCGTTCAGTGTGATGTTTTGACCGTCCAGTGCATATGAGCTGGCCTTTAGCCATGCAGCGCCTGCAGCAGCGCGGCTTTCCTCGTCATAGGTTTCCACCAATGCACCCATGCCAAGGCCATAGCTGGCAGGGGCCGGGCCAAATACACGATCTTCGGCGTCTTTGCCAGCATATGGGTTCCAGTCGGCGGCTTCGTCACGTTTGGACAGGGCGCGGATGGCTTGGGAAAATAAGGCTGAGAGGGTTGGGAACACATCGCGAAACAGGCCAGAAACGCGCAGGGTGACATCAAGGCGTGGGCGTTCCAGTTCAGTGATCGGTATAATTTCGATTCCAGAAACCCGTTCCGATCCTTCATCCCAAACGGGTTTCACACCTAGTAGATGTAACGCCATCGCAAATTCTTCGCCAGCGGTACGCATGGTGGCGGACCCCCACAGGTCGACGATCAATCCTTTGGGCCAATCGCCTTCTTCCTGCAGGTGACGGCGCACCAGTTCTTCAGCCAGTTTGACGCCTTGGGTATATGCAGAACGTGTTGGTACTGATCGCGGATCGGTCGTAAATAAATTGCGCCCTGTGGGGAGTACATCGGTGCGGCCACGATATGGCGATCCCGATGGTCCCGCGTCGATCCGTTTGCCAGCAAGGGCATCAATCAGTCCGGTTTGTTCGCCTTGTGCAGATTGCGTTGCATCAAAGGTGCCTGAGACAACGGGTGCGCGGCCATAGATATGCAGGCCGTCACCAAACTGGCTTTCTTTGATGTCGCAGACAAAGCGATCGATGCGAGTTAGCGCCTCTGCGGTAGAGGTGGCCGTGTCTAGGCCCAGATCAGCCTCAACGCCGATGGCTTGGGCCTCTGAACGAATGTCAGCTTGCAAGCGGTCGCGGCGGCGGGGGTCTAATCCGTCGGCGTTCGAAAATTCATCTAGCAGGGTTTCAAGTCGCAAAAACTGGTCAGGGGTTTTACTGTCCTTCATCGGTGGTGGGATGTGCCCCAAGGTGACAGCGCCAATGCGCCGCTTTGCTTGGGCAGCTTCGCCGGGGTCATTAACGATGAACGGATAGATGACTGGCAGATCAGCAACCAAAGCTTCGGGCCAGCATTCATCTGACAAGGCAACTGATTTGCCGGGTAGCCATTCTAATGTGCCATGGGCACCGACGTGGATCAGCGCATCGGCTTTGATCGTATGGCGCAGCCAAAGATAAAACGCGACATAGCCATGGCGTGGAACACGGGCGAGGTCGTGGTAATCGTCATCACGTACATCGCGCTCGCCTCGTTCTGGCTGCAACGCGATCAGCGCCGCGCCCCTGCGGGTGGCGGAAAAGTGTAGCGCACCATCGCGAAACGCCGGATCGTCAGAGGGGTTGCCCCATGCGTTTGATAGGTCGTCTTGCAATGTTTGCGGCAACGTTTGCAGCGCTGCCTGATAATCGGCCAGATACCATGCGATGGTTTCTGTCCCAAGGCTGGCTTCAAGTGGCGCAGCACTTTGGGTCGCCCACCCAGCATCGTTTAGGTCATCGAGAATGGCATCGGTTGAAGCTATGGCATCCAACCCAACGGCGTGCGCCATTTGCCAGTCTTTGCCTGGATAGGTGGAGAGGACGATTGCGGGTGTCAGATCGGCGTTGTTGTTTTGCCCAAGTGTAATCCACCGGATGACACGTTTCGTGATTGCCTCAATCCGTGGGGGTTCAACACGGTGGGCAAAACGGGCAAATTGCAGGTCGTGGTCTTTTTTGCGCGGCTCTTTAAAAGAGGTGACGCCCGAAAAAATGCGGCCGTCTACTTCTGGCAGGACAACGTGCATGGCGAGGTCTGTTGGAGAAAGCCCGCGTTCTTCTTCATTCCAGGCTTTGCGCCGCGACGTGGAAAGGGCAACTTGGAAAACCGGAACGCCCGCCGCGTCTAAAGGAGAGGTGCCGTCAGCTCCTTTGCCGGAAAACGAAGTGGCGTTGATAATCGCATCAGGCTTTAGCGCGAGGGTTTGTCGGCGCAGCCAAGTGGCGGCGTCTGGTGCCTTTAGAGATGGTGCAAACAGCGCGACGACATCGCAGCCCTTTGCCCTAAGGCTTTCGAACAAGGCTGTGATGGGAGCCATATCCGCAGAAGTGAGATAGGCGCGATAAAAACTGATGAGGACGCGGGGGTTTTCGCTGTCTGGGGCAAAGGCGGCAACAGGACAGGTTACACCGTGTTCCGGTGTCCATGCCCCAACGCTAGGTACGCCTTTTGCACCGCGCACCGGACCCGCATAAAGACCAGCAGCAAGGGACAATTGCGCAAGGGCTGCTTGGGCCGCTACTTCACCACCTTGATCACACAGGTGGGATAGGCGGCGCAGGGTTGAGACAGGAAGAGTTGAGACCTCATCAAGCCGTGTATCTGTTCGGCCATCCGCAGGGAGCACGGCCAAAGCAATGCTCTTTGCACGACACAAGGCTTCAACTTGTTGCAGGCCATATGACCAGTAGGCGTACCCGCCGATCAAACGGATTAGGATACCTTTTGCGCCCTCAAGGGTTTGTTCGACATAGGTATCAACGGACAGCGGATGTTTTAGAGCTGTCAAATTGGCAAGGCGTAGGGCTGGCAGTTTGCCATCCCCACGATGCCAGCCAGCCGCGAAGGCACCAAGGTCACTGTCGGAGAAGGACAACACCACAAGATCCGCAGGCGATTGCTGCAGATCAAATGGGGTTTCCGATTCCTCTAACCCGTGGCTTTCGCGAAAGACGACGTGCATGTCAGCTTAGTCGACAAGCGCTGCGCGGATTGCGTCAGGGTTCACGTGGTCATGTTCAGCAATTACAACCAGACGACCGCGGCGCTCTGTTGTGCCCCATGGTTGGTCGTATTGCTGACGCACGCGGGCACCAACGGCTTGCACCAAAAGGCGCATTGGTTTGCCTTTGACCGCGGCATATCCTTTGACGCGTAGGATGTTCTGATCCTTGGCCATGGCTTCAATGCGTGCGACCAAGTCTGCAGGATCTGCGATTTCAGGGATGTCGACCACGATAGATTCAAAATCATCGTGTTCGTGATCATCATGCCCATCGTGGTGTGATGGTCGTGCGTCCATGTCGTCTTCGGCGGCTGCCGCTAGACCAAGGATCACGCGGGGATCAACAACGCCTTCAGAGATTTCAACGATTGGAATTGGACGCGGCGATTCAGCTTCGATTACAGCGCGGGCTTTTGCGATGCCATCGGCACCAGCAAGATCAGTCTTGGTCAACAGAATGATGTCAGCGCAGCTGATTTGATCCTCGAACACTTCGGACAATGGGGTCTCGTGATCCAGTGAATCGTCTGCCTCGCGCTGGGCGTCTACTGCCGCGACGTTGGGGGCGAAACGGCCATCAGCCACAGCTTCGGCATCGGCCAAGGCGATCACACCGTCGACGGTGATTTTCGAGCGGATGTCAGGCCAATTGAAGGCTTTCAACAATGGCTTTGGCAGGGCCAAGCCTGATGTCTCAATCAGGATGTGATCGGGGCGTGGCTCTAGCGCCATCAACGCTTCAATCGTCGGGATGAAATCGTCAGCCACGGTGCAGCAGATGCAACCGTTGGACAGCTCCATGATGTTTTCGGCTGGGCAATCAGGGATCGCGCAGGATTTCAGGATTTCACCGTCGACACCGACATCGCCAAATTCGTTGACGACCACTGCCAACCGTTTGCCCTGTGGGTTTTGAATAAGGTGACGGATGAGGGTGGTTTTACCCGCACCCAAGAAACCAGTGATTACGGTGACGGGAAGTTTGGCTAGATCGCTCATTTGGCAGCATCCTGTGGCAAATTAAGTGGTGGGATTCGGGCAACGCAGTTCTTGCGGAAGTGTTCAGGGCGTTCGCGCCAAGGCACAAACCCGTCAGCGGCATTGTAGTAGCGGGTAACGCCATCTGTGATGATTTCGACCTGCGTTTCTGGGTCTAGGTTACCATAAACATAAGCATAGCGATTTCCGCCGCGCATCATGATGTTGCAGCCGCCTTGGCAGTTTGTGAAACATTCAACGGCACGTACTGTCACGTGTTCCGGCAAATCTTGTTCCAACATGGCTTTGTGTAGCAGATTGCCAGGGCGCAGAGCGTCGTCTTCAATAGCTTGGCCCATCTTGCAAGTCGTACAGACCAGCAATTCAACGGGTTCTAAAATACTTGTATCAGTCATTCTTTTGGCCTCAAATTTAGAGGGAAAGAGTAGGGCCATCCGAAACCCCGCGCATGGGGACCCGCATGCCCGGAACACCCCGTCCGGTTCACATAACGTCGATGCTGGCAGGTCTCCCGGCTTGCGGATCTGAGATTTCTCTCGCGGTATACCCGACCTTCCCGATCTTGCGATCAGTGGTGTTGGGCAACCTCTCCGGTCACGGTCGCGGGGGCGGCTGCGTTTCGGGGAAAACATTTCCCGTATCGCATTCCCTTTTCACCTGATTTAACACAGGCACCAGCAAGGATTGGTTTGCGCCCGTCCCCCCATATTGTCAAGTATTTGTGGAGCCTCACATGACCGACGAAAACACACGCCACACTGAGAAAATGAAAAAGATCAAAGCGGCCCGTGATCGCATGATGGAGACCAAGACCGAAGAGAAGGGTTTGATCGTTGTCCACACGGGGCCAGGCAAAGGCAAATCATCCAGTGGTTTCGGCATGATAATGCGCTGCATCGCCCATGAAATGCCCTGTGCTGTTGTCCAGTTCATCAAGGGAAATTGGGCAACTGGTGAGCGTACATTTCTAACGGAACGCTTTGCGGACGAGTGCAAATTTATTGTCTCTGGTGAGGGTTTCACATGGGAAACCCAAGACCGCGAACGTGACATCGCGGCGGCGCGTGCGGGATGGGAAAAGGCCAAGGGAGTGATTCTGGATCCAAAGATTGATTTCGTGCTGCTGGACGAGATCAATATCGCGTTGCGCAATGACTATTTGGACATCGATGAAGTCGTTGAATTCTTGCAGACCGAAAAGCCATTCATGACCCACGTTGTTTTGACAGGGCGGAATGCGAAAGAAGAGCTGATCGAAGCCGCGGATATGGTCACAGAGATGGGCAACGTGAAGCACCCTTTCCGTGATGGGATCAAGGCTCAAAAGGGCGTTGAGTTTTAAAGTATTGCCTCGCAACGATTGCACCAAGCGATGTCAGTGTTTCGACCTCACTGGCATCGAAAGCGATGCTACATTAACCAACTATTCGTTGTATTTTAGTGCTGTCAATTTTGGCTACATGCTAAGAAGGTGACATATTTTTGTTTGTTTACATATACATTAATGTAT
>JAOKHV010000019.1 GCA_028248455.1 Ascidiaceihabitans sp. | reverse complement strand
CGGCGCATCTTCAACCTTGAGGTACCGCCAGCCTTGAAATGGACGCTTTAGGCTAGCTTGTGTCAACACCAGCTCAGGGTCAGATACGATCGAACAACGGCGAATTCCATCAGAGCCAATAAACTCATCTAAGCGTTTTATGCGCTGACGACATTGGATCGCCCCTTTGATCACCCAATAGATTGAACCGCCATTTAATATTTCTGCTTCACGCTTAGGCCACATGCGTGTGACGTGATGTGGCAGACCATCGGCGGTTTGCATTTGGCGAATTGACTGCCAATCTGCCAAATCTTCAACGTTTTCAGTACCTACCGATAACTTAACCAGATTGATTGTTTTGCTCATTGCCACCCCAACTACATGTAGTACTTCACCTGCCACAAATTAGTCTGGGTGGAAAGCTTATCAAGTAGTTGTGGAACTCTCTTAAAACGGGCTAGTTAGTCGTCTGCACACCGCCCAACGACATCTCAAGGAATCACGTTATGACCCGCTTTACTGCCCCCATCGCCGAACAAATTTGGGATATGAAATATCGCTTCAAAGAAGCAGATGGTACTCCGAAAGACGTGACTGTTGAAGACTCTTGGCGCCGTATCGCCAATGATCTTGCGTCTGTGGAAAAAGACCCCAGCGCCTGGGAAGGCAAGTTTTTTGAAGCCCTTGAAGATTTTAAATTTCTACCAGCGGGACGGATCACAGCCGGTGCAGGCACGGCGCGTAAAGTCACTATGTTCAACTGCTTTGTAATGGGCACTATCCCTGACAGTATGGGTGGCATCTTTGACATGCTCAAAGAGGCGGCGCTCACAATGCAGCAAGGTGGTGGCATCGGTTACGACTTCAGCACAATTCGCCCCAAGGGCGCTGATGTTAAAGGTGTGGCGGCAGACGCATCTGGTCCGTTGTCGTTTATGGATGTCTGGGACGCAATGTGCCGTACTATTATGTCAGCCGGTTCACGCCGCGGTGCGATGATGGCAACTATGCGTTGTGACCACCCTGATATTGATGATTTTATTACCGCCAAATCAGATGCAGCTCGTTTGCGCATGTTTAACGTATCCGTTTTGATCACTGATCCATTTATGGAAGCTGTGAAATCTGACGGTGCATGGGATTTGCTGTTCAATGGAGACGTCTACAAAACCGTTCAAGCCCGCGAGTTGTGGGATAAAATTATGCAGTCAACTTATGACTACGCCGAACCAGGTGTGATTTTCATCGACCGCATCAACGATGCGAACAATCTAAATTATTGCGAGTCTATTGCAGCAACAAACCCATGTGGCGAGCAGCCGTTGCCACCATATGGCGCGTGCCTGCTGGGCTCCATCAACATGGCGCGCTTGGTCGCAGACCCATTCGGCGACAATGCGCAATTAGACGAAACTGCGTTGTCTGATTTGGTCGCAACCGCCGTCCGCATGATGGACAACGTTGTTGACGCATCCAAATTCCCACTCGAAGCGCAAGAACGCGAGGCACAAGCTAAACGCCGTATTGGTTTGGGTGTAACTGGCCTAGCCGACGCGCTATTGATGGTTGGCGAGCGCTATGGATCAGACGAAGCGGCACAACAGACTGAAGCATGGCTCAAAGCAATTGCACGCGCTGCATATCTGGCGTCTGTCGATCTGGCCAAAGAAAAAGGCGCGTTCCCACTGTTCGATGCCGAAGGTTACCTAGCCTCTGGTACAATGGAAATGATGGACGACGATGTCCGGGACGCGATTGGCAAACACGGCATCCGCAACGCATTGTTGACCTCGATCGCCCCAACAGGCACGATCAGCTTGTATGCTGGCAACGTAAGCTCTGGCATCGAGCCGGTATTCGCATATGCCTATACACGCAAGGTTCTACAAAAAGACGGTTCGCGCACAGAAGAAGAAGTTGTAGATTACGCCGTGCAGATGTGGCGCGATAAATTCGGCGAGGTGGAACTTCCTGATTACTTCGTAAACGCGCAAACACTGGCACCACTTGACCACGTCAAGATGCAAGCCGCAGCGCAGAAGTGGGTCGACAGCTCGATTTCGAAGACGATCAACTGCCCGGAGGACATCGATTTTGAATCGTTCAAAGATGTATACATGCAGGCATGGGACACAGGCTGCAAAGGCTGCACGACCTATCGCCCGAATGACGTAACCGGCTCTGTTCTCAGCATTTCGGAAGCGTCAGATGAAACACCCCAAGTCGATCTGGGCGCAGATGTCATTTATATGGCTGAGCCACTTGATCGCCCAGAAGCACTCGAAGGCAATACATATAAAGTAAAGTGGCCTGACAGTGAGCACGCTATTTACATCACAATCAACGATGTAATCCATGGCGGCCACCGCCGCCCATTTGAAGTGTTCATCAACTCCAAGAACATGGAACACTTTGCATGGACTGTCGCACTGACTCGTATGATTTCCGCGGTATTCCGCCGTGGTGGTGACGTTTCGTTTGTTGTCGAAGAACTCAAAGCTGTGTTTGATCCACGCGGTGGCGCATGGATGGGTGGCAAATACATTCCATCGATCTTGGCCGCAATCGGTGGGGTCATCGAGCAACACCTCGTCGCAACTGGCTTTATCGAAGGTACCGGCATGGGACTTAAATCGGATCCACAAGCCGAAATCATGAAAATGGACCAGCCACGGGGCAAAGCATGTTCCAGCTGCGGTGACTATGACTTGCGCATGGTTGAGGGCTGCATGACTTGTGGCAGCTGCGGCTTCAGCAAGTGTGGCTAAGAACCGATTGAGTGTTTTGATTTTTAGGGGTGCAATCCAGTTAGGCCGCGCCCCTATTTTTCTGATTAGATTTTGATGCGACTTAACAACGTTGCCAAAGCGGTACGTTCTTTTGTATCCAGATCGGCAGTCCTGCTACGCCAAAGGGTTGCTTGACTAGCCAACACCAATCCGTCGCTCAGTATTTTCAGGTGATTGGCGCGCAACGTGTCACCAGTACTTGTGATATCTGCAATCGCTTCAGCAGTTCCGTTTGCAACCGTACCTTCAGTGGCACCCTGACTGTCGACCAGCGCATAGTCGGCGACGCCCGCATCCCGCAAAAATTCCCGCACCAAGCGGTGGTACTTTGTCGCCACTCTAAGTCGCAGGCCGTGAATGTCGCGAAACATTGCAGCCGCAGCATCTAGATCATCCAAAGTATCTACATCGACCCAAGCATTTGGAACTGCAATTATTAGATCGGCATGACCAAAACCTAGTTCTGCAACAGACACAACTTGATCTTCCCACAGCGGCAGTTTGTCATGGATCAAATCGGTTCCAGTGACACCCAAATGAATACGTCCAGCTGCCAATTCACGTGGAATTTCACCAGCAGACAACAGAACCAGCGAGACATCATCGATGCCCTCAACTTTACCCGCATATTCGCGGTCAGACCCTGAGCGGCTCAGCACAATGTCGTGTTTGGCAAACCAATCAAAAGTTTTTTCCATCAACCGCCCTTTAGACGGTACACCCAATTTCAAAGTCATTGTGCACCCTCCAATTCGACCATCAATCCGGGACGCAGAACGGCACCCACAGCGGGAATTTCAGCGCCATTCCCCAATCGTTTGGTCAAGGCATCATAACGCCCCCCACTCGCCAAAGCTGGTAGATCGGCACGCCCATTGATGTAAAACCCAAAGACAAATCCGTCGTAGTATTCCATCGATGTACGGCCATAGCTTGCCTCGAACGCCAAGTTATCAACATCGACGCCACGCCCACTCAGCGCATCGCTACGGGCATGCAATCCTTCAACTGCATGGCTGATCGCAGGCATATCAACAGCTAAGTCACGCAACTGCTCAAGCGCGAAAGGGACCGTCTCGCGCACATTTAGCAAAGCATCAATGACGTCCATTTCGGTAGAGCTGATCGGATCAGTCGTTGCATCTTCATGCAAAGCAGCAACCCGTGCGCTAATCTCAGATCGCGTACGCTTGCCGACAATAGCCCCAACATTTTGGAACGGATCGGTATCAGCCAATAGAGCAAGCCGGCTTTCAGGAACCGTTGAACGACCCGAGAAGCGATCCAACAATGCCCGAAACCTGCGTGGCCGCCAGACATGGCGAATTAATGCCGCTTTGCGGCGCTCACTGGTTTTCAGCCCACACACCGCAGCCATCAGAATTCCAATGTCACCCGTTGAAGCACGTACATCCAAATGTGAAACTGCTGTCGAAACAAGTGCGAAAACCTCTGCATCTGTGGCAGCAGGGTTGCTCCGATCAAAGACCTCATAGCCAACCTGAAGGAACTCGCTTGCCCGCTCAAGATCATTTTCTTGGCGACGAAATACTTCACCAGCGTAAGTATATCTCGCTGGTTCTGCCCCATCTGCCATATGCGTTTGAACAACTGGAACAGTGAAGTCGGGGCGCAACATCTGTTCGCCCCGCAATGCATCACTGGTGATGTAAGCGCGTGCACGGATATCTTCGCCGTAAAGGTCTAGTAACGTTTCAGCTGGCTGGAGAACTGGGGGTTCCACAACAACAGCGCCAGCCGCCTCAAAATTTGCGCGCAACGCTAGTGCGCGATTACGTGCTTCAGTCATTGTTCAAAATCTCTTGAACTTTGGCGACCAACTGACCACGTGGTACTTCATATTGACTGGGCAAGCCCTTCCATTCTTCAAGACTGGCTGTTTCGGCAATCTTTGCGCCAAGAACAAGGTCTTTGATCTGGATCACGCCTCGTTCTTTTTCATCACCACCTTCGATCACTGCAATTGGTGACGATCGTTTATCTGCATACTTCAACTGGTTGCCAAAATTCTTTGGATTGCCAAGGTACACTTCAGCCCGAATTCCCACCTGACGCAATTCAGTTACCATCGCTTGATAATCCGCCATGCGACCACGATCCATAACTGTCACAACAACTGGGCCAACAGTTTCAGCTTCCATGCGCCCTTTGGCCTGCAGTGCAGCAAGAAGGCGATCGACGCCGATGGACACACCGGTCGCCGGAACTTCTTGGCCGGTAAAGCGCTTTACAAGGTCATCGTAACGACCACCTCCAGCGACTGAACCAAAGTTGCGCTTACGTCCCTTCTCGTCCAGGATTTCGAATGTCAGCTCTGCTTCGTAGACCGGGCCCGTGTAATAGCCAAGACCGCGCACAACTGATGGATCAATCTCGATACGATCGGGGCCATATCCACCTTCAGACAGAAGGTATTCAATTGTTTTCAATTCGTTCACGCCAGCAACGCCAGTTTCGGAACCTTGAACCAATTCGCTCAACCGTGCGAGCGTTTCAGCACCAGTGTCACGTTTGGCCTGCATGAACCCCATGACGATATCGGCCTGCTCATCCGTGAGGCCAGCACCATCAGTATAATCACCACTGTCATCTTTACGGCCCTTGCCAAGCAATGCACGCACGCCGTCCAAACCAAGCCGATCCAACTTATCAATAGCGCGCAGAACGATGCCACGCTCGGAAGCGAACTTGTCTGGATCACTAGGATCGAGGACGCCCGCGACTTCCATAACGCCGTTCAAAACTTTGCGATTGTTTACGCGGACGACATAGTCTCCACGTGGAATTCCAACACTTTCCAATGTGTCTGACAACATCGCACAAATTTCGGCGTCCGCCGCCATGGACGCAGATCCAACAGTGTCAGCGTCACATTGATAGAACTGGCGAAAACGACCTGGCCCCGGCTTCTCATTGCGCCAAACAGGCCCCATCGCGTATCGGCGATAAGGGTTTGGTAGCTCATTGCGATGCTCTGCATAGACGCGAGCCAAAGGCGCCGTCATGTCATAGCGAAGCGCCAACCAATCACCCGGCTTGTCCCCCTCGCTGTCTTCTTGCCATGCAAACACACCCTCATTCGGGCGATCAACGTCTGGCAAGAACTTTCCAAGTGCTTCGACCGTCTCAACAGCGCTGGTTTCCAAAGCATCAAAACCATATCGGTGATACACATCCGCAATCGCTTTTAGCATCTCGCCACGTTGGGTGACGTCGTTACCGAAATAGTCGCGGAAACCTTTAGGCGCTTCGGCCTTCGGGCGTTGTGGTTTTTTTGGCTTGGCCATTGTCTGTTCCTTTAGGGCGAAGCCCGTTGAATAAGGCTCGCGCAGGCCTTACCCGATGGGGGCAAAAGGGGCAAGGTTTCTACGTCTTCAGGTGGTAGGTACCCATTGTGAACATCACAGGAAATAGGTTAGTTCACATAAAGAGACGCGGCCAAAGGGATGTGACATGGAAAAGCTAGAAGAAGACATTGCGCACCTGACGCGTACCGTCGAAGATCTATCCGACATTGTGGCCAAGCAAGAAGGCGAAATTGCTGACCTAACCCGTCGTGTGTTTATGCTAATGCAGCGCGAAGGTGAGCGTGAAAACAGCCAAGGTGGCGGCATTGTCATTGGCGACGAGCGCCCACCACATTACTAACTCAGTAATAGACCCTCAAGGTGTTTTAATTGCTGCAGCGGCGACAACACCATCGTGCAATAGAATGTCGGCCCAACGTGCGTTGTCTGAGAACTTTTCATAGGTACTGACAAACACCGTATTACGCTCAAGCGTTTTCAAATTTGCACCGCAAGGTTTGCTTTTGCCAACCTTACAAACGGACGACTTAACTTTCTCATATGCTTTGTCAGTCGTCGAATACGGATATAACTTGCTTGGGCGACCATAGCACAATTGCTCATGCACCTCGGGTGACCCGAAAAAAGCAAGCGCTGTAGTAAATTGACGTGGGCACCGATCTTTAAAACCAGTTACGTAAAACGTCCGCGGACCTGATAAATCTAGTGCGCTATCAAACAACGCATAACCACGGCCCGATGATGGGGCCTTGTCTAAACGCCAACCTAGAGAACTTTGCCCCTTTGCATCACATACACGGGCCACTTCCCCATAGGGCAAAATCGTACCAAAGGTTACATCCTTTGCGTCGGCACCTTTGCGGACGACCTCACGTGAGCCACCCCCAAACAATCCACGCTTTTTTGCAGGTTCCGCCAAAGTTGTTTCCTCGGCTTCCTCCGGAAGGATTTCTTGCAAAGAGGCCGTTCTTGTCAGCTCTTCTGCATCGTCATCGTTGGAAACTTTGAGCAGCCCCAATAGCCCACGGCGTTTTTCAGGTTCAACCAAATCCGTTGTAGCAGCGTCTGTTGGTTCAACTGACGATGCATCTTGTTCTTAATCGGCGATTTCGGACTCGGCTTGCGTAATTTCGGTGGGTGCGTTTGCCGCCGCAGCACGGCGCAACCATCCCCGAACACCAGACGGTTTTTCCTCTTCAACCACTGTAGCAATTGCTGCTTCTATCGGGTCGAGTTCCTCAAAAGTTCTATCTGCGTTATCTGTACCACTCTCACGCTGCAATAGGCGCGAGAGCACTCCAATTCTTGGTGTTACATCCTCGGGATCCGGCAAAACACTAACTTCAGGCGTATCCTCGGCCAACTCAATATTTTCGATCCGTTCAAAATCAGCCATTGGGTCACCACATGCCGCCAAAGAAAGCATCGAGAACCAGATAACAGAATTACGCACACTAAAGCCTCACCATCAGGGTTAACGGCTTACTAACGCACCAAAGCAAGGGCTGTCGACCGTGGCCATGGTTGGTCTCGGGACCTATAAGCTAATTGCGGCTTATAGGTCCTCGACTTCCATAACGCCCATCAGTGACTTAATGGCCCCTTTTATCTGCGGTGTGACTGGAAAATCTTGCCCCAAATCAATCTCGACTTCACCTGGCAAACTTGAATCCATCAAGCAAAATTGAACCGGTCCACACCCCACATTCTGGGCCGCTTTCACAGCACCCTCAAGGACAGAAGCGACTGCCGAAACGGCGTCGATATCATCTACAAAGATTTTGAGGCCCATCCCACCAACATCAGCAACGACTGTATCAATTGGCGCAATCGAGCGGCCGAGTAATTTTAGCTGATCGCTTTCGAGTGTTGCCTCAACAGTAACAATAACCTTGGCACCTGTTACCAAATGATCTTGCGCTTTTTCCAGCGTGTCAGAGAAAATAGTGATCTCATACCCGCCCGTCGTGTCCGACAATTGGGCAAATGCAAACCGATTGCCACGTGCAGATTTACGGATTTGCACACCCGCAACAACGCCAGCCAGTTTGGCAACATGCGCGCCGCGTTCAGCACGTTCATGGACCTGATCTAACGTTTTAATGTCCTTGCGTTTCAACGCGGCCATGTAGTCATCCAACGGATGACCAGACAGGTAAAACCCAACGGCTTTAAACTCTTCGCTTAGACGTTCAGCCGGCAACCAATCATCCATTGGCACAATCCGAGGCTCAGGTAGATCATCACCGGCCTCCCCAAACAAAGAAACCTGATTACTACTTTTTTGTTCGTGGATGGCTGCCGAATATCCAACCAATCCATCCAACGCATCAAAAACACGTCGACGGTTTGGATCGAGTTGGTCAAACGCGCCAGAACGCGCAAGCATCTCAAGTGGACGTTTACCAACCCGCTTCATGTCCACGCGTCGCGCCAGATCGAACAGGGTTGAAAATGGGCGTTCGACGCCATTAACCATGCGCCCTTCAGTGAAAAGCTTCATGGCCTCAACGCCAACGTTTTTCAACGCGCCCAGCGCATAGACCAAGGCACCTTCGACAACTTTGAACGTAGCGTCGGAACGATTTACGCACGGCGGAACCCAAGGCAAATCAAGACGCTTACGTACCTCTTCGAAATACACACCCAGTTTGTCAGTGAGGTGGATATCGCAATTCATCACACCGGCCATAAACTCAACTGGGTGGTTCGCCTTTAGCCAAGCCGTTTGGTAACTGACAACCGCATAGGCAGCGGCGTGAGATTTGTTAAAGCCGTAGTTCGCAAACTTTTCAAGAAGGTCAAAAACCTCAGAGGCTTTCTTTTTCTCAACGCCGTTTTCTTGTGCCCCTTTTTCAAATTTGGGCCTTTCTTTCGCCATCTCTTCGGCGATCTTTTTACCCATCGCACGGCGCAATAGGTCAGCGCCACCCAGCGAGTAACCCGCCATGACCTGCGCAATTTGCATAACCTGTTCTTGGTAGACGATGATTCCTTGGGTTTCTTGCAAGATATGGTCGATCAGTGGATGTACAGATTCCAGTTCCTTCTGCCCATTCTTCACTTCACAATAGGTCGGAATATTCTCCATCGGACCTGGACGGTAAAGCGCAACCAAGGCGACGATGTCTTCTATACAGGTTGGCTTCATCCGTTTCAGAGCATCCATCATACCGCTGGATTCCACCTGAAACACTGCTACAGTTTTTGCGCTAGCGTATAATTTGTAGGACGCTTCATCATCCAAAGGGATCGTCGCTATATCGTCGATCAAAACCTGAGGCGGTTCAAACAATTCAGAGCCATCCGCAGCGATGTGTAAATGGCGACCAGACGCTTTGATTTGATCAACAGCATTCTGAATAACTGTCAGGGTCTTCAGGCCCAAAAAGTCGAATTTGACCAATCCTGCTTGTTCAACCCATTTCATATTAAACTGCGTTGCAGGCATATCCGAACGCGGATCTTGGTAAAGTGGTACCAATTGATCTAGCGGACGATCCCCAATAACAACGCCCGCAGCGTGGGTCGAAGCGTTGCGAAGCAGGCCTTCGACTTGTTGACCATAATCAAGCAAGCGTGCAACGACTTCTTCGTTCTTTGCCGCTTCACGTAAACGCGGTTCGTCTGCCATAGCCTTTTCGATCGAAACGGGTTTAACCCCTTCAACAGGGATCAGTTTAGATAGACGATCCACTTGCCCATAAGGCATCTGCAAAACACGGCCAATATCACGCACAGCAGCCTTAGATAGAAGCCCACCAAAAGTGATGATTTGCCCAACTTTATCACGGCCGTACTTTCCCTGAACGTAGCGAATAACTTCCTCACGACGGTCCATGCAAAAATCGATATCGAAGTCAGGCATGGACACACGTTCAGGGTTCAAGAACCGCTCAAATAGCAATTGATAGCGCAGTGGATCAAGATCGGTGATCAACAAAGCATAAGCAACCAACGACCCCGCACCAGAACCACGACCTGGTCCAACTGGGATGCCTTCGTCTTTGGCCCATTTGATGAAATCTGCAACGATCAAAAAGTAACCCGGGAAACCCATCCCTTCAATGATCTTTAGTTCAAAATCAAGGCGAGCCTCGTATTCCGCAACCTCAACCGCATGCGGGATAATGGACAGTCGGTAGCGCAAGCCCTCTTCGGCTTGGCGACGCAATTCTGCAATTTCGTCATCCGCAAATTTAGGAAGGATCGGATCACGGCGATATGTCTGGAAGGCGCAGCGTTTAGCAATCTCAACAGTATTCTCAACCGCCTCTGGAAGGTCAGCGAACAGGGTCACCATTTCAGCCTGAGACTTAAAATAGTGCTGAGGTGTTAGGCGACGACGCCCTTCTTGTTGATCGACATAAGCCCCATCAGCAATGCAAATCAATGCATCATGAGCTTCGTACATCTTAGATGCTGGGAAATAGACGTCATTGGTGGCGATCAGTGGCAATCCCATCGCATACGCCATTTCAACAAATGGACGTTCTGTTAAACGCTCCGCCTCTGGCAAACCGCCATCAACAGGGTGGCGCTGTAGCTCAACATAAAGACGATCACCGAAAATACCGGCAAGGCGATCCATCAATGCTTGAGCTGCAGGTTTTTGTCCCGCCTGCAAAAGCTGTCCAACGGGGCCAGTCGACCCACCCGTCAAACAAATTATGTCAGCTCCGTATTGGGCCAATTCATCCACTGTGACCTGGGGCAATTGATCGTGGTTGTCGATATAAAGGCATGAATTCAACTTCATCAGGTTTTCGTAACCTGTCTCTGTCTGAGCCAACAAAACCACAGCTGCAGGCGCACGCGCCTTTTCGCCGGGGCGACTTTCAACATAAGTGACATCAACCTGACAGCCCACAATCGGCTGGATACCTGCACCCGACATTCCAACCGAATATTCCAACGCCGCAAACATGTTGTTTTTATCGGTCAATGCCATTGCTGGCATCTTATTGTCTGCACAAAGCGCAGGCAGCTTTTTAACACGTAATGCACCTTCAAGTAGCGAATACTCAGAATGGGTGCGAAGGTGGATGAATCGGGGGCTATTTGTCATGTCTGCAACTTACGGCGAACTGACAAATGTTGCCACAAGGACTTGCCAAAAAGTCAGACACTTGCAAAACTAAAACCAGCACGCTCGCGCGAACGTCTACGCCACATCGACGACGCGCAGCATTTGGGCTTTTGGTAGGGTGGCGGGTTACAATATATGAACGTGTCTTTTCGGCTAAACGGAAAGGATGTGGAGCTTAACAACATAAGCGCCACAACAACGCTGCTTGATTGGTTGCGTATCGATCAAAATCTGCACGGCACCAAAGAGGGCTGCAATGAAGGTGATTGTGGCGCATGTTCGGTGATAGTGACCGATGAAACCGGTGCCAAAGCCCTAAACGCCTGCATCTTGTTCCTACCCCAATTGGACGGCAAAGCGATCCGCACAGTCGAAGGAATTTCGGCACCCGACGGCACACCCCACCCTGTTCAAACAGAGATGATTAATCATCACGGCAGTCAGTGTGGCTTTTGCACACCTGGTTTTGTCATCTCGATGGCCACAGCGCATTTGAACGGCGACACGGATCACGATGTGGCTCTCGCAGGGAACCTTTGCAGGTGCACGGGCTATGCGCCGATCATTCGTGCGGCAAAAGCTGCAGAAAATGCACCAATCCCTGCGCACATGGTGGAAACCCCTCCGATATTGCGCGCCAAACCCAAAGAAAAGGATCTAATCCCCACAGATCTGGCGGGTTTCGCGAGCTGGTACGAGGTCCACCCAGACACAACGCTCATTGCGGGCGCAACCGATGTCGGCCTTTGGGTGACAAAACACTTTTCAGATCTTGGTCAAACGGCATTTTTGAACCGTATTCCAGAGCTTCGGGGCATTTCAGAAACAGATGAGGAAATACATATCGGAGCCATGACAACGCTGACTGAACTCCTTGAAACCATGAAAACAAAACACCCAAGCTTTGCGACCTTGATCAAAAGATATGGCTCAACCCAAGTTCGCAATGCAGCTACAATCGGCGGTAACATCGCAAATGGATCCCCAATCGGAGACGGGCCCCCAGCGCTGATCGCACTGGATGCAACGCTTCATCTGCGCAAAGGCAGTACAACACGCGAAATGCCAATCGCGGACTATTTCATCGAGTACGGTAAACAAGACCGTGATATTGGCGAGTTTGTGACTGGTTTTTCAATCCCAAAGGCCGTCGACAACTTGCATTGCTACAAACTGTCCAAGCGTTTTGACCAGGACATCTCAGCCGTTTGTGGCTGCGTATGGATCGAACTCGACGACGATACGATTTCTAAAGTGCGCCTTGCCTATGGCGGCATGGCTGGAATCCCTAAGCGCGCAAAACATGCGGAAGATGTGTTGCGTGGAAAGACTTGGTCAGAAGATACCATTCGCAATGCAATGGATGAAATGACAAAGGACTTTGCTCCCCTGTCAGATATGCGAGCTTCAGCCAAATATCGGATGCAAACGGCTCAAAACATGCTGCTTAGAGTTTGGTATGAGCGAAACGGTCAAACCACATCAGTACATGAGGTGGCACCGTGAGCATTGCTAAGCCCCTCCCTCACGATGCCGCAGCGCTTCATGTAAATGGCAGTGCGAGATACGTTGACGACATCCCAACACCCAACGGGACACTTCACCTTGCTTTTGGCACCAGTCCTGTTGCTGCCGGAACGCTCAATGGTATGAATCTTAACGCAGTGCGTGCGACTGAGGGCGTGATAACAGTTTTGACGGCGGGTGATCTGGAATTTGATGCTGATGTATCGCCGTCTGCCCATGATGAACCGTTACTGGCCGAGCAAACAGTAGCCTACGTTGGGCAGCCAACGTTTCTGGTGATCGCAGAATCTCACACTGCAGCCCGAAAGGCTGCGCGCCTTGCGCAATATGATATCACAGAAAGCAAGCCCATCTTCACAATTGAAGAGGCTTTAGCGGCCAATAGCCGTTTTGAAGATGGGCCGCGTATCTACGCCAAAGGCGATGCTAAAGCGCACCTTGTGTCTGCGGCTCATTCTATCACAGGCTCCATTTCAATGGGTGGGCAAGAGCACTTTTATCTTGAAGGTCAAGCGGCCTTCGCCTTGCCTGGTGAAAATGGCGACGTTTTGGTTCACAGCTCGACCCAACACCCGACCGAGATCCAACACAAAGTTGCACATGCAATCGGCAAACCTATGCACGCCGTTCGGGTTGAAACCCGTAGAATGGGAGGAGGGTTTGGCGGCAAAGAGAGCCAGGGTAATGCGCTTGCTGTTGCTTGTGCAATCGCGGCGCTGAAGACGGGAAAACCCTGTAAAATGCGTTATGATCGCGACGACGACATGATCATTACGGGCAAACGGCACGATTTTCGGATCGACTATACCTGTGGTTTTGACAGCGATGGTTTGATCCAAGCCATTAATGTAAAACACTACACCCGCTGTGGCTGGGCACAAGATTTGTCGCTGCCTGTTGCTGATCGGGCGATGCTACATGCAGACAATGCCTATAACTTGCCAAACATTCGAATTGAAAGCCACCGCCTAAAAACCAACATTCAAAGTGCCACAGCCTATCGCGGGTTTGGTGGTCCACAAGGCATGCTTGGAATGGAGCGGATCGTAGATCATATCGCACAAACCTTGGGCGTGGACCCCGCAATCGTTCGTCAAAAAAACTATTATGCCTCCGGCGGGAATTTGACTGGTAAGATGAAACCACAGACGACTCCTTATGGGCAGGAGGTCACGGATTCCATCGTTGCAGAATTGACAGACACTCTGATGTCTTCCTCCGATTATTTCACTCGGCGAGCCACCGTTGATGAGTGGAATTCAAACAATCAGATCATCAAACGCGGCATCGCCATGACCCCTGTCAAATTTGGCATCTCATTTACACTGACACACCTTAACCAAGCCGGTGCATTGGTTCATGTTTATCAGGATGGATCAATCCACCTGAACCACGGCGGAACTGAGATGGGACAAGGTCTGTTCCAAAAGGTTGCTCAGGTTGCAGCGTCACGGTTTGGCGTGCCCATCGAAAATATTAAAATTTCGGCGACAGACACTGCCAAGGTTCCAAATACCTCCGCCACCGCAGCATCTTCTGGCACGGATCTGAATGGAATGGCGGTTAAAATTGCATGTGACAAAATTCGTGACCGAATTGCTGCGCACTTCGCTGAGCTTCACGATTGCGATGCAGCAGACGTCAGCTTTAGCAAGAGTCATGTTCGCGTTGAGGCGAAGAGTTATCGTTTTTCAGAGGTTGCACAAATTGCGTATCAAGCCCGTATCAGCCTGTCGGCAACGGGATTTTATAAAACGCCAGACATTCAATGGGATCGGATAAAGGGGCAAGGCCGCCCCTTCTTTTATTTTGCCTATGGTGCTGCCATTACCGAGGTCGCCATCGATACCTTAACAGGTGAAAACCGAATACTGCGTACTGATATTTTGCATGATGCGGGCGCGTCACTCAATCCAGCGCTGGATATTGGGCAGATCGAGGGCGGCTACGTTCAGGGGGCTGGTTGGCTCACGACCGAAGAGCTGGTTTGGGATCAAAAAGGACGTTTGCGCACCCATGCGCCATCTACTTACAAAATCCCCGCCTGCAGTGATCGCCCCGATATTTTCAACGTCGACCTTTGGGATGGGGAAAACGCTGCTGATACAATCTTTAAATCCAAAGCCGTTGGCGAACCTCCATTCATGCTAGGGGTATCCGCCTTCTTTGCTTTAACTGACGCCATATCAGCCTGCGGCCCAAATTTTGCAGACCTACAAGCGCCTGCAACGGCCGAAGAGGTTTTAGCAGCAATCGGGCGAACCCAGGATGTTTGATCGCGAAGAGCTAATTGAAGCCTGTAAAATCCATGGAACTGTTGCCCGCGTTGTGATCGCAGACATTGCGGGGTCTGCGCCTCGCGAAGTGGGTGCCGCGATGCTTGTTTGGCAGGGTGGACAATCAGGGACGATAGGCGGTGGTACCCTCGAGTTTGATCTGGCAAAAGCTGCACTGACCAGCACAGATCGTATGTCTCGTCATGCCCTTGGTCCCGATTTGGGGCAGTGTTGCGGCGGGTCTGTACATGTTCTAACCGAGATCTATGATTTAGAGCGAGCGCAAGCGTTACCAAATGATTGCATTGTTCGTGGAAAAGGTGAGATGCCGTTTCAAGTTCATACTCTCATTTCAGCAGCCCGCAATCGTGGCGATCTCCCCCGCAGTCAGAGGGTCGGCACATGGTTCATTGAGCCAGTACATAAGCCTCTGCATAACCTTTGGATTTGGGGAGCTGGGCATGTTGGGCGCGCCGTAGTCAATACCATCTCCCCTTTACCTGATATCAAGATCACATGGGTCGATACCGCAATCGAACGGTATCCAAATAAAATCCCAGTAGGGGTCACCGTATTGCCCGCCCAGAACCCAACAGACTGCATTACCTATGCCTCAAAACAGGCACATCATTTGATCATGACCTATTCCCACACAATCGATTTAGCAATTTGCCATGGCCTGTTGTCCCACCAGTTTGCCAGCTGTGGGTTAATTGGATCGAAGACTAAATGGGCGCGTTTTAGAAATCGCCTTGTTGACCTAGGACATCAGGAGGCGCAAATTTCACAGATTATGTGCCCGATTGGCGATCCTGCATTGGGAAAGCATCCACAAATGATTGCGATTGGTGTCGCAGATAGGTTAATCAAAATTAGCCTTGATTTCGATCAAGGAATATATCCGCAGGAGGCCACAGCTTGACCACTCCCCTATTGTCCCTGCGCAGACTGAGCAAAGCCTATCCGGGCGTTGTCGCCAACGACGACGTTAGCCTTGAAATTGGGCGTGGTGAAATCCACGCTTTGTTAGGTGAAAACGGTGCAGGAAAGTCCACACTTGTCAAAATGATTTATGGTTTGGTGAAACCTGATAGCGGCAATATGCAACTAAATGAGGCTGTATTTACACCAAAGGATCCCCGCACCGCCCGTGCAAGTGGCGTTGGCATGGTTTTTCAACACTTCTCACTTTTTGACGCATTAACTGTCGCTGAGAACATTGCCTTGGGTATGGAAGATGCTCCAGCGATGAGCCAACTTGCCGCGCGTATTCGCGAAGTATCGGAAAATTACGGCCTGCCGCTTTCGCCAGATCGTATCGTCGGTGATTTATCTGCCGGAGAACAACAACGCGTTGAAATTATCCGGTGCCTTTTGCAGGATCCCAAATTGCTGATCATGGACGAACCGACATCGGTTCTGACACCCCAGGAAGTTGCGGTTTTGTTTGAGACATTGAACAAGCTACGCGCCGAAGGCACCGCAATTTTATATATTTCACACAAGTTAGAAGAAATTCGCACGCTGTGTGATACAGCAACAATTTTGCGCTTAGGTAAGGTTGTTGGAACGTGCGTTCCCGCAGACACAACCGCACGCGACATGGCCGAGATGATGGTTGGGACCACACTGAAGACACCCAAGCGAAGTGGCTCTGAACCCGGCGAAGTCATCCTTAAACTCGACCAACTTTCACTTCCACCAGCATCAGCATTTGGAATGCCTTTGCGGGAGATTTCGTTGAGCTTGCGCAAGGGAGAGATCCTTGGGATTGGTGGGGTTGCGGGTAACGGGCAAGATGAATTGCTTGGCTCTTTGTCTGGCGAAACCCGTGCATCCGTCGGTATGATTGAATACAAAAGCCGCGATATGGCAGATATGGGGCCTAATGCACGTCGTAAAATTGGCCTCTTGAGCGCACCAGAAGAGCGGCTGGGCCATGCCGCCGCACCTGACATGTCTTTGATAGAAAATGCGATGCTGACCGGAGCAACGCGTGAAGGCCTTGAAAAAGGTGGTATGTTGAATTGGTCTGCGGCAGGTGATTTTGCCGACCGAATTATTGAGGCCTTTGACGTCCGCACACCGAGTGCTGCGAATGCTGCGCGTTCGTTGTCTGGCGGCAATTTGCAAAAATTCGTAATTGGCCGCGAGGTCCTGCAGCGCCCTGAAGTGTTTGTAGTTAACCAACCGACTTGGGGGGTCGATGCATCTGCAGCGGCTGCAATCCGGCAAGCTTTATTGGATTTGGCAAAAAGCGGTGCCGCACTAATCGTCATTTCCCAAGACCTTGATGAATTAATGGAAATTTCAGATTGGTTTGCTGCATTGAATGAGGGTCGGCTTAGTCAGCCCCGCCCAGCAATTGGCCTTACGGTTGAAGAGATTGGTTTGATGTTGGGTGGCGCACATGATTTGGAGACCGCGCATGTTTGATTTTGTTGAACCCTGCGGGGCGAGTTTATTTGGTAAGATGAACGAGAGGGGCAGCAGATGATCCGGTTTGAAAAAAGACCACAGCCAAGCCGCTTGTCTTCGCTGGCAACACCACTCTTAGCAGTGATGGCCACAATGGTGTTCGGCGGTTTCTTGTTTGCCGTGTTGGGCAAAGACCCCGTGCAATCGATTGTCACAATCTTTTGGGAACCCTTGTTTGGCGAGTTCGCTTTTTACTATCGCCCACAATTGTTGATCAAAGGTGCCCCATTGGTGTTGATCGCGATTGGTCTAGCCCTTGGTTTTAAAGCCGGTGTCTGGAATATTGGGGCAGAAGGCCAATACATCATGGGTGCTATTTTTGGGGCCGGTGTTGGCTTGGCTTTTTATCCCACTGAAAGTTTTTGGGTATTTCCATTGATGATCCTGGCAGGGGCCTTTGGCGGCTGGATGTGGGCGACTATCCCCGCCATCCTGAAAGTGAAATTTGGCACCAACGAGATTTTGGTGTCCTTGATGTTAGTCTATGTGGCCGAACAATTTTTGGCCTCAATGTCTCTTGGCCTGTTGAAAAACCCTGAAGGGTTTGGCTTTCCAGGGAGCCGGAACTTGCAGCAATATGCCTCCGCTCATAACACAGACATCATCGCTGGATCAGGTATGCACTGGGGTGTTGTCGCAGCATTAATCGCAGTAATTTTTGCATATGTCTTGTTGGCCCGTCACCGCCTTGGCTTTGCCATACGAGTCACAGGTGAGGCTCCGCGCGCTGCACGATTTGGAGGTGTGAACCCCTCCCGCCTTATTCTATTTTGCCTAGGGATCTCTGGCATGCTTGCTGGTCTTGCCGGAATGTTCGAAGTTTCCGGACCTGCAGGACAAATCACAATTGATTTCAATGTAGGCTATGGTTTCACTGCGATCATCGTTGCCTTCTTAGGCCGCCTTCACCCCATTGGTATCATGTTTGCCGGCCTTTTGATGGCCCTGACTTATATCGGCGGCGATATCGCCCAAAGCCAACTTCAACTGCCCGCTGCCGCGATTCAGGTATTTCAAGGCATGCTGTTGTTCTTTCTTTTGGCCTTTGATTTGCTCACCAATTATCGTGTCCGAATTGGGTCGAGCGAGTTCCCCACATGACCCGCCATACATTAAAATTTGTTTTTATGGGCAGTGCGATGTGCCTGATGCTGCTCGGGATGGTCCACCGCCAATTAGCTTCAGTTGATGCCGTCGGTTTCACCGCTCTTGGGGTTTTTGTTGGAGTACACGTGCTTGCAGCTCTTCTTGCGCTCGCTCTTCCAGTGTCGGCAGCCACGCGTAGTCCGGCAGTTCACCGTTTTCTGAAGCGCATTCATCGGCCCAACTTACACCACGTCGGATTGATGATAATTGGCGCGATACTTAATACATTTAGTGTGCACATGTGGATACACGGAGGTCTCATCTAATGGATTTGTCTGCAATCAACCCCATAATTCTGATTGCCGCCCTGATTAGCGCTGCGACTCCAATTCTTTTGGCCGCAACGGGTGAATTAGTCGCCGAACGCGCTGGCGTTTTGAACCTTGGCGTTGAAGGTATGATGATCACTGGTGCTGTCAGCGGGTTCATCATCTCAGTAAATACAGGATCACCAGCTATTGGATTTGCCATGGCTGCAGTGGGAGGGGCAACCTTATCATTGCTATTCGCCTTCCTCACGCAGGTTGCACTTGCAAACCAGGTTGCCTCAGGCCTCGCTTTAACCCTATTCGGCCTCGGCATTTCATCACTTTTGGGCCAGAACTATGTCGGCATCAAACCACCGCGCATGCCGGATGTAGACTTTGGCCCCATTTCAGACATCCCCGTTCTTGGACAGATCATGTTCAGCCACGACCCTATCGTTTACGTCGGTCTGTTCATCGTTGCTGGTGTTTGGACAACCCTCAAATTCACCCGCGCGGGGCTAATTCTGCGGGCCGTTGGTGAAAACCACGACGCTGCTCACGCGCTTGGCTACAAAGTAAAACGCATTCGCACCCTTGCAATCATGTTCGGCGGAGCCTGTGCAGGCATGGGCGGGGCCTACATCTCCCTCATCCGTGTCCCCCAATGGACCGAAGGGATGACAGCAGGCGTTGGTTGGATCGCACTAGCCCTAGTTGTATTCGCAAGCTGGAAACCGTGGCGTGTATTGCTCGGTGCCTATCTTTTTGGCGGCATCACGCAATTACAACTTAATTTGCAAGGCGCAGGGATCGCGATACCTGTCGAATACTTGGCAATGTCACCTTATATCGTCACCATCGTTGTGTTGGTGATTCTATCTGCCGACAAATCTCGTGCTCCGGGGTCACTCGGGCGAATATTCCACGCCTCACAATAGAGGCACACCACGAATGCCCCTCGATGGGGCCAATACCTATGGGGAAGTACACATGAAATTCACCAAACTGATGACCGGCGCTGCGCTGGCACTTGGCCTAGCAACAGCTGCTGTGGCCGAAGACAAAACCAAAGTTGGTTTCGTATTTGTTGGCCCAGTCGGCGACGGCGGCTGGACTTATGAGCACAACAAAGGCCGTTTGGCTGTTGAAGAATCATTCGGCGATAAAGTTGAAACTGTATTCGTTGAAAGCGTGGCTGAGGGACCCGACTCTGAGCGCGTGATGACAGAGATGGCGTTGAACGGCGCTGATCTGATTTTCACCACGTCTTTCGGTTACATGGACCCAACAATCAACGTTGCCGCCAAATTCCCTAATGTTAAGTTCGAGCACGCAACTGGTTACAAGCAAGCTGACAACGTGTCCGTATATTCAGCACGCTTCTATGAAGGTCGCGCGATCCAAGGTCACATTGCTGGCAAAATGACCAAGTCAAACATCATCGGCTACATCGCGTCATTCCCAATCCCAGAAGTTATCCGTGGTATCAACTCTGCCTACATCCACGCGAAAAAAGTAAACCCAGACGTAGAGTTCAAAATCATCTGGGCCTACACTTGGTTTGACCCAGCAAAAGAAGCTGACGCAGCTAAAGTTCTTATCGAACAAGGTGCGGACGTGGTTTTGCAGCACACAGATTCAACCGCACCACAAGCCGCTGCGCAAGACGCAGGCAACGTGATCACATTCGGTCAAGCCTCTGACATGGGCCAATACGGTCCACTTCCACGCGTATCATCCATCATTGATGATTGGGCACCTTACTACATCGCGCGCACCCAAGCAGTCATGGACGGCACGTGGACTTCCACAAGCACGTGGGATGGCATTGGTGCTGGCATGGTTGGCATAGGTGAAATCTCTGACGCGGTTCCTGCGGACGTAAAAGCCGAAGCATTGGCACTGAAAGCATCACTTGCTGACGGTTCTTACCACGCATTCACTGGCCCGTTGAACAAAGCAGACGGCTCAGCATGGTTGGCGGCAGGCGAAACAGCAAATGACGGCGACTTGGCAGGCATGGGCTTTTACGTTGAAGGCATTACAGCTGAAATTCCTAAGTAACTTAGGCTCAGTTCAAACAACGAAAGGCTCCGATGTATTTCGGAGCCTTTTTTATTTAAGATGCGTACACTCAAAACCCAGCGAAGTAGCCCACTCAAAGGCTTGCAAACGGGACGTACACATCCGATATAAAACAAAAAGAAACAAGGCAATATACTTCATGGCAAATGGGTCTTCAGAACGTTTAATCCAATGGTTAGAAGGCACATTTGCAACCCGCTTTATCCTAGGCGTGATTGTATTCAATGCTATCATTCTAGGGTTGGAAACTTCACAGACTGTCACGGAAACGATCGGTGGGCTGTTGAAAACACTCGACACAATTTGCCTATCGATTTTTGTCGCAGAAATTACCCTAAAATTGATCGCCTACCGTCACCGTTTTTTTACGAACGGCTGGAACCTCTTTGATTTCGTGATCGTTGGGATCGCATTACTTCCAAGTGGTGGTGCATTGTCTGTTTTACGCGCGCTTAGAATTTTACGAGTATTGCGGGTTATCTCTATTTCACCATCACTGCGCACAGTGGTTGAAGGATTGGTATCAGCACTGCCCGGTATGGGGTCTGTTGTCGTCTTGATGAGCATCATTTTTTACGTTGGCGCGGTTATCGCAACTAAACTGTTCGCTGGTAGCCACCCCGAGTTCTTTTCATCCTTGGGCGCGTCTGCCTATTCACTTTTTCAAATTATGACTTTGGAAAGCTGGTCGATGGGAATCGTTCGCCCTGTCATGGAAATCCACCCATATGCATGGGCATTCTTTATACCTTTTATCCTCGTAACTACGTTTTCAGTTGTGAATTTATTGGTAGGTCTGATCGTAAATTCGATGCAAGAAGCATCAGAACGCGAAGCTGTGAATGAAACAGCGCTTCACCGTGAAGAACTAATGGCACTGCTATCGCGTATCGAAGCACAGCTCGAGAAACTGGATGCCCAAAAGTGAAGACTTTGCCTGACTTAGCATTGTAAAAAACCTTTCTGTAGATTGCGCGTTCAAAATTCTCGTGCGACGGTTAACTTAAGTCTGACAAAGTGAGTTCTGCATGACAGATGTTATCATAATCGGTGGCGGAATCGCAGGTATTTCAGCTGCAGCCCGAATTTCTAAGCATGCCAATGTTAAGGTCTTGGAGGCCGAAAACACACTTGGCTATCACGCATCAGGCCGTTCAGCTGCATTGTTTGAAGAAAACTATGGTTGTGCATTGGTCAAAGCCCTCAATAGTGCCAGCGCGGATTATCACCATACAGCCAATGGTGGGTATTTAACGCCACGTGGTTTCCTAATCCTTGGGCGCAGTGGTGAAGATGAGAAATTCGAACGCGACATTGCTGATCTAAAGACCACAGAAATCTCACCTACCCAAGCACGCCAGTACGTTCCGATACTTAACGAAGCGGTTACCCGAGCTGGCTATCACGAGAGCGCATACGATTTAGACACAGACCGTCTGATCCAAGACTTTGCAAAGATAGTCAGACACAATGGTGGGCAAATCCTTACGAATGCCAACGTTGATGAAATAAAATTTCAAAATAACCGCTGGAGTGTGAGATGCGGGGCTGAAATCCATACATCAAATACACTTATTAATGCTGCTGGAGCGTGGGCTGATCGAGTTGCTAACTTGGCCGGTATTACCCCAGTGGGTATCATGCCATTACGCCGTTCAATGGCGCAAACACCCGCACCACTCGGCCATGAAATATCAAAATGGCCAATATTTTTTGGTGTGGGTGAGGCATGGTACGCTAAACCCGAAGCAGGAAAATTACTGATCTCGCCAGCTGACGAAACCCTGGTAGATCCCCATGACGCATATGCTGATGATATGATAATGGCAGAGGGGATCGATCGCTTCCAACAGCACGTCACATATGAGGTAACTCGTGTTGAAACAACATGGGCCGGTTTACGCAGTTTTGCTCCTGATCGAACGTTAGTTTTAGGGCGTGACCCAATCAACCCCAATTTCATTTGGTGCGCCGGACAAGGCGGATATGGTTTTCAAACAGCCCCTGCGGCATCCCAATTGGTAGCCGATATTACCTGCGGGCACCGATCAGATTTGCCCATTGATATTATCGTTGCTTTGTCACCAGAAAGGTTCAAAAAATGACCCATAGAGTGCCACCGCTAAACGCCAGTATCGCAAATAAAACTGAAGGTAGCAAAAAGCTGTTTGCACCCTCTGCAGAACGCAATGCACATGCTATCTGCGCAGCTATGAAAACTATCGCGCCAGAACAGGGTAACGCACTGGAATTAGCAAGTGGGACCGGTCAGCATATTGTTACCCTAGCAAAGGCCATTCCAAATATTCAGTGGCAGCCGACTGAAGTTGATCATGACCGCATAGCCAGCATTCAGGCATATATCGATGGAATCGATTGCAACAACATCAACAAACCCATTTTTCTGGACGCCACACAAAGCGGTTGGAGTTCCACACTTGGTCCGATGAATTTAGTTTCATTATCGAACTTGCTCCATTTGATAAATGAGAAAGAGGCCGAAACCCTTATCGTGGAAACAGCGGCTACGTTGTTACCTGGAGGTCGTTTTTTCTTATATGGCCCATTCAAACGTAGTGGCGAATTGATCAGTCAGGGCGACCATGACTTTGACACGAGTATCCGCGCATCGGCTACAGACACCGGTTATAAAGACGATCAGTTGGTAATTTCACAGGCAACCAATTGCGGCTTGGCGCTGGAGCAAGCCATCGAAATGCCCGCAAACAACTTGGCATTGGTGTTCGGTAAAGTTTAATAGGGCAGGCTTTCACCTGCCCTATTAAACTTCCTTAACCGTCAACACGAATTGTAGTGTTTTTCGGATCATACGGACTATCGACAGTAATCTCCGCATCCCACATTTGGTCGAACATGCGCACCTTTAACTTAGTCCCCACTACAGCCAGAGCCTCAGGCACATACCCCATGCCAATCGACTTGTTGAACGCAACTGAATAGCCACCTGATGTCAAACGCCCCACGCGATCTCCATTGTGGTACAGCGCCTCACGACCCCAAGGATCCGCGTCATCAGGGCCATTAATCAATAGCGTAACACATTTGCTTTTCACCCCATGAGCAAGCATTGCATCTTTACCGTGGAACTCTTTTGAAAGATCAATAAACCTTGGCAAGTCAGCCTCAACCGGTGTCGCGTCACGACCTAACTCGGTACCGAATGCACGATAAGACTTCTCTTGGCGAAGCCAGTTTTGCGCGCGCGCACCAACCAACTTCAGACCATGCGGCTCACCCGCAATAACGATTTGATCCCACAAGTAATTCTGCATCTCGATTGGATGGTGAAGTTCCCAGCCTAGCTCACCAGTGTAAGCCACACGAATTGCGCGCACTGGGCACATTCCCAATTCGATATTACGCATTGTCAGCCATGGAAACCGTTTGTTTGAAAGAACCGTGGATGGATCACCGTCTTTGACCAATGCATTCAGAACATCACGTGATTTTGGACCAGCTACGGCAAACACGCCCCACTGAGTTGTTACATTATGACACTCAATATAACCGAACTCAGGTGCCTTATCCTCAATCGCTTTACGTAAATAATCGCTGTCGTAAGCCGTCCAAGCGCCCGCTGAGACAAGATAATACTCATCCTGCGCAATCCGTACGATGGTGTATTCAGTCCGTGTAGTCCCAGCAACCGTCAGCGCATAGGTAAGATTGATGCGGCCAACAGATGGCAGCTTGTTACAGGTGAACCAGTTTAAGAACTCAGTCGCACCAGGTCCTTTGACAATGTGTTTTGTAAAAGCAGTGGCATCAATTAGGCCAACGCCTTCGCGGATTGCCCTAGCCTCCTCGACAGCATGTTCCCACCATGTGCCACGGCGAAATGAGCGACTATCGTAGTCAAAATTCTCAGGCGCATTCAATGGGCCGTAATAGTTTGGGCGTTCCCAGCCATTCACAAACCCAAACTGCGCGCCAGCTCTGGCTTGGCGATCATAAGCAGGCCCAGTGCGCAACGGGCGGCACACAGGACGTTCTTCATCAGGGTGGTGAACCACATAGACGTGGTCGTAACATTCTTCATTTTTACGCGCTGCAAACTCTGTCGTCATCCAATCGCCGTAGCGCTTTGGATCAAGGGAGGCCATATCGATCTCAGCCTCACCCTCAACCATCATTTGCGCAAGGAAGTAACCTGTGCCACCGGCCGCTGTGATCCCGAAAGAGAAACCTTCAGCCAACCACATGTTCCGCAAGCCAGGTGCTGGCCCAACCAATGGGTTCCCATCTGGAGTATAACAAATAGGGCCATTGAAATCGTCTTTCAGGCCGGCCTCTTCACAGGATGGGATACGATGGATCATCGCCATATATTGTTCTTCGATCCGCTCAAGATTCAATTGGAACAGATCCGCACGGAAGCTATCAGGCACACCGTATTCGAAACGGGCAGGTGCATTCTTTTCATAAACACCTAAAATCCAGCCACCACGCTCTTCGCGAACATATGATTGCGCATCAGCATCGCGGATCACGGGATGCTCCGGATTACCAGCTGCGCGGTGCTCTACCAAAGCAGGGTCTTGCTCCATTACGATAAATTGGTGCTCGACTGGGATCGCCGGCATCTTGATTCCAAGCATCTTAGCCGTGCGCTGCGCGTGGTTCCCAGACGCCGTCACGACATGCTCAGCCGTAATAATAACTTGCTCATCAGAAGGGATCAGATTCCCTCCTTTTTCGATCATCTTAGTACAAGTCACTTCCCAAGCAGAGCCATTCCATTCAAATGCATCAGCCTGCCATTTACGTTCGATCACAACGCCGCGCTGACGCGCACCTTTGGCCATCGCCATCGTCACATCTGCAGGATTAATGTAACCATCAGTATGATGATACAAAGCGCCCTTTAGATCTTCGGTGCGAATCAACGGCCATTTCGCCTTAATCTCGTCCGGGGTCATAAAGACGTACGGCACATCACAGGTTTCTGCAGTCGATGCATACAACTTGTATTCATCCATCCGCTCTTCAGTTTGCGCCATCCGTAGGTTGCCAACGACGGCAAATCCCGCATTCAGGCCAGTTTCTTCTTCAAGCGACTTATAGAAATCAACTGAGTATTTATGAATATGGGTCGTTGCATAAGACATATTGAACAGCGGTAGCAAACCTGCAGCGTGCCACGTCGATCCAGAGGTTAGCTCATCGCGTTCGAGCAACATAACATCATCCCATCCAGCCTTCGCCAAATGATAGGCAATCGACGTTCCAACGGCACCGCCGCCGACAACCAATGCTTTGACCGTAGTTTTCATGAACGCGACTCCCTAAACCTTCAATTGTGAGTGTTATAAAACGCATCACACCAAAACGCGCCAGTCCCCCGACAGGTCATGGCAAAAAACCGACCATCCCAGATACACAAGCTTCATCTTACCAAATAAATACTGGGGAAGCCGCGTAAGCAGTGGGGGCAAGCCCGTGCGGCTAGTTCATTTGAATCGACTGCGACCTTCAACCACGAACTACTTTCCCTGGATTCATAATCCCATCGGGATCAAGTGCTCTTTTGATGGCAATCATTGCATCAACTGTAGCAGCCCCAAGTTCGCGTTCAAGATAAGGCATCTTACCTTGGCCGATCCCGTGCTCACCCGTACATGTCCCATCCATTGAAATAGCTAAATCATTCAGCCAACTGACAAACGCCGCAGCACGCGCCACTTCATCTTTGTTCTCCATGTCGACAAGCAACAAGCAGTGGAAGTTTCCATCACCGACATGGCCAACAATTGGGGAAATAAATCCATCCGTCTTAAGGCGTTTCTGTACATGACTCACACATTCTGCAAGCCGTGAAATCGGGACACATACGTCCGTTGAAATCCCCATTGCACCAGGGCGCAGTTGCAAAGTCGCCCAATAGGCGTCATGGCGCGCTTGCCAAAGTTTATTGCGCTCCTCGGTACTTGTTGTCGAAGCATAGCCCCCGCCCCCATGATCGGCAGCAATTGATCCAAACATTTCAGCTTGCTCAATCACACCGGCATCAGAACCGTGGAACTCTAACAACAGCAGTGGCTCTTCTGGTAAGTCCAATTTTGAGTATGCATTACACGCTTTAACTTGCAGCGCGTCCAACAACTCAATCCGCGCTACTGGAATGCCATATTGGATCACTTGCATTACAGCCTGGCACGCAGCGTCCACACTTGGAAAAGTACACCGTGCAGAACTGATAGCTTCAGGAATACCCTGAAGTTTCAACGTGATCTCACTGAATAGGCCCAACGTACCCTCAGAACCGACCATCAATCGGGTAAGATCATATCCCGCAGACGACTTCTTAGCGCGCTGTGCAGTTCTAATAATGCGCCCGTCGGCCATCACGACCTCGACCGCCATGACGTTGTCTTTCATGGTGCCGTAGCGCACTGCATTGGTCCCACTCGCACTCGTTGCGGCCATCCCGCCAAGGGACGCATTCGCGCCAGGGTCAATTGGAAAGAACAAGCCCTGATCACGTAAATGGGTATTCAGCTGTTCGCGTGTCACCCCGGGCTGGACGACACAGGACAAGTCGTCAGGATAAACCGCCAAAATTTTGTCCATCTGCATTACATCTACGCAAATCCCACCTGCAGGTGCGTTAACATGCCCCTCAAGCGAGGTTCCAGTGCCAAATGGAATTACAGGGACTTTGTGAGTGGCACAGACCTTAACAATCGCGGCTATCTCATTTTTGTTTTGGGCAAAAACCACAGCATCAGGCCACTGGTTTTCCAACCATGTTGTCGTGTGACCATGTTGTTCACGTATTGCATCACCTGTTTGAAACCTATCTCCAAACTGCTGCTTAAGGACGCCAGCGACAGTTGCTATTCCCTCCTCATTACGCGGCATTCGATGATTAATGACCATTCATTTTCCTTAAAATATTCTTAACGTTTCATTCATTCACAGCATAGACGGAACAACTTGGTCCGGTGGACGGTGACCATCTTGGAAAGTTTTGATGTTGATGATGATTTTCTCACCCATTTCGATCCGGCTTTCGATTGTAGCAGATCCCATATGAGGCAACAAAACCACATTGGACATCTCACGCAAACGCGGATTTACCTTGGTGCCTTTTTCATACACATCCAACCCAGCCCCTGCGATTGCACCATCGCGCAGCATCCGTGCTAGCGCATTCTCGTCGATAACTTCGCCACGCGATGTGTTCACAATCACCGCACTTGGCTTCATCAACTTGAGACGCCGCGCATTCATGAGGTGGAAAGTTGACGGGGTATGAGGGCAATTGATGCTAATCACATCCATTCGAGCAACCATTTGATCAAGACTTTCCCAGTAGGTTGCTTGCAACTCGTCCTCAGTTTCGCGCCGCAATCGGCGCCTGTTGTGGTAATGTACCTGCATTCCAAATGCCGATGCGCGCTGCGCAACCGCGCGTCCAATGCGACCCATACCTAGAATTCCAATTCGCCGACCGCCGATCCGACCACCCAACAACGCGGTTGGTGACCATCCTTGCCATTGCCCGGTCTGCATCGCAGCGAGACCTTCAGGAATTCGGCGAGTGATCGCAAGGATCAGACCCATCGCCATATCTGCAGTATCCTCGGTCAAGACGCCGGGCGTATTCGAAATTAAAACGCCCCGTTCACGCGCTGTGGCAACATCGATATTATCAACACCAGCGCCGTAATTCGCAATCAGCTTAAGCTGTGGACCAGCTTGTCCAATTAAGCCTGCATCAATGGTATCAGTTATTGTGGGCACCAAAACCTCAGCGGTTTTCATGGCCACAGCCAATTCTTCTCGAGACATTGCAACGTCATCGGTGCGCAACTGAACGTCAAACAGTTCAGACAGCCTTTTTTCGACGGGTTCTGGCAATCGTCGCGTCACGAGCACACTTAGCCGATCCTTTGACATTTAATCCCCTTCGCGCTTGGCGGCTACCTACTCTTTATGGCATGGTGGCGCATGTCGGACCAAGGCACAAGAACCTCCCGCATAATCGGGCCCACAAATTGAAAAACTGCAGCACAGGCCTGTGATATGATAAGAAAACTTACATCCAGAGGATTGAGCATTGTGTCTGCTACACTACTGGCAGTTACCATAGCATCCGCACAAGAACGTAAAGGCAAAGTGACAAACCTGCCCGTGCCGCGTTTTGTTTCATTGAAAACTTCAGAGGGAAACGTGCGCCGTGGCCCATCCCTAACACACAGAATTGACTGGGTTTTCAAGCGCCGTGGCATGCCATTGCGCGTGACAGCGGAGCATGGGCATTGGCGTCGCGTTGAAGACCGTGATGGTCTTGGCGGCTGGGTTCACTATTCACTGTTGTCGGGTGTCCGCTCTGTCATTGTAGAAAAAGACCTTCTGACACTGCGGACCCGTCCAGATGTAAAAGCGCCAGCAACAGCTGCACTAGAAATTGGTGTCGTTGCTCGTCTTGGCAAATGTGATTTGGAATGGTGCCGCCTGACTTCAGGTGGCTACAAAGGCTGGGCACCCAAAGCACGCATTTGGGGTGTTAACTCAGACGAAATCCGTGACTAAGGCCGCAAAACGCTCTACTCAACACGCGCCGCATCTGTTTTACATTACTCAATGTCTAGCAATATGAAAACACCTCGCTAGACTAGCCCTAACAATTTCACACGTTAGGGGCATAACATGCGCACAGTTTCATATTCTGCATTCGGAAAGGCCTCAGATGTCCTTGAATTAACAGACATCGAAATCTCAAAACCCACAGAAAATGAAGTCGTAGTTGAACTACGGTTTTCGGGTGTTAACCCCTCAGATGTTAAAGCGCGCGCAGGCCGCCCGGGAATGACTAAACCCGCTTTTGACACGATCGTTCCGCATAGTGATGGCGCGGGCATCATCACATCAGTTGGTTCCAATGTTTCCAAAGATCGGATCGGTCAACGGGTCTGGATTTGGAACGGGCAATGGCAGCGGCCTTTTGGAACAGCTTCCTCTCACATCGTATTGGATCAATCCCAAGCGGTACCCCTGCCCGATGGCATCTCGTTCGAGATTGGTGCGGTAATGGGCATCCCCGGCCTAACAGCAGCACATGCTGTCTTTGGAAGTGGTGACATAAGTGGCTCTACTGTTCTTGTACAAGGTGGTGGTGGAACGGTGGGGCTACTTGCAGTTCAACTTGCAAAATGGGGTGGTGCACAAGTTATTACCACGTGCTCAGAACAAGATATGGCGCAGTGCCTTTCAATGGGCGCTGACCATGCCTTTGACTACAAAGACCCTGAATTGGTCTCAAAGGTCCTTAAGGCGAACAAAAGCAAATTGATTGACCGAGTTGTCGAAGTGGAGTTCGGCCTGAACATTGCCGCAGATATAGCTCTAATAAAATCGAATGGAATCATTGCGGCATACGGATCTGCCAAATCGTTAAATCCCCAAGTTCCATTTTTTGAAATGCTGTTCAAAGCGGTCACACTCGACATAATTTTAATATATCTTTTGCCGCTCGAAGAACGCCTTTCGATAATTGCCCGATTGAACCAAGCATTGTCAGACAACGCACTAACATGCCCAATCGCAAAGGTTTTCCCTATAAATATGACGGCTCATGCTCATGAACTGGTTGAAAGCGGTGCTCGTGACGGCGCTGTGTTGATTGACGTATGCAATTAAAGCAAAGTGGCATTCACTAATCTTCAAGCAGATGAAATTTTTCCAAAACGGGTCTTGCGTACCGATCAAGCTAAGACTATCTAGCGAACAGGTTTTGGGATGTGGCCTAGCGGTAGGGCACCTGTTTTTGGTACAGTAGATCGTAGGTTCGAATCCTACCATCCCAGCCAACCCTTCCAACAGAATTAGCTATCCCACGCTGACGTAGACCCGTGGCGTTTCGGCCCTAGCGCTACGGGTACGCCGGGTGCCTGTAGCTTCGGTTGTTATGGCCTGTATCAGAGGTAATCGTAATCTATCCCATTGGCCGACCGTGCCACGTCATCACGGTGGTTGTCGACTTGCGTCCCTAACTGCAGA
>JAOKHV010000018.1 GCA_028248455.1 Ascidiaceihabitans sp. | reverse complement strand
CGCGAAAAAAGCACGCTTCATCAATGTTTTCAAACTGTCAGACTATGATTCATCTGTTCTGACAGCTGACGTTCAAACCGCTGGTTACTATGAGAGCGTGGCAAATGGTCGTGATGGCAAGATGTCGGCCAACTGGGTAATCAACGAATTGTTTGGTCGCCTAAAAAAGGACGACAAAGACATCACCGAAAGCCCTGTTTCACCCACCCAATTGGGTGGCATTATTGATCTGATCTCATCGGACGCAATTAGCGGCAAGATTGCAAAAGACCTGTTCGAAATCGTCTATACTGAAGGCGGTGATCCTGCTGAGATCGTTGAAGCCAAGGGCATGAAACAAGTGACTGACCTTGGTCCGATCCAAGCGGCCCTAGACGAAATCATTGCGGCAAATCCGGATCAAGTGACCAAAGCCCTTGAAAACCCAAAACTTGCTGGCTGGTTCGTGGGTCAGGTTATGAAAGCCACTGGCGGCAAAGCCAATCCTAAGACCGTGAACGAATTGGTTGCGAAAACCCTTAAAGGCTAAGGATCCAGCCACCAAACACTGCTATAAAATTTTTCTCAAGCGGCAGAGTAATCTGCCGCTTGATTGCGTTTTAACCGCGATCAAACCAACACATTCATTGTTATAAAGTGAGCACGCGAAAATTCGTTCAACTCAAAAGTCTTGGCTCACAATGAATTACAACCCAGCATTGCTTTAAGTTCTGAAACAAAATCAGCACGCCGTTCATCAGTAAATTCAAGTACTTAAACTCTAATCTAGACGTCTAAATCTAACGCTAATGCGTGGATACGGCCGATCAATTCGGGACCCATAGTGCTGTGTACCAAACGGTGACGCGCAATGCGTGATTTACCCTCAAACACTGTAGCGCGCATACATACGTTAAAATGGCTTTCGCCACCCTCTTGGAACCCAGAATGCCCACGATGACTTTCGCTGTCGTCAACAACCTCAAGCTCGCGCGGTGAGAGCCCTTCACGCAAACGCATTTCGATTTCTTTTGCAACAGACATTTTTTCGCTCATTTTGTTCCTTGCCCCTTCACACTGCCAACCATTCTTCTAAAGTGCATCGCTAGAGTCGAAAAGGTCCAATTGATGCCAAAGCCCGATCCATTCGGATTCGATATGTCCGTATCCACCTCGAAAAAGAAAAACCCACGCGGTCGTCGCGGCATGTCTGGAGCATCCGAGACATCAACGCGCCTGTGCGATCATGACAATTGTCAGGAGGCCGGCAAGTACCGCGCGCCCAAAGCACCAGACGTGCTTGATGACTTCTTTTGGTTCTGCCAAGCGCACGTGCGTGAATATAATTTGAAATGGAACTTTTTTGACGGTACCACTGAGGCTGAAATCAACGCCCAGCAGTCCGAAGATAAGGTATGGGAACGCCCTACAAAACCCATCGGCGACCCCGAGGCACGCGCCTGGGCACGTTTAGGCATTGAGGACCCACATCAAGTCTTGGGTGCCAATTCCACCCAGAACCCAGGTCGTAAAGGCGGAACTGTTGGTAAGAAATTACCACCAATGGAACGTCGCGCTGTAGAGATTTTGGAAGTTGCTGACAACGCGACCAAACCTGAAATTCGAAAAGTTTACAAAGGGCTGATTAAAATTCTTCACCCTGACATGAACGGTGGCGACCGCTCTCAAGAAGAACAATTGCAAGAAGTCGTATGGGCGTGGGATCAACTAAAGGGCAGCCGCAGCTTTAAAGACTAACCAGCAAGGTTTTATAAATTTGATTGGGCAACCTTTATCAGCTGCCCAATAACTCTAACTGTTCAAACTGAATATATCGGCACCCAGACGGTGACGCGGCGAACTGGCCCCATTCAGGTCTCGTTATTGGCGCTTCCCCTTGTCCTTGTGAAAGATATGTTGCACCACGAAGTACGGCTTTATTCTGAGCCATTACATATACAATGAAGGACGACGCGCATGGCCGACAACGCAATGGATATCAACGCAAAACCAGAGCAGGATATTTCTGTTCGTGACGTCTTTGGGATTGATACGGACATGGTTGTAAAAGGCTTTGCCGACCGTACAGAGCGCGTCCCTGAAGAAGACAACACCTACAAGTTCGATCCTGATACAACTTTGGCGATTCTTGCAGGCTTCAACCACAACCGCCGCGTGATGATCCAAGGGTATCACGGTACGGGTAAATCAACGCACATCGAACAGGTTGCGTCCCGCTTGAACTGGCCATCTGTTCGCGTGAACTTGGATAGCCACATATCACGTATTGATTTGATCGGTAAAGACGCCATCAAACTGAAAGAAGGAAAACAGGTTACTGATTTTCAAGAAGGCATCCTGCCATGGGCCCTGCGCAACCCAACTGCAATCGTGTTTGATGAATACGATGCAGGCCGTGCAGACGTTATGTTTGTGATCCAGCGCGTTTTGGAAAAAGACGGCAAACTTACCTTGCTAGACCAAAACAAAGTGATCACCCCGCACCCGTTCTTCCGCATTTTCGCGACTGCAAACACTGTTGGCTTGGGCGATACAACAGGCCTTTACCACGGCACACAACAGATCAACCAAGGTCAAATGGACCGTTGGTCACTAGTGAGCACGTTGAACTATCTTTCCATCGATGCGGAAACTGCGATCGTTCTGGGTAAAAACCCGAACTACAACACAGAATCTGGCCGCAAGATCATCAAACAGATGGTCACTGTCGCCGACCTGACCCGCACCGCATTCATGAACGGCGACCTGTCGACTGTTATGTCGCCGCGTACCGTAATTGCATGGGCTGAAAATGCGCAGATATTCAATGACGTTGGCTACGCCTTCCGCCTCTCTTTCCTCAACAAATGTGACGAACTGGAGCGCCAAACGGTTGCTGAGTTCTACCAACGTTTGTTCGATGAAGAATTGCCAGAAAGTGCTGCAAGCGTAAGCTTGGGATAATGCCCAACAGGGAGACAATATGCATATCGGAATGATCGGTGGAATAGGTCCTGCATCAACCGTCGCTTACTACCAGCGCCTCAGCGCTGCTGTTCGTGATGCGGGTGGCGCATTGGATTTGACCATCGTAAATGCCGATGTGAATGAGCTGCTGCGTGACAATGAGGCGGGCTACAAAAATGCCCAAGGTGCCGAAGCTATTGTTTTGGCGGGTACCGATTTAAACCTAGCGTTCGACGGGCGTGATGTGGGTTATACCGTGATCGATGCACTTGATGTGCACGTTACGCTGTTGACCGATCACGCTGTTGGGCGCGCATATTTGAACGAACATAAAGCAGGGCTAAGCTAATGACCCAATCGGACAACCCAGCAGACACGTTCAAAAAGGCACTTTCTGAGGCCACCAAAGTATTGGCCAACGATCCTGACTTGAACGTCAGCTATTCCGTCGACCCTGCGGGATTGTCAGGCGACGCTATGCGCCTACCCCAAGTATCACGCCGCATGACGCGGGACGAAGTGATGCTCGCGCGCGGCACTGCGGATGCGATGGCCCTGAATCGTCGCTACCACAATGGCCAAACCCATGCCCGCTATACCCCCCAAGGGGAAATGGCGCGTGAATTGTACGAAGCCATGGAAACCGCACGTTGCGAAGCCGTTGGCGCACGCGACATGCCTGGGACTGCTGGAAACATCGACGCAAAGATCGCCCATGACGCTATGCGAAAAGGCTATGATCAAGTTAAACAAGCCGCAGATGCGCCTTTGGCCGTGGCTGCGGGTTATTTGATCCGTCACCTTGCCACTGGTCGCGACCTTCCATCCGGTGCTGCGAATGTGATGGAGCTATGGCGTCCGTTTATCGAGCAACAAGCTGGTGGAACATTAGAAGACCTTGATGCAATCTTGGACAATCAGGCTGATTTTGCCAAATTCGCGCGCAAAATGATCAAGGATTTGGGTTACGGCGATCAATTGGGCCAAGACCCCGATCAGATCGACGATGATCAAGATGACACAGCAGAAGACGGCGGCGAAGAAGAACAAGACCCAGATAGCACCGGTGACGACAACACTGACGAAGAAGAAACTGAAGGCTCTGCCGAACAGTCCCAAGAAGAACAACAAGACGCCTCTCAGGCCCAAGTCTCTATGGATGAGATGGCAGATCAAGAGGTGGGCGAAGAGACTGAAATGCCTGACGGAGAGGCCCCGATGGAGCCACCTGCCCCGCAGCCTATTTCAGACGCTGATCCCGATTATCTGGTTTACCAAACTGAACATGACGAAGAAATTCGCGCAGAGGATTTGGCAGAGACTGTCGAACTGGAACGCTTGCGTGCCTATTTGGATCAACAGCTTGAACCTCTCAAAGGTGCTGTGAGCCGTTTGGCTAATAAGTTACAGCGACGCCTTCAAGCGCAACAAAACCGGTCTTGGGAGTTTGATCTTGAAGAAGGCACATTGGATGCTGGCCGTTTGGCCCGTGTTATTGCCAATCCAACAACGCCTCTGTCCTTTAAGGTGGAGAAAGACACTGAATTCCGCGATACTTGTGTTACTTTGCTGTTAGACAACTCAGGTTCGATGCGAGGTCGTCCGATTTCGATCGCAGCTATTTGCGCAGATGTTTTGGCACGCACCCTTGAGCGCTGCAATGTTAAGGTCGAGATTCTTGGCTTTACCACACGCGCGTGGAAAGGTGGCCAAGCCCGCGAGGCATGGCTGAACGATGGCCGTCCACAACAGCCAGGTCGTTTGAATGACCTGCGCCACATCATCTACAAAAGCGGTGACACCCCATGGCGCCGCGCCCGTCCAAATTTGGGCTTGATGATGAAAGAGGGGTTGCTGAAAGAGAACATCGATGGTGAAGCACTTGAGTGGGCACATCGCCGCATGATGGCCCGCCCTGAGGCCCGCAAAATCTTGATGGTAATTTCAGATGGTGCGCCTGTGGATGACAGCACGTTGTCAGTAAACCCAGCCAACTTCTTAGAAAAACACCTGCGTGATGTGATCGAGATGGTCGAAAAACGTCGCGCGGTTGAGCTGTTGGCAATTGGGATCGGTCATGACGTGACGCGATATTATGATCGCGCTGTGACCATTACGGATGTGGAACAATTGGCTGGTGCAATGACCGAACAATTGGCTGCATTGTTTGACTCCGACCCACGTGCACGGGCACGTGTTATGGGGATGAAGCGGGCCAGCTAACGCTGGCTTGTTTCGCCTTTCAGGCGAGAGTTTACTGGGTAAAGTGAATGAAGGAGTCGTATAGTGTTTCAATCGTTTGAGGTGACATCGCGTCCTGAACAAGGCCCACCCCGTTTGGCGGAGTTGCGCGTTGAATTGATGCGCGAAGGCTTGGATGGTTTTTTGATTCCGCGCGCGGATGCTCATCAGGGCGAATATGTTTTTGCGCATGATGAGCGGCTAGCATGGCTGACAGGTTTTACTGGATCAGCCGGTTTTTGCGCAGTATTGAACAACAGCGCGGGCGTTTTCATAGATGGGCGTTACCGCACCCAAGTAAAATCCCAAGTTGCATCAGAATATACGCCCGTTCCATGGCCTGAAACTTCATTGGCCAACTGGTTGGTCGAGCAATTGCCAAAGGGTGGAGAAGTAGGTTTTGACCCCTGGCTACATACAGTAGCCCAGATTGAACAGACCCGCACAGCTTTGACGGGGACAGCCGTGACGCTGATACCTTGTGACAATCTGGTTGATCGCATTTGGGCAGACCAGCCGGCACCAGCAAGCGAAGCTGCAAAGGTTCATCCAATGAAGTTTGCCGGCGAAAGCCATAAGGACAAGCGCACTCGGCTGGCAGCAGACCTGATCAAAGCGGACCAAACATCCGCTGTTATAACCCTACCGGACTCAGTGTGCTGGCTTTTGAATATTCGTGGTGCCGACATTCCACGCAATCCAATCGCCCAAGGCTTTGCAGTTTTGAATGCGGACTCTTCTGTTGACCTGTTTATGACACCATCAAAACTAGAGGGGCTTGAAGGTCACTTAGGTAATATGGTGCATGTTCATCACCCATCAGATTTTCTAAAGCACCTTGAAGGACTGAAGTCGAAGGTCCGTTTGGACAAGTCATCAGTTCCGATGATTGTTGCTGATGCGATTGGCAATGGCGTGGTTTGGGGCGACGAGCCTTGCGCCCTTCCCAAAGCCTGTAAAAATGCTACCGAAATTGCAGGCAGCTCTGAAGCTCATTTACGTGATGGTGCCGCCATTGTGGAGCTGCTTGCATGGCTTGACGCCCAAGACGCTGGTACTCTGACAGAAACCCAAGTTGTTGCGCAGCTTGAGGGTTACCGCCGCCGCGACAACGCATTGCAAGACATCAGCTTTGAGACGATCGCGGGCACCGGCCCAAATGGTGCAATCATGCATTACCGAGTGACTGAAGAAACAGACAGCACCTTGGATGATGGCCATCTGATCGTCTTAGACAGTGGTGGGCAATACCTTGATGGCACCACGGATATCACGCGGACCATTGCGATTGGAACGCCGCCAACAGAGGCCTGCGTAGCCTTTACACGTGTGTTGATGGGGATGATCGCTATGAGCCGCCTGCGTTGGCCAAAGGGTCTTGCAGGGCGCGATATTGAGATGATTGGTCGCCTTCCCTTATGGATGGCAGGCCAAGACTTTGATCATGGCCTAGGCCACGGCGTCGGTGCATATCTGAGTGTTCACGAGGGACCACAACGCCTAAGCCGCGCAAGCACGGTACCACTTCAAGCGGGTATGATCCTTTCCAACGAACCCGGGTATTACCGCGAAGGTGAGTTTGGAATTCGCATCGAAAACCTGATTGTGGTCGAAGAGGCACCCGCGCTGACAGGCGGGGATGATCATCGCGCTATGCTAAATTGGCGCACGTTGACATTTGCACCGATTGATCGACGCCTAATCGTCACCGAAATGTTGGATGCTGAGAGCCGTACTTGGCTAAATGCTTATCATACGCAGACTTTTGAGTACCTCGTAGATCGTGTATCTGAGAATGCCGCCAAATGGCTGACTGCGGCAACGAAACCAATCTAATAAAGATTTAGGAGTGTTCTTCAGCCGCGGTTGCGGCCAGTGCACGATTGTAGGCCTTAAGCGCGTCCACATGGAAGACGGCGCCCCACAACTCTGGCGGGCTGTCTTCGCCACTTAATGTAACCACGGGAATGAACGGTACCGACGCACCATCAAAGATTGGCATCGTAGCTTCAAGCGTCGCATTTCCATCCACATAGATGCCGTCACCGATCATTTCCCAACAAGCATTCTCGTTAGCAGCACGAGGGTCATCCAACTTGCGCATAATGCTGACAACGCGGAACATCGTCAACAAATAAGCCTGTGGTCCTGCAGCCAAGTGGATTCCACGTCGTTCGATTTGTGTGAGGAAGAATGATTGATCCACAATGCGCGAGGACAACGCCGTCGAGATGGAAACTGTGACCATCACAGCAAGTGCGGTTTGCCAGTCCCCAGCCAATTCAAACATGATCAAGGTTGTTGATATAGGTGCCCCAAGAACCGCTGCGGCTACAGCGCCCATTCCAGCCAAGGCGTATAATGTGACAGTGCCCGAAACCTCAGGGAAAACACCTGTCGCAATCAATCCAAAGGCTAATCCCGTGAGCGCACCAATCATCAAAGCCGGTGAGAACACCCCGCCCCCCATACGACCAGCCATCGTGATTGCGACAGCAAATATTTTCAGTGCTGCGAATACGATGACCTCGTGCAGGCCAAGTTGTCCCGTGAGTGCCATTGACGTAGTTTCGTAGCCAATACCGATGATATGCGGAAAGAAAATTGCAATTGCGCCCAGCATGAGCCCCGCGATTGCAGGACGCAGCCAACGCGGAAAACCAATGTGGTTTTGCACCTGAGTCCCTAAATCATCCGCCCAAAAGATTGAGCGCATTAAGATGACTGCGACCATGCCGCAAACCAAACCAAGCATCACAAAAGCAGGCAACTCAACGTAAAATTGAAGGCTTTCAGGAGCGTTCAACGTATATTCTGTCATTCCGCCGAATGTTGATCGATTGATTACAGTGCCTGCAACCGCTGCAATAGCAATCGGAGCGAAAGCATGCACTGCAAAATGGCGCAAGACAACTTCCAGAGCGAATAACGCCCCAGCTATCGGTGCGTTAAAGCTTGCGGATACCGCAGCAGCAACCGCACACCCCAACAGATCGCGCCCCGTAATTCCATCCGCATGGATGTAACGACTAACCTTTGTGGAAATGACTGCAGCGAGGTGAACCACGGGCCCTTCACGACCGGTCGACCCACCGGAGGAAAGCGTAATGAATGATGCAATGGCTGAAGCTAGGCCAGCACGCGTTTCAACGCGCCCCTCCTTCATTGCAGCACCCTCAATCACGTCTGCGACGCTTCGTGCCCGAGCGTCCGGTGTAAACTTGTGAAGGATTAAGCCAACCAGAAGCCCGCCAATTGCTGGGATTATAAGCATCCAATACCAAGGGAGGGATTCTGCAAAGCTATGTAGGGTCTGCAAATCATCTGTACCGTAAAGAAAAGATTGCAAGGCAGCGATACCTTTGCGAAAAAACAGGGCTGTAAAACCGGCAACAATTCCGATTGCGAGTGCAATAAACCAAAACTGAATTTGCCCCGGTCCTTCGCGACGCAGCACTTTCCAGCCCTCTTGAAACGCAATAAATGCTTTAGTCATCTTAGTATTTAGGTAGGATTTCATAGATGGAATACAGTCTGATCTGGCTTTGTGTACAGCAAGTCTAAGCGAAACGAACGCATCGGGGAAGCCTAAGGCATATCATAGATCAACTTAGGCTGCTTAAAAAGCCTTCGAGATCAAGGCACGAGCAGCATTGCGCGCTTCTTCAGTAATTGTGTCACCCGCAACCATTCGTGCAATTTCATCCACGCGGTCAGCCGGCGAAAGAGGAACAACGCGAGAAGTAGTAAACCCTTTGGAAACAGACTTTTCAACGCGCCAATGATGCGCACCAAGGGCAGCAACCTGCGGAGAGTGCGTAACAACCAAAACCTGACCACCTTCAGCCAAAGCCGCCAAACGACGACCAACGGCATCCGCAGTTGCGCCGCCAACACCACGGTCAATTTCGTCAAAGATCATAGTAAGCCCCGCCCGACCGTCGGTCAGGCACACTTTCAAAGCCAGAAGAAAGCGACTTAACTCGCCCCCAGATGCAATCTTGTTCAACTGACCCGATGGTACGCCCAGATTAGTAGCGACGCAGAACGCGACAATGTCACGCCCCTCCGGTCCAGCCGTTTCCGGTTCAATTACTGTCTCAAAGACTGCACGATCCATTTTCAACGGAGCCAATTCCGCCGTAACAGCCTTGTCCAGCTTGCTTGCGGACTTGCGGCGCGCATTGGTGAGCGCAGTAGCAGCCTCATCATATCCCGCTTCGGCCGCAGTCAAAGCAGCGCGTAAATTAGCAAGATCTGCGTCACCAGCATCCAAAGCAGCCAGCTTTGCACCCAGCATCTTCGCTAGATCCGCCAAGTCATCAGGTGCAACGTCGTATTTCCGCGCAATCGCACGGATCGCAAACAAGCGCTCTTCGGTGTCTTCTAAATCCGATGGATTGAATGACAGGTTATCGATACATGAAACAATTCCATCCATTGCCTCATCCAGTTCGAACATTGCACGGCCTAATGAAGAAATAGGTGTCTCGAGATGACCTTCAGCTTTATCGGCGACGCCATCCAGCCAACGCAGCGCATTGCCCATTCGCCCTTCAGCACCATCCTGACCAAGTGCTTCAAGCGCCTTGATTACATCATCACGGATTTTTTCTGCACCTTGCATCATCCGGCGTCGTGTATCTAATTCTTCGTCTTCACCTTGCTGCGGTGACAGCTTGCCCAATTCAGCAACAGCATGACGTAAAAACTCTTCTTCTGCACGGATCGCATCCACCGCTTCATTCGCAGCTTTCAATGCTTTGCGCGCATTGCCCATAGCTGTCCAAGTTTTGCGCGTTTTGACCTTGGCCCCGTCCAACGACGCAAACTCATCTAGGATGGCGCGATGTCCACGCGGGTCAAGCAAACCGCGATCGTCGTGTTGTCCATGTAGCTCAAGAAGTGTTTCAGATAGGTTCCGAAGAACTTCGCCAGAACAGCGCCGATCATTAACCCATGCAGTCTTGCGACCATCAGAGGTGTTGATGCGCCGCAATATCAATTCATCACTTGCTGGAAGGCCCGCGTCTTCAAGCACCGCATGTGCTGCATGCCCAATAGGCAAATCGAACCATGCGGTAACTTCACCCTGGTCTGCACCTTGGCGAACAAGATCTGCACGGCCACGCCATCCTAAAACGAAGCCAAGTGAATCCAATAGGATAGACTTCCCCGCACCAGTTTCGCCAGTGAGCACATTCAAGCCCGGTTGAAACGCGAGCTCCAACCGATCAATGATCAGCATGTTCGAGATATCAAGTCCGCGTAACATCAGTTTTGTTCCATACGGTCAGGTGCATTGCACCCTTTATTACAGCCACCGGCCCTTGATCATTTGACGATAGATCTGACGCAACCAACCATCACCTGAGGCCTTCAATTCCAGCCCTTTGCCAGTGAGAAGCTTGTAACTGTCCTCATACCATTCAGTCGATTGGAAGTTGTACCCCAAAATCGCTCCCGCAGTTTGCGCCTCGTTGATAAGACCTAATGAAAGATAGGCCTCGACCAAGCGATGCAGTGCTTCAGGAGTGTGTGATGTTGTTTGGAAATCCTCAACCACAACGCGGAAGCGATTGATTGAAGACGCGTAGTTATCACGGCGCAGATAATACCTGCCAATCTCCATCTCTTTGCTCGCTAAGTGATCAAAAGCGAGATCAAATTTGAGAATGGATGACTTTCCATATTCACTGTTTGGGTAACGTTCGATCACCTCACGCAACGATTGCAGTGCCTGAAAGGTCAACCCTTGGTCGCGGCCCACTTCGTCAATTTGGTCATAATAGCTCAGCGCTAGAAGATACTGAGCATAAGCTGCGTCATCATCATCTGGATAGAAATCAATAAATCGCTGCGCAGCAGAACGGCTGTCTGGATATTCTTTGTCACTGTGGAAGGCAAAAGCCTGCATAATCAGCGCGCGTTTTGCGAATTCAGAATAGGGATAAAGGCGTTCGATCTCACCGAAGTAGAAAGCGGCATCATCAGCTCGATTGTTCTGTAGCTCAAACTCACCGCGTTCAAAAATTTGCGCAGGTGTATAATTTCCCAAAGGCTCTTCATTTTGAACGAAAATGCCGTTCGCAGATTGGCCAAGAAAGCCACCACCACAAGCTGAGAGAGTCGCGATCATTGCGAGTGCGAGTGCTGCACGTTTCCGAGAGGGACCGTTCGCTATGTATGCTTTCTTCACCGCGTTCACCCTGCTCGTTTTAGCTTTGTTACATTGCTATTAGCACACTAATTTAACATGCAAAACCTTGCAAACACGCAATGCACTTTAACAAATATTATTCTGGCGTTTTGAGTGAAAAATTGACGGTTAGGCCACTTGTGGAATTTCGTCCCAAACCAAGCCATGCCCAGGCAAACGCTGCGTCATCTCAGAGTCGCAAACCACCATTCGGATGGCACCTGGTGTCGCAAATGTTTTACGTAGCAACGTGTTAGTCAAAGAGTGGCCTGCACGCGTACCAGTGTAGCGGCCCATAATAGGTGCACCCGCCAAAGCAAGATCTCCCAAGGCGTCGAGCATTTTATGGCGCACAGGTTCGTCAGAGTGACGCAAGCCACCTGGGCTCAAAACTTTATCACCTTCAAACACGACCGCGTTTTCGCCAGAAGACCCACCTAAAGCAAGACCATTCGCTTGCATCGCTTCAACATCGGCTTGACGACAGAAGGTACGACTATCGCTCAACTCACGGGCAAAGCTACCATTGTTCAGACGCAAAGATTTGCGCTGACTGCCAATAGCAGCATCTTCAAAATCGATTTGGAAGTCGATATACATCGTGTCTGCGGGCTCAAGCGTTGCTATCGCACCGCCTTCTGTAACAGTAACAGTCTGCATAATCTCAAAGGCACGCACGGGGGCCCCTAAGACTTGCAAGCCACACTGCATGATTCCACGCACAAATGGCACGGCAGAGCCATCGACGATTGGGACTTCAGGACCATCGAGCTCAATCAGCGCATTGTGTACACCACATCCGGCAAGGGCTGCCATAATGTGCTCCACGGTCGAAACTTCTACACCCGCTGAATTCTGAATTCTGGTGCACAATGGCGACCGATGCACCGCGTCCCATCGTGCTGGGATTAGGTTATCACCTTCAAGAACATCCGTACGTGCAAACCCAATACCGTATTCCGCCGCCGCTGGCAGAATCGTTAGCCGAACAGGTTCGCCTGAATGGAGGCCTTTTCCTGTGAAACTAATCGAAGATTTAACAGTTGTTTGCAAAACGACCTCAAAATAGCGCTCGGTTTCATACTTAGATGATATCTGGATACGAACCCAAACGAACAATCACAACTCAATCATTGCAACACACTGAAACATGGTTGTTACATATCGGCAATATTGCGCCAAGTCACATATAAGCGACTATTATAGAACGAAAAAAGCCGCCCGAAGGCAGCTTTCTCAAAATCCATTAGATGGCTTTAGTTTGCTTGGCGCCGCAAGAACGCTGGAATTTCAATGCGTTCTTGGTCTGGATCCACAGCCTCAGTTGGTTGAGGAGCTACTGCAGCCTGTTGCTGCACTGACGACGGTTGATGGCGAACAGCTTGCGGCTCTTGCTGCTGCTCTGCATGACCCGTCATTCGGTTAATCAAAGAGTTAATACCAAAACGCGGACGATCAGCTTCTTGCAAAGGCGCTGGTGCTGAAGCGGGTGCGACGCGTTCAGCTGCAGCACGCAAACGAGCCGACGCTTCTGGTGATGGAGTGCCCGGTGCCGGAGCGCGTGGTGCCACAAATGAACTCTGCTCTACTTGTTGAATTTCTTCGTGCTGTGGCTCAAACTCAGCGACAGCAGGCTGATAAACGGGTGCCGGAACTTCATATGAATCAACTATTCTCTCTTCGAAAATATCTTCAGCCATATCAGATGCAGCAGCTTCCTGAACGTTCAGGTCTTTAAAGAATGTTGGTTCAGAAGCCATTGGTGCAGCTAACACTGGCTCATCCGCTGTAAAACTGGCTGGGAGTGGCGCAGACATGCTACGGCGTGCCACTGGCATTTCAACGTTAACATCAGCCGCATCGATACCTGTTGCAACAACACTCACGCGCATCACGCCACCTAGCTCGGTATCCAATGTTGAGCCAACAATGATGTTAGCTTCTGGATCAACTTCTTCGCGAATGCGATTTGCAGCTTCGTCCAGTTCGAACAATGTAAGGTCGTGACCACCAGTGATGTTGATTAACACGCCTTTTGCTCCGCGCAATGAAATCTCGTCGAGTAGCGGGTTAGCGATAGCTTTGTCAGCAGCTTGGATCGCGCGATCTTCGCCTTCTGCCTCGCCTGTACCCATCATAGCCTTGCCCATTTCATCCATCACCGAACGAACATCTGCAAAGTCTAGATTTATCAAACCAGGGCGTACCATCAAGTCGGTAACACCTTTAACACCTTGATACAAAACATCATCAGCCATCGAGAAAGCTTCAGTAAATGTCGTCTTCTCGTTGGCTAACCGGAACAAATTCTGGTTTGGAATGATGATCAACGTGTCGACAACTTTTTGCAAAGCCTCGACGCCGTCTTCAGCTTGTCGCATGCGCTTAGCACCCTCAAACTGGAATGGCTTTGTCACAACACCTACAGTCAAAACACCTAACTCACGCGCCGCTTGCGCGATAATTGGCGCTGCACCCGTACCAGTACCACCACCCATACCGGCAGTGATGAAGCACATGTGTGAACCAGCCAGGTGGTCAACAATCTGCTCAATACTTTCTTCTGCAGCCGCCGCACCAACGCTTGCACGCGCACCAGCACCCAACCCCTCAGTAACTTTAATACCAAGCTGAACGCGTGTTTCAGAAGCTGATTGCTGGAGAGCCTGAGCGTCTGTGTTCGCCACAACAAAATCGACGCCATTAAGCTGCTTTTCGATCATGTTGTTGACTGCGTTCCCGCCGGCGCCCCCGACACCGAACACGGTAATACGAGGTTTCAATTCGTCCTGTCCGGGCATCGAAAGATTGAGTGTCATTAGAGCGTCCGCCTGTTTTTTGACCCACTTTTGCAGGTGTTTTTGTGCCTTAACCACAACCACCTTACCGAAAACAAACGGTAACGTCATCCAAAAAACGCAATACCGACGCAAAATGTGGGCGGTTTGTTGCCACTTTCCACGTCATTTGGTTGGATTAGGCAAATATAGGGATCACCAGTTGTCGCGGAACCACTTCACGGCGCGATGCAACGAACGTGCAGGATAGCGGTCGGCTGGAATATCAAAGTCCCACCATTCATCTTGCGGATGGGCTGCAAGCAACGAAAGGCCAACAGCCGAAGCAAAGCTTGGACCTGTTGCAGCCTGTGGTAAACCATGGACGCGCAATGGGCGACCAAGGCGTACCTGATGCCCCAAAATTTTGCTTGCAAGACCATCAAGGCCAGGAATTTGGCTACCGCCACCGGTCAGCACAATTTGCTGACTTGGCAAATGGTCAAAGCCAGCAGCATCCAAACGGGCACGAACTTCTTCAAGAATTTCTTCAAGGCGTGGCCGAATGATGCCGATCAATTCTGCGCGACTGGCCGTACGACGATCATGCTCGTAATCACCAGTATCGCCACCAATTTCAATCATCTCACGGTCGTCCATGCCTGTAGCGTATACACCGCCATAGAATGTTTTGATCCGCTCCGCATTCGCTGTCGGCACTTGAAGGCCCAATGAGATGTCAGACGTAACGTGATCCCCGCCCATTCTAACAGAATCTGCAAAGATCATGTGTTTTTTGATGAAGATAGAGATGCTGGTCGCTCCGCCCCCCATATCTATACAGGCAGAACCCAACTCTTGCTCGTCCTCCACCAACGTGGACATACCTGAAACATAGGCAGAGGACGCAATGCCCGCCAGCTCCAAATCGCACCGCTTAATGCAGTGAGCAACGTGATGAACCGCAGCAGCATCTACTGTTAGCATGTGCATATCAACTGAAAGTTCATTGCCCAACTGCCCACGTGGATCAGATAAGCCCGAGCGATGATCAAGCGCAAAGTTCACGGGTTGCGCATGTAAAACCTCACGGCCACCACCGTAGTCAGGTACATCACATTGTGACATCACACGTGCGACATCATCTTCTGTGACAACCTGACCATCGAGTTGAATCTGTGCATCCAAACCGTAGCTGCGTGGTTCCGCCCCTGCAAAGCATGCGACCACATGATCAACACGGATGCCCGCCATTTTTTGTGCTGCTTGTAATGCCGTGCGAATAGCGCGTTCGGTTTCCTGCATCGCAGTAATTTCACCGAAATGAACCCCGCGTGAACGTGTCGTTGCAGCACCAATAACCCGAAAGCCGGACTGACCAGCAAGTGCCCCAATGTCTCCGTCATCGCCAACTTTGGCTGAACCATCAAAACGCAACACAAGTGCTGCAATTTTAGAACTGCCCATATCCAAGATCGCGACAACACCACGTTGCATCGCGATCTTTCGCATGTTGCGCATGCTGCGCTGGCTGTCATAAAGATCCATCATTTCCTACTGTCCACTTTCCGGAAGCTGCCTGATGCCCCATAATTCTTGTGTAGCGTCATTGTTCATTTTTATTGTTGGGCGCCCACCAAGGCGCATATCTATGCGAGCCACATCACGGCTTAAAATATCCTGTGCGCCTTCAAGGGCAATCACGTGTTCCAATGCCGTCACGGCCCCAGTTGTAGGTAGAAGAATGCGTTGCTTACGATCGAGAACAACATCCCATCGACGTGCACCCATCCGTACGACTCCGCGCAGTCGCTCGCCCAAAGGCTGCGCAGTTCGGATCAATTCCATTGCCTCATCCACATGTTCATTTGCCCCCTCGCCCGCAATCAACGGCAAGTCTGCGCGATCACTGCGGAACGAAATGTGAGAAACGTGAGCGCCATCAGCGTCTAGCAAAGAAAGAGATGTATGGCTGCGCCAAACTGCAACAGGTACCCGTGGCACAACATCAACCTGTAAAACTCCTCCCGGGCGAATGCGCAAAGACGCCTCGGCAATTGACGACAGCAGCATGACAGCTTCACGCATCGCTTCCAGATCCAAATCGAATGAGCTTACTGGGAAGTCAATCGGAAGGTTTCTGCGAATATCTTCTGCCAAATCCGTACCGGCACCATCAATCGCCATCAAGCTAACCATGAACTCTGGTCGTTCTTGGATGCTTGAGCGCGTGTTAGCAATCGCATCAGATATTGCAGATTGGCGAACAGGGTTAGATAGATAGCTAAGGCCAATCCCAAAGGTCAAAACAAATGGAAGCCCGATGCGCAAACCGAAACGGAACACAGGCGTCAACATCAGTCGCTGCAAACGCCACGACCAACGTGATGGCGCTGGATCAAGCCGTGATGTTTGTCGCAAATAGCTTAACGATTGCATGACGCGTCCTCTACCATCCAGCGGCACAAATGGCCAAAACTAATACCAACGGCTTGTGCTTGTTCCGGTGTCAGCGAGGTCGGCGTCATGCCCGGTTGCGTGTTGGTTTCTAGCAGGATCAAACCTTCAACGCCTTTGCTTTCGTCCCAACGAAAATCCGTACGGCTGATCCCATTACAGCCAAGTGCCGAGTGGGCACGTAGAGCGTAATCTTGGCACAGCTGAAAGATCTCAGATGGCACATCAGCAGGGACAACATGTGTTGAGCCGCCTTCTTTATACTTTGCATCATAGTCATACCAACCGGTGGTCAGAATGTCTGTAACGGTTAATGCCCGACCATCCATCACGCTTGTCGTCAGTTCGCGACCTGGCGCGAAGGCCTCAACCATCACCTCATCAGGCATGTCGCTGTCCAACTGTGGCGGTCCGTTGTTTTCTTCGTCGACCAAATAGACCCCAACGCTAGAGCCCTCATTGTTAGGCTTAACAACGTATGGCGGCATCATCACATGCCTAGCGCGTACATGATCAGCTTTAACAATTATACTTTTGACAATCGGAAGCCCAGCAGACGCAAACACTTCCTTGCTCCGCTGTTTGTCCATCGCCAAGGCAGACGCCAAAATTCCAGAATGCGAGTAAGGAATGCCCAACCACTCAAGAAGACCTTGGACGCATCCATCTTCACCCCAACGGCCATGGAGGCAGTTAAGAACGGCATCAGGCTTGATATCTGTTAAAATGGTAGAAAGATCGCGGCCTGCATCTACCTCGATCACTTCAAATCCTTCTTCCCGCAACGCGGCAGCACATGCTTGTCCACTGGACAGTGACACTTCTCGTTCCACCGAGGGGCCACCCATTAATACTGCAACTGTTCGGGGCGTCCTGCTCGACTGACCCACCAGAGTGCCTCTTTGTCCTGAACCAATTTTATGGTTCTTATTGTTATTATTGCCGTTTTCGGCTTCTTTCTGTTGCAGGCATTTACCCAATTAGGTGGCCTTTGGCTCACCTACCCGCATAATTTCCCATTCTAGCGTGATACCACTGGAATCGTAAACCTTTTTTCGCACTTCTTCACCTAATCCTTCCAAATCAGACGCTGTGGCCCCTCCGGTATTGATCATGAAGTTAGAGTGCATTTCGCTCATTTGTGCCCCGCCTCGCGTTGCACCACGCATGCCAGCGTCATCGATAACCTTCCACGCCTTCAAATCATGGACGTCATCCGCCTGCCCTGTGCTGGAAAAGCCAGCAGGATTGCGAAAGGTGCTACCTGCACTGCGGTCCTTGGTCGGTTGAGACGCATCACGCTTGGCTAACTGATCCTCCATACGTGCGTGCAATTCTGCAGGATCACCCAATGGGCCTTCCAATAAAACGCTGACAAGCACCGCGCCTTCAGGTAAATTCGTTTGGCGATACTGGAAATTCAGATCAACTGCATTGAGAGTTACAATCTCACCACTGCGCATAACGGCAGTCGCCTTAACGAACACATCTGCTGTGTAACTGCCATAGCACCCAGCATTCATACGGACGGCACCACCAATACTACCAGGGATAGTGCGCAAGAACGTAAGGTCGACACCCGCGTCCGCAGCTTTGCGTGCAACATGAGAATCCAATGCTGCGACACCTACCGTGACGCGGTTGCCTGTGACTTCGATACCATTGAACCCACGGCCCATCCGAACAACAACGGCTCGAATACCCCCATCACGCACAATTAAATTGCTACCAACACCCATAGGAAAAACATGAACATTTGGATCAAGCGCATTCAGGAACTGCGACAGGTCCTCAACATCTGCAGGCTGAAACAAGCAATCAGCAGGACCACCAACACGAAGCCATGTTAGGTCTGACAAAATACGAGCTGGCGTAAGGCGGCCACGCACTTCAGGCAGATCAATCATGCCTCATTCCCTGCATTACGGGCACGTACGACCAACAGACCGAGGGCAAATGGTGCGATATGAAAAACAGCAAAAATGTCCAACATGTACAATCCTGGTTGAGTTAGAGAGATTTCTTCAAACGCACTACCTAACAGTAAAACCAACAATGCCATACATGCCGATAGCCATGCCCCAAATAATATCATTCGCATCTTGAAGCCTAGCCAAAGACTAACCACTGCCGACGCCGCAAGCGGTGAAACAAAAATCAAGACGCTCACACCGAAGTACCTTTTAACTTTAACTTTACCGAGCCGGTTAAATAGACGACCAGCCAACGCAAGACACTCATGGCCGCGACCATAACAATCAGGCCTATCCATGGGCCGTTTTCCCAGCTAGAAAAACCAAGCAGCGGAATGCCCAGACCAATAAGAATGTAGGCGTTACGCAAGTGATAGTCCTTACTTGGTGTCATTGCCAAAACATTTGCAACCAATATTCAAATGCACACTAGGATCAAAGAGACTGTCATTCAGATAACTCCGGCAGGAGTTTTGGGTTTTGGCCGCGTAGTTTTGTCCAAAGGTAGCGCAATGGATTGCGAAACATCGACCCAAAGGCGAACACGGCTACAATAGATACCCAAACATTCAATTGAATGCCAATCCATACAGTCATAATTGGGGCAGCGATCAACAGGATCACAGCAGGAATGTATTGAAGAAGCATTAGCAACATGGCAAACGCAACGGGGTAAAAGACCCAGATGATGCAGGCCCAAAGAAGCGTCATGGCATACCCGCTAACTGTGAAGGTAGCGCATTGGCCCAAGCTGAAATCGTACCGGCACCAAGACATACAACCATATCCCCTGGCTTTGCATGCTCGCGCACCAAACGGGCCAAATCGGCCTCATTTCCAACAGCAGAGGCTTGACGGTGGCCATGGCGGATAAGACCCGCGACCAGATCATCGCGCGAAGCACCCTCAATAGGTTCCTCACCTGCAGAAAAAATATTTGCAATGCCAACGACGTCTGCATCGTTAAAGCAGGCACAAAACTCTTCGAAATGGTGCGATAGACGGGTAAAGCGGTGGGGTTGGTGGACAGCAATGACGCGACCTTCACATGATTGGCGCGCAGCCTTCAAGACTGCGGCAATCTCAACTGGGTGGTGCCCATAATCGTCGATGATTGTTATACCATTCACTACGCCCACTTTGGTAAAGCGGCGATTCACGCCCCCAAATTTTGCCAAAGCATCACGAATTTCATCTCCACTCATGCCCAAGTGCCGCGAAACTGCGACGGCGGACAAAGCGTTTGAAACGTTATGATCACCCGGCATAGGCAACGTGCAACCGTCGATCACTGTCCCCTCGCCCTGCAAGGCGATGTCGAAATGTGCGACTCCACCTTTGTAGGTCAAGTTTACAGCACGCACGTCAGCTTGGGCATTAAAACCATATGTGACAACACGACGGTCGGTGATTTTGCCAACCAAAGCCTGAACCTCTGGATGGTCGGTACAGCAAACGGCTAATCCGTAGAACGGTATGTTTGAAACAAAGTCTAAGAACCCTTTGCGTAAAGTGTCAAAGTCGCCCCAGTGCTCCATGTGTTCTGGGTCAATATTGGTCACGATCGCAATTGTGGCTGGCAAGCGGTTAAAGGTTCCGTCGCTTTCGTCGGCCTCCACAACCATCCATTCGCCTAAACCAACGCGCGCGTTGGAACCGTAAGCATGGATAATCCCACCGTTCACAACCGTGGGGTCGAATTTACCCGCAACCATCAACTCAGCCATCATTGTGGTCGTTGTGGTTTTGCCATGCGTTCCCGCGATTGCAATGTTTGATTTCAACCGCATCAATTCGGCCAACATCTCGGCGCGGCGCACAATTGGCAGGCCCTGTGCACGTGCAGCGTCTAGTTCGGGATTGCCCGGTTTAATAGCAGATGAGATCACAATGACCGCCGCATCATCGATATTTTCCGCTTTCTGTCCCTCAAAGATAAATGCGCCTTTTTCGTGCAGACGGTCCGTGATCTTAGTTTTTTTTAGATCTGAGCCTTGCACAACATAGCCGTGATTAAGCAACACTTCGGCAATGCCTGACATGCCGATACCGCCAACGCCTACAAAGTGGATTGGACCTACATCGCCGGGAAGTTTGGTGGCCGCGTTCATACGCATGCTCCTTTATTTACTCGTTAGTGCTTCGACCATGTCGACCAGCGTTTGTGTTGCTTCGGGTTTACCTGCAGACAATGCAGCATTTGACATCTTTCCAGCCGCAGCAGGATCGCTGAGGATGGCAACAATTTGTTCGCTCAATGCGTCGATCGTCAGAGCACTTTCTGGAATCAAGACGGCAGCGCCCCCATCAACTAATCCGCGCGCGTTGGCTGTCTGGTGATCGCCTGTAGCTGCAGCGAAGGGCACCAAAATCGAGGGCCGACCGATTACACTAATGTCCGCAACAGATGACGCACCCGCACGACTGATAACAAGTTGTGCTTCAGACATGCGCCGGGGCACATCCTGAAAAAATGAGGCGACTTCAGCATTTACACCTTCAGAGGCATAGTAGTCCCGAACGCGGTCTTCGTCTTCGCCGCGCGCTTGGTGACTCACACGCAAATTGCGCAAAATATCGATAGGTAGCTGTGCAATTGCAGGAGGAATAATGTCGCTAAAAATCCGCGCACCCTGGCTTCCACCGATAACCAGAAGATCCATCGGATAATCTCCAGGCTGGATGTACCCTGCCCCCCCACGATCAAGAATGCTGCCCCTTACAGGATTCCCAGCATGGACGCCTTCAATACCCGCTGCCAAGTCGGTCGGCCAAGTGCCGCAGGCCACTGCATCAACGCGCGGCGCAAACAAGGTGTTCACACGTCCTAGGACGCCGTTCTGTTCATGAATCATACGTGGCAAACGCAATAAGGTAGCAGCAGCCATCGCAGGGATAGTTGGATAACCGCCAAAGCCAATGACGACATCAGGCCGATCGCGCAACATTTTATAGGCCGCACCAATAACGCCGCCAGCAATGCGAAACGGAACCAGCGCCTTGGCCAAAATGCCACCGCGCGCGAAAGTCGCGCTGCTGATCTGTTCGATCTCAGTCGTATGAGGGAAGCCGCCAGTATAGCGTGCGCCTCGAGCATCAGTGGATAGCTTTACGCGCCACCCTTTTTTCAACATCTCTTCGGCCAATGCTTGAGCTGGGAACATATGCCCGCCAGTACCACCCGCCGCAATTAACAATAGCGGTGAGCTCATCGTATACGCCCTCGGCCCAGCAATTCGCTAATCTCGCCCTGTGGCCTTGTGCGAGTTAAGGCCAACAACATACCTAGGGCAATGCCCGAAGCAATCACAGAAGAGCCACCGTAGCTTACAAACGGCAATGTCATGCCCTTAGCTGGAAGCAAACGCGCAGCAACCCCCATGTTAATCAACGCCTGAACACCAAACATGCAGGCTAACCCAGTGCCAGCAAGGCGGATAAACGGATCGCGTTCACGTACCAAGCGCAACAAGGAACGTACGACAACACCACAATAAAGCAAAATAACACATAGAACCATGATCAGGCCATATTCCTCGGCGGCAACCGCGATAATGAAATCGGTATGCGCATCAGGAAGCGACCACTTAACCTGCCCCTCACCCACGCCAACACCAAACAAACCACCTTCGCGAATGGCGTTGGTTGCGTAACCTATCTGCGTGGTCGGATCGATATCCGCAGCACTTAGGAAGCCATCAATACGTCGTGCAAAGTGCTCAGAGCTTGAGTACGCGATAACGCCACCCATTACGACAAAACCAGCCATTGCGACCAACAAGATCATTGGTGCACCTGCTACAAAATACATGACCCCCCAACCAAATAGAACCAGGCAAGCTTGACCAAAATCAGGTTGCATCGCCAGCATCAGAACAATCGCAATGCACAGCACAAAAGACCATGCGCGGCCTGGAGGACCTTTCAGTTCCTGATTGGCTGCCATCATCCAGGCTGCTGCAACCACGAACCCTGGTTTCAAAAATTCAGATGGCTGGAGGGATGCAAAGCCCAAGCTATACCAACGCACAGCGCCTTTCCCAAAATCTGTTCCAAAGAAAGGGAGCATCGCAAGTGCTACAAATGCACAAACAAAGCCAAGGACAGCTAATCGGCGCACCAAAATTGGTGTCATCATTGACGTCAACAACATCACTACCAGCGCAATACTGCCAAAGAGGGCTTGGCGTTGGACATAATGGAATGAAGAAAACCCGTTTTTAGCAGCCAAAGGCGGCGAAGATGCCAGCCCTAACAATAGACCGACCGCGAACAAGATCAAAACACAGGACAAAGTCCACTTATCAATTGTCCGCCACCATTTGGGAAGGATCGGTTCACCGCGTTGAACCGGTACTGCACCATAGACCATTTCTGTCATGGTAATTGCCTTTACACTGCCTCAAAACGTCCCTTTTCGGGATCTACAGCAACCATAGCGTGGTTTTTTGCTGTGGGCTAGTGTGTTTTCACCCAATCGCACAGTCGCGCTTGACGGTATCGATCCAGTCAGGCAAGGGCTGGAATATGCAAATTGATACTCTTATAATTGGTGCTGGCGCTGCTGGTATGATGTGCGCGGCAAATGCTGGCGGCAGGGTCGTGATTGTGGACCACGCCAAAGCACCGGGCGAAAAGATACGCATCTCTGGTGGTGGGCGTTGCAACTTTACAAACATGCATTGCGCGCCACATGCGTTCTTGTCCCAAAATCCACATTTCGCGAAATCTGCATTAGCCCGTTATACTCAGTGGGATTTTGTCGAACTGGTGGATCAGCACGGGATAAAATGGCATGAAAAAACACTGGGACAACTTTTTTGCGATGTGTCTGCGAAAGAGATTGTGGCCATGTTACGCACATTGATGCAGGTTGCAGGTGTCGAATTGCACCTTCAGACATCTGTTGAAAACCTAATCAAGACCGAAAGCGGATATTCTGCCGTTTTGACTGGCCCAAATGGTTCAAAACCAATCACGGCCAAAAACCTTGTGGTTGCCACTGGTGGCAAATCCATCCCAAAGATGGGTGCGACCGGATTCGCCTATGACATCGCACGCCATTTCAATCTAAACCTCACTGAAACACGCCCCGCATTGGTTCCGTTCACATTCCCCGAAGACCGCTTCACACCACTTGCCGGTGTTGCGACACCTGCCCGCGTGTCTGCAAACGGCACAAGCTTTGACGAGGCGCTGCTCTTCACCCACCGTGGTCTTTCTGGTCCCGTCGTTTTACAAGCTTCAAGTTATTGGGCTGAAGGCCAAGACATCTCAGTCAACATTGATCCTTATAATACGTTGATGGATGCACTGCGTGACAAACGACAAGAACAAGGGCGAAAGAACTTCACAACAGAGTTAGCAAAGCTATTGCCCACCCGCCTCGTCGATCACCTTGCAACGCAGATGGATCTCACTGGCAACCTTGCCGATCAATCAGATAAGCGTTTGGGCGAAATCATTGACGAATTGCAAAATTGGAAGATGGCACCTTCGGGTACCGAAGGTTACCGCACAGCCGAAGTCACATTGGGCGGTATAGACACAGACGAACTGTCATCAAAAACTATGGCGGTAACATCCCTGCCTTCCCTATACTTCATTGGAGAGGCAGTCGACGTCACTGGATGGCTGGGCGGCTACAATTTCCAATGGGCATGGTCATCAGGCATAGCAGCAGCTCGCGCGATTGCCGCAGACTAAGACACCTCTAAGCGCTTTTCGACCTCAGCAATAAAATCATCGCCACGGCGCTCAAAGCTATCGTATTGGTCAAAGCTGGCCGTTGCCGGTGCTAAAAGAACCACTTCGCCATCCTGTGCGTCTGCCATCGCCGCGGCGACGGCCTCATCCATTGTTGTGCACACCTGCGTTTCAGCGGTCAGCTGCATAGCAAACTGCGCCGCTTCGCGCCCAATAACATAAGCTTTGATAACGTCTGAAGAGGCAGCATTAAGTTCTTCAAAACCACCCTCTTTTTGCAAACCGCCACAGATCCAGCGAATGCGCTTGAAGGCGTGTAACGCTTTTGCGGCACTATCAACGTTGGTTGCTTTGCTATCGTTCACATAACGAACACCGCCAACATCTGCGATTGTCTGACTACGGTGCGGCAAACCATCAAAGGAATGGAATGCGGCCTCAATAACTTTCGGTGCTATCCCAAGAGAACGACACGCAGCATAAGCAGCGCAGGCATTTTGGTGATTATGCTCGCCCGGCAATCCAGCAACGCTTCGCAAATCAATCGATCCAGCCTGACGGCCCTTACGGTACTCGCTAAGGAATCCCTTACGCGCAAACACTTGCCAACCGGGGCCTGTTAGCTTTTCCTCAACTGACACGCGGATCACACGGTCATCCGCAGCGCCTTCGCTTAACTGACCAGCAAGGAACATGCCCTCAGCCTCATCTACACCAATGACAGCGCGGTCAGGACCACCTTCTGCAAACAACCGGCGTTTGGCGACGAAATAGCCACCCATACCAGCATGGCGATCAAGATGATCAGGACTAAGATTCGTAAAGACTGCAACATCAGGAGTTAAGCTGCGCGCAAGATCAGTTTGATAGCTCGACAGCTCCAGCACCACAACTTCGCCGTCGATTGCAGGATCAATGTCCAAAACACCGCGACCAATATTACCTGCAAGCTGTGCTGGACGGTTGGCGTGGCTCAGAATGTGGTGGATCAGGGCAGACGTCGTGGATTTGCCGTTTGATCCAGTCACCGCGATTACGCGCGGCATGTTTTCAAAGTTGTTCCATTCTGGGGTCGCAAAAGATTGGAAAAACAACCCAATGTCGTTATCGACAGGTACGCCCGCTTTGAGAGCCGCAGCCACAACTGGATTTGGCATAGGGTACAAATGTGGAATACCGGGGCTAACGATAAGGCGTGCAACATCGTTAAAACTACCCGCCTTTTTCAGGTCATCGCATTCAAATCCCTCGTCTAGCGCAACTTCACGGGCTGCATCATTGTCATCCCAGCAGATTGCTGTTGCCCCACCCTCGCGCAAAGCTCGCGCAGCAGAGAGGCCGGAGCGCCCCAAGCCAAGAACAGCTATTTTTTTACCCGTAAGACCTTGGACTGGTATCATGATTTACCCGAATGGCGGCTAAGCCCCCAAACCCCTAAATGTAAGTTAAGCAGAAAGGCGACACGCCTATCTGACTTTGAGTGTAGCCAAACCGATTAGTGCTAGTATCAACGATACGATCCAAAACCGGATTACGATTTGCGGCTCTGACCAACCCTTTTTCTCATAATGGTGATGGATTGGGGCCATCAAGAAAACCCGCTTTCCAGTGTTTTTAAAGTACAAAACTTGGATGATTACGCTCATAGCCTCAACCACGAACAAGCCGCCAACAATGCCCAAAACTAATTCGTGCTTTGTCGCAATTGCGATCGCACCAAGGGCTCCGCCAAGCGCAAGAGAACCTGTATCGCCCATGAAGACTGCAGCAGGTGGCGCATTGTACCAAAGGAAACCTAGCCCCCCTCCAAACACGCCAGCCGCAAAAATTAAAATCTCGCCAGTGCCTGGAACGTAATGGACATCCAGATATTCAGTGAAATCGACACGGCCAACTGCATAAGCAATCACACCAAGCGTTCCCGCAGCGATCATAACAGGCATGATAGCGAGGCCATCCAGACCATCAGTAAGGTTTACTGCATTCGCAGCACCAACAATTACGATCATCGCGAACGGAATGTATAAGAAGCCTAGGTTGATCAAAAGATCCTTGAAAACTGGAACTGCAAGCTGATTTTGAAGTTCTTCAGGGTGTGCCAAAATCGCAAAATATGCAGCGATCCCAGCAATCACAAAGCCTAGCAGCAGGCGAACCTTGCCAGGTACCCCTGCGATCGTTTGTTTTGATACCTTGGCGTAATCATCAGCAAAACCGATGGCAGCAAATGACATTGTCACAAAAAGGATTATCCAAATGAAAGGATTATCCAAGCGCGCCCAAAGCAGAGTTGAGGTAAGCAATGCGCCTACAATCAACAGTCCTCCCATGGTCGGCGTGCCTGCTTTGGCAAAGTGGCCCTCAGGGCCATCTTCACGGATGGGCTGGCCTTTACCTTGGCGCTTGCGCAATACATTGATCAAAGGGCGTCCGAAAATGAAGCCAAAGAAAAGCGCTGTCAAAAAGGCACAACCAGCACGCACTGTGATGTAGCGAAACAGGTTAAATGCCTCGTAATCAGACAACCAATAGAGCATTCAGCTCTCCTTCAATCATTATCTTGTGTTAAGTCGTTGGTTCAATCGAATGGCCCATTTTGCGGATCGCGTCAACGACAAGGGCCAATTTCATCGACAATGATCCTTTAGCTAATACAACATCACCCGCGTCCAGGTCGCGCCGGATGCCCTGAACCATCTCTGCGCTGGTTTCGGTCCAACGCCCTTTTTGCGCTTCTGGCAACGCTTCATACATCGCCTTCATCAGCGGGCCTACACAATGAATCACGTCTAATGCGCGTGTTGCGTTTAGCTCTGCTATATAAGCATGCAAAGTTACGGCTTGTGGCCCTAGCTCTTTCATGTCGCCCAGATATGCAATGCGCCGCCCCTTTGCGACACCGCCTTTAACATCCTCGACATTTGCAACTGACAGAACCTCTAATGACGCAGCCATCGATGTCGGGTTTGCGTTGTAACTGTCATCTATCAATTCAAGCGTTAAGTGGTTTTCCACAGGATCAAGTACAATGACTTCACGTGCGCCGCGCCCCTCAAACGGAGACCAGCGGCCCAATGATCCAGCAGCAAGCGCAAGATCAGCACCCAGTGCTTCACACGCAGCCAGTGCGCCCAAACCATTCATCGCAAAATGGCGACCAGCAGTCGCAATCTTGAACAACAATGGTTGCTCATGCGCCTCAGCTTGGACAATCGTGGTATCGCCAATAATTTTAACGTCCTTCAGAACATAATCGAACCCATGTTCACCAAACCCTACATCGCGGCGTTTCATGTCATGCGCTTTTGCCTGCAAAATTGCAGCTGTCTCAATGTCATTGTTCATGACAGAGGTACCACCGTATTCCAGCCCTTCCATGACAGACGCCTTTTCAACTGCGATGCCTTCAACGTTTTCAAATGCTTCAAGGTGGGCTGCAGCGACGGTCGTGATCAAAGTCGCATGCGGGCGGGCCATTCTTGACAAGGGCGCGATTTCGCCTGGGTGGTTCATACCAATTTCGATAACACCGTATTGCGTATCCGCCGGCATACGGGCCAGTGTCAGGGGCACACCCCAATGGTTATTGTAGCTTGCAACAGATGCGTGGGTTTTGCCTTGATCCTCAAGCATCGCACGAAGCATTTCCTTGGTTGATGTTTTCCCAACGCTGCCTGTTACAGCGACAATACGCGCATCAGTTCGGTCACGTGCCGCTCGGCCCAATGCCTCAAGGCCGTCCAGAACATCCTCAACAATGATAAGTGGTGCACGCTTATCCATCCCATCTGGGATGCGGGAAACTAAGGCTGCGCTTGCACCCTTCTCTAGCGCCTGCGCCACAAATTTATGGCCATCGCGTGCAGCACTTAATGCTACAAACAAGTCACCCTTTTGAATGGTGCGTGTGTCAATCGAAACGCCATTTGCAACCCATGCGGTTGTGACTTTACCACCGGTTGCTTCTGCTGCCTCTTTCGAGGTCCATAGATTGCTCATGCCAGTCGTCCTTCTAGTGCTGCAACGGCCATACTGGCCTGCTCCACATCATCAAATGGCAGAACATCATCTCCGACGGTTTGCCCCGTTTCGTGCCCTTTGCCCGCAATAAGCAAAGCATCCCCAGCCCCCAACGCGTCAACAGCCCGCAAGATTGCTTCAGCACGATCACCAACTGCGGTTGCGTGCTCACAACCCGCCATGACAGCCTCGCGAATAATTGCAGGGTCCTCGGAACGTGGATTGTCATCTGTTACAAAAACCACGTCAGCATTTTCAAACGCGGCTTTACCCATCAACGGGCGTTTGCCCGTATCACGATCACCACCAGCACCAATAATCACAATCAATCGGCCCATCACATGCGGGCGCATCGCTTTCAACGCAGTCTCAACAGCATTAGGCGTATGGGCGTAATCAACAAAAACAGCAGCACCATTGTTACGGGCCGCAGCCAATTCCATACGCCCACGAACGGTAGTCAGGTGTGCTAGTGTGTCAAAGACATGTGCAGGTTCTTCACCACTGGCTATCACCATACCTGCCGCCAACATTACGTTGTCTGCCTGGAAGCCGCCAATAAGGTTCAAACGCGTCTGATATGTTTTGCGATCAAATTCGAAACGTAAGTCTTGGCCCGTTGCGTCGAAACGCTGTCCACTCAGACGTAAGTTGGCATCAGCGCCATGTCCGACAGTCATCACAGATTGGCCACGTGATGCAGACAAAGCAACAACATCGCCACCACGTGCGTCATCAATATTTACAACGGCCCAACCATCAGGAGCCAAAACCTCGGTAAACAATCTGGCTTTCGCGTCAAAATACGCATCGAATGTTTCGTGATAGTCTAAGTGGTCTTGGGTGAAGTTCGTAAAACCCGCAGTTTTAAGCACAACACCATCAAGGCGGCATTGATCCAACCCGTGGCTCGAAGCCTCCATCGCGGCGTGGGTGATGCCATTAGCCTCTGCCTCAGCCAAGGTTCGGTGAAGTGTGATAGGTTCAGGGGTGGTATGCGCCAAAGGCGTAGACCAAGCGCCCTCAACCCCAGTAGTACCCAAGTTGACCGCAGCCAATTCTAGTTCGGCCCAAATTTGGCGCACGAATGTACTGACCGAAGTTTTACCGTTCGTTCCGGTGACCGCCGTCATCACACGTGGCTGTGCGCCAAACCACAACGCTGCTGTCCGACTCAAGGCCTCGCGCGGCTTGTCGCTGATTACGACCGCAGCGCCAAATTCATTAATTTCTTCAGAGGCAAGTGCTGCGCCCTCTGCATCTGTTAGGATCGCAACTGCACCAAATTCTAAGGCTACTTTAACGAAACTAGCACCGTGAACCTTAACACCCGGCATCGCTGCGAAAAGGAAACCCTTGCGAACTTCACGGCTGTCCACGGCAATGCCGCTCAGTTCAGGGTTTGCGCCGTTTGCGGCCATAAGACCAAGTGCGCTGAGCGATTTAACCATTTGCGTTGCCTTTGTGGCTTAGTTGCTGCTGGTTAGCGTTATATCAGCCAAAGTTTGAGGTTCAACGGTTGGTCGCATTCCAAGTAAAGGTGCGATGCGACGGATCATTTCTGCCGCAACAGGAACAGCAGTCCAACCCGCAGTACGGCGAGGTTTATCACCAGACGTTTCAACTGGTTCGTCCAATGTTACTATCAAAACATATTTTGGATCGTGGGCTGGGAACATGCTGGCAAAGGTCGTGATGACCTTGTCGTCATAGTAACCACCTGTCGGCTTTGGTTTATCGGCAGTCCCTGTCTTACCACCAACAGCGTACCCCTCAACCTCGCCAAAGCTTGCCGTGCCTTTGCTAACAACCTTGCGCAGCATGCCACGGGCCGCACGTGCGGCTTCTTCGCTCATGATACGTGAACCTTTTGGGACGCTTGTTTTTTTCAACAAAGTAGGTGTGACAGCACGACCGCCATTGGCTATCGCAGAATATCCCGCTGCCAAATGCATCGGTGAGGATGAAAGACCGTGACCATAAGAAATGGTAACACTGCTCAAATCAGTCCAACGTTTGGGCAACAACGGACGCCCGCCTGCCGCTTCTACAATCTCAAAAGGTGTGGGTTCAAAGAAGCCCATTGCGTCAAGAAATTTTTTTTGGCGCTTAGACCCAATTTCCAAAGCCATGCGCCCTGTGCCACGGTTGGATGAGTGAACAATGATGTCTGAAACACTTAATTTACCGTAGTTCTTGTTGCGGAATTCACCGATGTTAAAACCACCGACACGCATCGGACCTTTAGTGTCGATGATGGTCGATGGGCTCACAAGACCCAGATCAACAGCTTGCGCCGCTATGAAAATCTTAAACACAGAACCCAACTCATACACACCCTGAACGGAGCGATTGAACAGAGGGCTGTCAGATTGATCACCAGTGGTTGCGGGCCGAGGACGATCATTGGGATCAAAATCAGGCAGTGAAACAACCGAAATAACTTCGCCCGTATGCACGTCCATCAGAACTGATGTCGCGCCTTTTGCGTTCATCAACTTCATGCCACCGTACAAAATGCGCTCTGACGCAGCCTGAACCGTCAAATCGATCGACAGCTCTAGTGGGGTTGCCCCATTGGCTGGGTCACGCAGATAATCATCGAAGTACTTTTCAACGCCTGCAACGCCAATAACCTCGGCTGAGGCAACGCCCTCTTTGCCAAAGGATGCACCACCCATGATGTGCGCCGCCAACGAACCGTTTGGATAGAGACGCATCTCGCGCGGGGCAAACAGCAGACCCGGGTCACCGATATCGTGCACAGCTTGCATTTGCTCAGGGCTGATTTTCTTTCGGATCCACAAGAACTTACGTTCACCAGTGAAATCCTCGATTAGACGTGCGTGATCAAGGTCAGGGAAAATCTTAACCAGACTATCCGCAGCACCCTGCGGGTCAATCATGTGAAGCGGTTGGGCATATAGCGCGTGCGTATCAAAGTTGGTCGCAAGCAAATTTCCATTACGGTCGACAATGTCAGCGCGTGCAGCACTGATCGTTGAACCATATGCCGCCGAGCGCGGCTCGACTGGATCAGATGTGGCAAGGCCACCCATACGAGTACCAACAACAGCAAATGAACAGAAGAAAAAACAGCCCTAAAACCAGCAAACGCCCCTCAGCACGGGCGCGTGACATTGCTTGCATATCTTCGTGACGCAGACGTTTGTTTTCACGCTCAATTGCATCAGGATTTTCGCCCTTTTGGCGAGCATCTAGAATGCGTGCCAACGGGCGTAGCGGAATACGGATCATGGCTGATCACCCGTGTTTGAAACGTCAACTGGGTTGAGTATCGGCAACAATTGCTCTGATGGATATGCAATCTGGTCAATGTTACCAAACTGTTCCGGTGCCATCGGCAACAGGCCAAGGCGGTCAAAGTTAAATTCGGCGAGGTCTAAAAGGCGCGAGGGACGGTTCAAATATGCCCATTCGGCCCTTAAAACACCTAGTCGTGAGTATGTCAGTTGGATTTCACCGCGTGCACTATCAGCGTCATTCAACGCTTTACGCGTTTCATAATTCTCTTGGTAGCTCCAAAATGCCAACGCGATCACTGCCATAACTGTTAGAATGTACAAAACCGTACGCATTCAAGCTCACCTTCACTTATACTTTCCGGTCGTCGGCATACCGATCGACTTAGCATCCACCTCACCTGCTGGTGCGTCTGTGCGCACCGCAACCCTCAGTTTCGCAGAGCGCGAACGCGGGTTGTCTTGTAATTCTTGTTCATCTGGACCGATGGCCTTACGTGACCAAACGGTAAATTGGGCCGGCACAACATTCAGTTCTGGGGCATAACGATTTGCATTACCTCCCGCGCCAGATCTGGCTGTCAGGAACCGCTTAACCATGCGATCTTCCACTGAATGGAAGGTCACCACAGCCAATTGTCCACCTGGCTTCAAAGCACGTTCGGCAGCCATCAAGCCACGGAATAATTCACCATATTCATCGTTCACTGCAATCCGGATCGCTTGAAAACTACGCGTTGCAGGATGTGATTGACCGGGCTTAGAGCGCGGCAAACAACCTTCAATAATGCCTGCCAAACGAAGTGTCGTCGTGATTGGCTCTATCTCCCGTTCACGCAAAATCGCAGTCGCGATGCGACGGCTGGCGCGTTCTTCACCGTAGTGGAACAAGATGTTCGCAAGCATCCCTTCCTCGGCGGTGTTCACGATATCAGCGGCTGAAGGGCCATCTTGTGACATGCGCATGTCCAACGGTCCGTCGCGCATAAATGAAAATCCACGTTCAGCCAAATCAAGCTGCATAGAGCTAACGCCGAGGTCAAGAACGACACCGTCCAAGTTCTGCGCATATTCATCCATGCGTGAAAAAACGCCCTGTTGCAGGGTAATGCGATCGCCGTAATCCCCAACCCACGGCTCGGCCAGTTCAAATGCTAAGGGATCGCGATCAACGCCCATGACGTGATCAGCACCCGCATCCAACAATTGCTTTGTGTAACCCCCGGCGCCAAACGTACCATCAAGCCAACGACCATCGATCGGGCCACAGGCTTTCAAGATCGAATTGATCAGAACCGGAATATGCGGCCCCCCAGCCGACATTTAGACGTGTACTCCGTCTAAATAGACGGAAGGATCAAGATCGGGGTCAAACCCATCATCATCAAATGCCGCGATGCTGGCGTCATACGCCTCGGGCTTCCAAACTTCGAAAGTGTCACCTGACGAAACAAATTTAGCCAAACCATCAAGGTCAATTTTTTCGCGAAGCTTTGCAGGCAAAACTATGCGGCCTGTGTCATCCACAATCACTTCAACTGATTGAGCTGAATACAAACGCTCCATCGCCTTACGTTTTGCGGACCCACGCGGGAAAGCGGCGATCTTACCATC
>JAOKHV010000017.1 GCA_028248455.1 Ascidiaceihabitans sp. | reverse complement strand
CGCTTGCAGTAACGGGCGCTCAATCAAGAATTCATCGCTAAATAACTGTGTCTGAAGTGCTGCGCGATCCGTGCCTCCTGAGGCTTCAGCCGTGCGAATTGCAATCATTTGGGCAGGAAAGTTCCACTCATAGACGGCCGTCGCGGCGTCCAATCCTTCATAACATTGTAACCGAATAAGTCGTTTTCCCATACTCGCGGCCAACGCTTTCGCGATTTCCGTTTTGCCAACGCCGGCCTCGCCTTCCAAGAAAAGCGGTCGACCCAGCTTGAGAGAAAGGAAAACAACCGTCCCAAGTGCGCGACTGCAAATGTATCCTTGTGCTGCAAGCATGGTTTGGACTGCATCGATAGATGAAATGTTATTCATTGGCGGTCTCCCTACCTTACAATGGTGCATTGCTTGACGGATCGGTCAACCCTAGATCCTAAATAACGCGTTCATTTCATGGTGCCACCGGAACCGAAGAGCTCGCGACCAAAATACAACCCCAGACTGAAAAAACACTCACTAGGGGAATCCATCTTGAGAAAACGTGTTTTTCCTCCCAAAAGGCCGACAATGGGACCATGTTCTACAAAATTTTGCCATATTTTAGGGATATCCCCAATCAAGAACCCACCAACAAAAGGTGGACGCGAGCAATTGAGGATAACGTAAATGCAAGACGATCTAAGCGTATTCGAAACGTCTTTGGCCGATCTGCCTAACGGGCCATGGCTTAAGAGAATCTCTGAGATTTCGGAAGAACATGGCTATTTTCAACCGCTCGGAAAACAGCATTTCGCTACCTTTGTAGAAGACAAACCAATCCTTTTGGTAACGTTCGAGACTGTTCCCAACCTTCGTGATTTATCGAAAACGTCCCAACCTTTCGGCTGGGAATTGTTCAAAGAAAACGGTTGGTCACATTTGTGTATCGTTTCCGATGGCAACACTTGGTTTCGCGATCCAAAAGTTTATGCCTACTTCGATCGATTGGTTGATGACGGCTTTTTTGATGAATTCGATCAAGTCGTATTTTACGGTTCAGGCCCTTGTGGTTACGCAGCAGCAGCATTCTCGGTTGCTGCGCCAGGTGCGACAGTGGTCGCGGTCCAACCACAGGCCACACTCGACCCACGGGTAACCGAATGGGATAATCGCCACAAAAAGATGCGCCGTGCCGACTTTACCAGCCGCTATGGTTATGCGCCTGATATGTTGGACGCAGCTGAACAAGCATACGTTATTTATGATCCCTACGAACAAATGGATGCAGCGCATGCCGCCATGTTCACACGTTCAAATGTCAAAAAGTTACGCATGCCAAACATGGGTTCGGCATTGCAGTCCGAAATCATGAGGATGGAGATTCTGAAACCACTTCTAATTGCTGCAAGCGATGATAATTTGACCAATCTTAGGTTCGCAAAGCTGTTTCGCACACGCCGCGGCAACAGACGTTATTTATACGATTTAATGCAAAAGGCTGATGGGCAAGAACGTGATTATCTAACGCGAGCGATTTGCAATCATGTTATGGCATCGGGCAAAGCTCTTCGTTTCGAACGTAGATTAAAAGCGCTCGATGCAAAACTCACTGCTGAGGACTAGCTTAGATCCGCCCTGCGTGCTAACGCGCGTGGCATGACATCACAGATCACGCTTAGACGCCCCGACGATTGGCACCTTCACCTGCGCGACGGCAATATGCTGCGCGCGGTTTTGCCGTCCACTGCCACACATTTTGCACGTGCGATTATCATGCCGAACCTTGTTCCGCCTGTAGTCACATCAGCAGATGCAGCAGGATATCGCGATCGCATACTAAGCGCGCTGCCCGAGGGTTCTATCTTTGAACCTTTGATGACGCTGTACCTAACCGAACAAACCGATCCTGATGATGTCGCCGCGGCCCATGCTTCTGGCCTGATCAAGGCAGTGAAATTGTATCCTGCTGGCGCTACGACAAACTCTGCATCAGGTGTCAGCCATTTCGACAGCGTACGACCAACGCTTGAGCGTATGGCTGAAATTGGCTTGCCGCTTTGTGTGCATGGTGAGGTCACCGACAGCGATATCGACATTTTCGATCGTGAAGCGGTATTTATCGATCGTGTCCTAGACCCAATTCGCCGCACCACACCAGGTTTGCGCGTGGTTATGGAACACATCACAACCTCAAACGCCGTTGATTATGCGCGCAGCCAAGACGAAACATTGGGTGCAACAATTACCACACACCACTTGGTCATCAACCGCAATCACATCCTAGCTGGCGGGATCAAGCCACACTACTATTGCCTGCCTGTCGCCAAACGCGAAGAACACCGTCTTGCACTACGCGATGCTGCTACATCTGGTGAGGCACGTTTCTTCTTAGGAACAGACAGCGCGCCACACACCGATGCGAACAAGCTGTTGCCTTGTGGTTGTGCTGGTTGCTTTACGGCACCCAATACGATGTCGATCCTTGCTCAAGCGTTTGAAGAAGACGGCGCACTCGACAAATTAGAAGGATTCACTTCCCTGAACGGCCCAGCGTTTTATGGTCTGCCAGTGAATAAAGAAACGATAACTTTGACTAAGGGTGATCCAGTCACCTACCCAAGCCATGTTGAAACACCTGACGGCCCCGTCACGGTTTTCGATCCGGGCTTTGATCTGAATTGGCGCGTTGAGTAAAACCCGCTTGCTGCAAATTAAGACTGCCGACACAAAGGACACGAAATGATCCCTACAAGCTACCCAGACGCAAAAGAAATGGCCCGCCTGACCGCCCGCATGCTGCTTGAAATCAAAGCCGTGCACTTTAACACTGCAGAGCCATTCACGCTTGCTTCAGGGCTACCAAGCCCAACATACATCGATTGTCGCAAGTTAATCAGCTATCCGCGCATTCGCTCAACCCTGATGGATTTCCTAACTGTCACCACCATGCGCAACGCGGGTTTTGAAGCCTTCGACAATATTGCAGGTGGTGAAACCGCAGGGATTCCATTCGCAGCTCTCGTTGCGGAACGTATGGCACTTCCAATGACCTATGTACGCAAAAAGCCAAAAGGTTATGGCCGCAATGCACGCATTGAAGGTCAAATGAATGAAGGTGAACGTGTTTTGCTGGTCGAAGACCTGACAACTGACGGTGGTTCAAAACTGTCATTTGTTGATGCGATTCGCGAAACAGGCGCATCCTGTGCCCACACTGCTGTGATTTTTTACTACGGTATTTTTCCTGAAACGGAAAAGACCTTGGGCGATCATGGGGTTGACCTACATTACCTTTGCACATGGTGGGACGTTCTGGCCGAAGCTAAGGACTCTGGTGCGTTTGATGCCGAAACGATCAAAGGCGTCGAAGCCTTCCTAAACGACCCACGTGGCTGGCAAGAAGCCAATAAAAAACCTTAAGAAAAACACCGTATCTAGGGTCGGAGTTAACTTTTGATCCTAGATACGGTATACTCCTCACCAAGCGAAACATATCCACAAGATATCCAGATTGCGCTGCCCCACCTTTGACGTTTAAGACAAACGCTAATACCGCTGGGGGGCATACGGGGACACCATGAACGAAATTAGCAGCATTCCAGTATCCGGCATCCCTGAAGTTCAGGCCGCCGAAACTATGCCTCACTCCATCGAGGCAGAACAGCAATTGCTGGGCGCAATTCTGACCAATAATGATGTATATGACCGTATTGCTTCGATCATTGGTGAAAAACATTTTTATGAGCCAGTTCATGGCCGCATCTTTGACATCGCCGCTGCTCGTATTGCAAAAAACAACCTAGCCAGCCCCGTAACCCTCAAATCCTTCATGGCAGATGATGAGGGCCTTAATGAACTTGGTGGCGCAGCTTACCTTGCCCGCCTTGCTGGCGCTGCAGTCAGCGCCTTTGCTTTGCGTGACTATGCACAGATGATTTACGATCTGGCTGTGCGCCGCGACTTGATCCTATTGGGCCGCGACATCAGCGCCAAAGCAGCGCAAGTGAACGTGGATTCGGAGCCGCGCGAGCAAATCGTTGAAGCCGAACAACAGCTTTATAAGCTGGCCGAACAAGGCCAAGCAGAAAGCGGTTTCCAAAGCTTCCTAAAGGCTGTGACCGAGGCCGTGAACTTAGCCAACACCGCATATCAGCGTGATGGTGGCATGTCTGGTATCTCCACAGGCTTGATAGATATGGACAAAAAGCTTGGCGGCTTGCACCCGTCTGACCTTTTGATCCTTGCGGGTCGCCCATCCATGGGGAAAACTTCACTTGCGACCAACATCGCGTTCAACGTGGCCAAAGCCTACAAAAAAGGCAAAAAGCACGATGGATCTGAGGGGGCAATCGAGGGTGGCGTTGTAGGCTTTTATTCCCTTGAGATGAGCGCGGATCAGTTGGCGGCACGTATTCTGTCTGAAGCGTCTCAAGTACCATCAGAGCAAATTCGTCGTGGTGATATGACCGAAACTGAATTCCGTCGCTTTGTTGATGCCGCAAAGTCGCTTGAGGCATGTCCCCTGTTCATCGACGACACACCTGCCCTACCCATCAGCCAATTGGCCGCGCGTGCCCGTCGCTTGAAACGGACACATGGGCTAGACTTGTTGATCATCGACTACCTTCAGCTGGTGCGTGGCACAGGTCGTTCAGAAAACCGTGTGAACGAAATTTCCGAAATTACGATGGGTATGAAAGCGATTGCCAAGGAACTGCAGATCCCTGTGATCGCGCTGTCTCAGCTTTCGCGTCAGGTTGAAAATCGCGAAGATAAACGCCCGCAACTCTCTGACCTTCGTGAATCGGGTTCAATTGAGCAAGACGCAGACGTTGTTATGTTCGTATACCGCGAAGAATACTACAAAGAGCGTGAAAAGCCCGGCGATCACGATCTTGAAGCCATGGCACGCTGGCAAGAAGAGATGGAGCGCTTACATGGTCGCGCCGAGGTTGTTATTGGCAAACAACGTCACGGCCCAATTGGCACTGTTGACCTCTCCTTTGAAGGTAAGTTCACGCGCTTCGGCAACCTCGCGCAGCCTTGGCAAGATGGTGGGCGCAACGATCAAGAATTCTAACTCCAGCCGTTATCCAACGGCATAAAACAGATTTCCTCTTGACCCCACGCGCCGCCCTGTCAAAACCGAATTATGGGTACAGCAAGACTAACAATAGATCTAAACGCCGTCATCAACAATTGGCGCGCTTTGGATGCAATGACAAACTGCGAAACCGCGGCTGTCGTTAAGGCAAATGGCTATGGCTTGGGAGCACCCTCAGTGGTGCGGGCTCTTGCCAAAGCAGGAGCACGTACATTTTTCGTAGCAGCCGCCGAAGAAGGTGTGATTTTACGCACTGCACTTGGTTCAGGCCCAACGATAAACGTCTTCTCCGGCCATATGGACGGCGACACAGATATCATTCGTAGCTCAGAATTAACGCCAATGATCAACTCCGTTGACCAGATGCTGCGCCACGTGGAGGCATTGCCAGCGGCCCCATTTGGTATCCAGCTGGACAGCGGTATGAACCGACTGGGCATGGAGCCCGAAGAATGGTCCGCAGTGCGAGACATTGCTCTTTCACAGAACCCAACACTGATCATGTCTCATTTGGCGTGTGCTGACGAACCTGATCATCCAATGAACCGCCATCAACTCAAAGCCTTTCGCGAAATGACCGATGGATTGGATCTACCATGTTCATTGGCGGCGACAGGTGGTGTTTTGCTTGGGCCAGAGTATCACTTTGACATGACCAGACCCGGGATCGGGCTTTATGGTGGTATGCCTTATGAGGATGCACAGACCGTGGTCACATTGGATATTCCTGTGATCCAAACCAGAACAGTCGCCCAAGGCGAAACAGTCGGTTACGGCAATCGCTGGGTCGCGGAGCAAGACAGCACTGTTGCAACAATTGCAGCTGGCTATGCTGACGGTCTTATCCGCGCGATGGGCAACGGCGCACGCCTTTATGCGGGTGACATCCAAGTTCCTGTTATCGGACGTGTTTCGATGGACCTCATTACAGCAGATATTTCCCACCTGCCAGAGGAACCGACGACACTGCAATTGTTAGGCACACATCAATCCATTGCTGACGTGGCTGATTTTGCGGGAACCATAGGTTATGAAATCCTTACCTCAATGGGCAATCGATACGCACGGACCTACCTAGAATGAGGTTGCTGGTTTCCATAGGTCGTGCGTTTCTTGAGCTAATTGCTGCAATTGGACGTATCGCGATTTTTGCAGGACAAACGCTTGGTCATATTGTTCGCGGACCATTCTATCTACGTGAACTAGCCATTTCCTTTTTGAACATCGGCTGGCTGTCCCTGCCAGTTGTTGGGCTGACTTCTCTGTTCACGGGTGCCGCGCTGGCGTTGCAGATCTATGCAGGCAGTGCCCGATTTAGTGCAGAAGCTGTGGTTCCCCAAATCGTAGCCATTGGCATGGTCCGCGAACTTGGCCCCGTTCTGGTTGGGCTGATGATTGCCGCGCGTGTCACCTCGTCAATCGCTGCTGAAATCGCGACGATGAAGGTTACTGAGCAAATCGATGCTCTTGTAACATTGTCCACACACCCCATGAAATATCTGACCGTTCCTCGTGTTTTGGCCGCTACAATTGTTGTTCCGTTGCTGGTTGCCGTCGGTGACATCATCGGAATCTTTGGTGGATACGCCGTGGCAACAGGCACATTAGGGTTTAATCCTGCCGCCTATATTCGCAACACCTTAGACTTTTTGGAACTGAAAGACGTTGTGTCCTCACTTGTCAAAGGTGCGATGTTTGGATTCATTGCTGCACTGATGGGATGCTATTACGGCATGAATTCTGGCCGAGGCGCGCAGGGCGTTGGCAGTGCAACCAAAGGATCAGTGGAAGCTGCTGCAGTCTTGATTTTAGGTGCGAACTTCGTTCTGACGGGGGTATTTTTCTCACTATGATCGAACTTATTGGCGTCACAAAATCTTTTGGAAACAACCATGTACTGCGTGGTGTTGACCTCACTGTAGATCGCGGAACATCCTTGGTAATTATTGGTGGCTCTGGAACAGGTAAATCAATCACAATCAAGTCTGTCCTTGGTTTGGTCACACCTGACGCAGGGAAAATAACTGTGGATGGTCAGGACGTCACCCAGACCGATCGCGATGCGTTCTTGGCTCGTTTTGGCATGTTGTTCCAAGGTGCAGCGTTGTTCGACAGTCTTCCCGTTTGGCAGAACGTCGCCTTCCGTCTATTGCGCGGCTCACTCAAACGCCCAAAGGACGAGGCCCGACAGATCGCTATAGAAAAGTTACGGCGCGTTGGGTTGACCCCAGATGTAGCAGACAGATTGCCCGCGGAATTGTCTGGTGGCATGCAAAAACGTGTTGGCCTTGCCCGTGCCATTGCGGCGGATCCTGAAATTATCTTTTTCGATGAACCAACAACGGGCCTAGACCCGATCATGGCTGGCGTCATCAACGACCTGATCCGCGAAATCGTTGTGGAAATGGGCGCGACTGCCATCACCATCACCCATGATATGACATCTGTTCGTGCGATTGCCGACAATGTGGCGATGTTACATGACGGCGTTATTCAATGGGCTGGCCCAGTTGGCGATATTGATACGTCGGGTGACCCCTTCCTTGACCAATTCATCCATGGTCGCGCAATCGGCCCTATTGAAGCGGTCCGCTAGATCGCCCATATCCATATGGTATTAGAAGTAGGTTTCCTATGTTGCGCTATACCAATCTGTCCCTTTTGATCCTTTATCCCATTGCGTGGTTTGCCCCACTTTTGAATGCTGGATTGCTCCCATTGTTTGGTCTCAAAGAAATCAGCGTAATGAGTGGCCTGCAATCTTTGTGGGAAACCGATTTGTTTCTTGCCCTTGTGGTAACCGTTTTGCTTTATTTGCTCCCTACGCAAAGACAATCGGTTTGGCATTACTGCATTGGAACCTGCTGAGCCAAAAGCTGCTGCCAGCACTTCACATCCTTGGAAAACTAGCGATGGCAGATATCTTTTTAATTGCGTTGTATATCACTCTATCGAAGGGAATCGGGATTGGACGTATCGAAACTGCATGGGGGCTCTATTTGTTCACCGCATGCATCGTCGCATCACTTCTTGTGTCTCTGTTCAGTAAACAGTTCGAACCAAAAGCAATTGATTGAACTCTTATTTGCAACAATTCTGATAACTTGGCCGCTTTTTCAGTGAAAATGACCTGAAAAATAATTTTTCCCCTCGCGCAAACAGCCAATAAGCGTACGTTCGCTCATCAACAATCTAACGCTTCTGGGGGAGGGTCTGACGTGTTGCAACTAAAGGCCTTGGCCATCGTCGTTCAGTATTTAATGCAAAGACTTGCTTTGATTGTATTCGCCTGTGCGTCCCTGATAATTTTGTGCGCTACAATCGCCGCAAGCTTCGGCATGTTGCCCTGGATTCAAGTGAACTTGCGCTGGGACGGTCAAACCGTACCAAATGCTGGGATGTTTGTTCAAATAGGGATAATCATCCTTGCCGTTGGTATTTGCTTTTTCCTTCCGTCCAACAGCCGCATTATTCAGCTTGACAACTCGCACCGCCAGTTTTCAATCGGTATGTCTGATGTCTCTCGCGCTTATGGCGCGGTTCACGCCGCAGACCGCGGTGATGCTTTCCGCCTCAGCAATGAATTTGACAGCGTACGCGAGCGCCTAATCTATCTGCGTGATCATCCAGAGTTATCATCTCTTGAACCAGCCGTTCTAGAAGTAGCCGCGCAAATGTCTCACATTTCCAAAGAATTGGCAGAGGTTTACTCAAATGATCGCGTTGCACGCGCCCGCGGGTTTCTTGAGAAACGCCAATTCGAGTTACAGCAATTTAACGACCGTTTGGGCCAAGCTAAAATAGTCAGCACCGAATTGAAGCACTGGCATCACGAAATTGAGCTAGAAGAATCTGTCGCTGCCGCACAATTGGATCGCCTTCGCGAAGAACTTAAAGATGTGCTACCAGAACTTGGGCTCGAAACTGTTGTTCTTGCGGACAACACCGTTGTTGAGCTGACACCCAAAGCGGCCGAATAAGTGGCAATTAAGTTTTGACGCCGAGCGATAGCTCAGGCACATAAGCCACATGGCAAAAACAACAACCACCTTCACATGTTCCGCCTGCGGTGCAAGCTCGAACAAATGGTCAGGACGCTGCGATGGCTGCGGCGATTGGAATACAATCTCGGAGGACACAGGCCTTTCCACGTCAGGCCCGAGCGGCAAAGCAAGTAAGTCCATCGGTGCAAGACGCGGCAGTACCATTGAACTGACCGACCTTGCTACCGAAGAGGCCCCGCCCCCACGCACCCATTCTGGGATGAATGAACTCGACCGAGTCTTAGGTGGAGGCTTGGTCCCGTCTTCTGCAATCTTGGTTGGCGGTGATCCAGGAATCGGAAAATCAACGCTTTTGCTTCAGGCTGCAGCTCAGTTCGCAAATGCTGGCTTGAAAACTATTTACGTGTCTGGCGAGGAAGCCAATGCTCAAGTGCGCATGCGCGCAAAACGTTTGGGTCTTGCCGACGCACCTGTCAAACTCGCTGCAGAAACCAACTTACGCAACATTCTGACCACCCTTGAGGTAGAAAAACCTCAACTGGTCATCATCGATTCCATTCAAACTATGTGGTCTGACACCGTCGACAGCGCTCCTGGCTCTGTTAGTCAGGTTCGCAGTGCAGCACATGAGCTAACCACCTTTGCCAAGCGAAATGGCATTTCTGTAGTTTTAGTGGGTCACGTTACCAAAGACGGTCAAATCGCGGGCCCACGTGTTGTGGAACACATGGTAGACACGGTATTATATTTCGAAGGCGAACGCGGTCATCAATTCCGTATCCTTCGCGCCGTAAAGAACCGCTTTGGTCCATCCGATGAAATAGGCGTTTTTGAAATGACAGGTCGTGGCTTGTCTCAAGTTACCAATCCATCAGCCCTGTTCCTAAGTGAACGCGGCGAACCTAGCCCCGGCTCAGTCGTATTTGCAGGCGTCGAAGGAACTCGTCCCGTTTTGGTCGAGCTTCAAGCTCTCGTTGCCCCAAGTCCCCACTCCCAACCTCGACGAACAGTCGTTGGCTGGGACGGTGGACGTTTGGCAATGATCTTGGCGGTGCTGGAATCGCGTTGCGGCATCCCTTTTACGGGGCTTGATGTGTATCTGAACGTCGCTGGTGGCATGAAAATTAGCGAACCCGCCGCTGACTTGGCTGTTGCTGCAGCCCTGGTAAGTGCCCGTGAAGACTCTGCTTTGCCCGAAGGTGCCGTTGTTTTTGGCGAAATAAGTCTATCCGGGGCCTTAAGACCGGCACCACAAACCGAAAACAGGTTGAAAGAATCGCAAAAACTTGGTTTCACGTCGGCAATCGCACCTACCGGTGGAAAAACGATAGACGTGAATGGCATATCCCTCAATCAAATGGGTGATTTGACCGCGTTTGTTGGTGAAGTTTTTGGTGCTGGTTAAGCATCGGAGTTGAAAGGCAGAAGACTATGGATTTTACAATTATTGATGGCGTTGTCGCCATAGTCATCATTCTGTCAGCGTTTCTGGCCTATGGTCGCGGATTGGTCCGCGAAGTTATGGCCATTGTCGGGTGGATAGCTGCGGCCGTTATGGGCTTTATGTTCGCCCCGCACGTTGAGCCACTTGTGCGCGAGATTCCAGTTGTTGGCGACATCATTGCTGACAGCTGCGAACTAAGCGTTATCGGCGCATTTGCAATTGTTTTCTCGATTGCCTTAATCGTCATGTCACTTTTCACCCCTCTCTTCTCCTCACTTATCCGTCGCTCAGCGCTTGGTGGTTTGGATCAAGGTTTGGGCTTTTTCTTTGGCGTCGTGCGTGGCCTCCTTCTCGTCACAATCGCCTTCTTTGTTTATGACACCGTCATAACAGGCCAAGAATTAACAATTGTGGACGAAAGCCGCTCTGCAGCAGTATTTGGTCGCTTCACTGGAGATATCCAAGAGCAAGAACCAGAGCAAGCGCTTGGTTGGATTACACAACAATACGAAAACCTTGTTGGCAGCTGTGGTGTAGTAGAATAAGCGAAAACACCCGTTTACCGTGCTGATCTGGGAATGACACAAAATTAACTCACGAAACTATCAAACAATCGATGATAGTTTCGTGACACTTGCCCCAGATTTGCGTAACAGGGGGCACAATGACAGTTGACGGAACAGGAGCTACCCTTTGTCCCAACATATGCCCCCCGCCCATCCCTTTGATGATGATAAATTAAAGGAAGAATGTGGCATCTTTGGTGTCATAGGAACGAAAGATGCAGCAAACTTTGTCGCCCTTGGCCTACATGCACTACAGCATCGCGGACAAGAAGCTGGTGGGATCGTTAGTTATGACGAAGAACACGGCTTTAACTCTGCACGCCGCTTTGGCTATGTACGTGACAACTTCACATCCCAAAAGATAATGGAAACTTTGCCGGGGCCACTTTCAATCGGTCACGTGCGTTACTCCACTTCAGGCAACAAAGGCCAAACAGCGATCCGCGACGTTCAGCCGTTTTTTGGAGAGTTCGCACAAGGCGGCGCTGCGATTGCTCACAACGGCAATATTACCAACGCCAACGCACTGCGCCGTGAATTGATCGAACGTGGTTCGATTTTCCAAAGTTCATCAGACAGTGAATGCATCATTCACTTGATGGCCCGTTCTATGCAGCGCAGTATTCCAGAGCGTATGGAAGATGCATTGCGCCGCGTTGAAGGTGCCTTTTCTATCGTTGCTATGACTCGCACAAAATTGATGGGAGTTCGCGACCCACTAGGTGTTCGTCCACTTGTATTAGGAAAAGTTGGTGATGGTTGGGCTCTTAGCTCAGAAACATGCGCCCTTGATATCATTGGCGCTGAGTTTGTCCGCGAAATCGAACCAGGTGAAATGGTTGTCATCAGCGAAGAGAATGGCGTTCAAAGCCACTTCCCCTTCCGCCGCGTCGCACCACGTTTCTGTATCTTTGAGCACGTTTACTTCTCTCGCCCGGATAGCATCCTTGGTGGTCGCTCTGTTTATGAAACCCGCGAAGCGATTGGTCGCGAATTGGCAAAAGAAGCACCAGTTGATGCTGATCTTGTTTGCCCTGTCCCTGACAGCGGTACGCCAGCAGCCATTGGCTTTTCGCTTGAGTCAGGCATTCCATACGCGATGGGCATCATCCGCAACCAATACATGGGCCGCACATTTATTGAACCAACAGAGCAAATCCGCAACATGGGTGTACGCCTTAAGTTGAACGTGAACCGTGCTTTGGTCAAAGGCAAACGCATCATCTTGGTCGATGACTCTGTTGTGCGCGGAACGACATCGCGCAAGATCAAAGAGATGATCTTGGACGCTGGTGCAGCTGAAGTGCACTTCCGTATTGCATCCCCTCCAACAGCATGGCCTTGTTTTTACGGTGTCGACACCCCCCAGCGCGACAAACTTCTGGCCGCAACGATGACCGAAGACGAAATGCGTGATCACCTTTCTGTTGATAGCCTTAAATTCATCTCACTGGACGGCTTGTACCGTGCCGTTGGTGAAGAAAATGGCCGCAACAAGAAGTGCCCACAATATTGCGATGCATGTTTCTCAGGCGAATATCCGGTCAAACCGACGGATAAAATAGAAGAAGGGTTTGAAATGAAAGCTGCTGAATAGGCTCTTTCACAAAAACCAACTTTACTGCCAGATACTGTCAGCATCTCATGTGATGCTGACAGTAAGGAAAACACAGAAATCCCTTTTGAAGACATTATATGCAATTGGCCACAGGCCGCTCAAACGCATTTTTGTACGCTACGCGACGTAGTACGCGATGTGGCAAAGGGTGCAGGAATTGGAGACCTTACAGAAACATTGAAGTGGGGTGAACCTGCCTGGTCGCCAAAAAAATCCGTTATTGGATCAACTCCTCGCGCAAGTTGGTCGCTAAAGCGCCCCAAAGCTCTTGGTTTATTTCTTAACTGCAATTCAACGCTTCCTGTAACAATGCGCACCCTTTACCCAAAAACTTTTGAGTTTGATGGTAAACGATCTATTTCTTTGCCCCTTGATTGCCCCCTCCCAACCAATGCGCTCCATCACTGCGCCCATCTGACGCTTGCATATCACCTTACAAAAACTTGACCTTCGGGCTAATTCAACGCATCACGCGGGCATGACAAAAACAGCTCTCATCACCGGCGCGTCTCGCGGCCTAGGTGCCGCACTGGCGATTGCGCTTTGCGACACGCATCACATCATCGCAGTGGGGAAAACCACCGGCGCACTCGAGGAACTGGATGACAGCATCCAAGCCAAAGGTGGCAGCGCGACGCTTGCGCCGATGGATGTGACCAATGCAGATGCGATGGCCACACTTTGCCGCGGCATCTATGATCGCTGGGGTACGCTAGATTTGTGGCTTCATACAGCTATCCACGCTGCGCCACTCACACCAACATCCCATATCGATAGCAAAGATTTGGCCAAATCTATTGCAGGCAACGTCACAGCAACCGCAGTGTTGATTTCTTTTGTTGCGCCTCTTCTTGGCCAAACAGGGCAAGCGGTATTTTTCGACGATCCACGTGCTGGTCAACAGTTTTTTGGCAGCTACGGTGCAACCAAAGCCGCGCAAATCGCACTTGCACGCAGTTGGCAGGCTGAAACAGCAACAAACGGGCCCAAGGTACACATCCTGACCCCCGATCCAATGCCTACGGCAACACGCGCACGCTTCCACCCCGGCGAAAACCGCGACAAATTGAACGTCCCACAAGCCCAAGCTGCAAAAGTCCTCGCGGCTCTTTCTTGAGTCTTAAACGCAACGGCCTCTCTTTATATTACTAAAAAAACTCCCGCCGCAGGCTCCCCCCCCTTGCCGCAAAGCCTCCCCTTGCCTATCAAAAGCGCAAAGGGGCTTATCATGCGCATTTTGATTACCAACGACGACGGCATCACGGCTCCAGGACTAAAGGTCCTTGAAGCAATCGCAACTGACATTGCTGGGCCTGAGGGTGAAGTCTGGATTGTAGCTCCCGCTTTTGAACAATCTGGTGTGGGGCACTGCATTAGCTACACACGCCCTATGATGATAAATCAAGTCAATGAACACTGCTATGCTGTTGAAGGTTCGCCTGCGGACTGCGTCCTAGCTGGTTTACATGAAGTGATGAAAGAAAACTTACCTGACCTTGTTCTGTCGGGCGTTAATCGTGGTAACAACTCAGCTGAAAACACACTTTATTCAGGTACGATCGGTGCTGCCATGGAAGCCGCGCTCCAGGGGTTGCCTGCAATTGCACTCTCTCAATATTATGGCCCCGACAACCTTAATCTCAAAGATCCATTTGAGGCAGCGGCACAGCACGGCGCTGATGTTGTACGCCGCATCATGGCAGAAACGCCAGATGAAACATCCCAGTACTCTTTATTTTACAATGTAAACTTCCCACCTGCTCCAGCAGATTCCGTTAAAGGCATCCGCGTTGCAACGCAGGGCCGTCGCCAAAACACAGGCTTTTCAACTCAACCACATGATGCACCTTCAGGTCGACGTTTCTTGTGGATCAAAGGCGGCGACCAGCGTGCGATTTGCGCGGATGGAACCGATGCCGCTGTAAACTTGGATGGCTACATCTCAGTCACGCCAATGCGCGCTGACTTAACGGATCACGCAATCTTGGATAGCCTAAAAGGCATCAATTCATGAATGACAATCTGTCACCAGAGCAATCAACAGATGCAGAACGCAAGATGCAGTTCTTGTATGCTTTGCGCTCCAAAGGTGTGACAGACAAACGTGTACTGGCTGCAATGGAAAGTATTGATCGCGGCACGTTTGTGCGTGGATTGTTCGCAGGTCGTGCCTACGAAGACATGCCATTACCAATCGCATGTGGTCAAACCATCAGCCAACCCTCAGTCGTCGCACTGATGACGCAAGCGCTGCAAGTATCACCCCGCGATAAGGTATTAGAGGTTGGGACCGGTTCTGGATATCAGGCAGCAATTCTTAGCAAATTGGCCCGTCGCGTGTATACGGTGGACAGGCATCGTCGCCTTGTGCGCGAAGCCCACGAAATTTTCGACACCCTCGACCTAAACAACATTACAGCTTTGACAGGTGACGGTAGTTTTGGTTTGCCTGAACAGGCACCTTTTGATCGCATCATTGTTACAGCAGCGGCAGAAGACCCACCGGGGCCCCTTCTCGCTCAACTAAAGATCGGTGGAATTATGGTTGTGCCTGTTGGACAATCTGACACCGTACAAAGCTTGATTAAGGTCCACAAAACTGAAGACGGTTTGGAATACTCTGAGTTACGTTCCGTCCGCTTCGTCCCGCTTCTCGAAGGATTGGGCAAAGACGGCTAAGGAATAGACTGCGCAGTTTGTTCGGTTCAAACTCTGATCAATCCGCTTAATCTTACATTAGCGTGAGAATACGCAGATTTATGCTAATTTGCACAAAATCCTCCCCTTAAACACAACTGGTAAAACAAGTAAAAATAGAATACAGAACCACGAAAGCTTCGGATAACACGAAGCCACGAGAGGACAAGTAGATGAACATCTTACCCCACCTTGCAGGCACGCGCGCAAGCATTTTGATGGCAAGTGTTGCCTTGGGCGCATTGACAGCCTGTGGTGATCAACCTTTAGATGTGGATCTACGTGGAATGGCAGGTGGTTTTACCACGGCCAAAGCCGCTGTAAACGCAACAGCAGAGCGTCCAAAAGCAGACAATCGCGGCGTAATCTCTTATCCAAATTATCAGGTCGTTGTTGCCAATCGTGGCGACACATTAACCGATGTTGCTAATCGCCTTAGCCTTGATGCTTTAGAGCTCAGTAAATTCAACGGTGTCGGCGCAGATATCCCGTTGCGTAAAGGTGAAATAATCGCACTGCCCAACCGCGTAACAGAACCATCTGCACTGACTGGCCTAACCAGTGAACATGTTGATGTGGCCACATTGGCTGGAAACGCTATCAACAACTCTCCGGATACCACACCTGTCACAACTGCTGAATTACCAGCCGCTGTCGTTTCAGCGCCATCAGGTGTTGAACCAATTCGCCACAAAGTCGAACGAGGTGAAACCGCATTCACTGTTGCCCGGCTTTACCAAGTTTCCGCTAAATCACTTGCTGAATGGAACGGATTGGGCAGCGATTTTGCTGTACGCGAAGATCAGTTTTTATTGATTCCAGTTGCCAAACAAAATCCTCCAAAACGCCAAGTAAAACAAACCAAGGTTGAAGCTCCTGGCGAAGGCACACCAACTCCAACGCCACCAAGCGCGGCAAAGCCTTTGCCGAAGAATGACGTCGAAGTCCCTGCAGCGCAGACTGCATCCGTTGTGGCAAAACCTGTGAAACCTGTTGCAGACGTTGGCAAACAAAGTGCACCAGCAAAGGCTGCTAAAATGACATACCCTGTCAGCGGTTCAATTATTCGTGCCTATTCAAAGGGCAAGAATGAGGGCATCAACATCAAAGGTGGTGCAGGCACCGCTGTTAAAGCAGCCGATGGTGGCAAAGTCGCTGCAATCACCAAAAGCGGAGATGGCATTCCAATCATCGTCGTACGTCACCCAGGCAACCTACTGACAGTCTATGCCAACGTTACTGATGTTAAGGTCCAAAAAGGCGATAGCGTTCGCCGAGGCCAAGCCATAGCAAGCCTTCGCACGGGTGACGATGCATATGTACACTTTGAGGTTCGCAATGGCTTTGACAGTGTCGATCCACTGCCATTTTTGCAGTAAAACTAGCTAAAGTAGGCCTTTCCATGGCCCACTTAGTACCAGTCTATTTACAGCTTAACGCCATGACGCCCCGCCAGGTCGGTGAAGAACTGCCACGCAACTCGTCCAGAGCGTGAACCACGAGTCGCTTGCCATTCAATGGCTTCTGCATGCAGCGTTTCTGGCGAAATTTTCAGCCCGTATGCGTCACAGTACCCATCAATCATTGCCAGATATTGATCCTGATCACAGGCATGAAAACCGAGCCACAGACCAAATCGATCAGACAAAGACACTTTCTCTTCAACGGCCTCGGCAGGATTGATCGCAGAGCCCTGCTCGTTCTCAATCATGTCACGTGGCATCAAATGACGACGGTTTGAGGTTGCGTAAAGCACCACATTTTCTGGACGCCCTTCAATTCCACCGTCAAGAATAGCCTTCAATGACTTATAGTGCGCATCATCTTGGCCAAAACTAAGGTCGTCACAAAATAGGATGAAGCGATCGTTGGATCCGCGGAGAAGGCTCAGTAGACGAGCGACCGATGGCAAATCTTCCCGCTGCAGTTCAACGATTTTTAAGTGAGAATGATCTGCCTGAACATCAGCATGAATGGCTTTGACAAGACTAGATTTTCCCATTCCACGTGCGCCCCACAAAAGCGCATTATTTGCTGGTAAGCCTTTTGCAAACTGGCGTGTATTTGCCAGTAAAGTATCGCGCGAACGATCAATACCAACCAATAGATTCAGGGCAACACGTGCAACTTTCGGGACAGCCTCTAACCGATCAGGTTGTGTATGCCATACAAACGCAGTGGCTGAGGAAAAGACTGGCGCAGGCAGAGGGGCTGGTGCCAGACGTTCTAATGCTTGCGCAATACGATACATCGGATCGTCAATCACTTGAGGTCACCCTCGTCATCTTCATCATCCGAAAGCTCTTCATCGTCGTCTTCATAGAAACCATCTTCACGTAGCTTGGTTTCACGATCACGATCAACACGAGCCACCAAAAGGATGGATATTTCGTACAGGCCATAAACAGCGACAAACAGAATAACTTGGGTGATAACATCTGGAGGCGTCACAACCGCGGCCAGCGTCAGAATGCCAACAACCGCATATTTACGCACGCGGCGCAGGCCATCGGCATCGATTAAACCAGCTTTACCCATAAGCGTCAGAAGCACAGGCAATTGGAAGCACAGGCCAAAAGCGACAATCAATTTCAATGTGATATCAAGCGTCTCGTTCACCTTACCGTTAAACACGATATCAATGCCCGTCTTGTTTTCAGAAATGTCCTCCGCCACGGTTAGCAAAGGCGACAACATTGAAGGAAGATCCGCAAAGCCTAGAAAAAAGCGCATCGCAAGCGGTGTTACGATTAAGTGGGCAAACATCGCCCCAATCATGAACAACGCGGGCGAAGCAACGATGAACGGTAAGAATGCAGATTTTTCATTGCGATAGAGACCCGGCGCAACAAAGCGCCAAAGCTGTGTCGCAATCACCGGAAAACTCAAGGCAAGCCCACCGACCATTGCAATCCGCAACAGCGTAAAGAAATACTCTTGAGGAGCTGTATATTGCATCACCGGATTAGGATTACCCAATTCACGCATAGTTTTTTCAATTGGAAGTAAAAGAAAATCCAATAGGTAGCCTGCAAAGATAAAACAGAAAAGCATCGCAATAACGAAAGCCGCAACTGAGCGGATCAAACGCGAACGTAGTTCGGTTAGATGTTCAATCAGCGGTGCGCTGCTTTCATCCATGTGGTCTTCAGCTTGGCTCATGTTTCACTCTTCGGTGAGGGTTTCAGCGCGGCCTCTGCCTCATCAGCCTTGGCCAATGCAGCAGCAGCTTCGTCTGCTTTGCGTGTTGCAGCAGCGCGTGCAGTAGATGCTTGGATCTTCTTGGTCTGCTCCGCACGTTTAGCAGCCAACTTGCCTGTCTCGCTTTCAGGATCAATGTTCAAATCCTTTGTAGCATCGGCGGCAGCATCTTTAACGCTGTCTAGGGCCGATCCAAACGGGTTGGTCGCCGCCTTGAGACTTTTTGAGATACCTTTCATCCCCGAATCGTCCACGGCTTTGTTCATAGCGAATTGAAATTCGCGTGCCATGCCACGAGCCTTGCCGACGAACTGACCAACATTGCGAAACAACATTGGCAGGTCCTTGGGACCGACCACAATAAGGGCGACGATGCCGATCACCAGCATCTCGACCCCGCCCATTCCAAACATGGCTTAGACCTTGTCTTCTTTGTCAGATTCAGGCGTCACGTCTTTGATGGTCTCAGCAACATCAGCTGCTTCGTCTTCCATCTCTTTGGTGCCTTCAGAAATGCCTTTTTTGAATGATGTGATGCCTTTACCGACTTCACCCATCAATGAACTGATCTTGCCGCGCCCAAAAAGCACCAATACAACAACAGCGATTAGCAATACTTGCCAAGGTCCTAGTGACATAAATTGTCTCCTATTTTTATGTCTCGTGCGCTCAAGGGCGCACCTCATCTATTGATTTCCTTTCTAGTCAGCAAATTGGGCAGGGAAAAGCGGGAATGAGCATTTTGACTAAGATGCGATTGGCAATTATGCCATGAAATAGTCAAACACGATGCAACTGACATGTTTATGTCAGTTGGGTTCTTTGCTAGGATGGCTGCACGTAAACAAGGTACAGCATGCAAAAATCCGACCGCCTATTTGAAATAATGCAAATGTTGCGAGGTGGTACGTTGCATCGCGCTTCTGATATTGCCGATGCTATGGATGTATCGGTGCGCACGATCTACCGCGATATGGATCAGCTGATCGCGTCGGGCGTACCAATTGAGGGGTCGCGCGGCATTGGGTATCGCACGTTGGACGTCACCACCCTACCCCCAATAACGCTGACACAAGCTGAACTTGAGGTTTTGAACCTAGGATTGGCAATTGTTGTTGAAGCCGCTGACCCGAACTTTCGCGCAGCGGCCCAAAGTCTTGCTAAAAAGCTAGACAATGCACTCCCGGAACGCAGCATAGACTCAGCAGATGCATGGAAATTTGCACGTTCCCCCTTTGCAGACGCAGCACGCGGGGTCTCGTACATGCCGTTGATCCGTGCGGCAATTAAGGCCAAACAGAAGCTACAGATAACCTACAATTCTAAGGGTCATAGGGTAACCACACGTACTGTGCGCCCGCTACAGATCGAATATTGGGGCCGTGTCTGGACATTGACCGCATGGTGCGAACGCAAATCAGCATTCCACGTCTTCCGAATTGATCTCATTCAAACAGCAGAAGCGCGGCCTGAAATGTTCGTTGATGAAGTTGGAAAACACTTAAGTGATTACGAACCTTAGCTTTTCAGCTTCCAACCTTTTTGTGGTGGCAAAAACGCTTCCACAGCTGCCTGTGCAATAACAATTATATCGCTACCATTTTCGGCAACAACGTTCATCCCGCCAAACACGGCGGTTACTTCGACGCGCCCGCGTGGCAGTTTGGCAACCAACATATCGACATTAACTTTGTCAGGCTCTTGAACGCCAACCGTCACCTGAACACGCATCGCGTCGTGCGACATTTCAAGCGCCCCAAATAACGGCAATGATGAGTGGCGAAATGCATCTTCGATCGCACGCGAACAGGCCTTGGTGTAATCCATACCGTGCAAATCGTTGCCCATGCCCATTTCGATAATAATGCGCTGTTCTTGAACACTATCAGTCATCCGAACGCTCCATATCAAAGGCGACAGACAAGGCAACGTTGGCCATAATCGTCGGGTTTCCGGTGCCTTCAGGGCGCGCTACATCTAAGCCACCTTTGTGAAGCGTGAATGTCGTCTTGCCGTATGGGAACACCTCGGCCAGAGCTTTAACGTCAACCTCTTCAGGTTTCCGAACCGCGATCTCGACAGTGATTTGCATTGCATCTTTTGGGAAATCAAACAGCTCCGCCAAATTGATCGAATTGTGCCAAAGCGCATCTTGGACCGCACGCTTTGCAGCTTGGGTATAGTCCCCACGGCGCAGCGAAGTGCCCATTCCAAATTCTGTCAAAAGTCGCATCACTTAGCCTCATCTTCTTGAAATACAAAACATCTGTCGCGTGGCACAGTCAACCACATCACAGTCCCAGCTTTGGGTAAGAAAACATTGGGTACGGTGGCCTTCATCAATGTATCATCGTAGTCTAAGCGAAATTCCACAAGGCTTTCGTTGCCCATGAAACGTGCACGTTCAACAACGGCACGCGCTGCGGTTCCATCGGCAGGCGTTGGCTTTGGGCCCTCGCCCGCACGATCAAAATCAATCCGCAGGTGTTGTGGACGAAAGGTGATATCAACCTTTGTTCCGTCAGGCATCCCGGGCGCTAAGAACCGTCCAAAGGGGGTCATTGCCAATGCGCCTTCGACTGTGGCGTTAAGCATGTTCGCGTCGCTAAAGAACGCAACAGATGTACGATCCAGCGGTCGTGTGTAAACGTTGTAAGGTGCACCTTGCTGCACGATTTTGCCGTTGCGCATCAATGCAATTTCATCGGCCATACGCATCGCCTCATAAGGCTCATGCGTCACAAGAAGTACCGCAGTATCTTCCTCTTTCAGAATACTCAGCGTTTCATCACGAATGCCATCTCGCAGGCGATTATCAAGCCCAGAGAATGGCTCATCCATTAGCATAATTCGTGGTCGTGGAGCCAAGGCACGAGCCAAAGCAACACGTTGTTGTTCACCACCAGATAACTGATGCGGGTACACGTCAATGAACTGTGAAAGTCCCACACGGGAAAGCAATTCCTCGACGCGCGCGCGCTTGTCGGCCTTCGACCCAGTCAGGCCATAGGCCACGTTGTCGGCCACGCTAAGATGGGGAAACAATGCAAAATCTTGAAACATCAGGCCAATTTCACGCCGTTCAGGCGGAACGCGCATGACCGTGTCACAAATCAGTTTGCCATCTACGTAAATTTCGCCGCTGTCTTGCATTTCGACGCCAGCAATCATCCGCAAAGTGGTAGACTTACCACAACCAGATGGGCCAAGCAGACAGGTCACCTGTCCAGGCATAATCTTCAGGGAAACATCATCAACAACTGCGCGGCCATCAAAGCTGCGGCGCAAGTTACGGATTTCCAGCCGTGGCGTGTAGTCATTAGGAGTGCTCAACGATGCAGCCTTTATTATCCGATGAAAAGTGTCGGATTAGCAGTTATCAGCCCTTCCGCGCCCCCGCAAGCACTGCGGCAAAGCCAACAACCAAAACAACAATGCAAATCACTAACAACTGTTCGTATTTGTGACCTTCAGGAAGGATGCTGGCAATGCTGGGCCAAGCGCGACCAAAATAGGAAAATGCTCCTAGAATGGCTGATGTGAACGCCACAAGATAAGACCAAAGTGCGATTTGACGCCCCATCACCAATCCAACGATCAAGACAGGTGACAGAAACATAGATGCAGTTCCTGACACGGCAACAGCGTCAAACAGCGTCTTATTACCCCACAGTGTTAAAGCACCACCTGCCAACATAAAGACAACCATCACGGCGCGTCCGCCATTGAGGCTGCGCGGCGCTAGACGTAGCTCGTCAACAACCAAACGTGCCGCAGACGCAAGTGCGCTGTCCAAAGTGCTGAGTGCTGACACCAACAGCGACACCATCAATAATACAAATACCCACGCAGGGAACATAGTGCTCCACGTGCCGATCAATTCACCGTCATATTCGGCACCTGTAAGGCTGGCTTGGATGCCAAAAAAACCAAATCCAATGATGCACAGTGTTGAAATCCAAAAGGCATACAGGAAAGAGCGGCGTGTTGTCTCTTTGTCCGCAATAAATCCACGGTCCATCATCACGGGATCATGTGCTGGATAGGAAAACACCTGAAGCGCGGCAACCACTAGTAAAACCCAGCCATTATACCGCCCAGAAGTACCTGGAGCGGTTAAAACCGCACCCAGATTAAAATCAGGACCAGCAATCAGCGCGATGAAGGCTGCACCAAAGGCAACAAGGAAAAAAACCATCTGGATGACGTCCGTGCGCAGTGCAGCACTTAAGCCACCCCATGCGGAATAGGCAAAACCAAAAACAGCAACGGTAAGTATCGCCAATGTACCAGATCCACCCAACACAGCCTCTGCAATCAACCCAACGACCAATAGGTTCGCAAAAACTTCAGACAGAAGGCGCAGACCGACGACCACATTATAGGTTGTTGTTCCTGCTTTGCCAAAGCGCGCACCAAGCCAATCCTGAACTGACGTTGCCCCACCCTCGCGCAAACGCAAGACAATGAAGCCACCAGTTAGGAATGAAGCGTAATACCCCGCGTAAGCCAAAGTGCCCACGATTCCGTAAAAGTACCCCAAGATGGCTGCGTTCATAAGACTTCGCGCAAAAATCCAAGTTGTCACTTGGCTTAATACTAAAGCCCAAAGATCAGGTGCGCTGCCATTCCCAGACATACCACCAAAGAAACCATCGACCGTTGCACGACGCGGTGCAGCAAAAAGACTAGCTATAACAACAAGTGCAAAAATAACGATTAGGGCTGTGGCTTGCATGACTTCCTCGGGCAAATAAATCGTGATCGCTCTAACAGCCTCGTAACATTTGCGCCACTACAGAACGGCAATACACTGCATTGTGATGTGTTAATTGGAGGTTATCTGGAAATCCAAAACCGTATGATCGACACCGTTGACCTGAATTGTGATGTGATGCGCGCCTTCAAAAAAAGTAAAGGTGGTCGCATCCGCCTTCAACTTATGTACCTTTTTCAGGTTCAGCGGTAAACTTGGTCCAACCTTACCCTGCTTCAATTTGAATACCTTTTCAGCACGTCTGCCATCGGCACGCGCAAATTCGATCCTGTAATCGACGAGCACAGGGCATTGCGTTTGTGCAGAAATCGCAATCTCAAATGAAACGGCATCACCCATCATCACAACAGGAGTGAGTATTCGTGCATCGACGGAAACAGGCACGTCCTTACTGTACCCCAGCAACTCAAGCGCGCCCAAATGCCCCTGTTTTACAAGGGTCCGAAGGCTGTGGCGGGTCATCCAATCCAGCTCTTTAACCGATTGGAGACCCTGTTTTTTCCAATCAGACAGTAGCGAAACAACTATGTCGGCATTAATCTTAGCTATGTCATTCATGTGGTTTGCGACTGAACGGGTTACAAACCGCGCAATGTCCGCATGCAACGCATCCAAAAATGGAATGGTTTGCTCTTGCGTCAAGGTAACCGACTGAGCCCAAGGCAAAAGTGGCCGTGTCCCCTCGCTCACCAAACGACGGACATGATAGTTTTCATCCTGCGCCCACAAGGAAAGGCGTGCCAACGTTTAATCGGGCCAACGATTAAAGAAGGGTCTGATATAAAATTCCATCGAAAAGCGCTTTGTCGCTTCATAAATAGATCAAGGGCACGTTCACGGTGATCTTCAAGTCCATGCCGCACAGCCAAAACACCGGGAACCGCGTGAATAAAATGGCCAAAGTCGCCATCACTCAAGGTTGGGTTCAACATCTTAGGCATCGCCGTCTCAAGTTGATCCGCCATTGTTGGAAAGTCAGACGCGAGCTGCGTTTCCAAGCAATCTGCCATCCATTCAAGACGCTGTAGCAGCTCGCGATCCGCGAAGCCCGCTAAGGCTTCGCTCTCAAAACGCGTTCCATCAAAGGATGGGATACCAGCGCCAAATTCCTGCGCTAGCCGCCCAATTGTCTCAGGGTTAAACAAATGGTCCTTTAACGAGAACCGTTCTTTTGCCGTTGCCGTGATTAGAGCGTTGCGTTTGTCGCGCCGCCGTCCATCAGCAAGTTTTGCCCAACAATAAATCCAGCATGCTGGCTGCACAAAAATGCACAAGCGGCGCCAAATTCAGCGGCCGAACCATAACGACCTGCGGGAATAGTAGCGGCGCGTTCTGCACGTGCTTCTTCCATCGTGATCCCTTTTGCGTTGATAACACCCGTATCAAGTGCAATTGCGCGATCAGTGTCGTGGATACCCGGTAAAAGATTGTTGATATTGACACCGTGGCCAGCAACTTGGCGCGAAGTGCCCGCGACATATCCGGTCAAACCTGCACGTGCAGAATTGGATAATCCCAAGACAGCAATCGGTGCTTTGACCGACTGTGACGTAATGTTGACCACCCGTCCCCAGCCACGGTCCATCATGCCCGGCAATAGCGCTTTCATCAATGTGATTGGTGTCAGCATATTAGCATCAATGGCTTTGATGAAATCATCACGGGTCCAATCAGACCACATACCAGGAGGTGGACCACCTGCGTTTGTAACAAGAATATCAACACCTTGCGCAGCGGCAAGAACGGTGTCTTGACCTTCAAGCGTGGTCACGTCGGTCGCAACAGTTACAACTTCTACGCCATATTCAGCACGAATAGAGGCTGCCGAGGCTTCCAATGCTTCTGAGCCGCGTGCGTTCATCACAAGATTCACACCAGCCGCAGCAAGTTGTTGCGCACAGCCAAAACCCAAGCCTTTTGATGATGCACAGACCAGTGCGCGTTTATCCGAAATTCCTAAATCCATGATCAGCTCCTTTTCAATTTGATATAGCACTATCACCGTCAATCATCTAAGCACCAGTAAAAGAACTGGGATTAGCCTGCTGCCGCCACAATCACAGTTTAACCTGCTTGTGGACGCCATCACTTGAACGGTAACGAAATGCCTCAACCGTACTCATCAACACTAGCTCCGGCCCAGAGTTTGCCCGTTTATCTCTGGATTGATTTCATTGTTGTTGATGGCGCAACTAACGCTTAATGTGGTTTCATAGATTCAGTTTCAAGTTGCTGTCGGGTCTCGAATTGAGACAATTGGCGCTTCACTACATTTGGACAGTGCGCTAACCTTCATGTCTCCAGACGGCCACACGACCGATGCGATGTTATTGGTGCAAGTGCACGACAAGGGCGATATCAATGAAATATTTTTATTACCGCTCTCTCCACTTGCGTCAAACGTCAGCTACCGCCTTGTGGGCATTAATACAAAAACGCCCGCGCAAACTTTTGCGCAAGTGGCTTGCGTTAGTTTCTCGCACGGTACGCATATTACGCTTGCTTGCAGTGAGCAGCGTCACAATGATGGGCTTAACGTAGGCTATCACATTTTGACCCCCGATGACGGGCCTCAAGTGGTAAAATGGATAGGACAGAACACATTACGCGCTATTGGTAACTTTGCCCCAATTGCACCAAAGCTGTCACACTAAATAACGACAATGACCTAGCCGTCAGCCAAGATCACCGCCTGTTCATATATCAACGTTCAGACAAACTGGGCGTTGGTCGCTCAGAATTATTGGTCAAAGTGCGCTACCTTCTGAATGACGACACTGTATACGTTCAAGCTGTTGGATAAGTGGATTACTTCCAGCTGCTTTTTGACAGCCATCAAATCATCTATGCTGAAGGCATCGCTGCGGAGTCATTGTTGTCAGACACGCACCAAACCCGTTTTGCCAGCACATATTTCCTAAGACATGGCCGAGGTAATTCCTGGTCACTCGAACAGACCACATGCTGGTTTAGATGTTCAGAAAAAGCTGTTTGACCGCCCTGATGCGGCCACGATTTCACGCCGAGCTTCATCGCACTGAGTAACTATCCTACGTCGCACCGCTTGCGCGACCAGAACCCTCAATCTATAGGGGCTGATATGTTGGATAACGCCTCAAATCGCCCCGCCTTGCCGCCAGAAACCGCGCGCCGCCGTACCTTTGCGATTATCTCGCATCCGGATGCTGGCAAAACGACTCTGACAGAGAAGTTTCTTTTGTTCGGTGGCGCGATCCAAATGGCGGGCCAAGTACGGGCCAAAGGTGAATCGCGGCGGACGCGTTCTGACTTTATGGCTATGGAAAAAGACCGTGGAATTTCTGTCTCTGCATCTGCAATGTCATTTGACTACAAAGAGTTTCGGTTCAATCTTGTTGATACACCCGGTCACTCGGACTTTTCAGAAGACACCTATCGCACACTTACAGCTGTTGATGCTGCCGTTATGGTTATCGATGGTGCCAAGGGCGTTGAATCCCAGACACAAAAGCTCTTTGAAGTCTGCCGGATGCGCGACCTGCCCATCCTAACCTTCTGTAACAAGATGGACCGCGAAAGTCGTGATATATTTGAAATCATAGATGAAATACAAGAAAATCTAGCCATTGACGTAACGCCAGCCAGCTGGCCAATCGGCGTTGGTCGCGATTTTATTGGGTGTTACGATATTTTGCGTGATCGCCTTGAATTGATGGACCGTGCCGACCGAAACAAAGTTGCTGAGTCTATTGAAATTAATGGTTTAGACGATCCACGTTTAGAAGAACATGTTCCAGCTGCTCAACTTGCCCAATTGCGCGAGGAATTGGAAATGGCGCGTGAACTATTACCACCTATGGATAAGGTTGCGATGGCGGAAGGGTCGTTGACCCCTATCTGGTTTGGTTCGGCGATCAATTCATTCGGTGTTAAAGAACTGATGGAAGGCATTGCCAACTATGGCCCTGAGCCTCAAATCCAAACGGCGCAACCGCGCAACATTGCACCAGAAGAAAAGAAAGTTACTGGCTTTGTATTCAAGGTGCAGGCGAACATGGACCCTAAACACCGTGACCGTGTTGCATTTGTTCGCCTCGCCTCTGGCCATTTCCATCGTGGCCAAAAGCTAACTCACGTTCGCAGTAAAAAGCTGATGACGATTTCTAATCCGGTGCTCTTTCTCGCATCAGACCGTGAATTGGCTGAAGAAGCTTGGGCTGGTGACATCATTGGCATTCCCAACCACGGACAATTGCGCATCGGCGATACCTTGACCGAAGGCGAAGCTATCCGCGTCACAGGCATACCCTCTTTTGCACCAGAATTACTGCAGGGCGTCCGCGCCGGCGATCCATTGAAATCCAAACATCTTGAAAAGGCGCTAATGCAATTTGCCGAAGAAGGCGCTGCCAAAGTATTTAAGCCGTCTATCGGTTCCGGCTTTGTCGTTGGTGTTGTTGGGCAACTGCAGTTTGAGGTGCTCGCCAGCCGAATTGAACTTGAGTACGGTTTGCCCGTTCGATTTGAGCAATCCCAATTCACCTCTGCCCGTTGGGTGAATGGTGAAAAGGCCGCCGTTGAGAAATTCATCGACGCAAACAAACAGCACATTTCGCTCGATAACGATGGTGACGTTGTGTACCTGACCCGCCTGCAATGGGACATCGACCGCGTAGAACGCGACTACCCTGATGTATGCCTAACCGCGACCAAGGAAATGATGGTTTAAGACAGCGGGTTGATTTTTTTTGCGCCCATGGCGTGCTGTAGTCGCAAAGCATGGGCTTGGATCAATAATTCCTCCCTGTCGTATTGACAAGGGAATTGAACATGATGCCTTGGAGACTGGTTGCAACTATCTAATCACCAGCAGTGGCTGTCCTGAGTTTTGTAGCATTCCATTTGGTCGTAGGCGCTACGCCGTCTTTATATCTACCTCGATGATCCAGACGCTGAAGTTCACGACATCCTCAAGTCTCATTCCAAGATTCGCGTCCAAAAATGTAATGATGCATGTTGGAAGAAATTGTTTACCAAACGCCCTGCGAAACATCAAGTGCGCCAAACTGCAAACGCAACACATGCTTATAATCGCAAAGTCGAAGATGGCTGTTTGGCCCACATTGATGTGGACGAATTTATTGTCCCAGATCAAAGGATCAGCGAAAACTTGCAAAAGTGCCCGACCAAGCTTTGCGCGCGCATGCGCCGAACATAGCTGCTGGTGGGCACAGCTGATCTCTTCAAAGCCTTTATTTTCAACGGACCAGATCAAACCCAATTGGTTGAAAATCTGTATCCAGAGTTTGGCAGCTTCGTTAAAGGCGGGTTTCTTAGCCATGTTGCAGGAAAGTATTGAGTGCGGACAGGAATCAGCGGCTTTGCGCTGAGCATTCACAACGTTTTTCAAGGGGTTGAAAGCAACCCAAGTCAGATCGAGCTGCGCAGCCTAACTCTTGCTCATTGCCTCGCGAAACCGTTCGATGAATGGCATATCTCTTTCAGATACCGCCTAAATCAGGGGTCCTACCGCGTTTAATTCGGATCAGCGATCAAGGGAGGTCCATCTTTGCATGATATGTTTGTTATGCTTGAAAAAACTAAAGACACAAATAGTTTGAAATCCTTCCTTGAAGAAGTCGTTGTCGGCACCCCTGGGCTTCAAGCCCGCTTGGAAAATAACTATCTACTCCGCAACATTGATCTAGACTTAGATGCAAAATTGGCGCGTCATTTCCCCAACTTCACCTGAGCATTTGACCCGACAGCCGCTTCTTGGTATGTGCCGAGGATGTCGCGACGATTGGGTCGCCCCTAGGGCCATGAGGGCCGACACAAATTGCTGCAGCGGGCCACGATATTGTCCGCAACATTCGGACATACATGACAAAATTTTCTGATCTGAACATCGCTCCTAAGGTACTCAAGGCCGTTGTTGAAGCTGGATACGAAAGCCCAACACCGATCCAAGCAGGCGCGATTCCCCCAGCGCTTGAAGGGCGTGACGTTTTGGGTATTGCCCAAACTGGTACAGGTAAAACGGCCAGTTTTACGCTGCCCCTCATCACAATGCTGGCCCGTGGCCGTGCACGAGCCCGTATGCCTCGCAGCTTGGTTCTTTGCCCAACACGCGAATTGGCAGCACAGGTTGCCGAAAACTTCGATACCTATGCCAAGCATGTAAAATTGACCAAGGCACTCCTAATCGGGGGCGTTTCCTTCAAGGAACAAGACATGCTGATCGACAAAGGCGTTGACGTTCTCATTGCGACACCAGGCCGTTTGCTTGACCATTTTGAGCGTGGAAAATTGATTTTGAACGACGTGAAAGTCATGGTTGTTGATGAAGCTGACCGCATGCTGGATATGGGATTTATTCCTGATATCGAGCGCATCTTTGGCCTGACACCATTCACACGCCAAACATTGTTTTTCTCAGCCACAATGGCACCAGAAATTGAGCGTATTACGAATACGTTCCTGTCTAACCCTGCACGTGTTGAAGTTGCTCGTCAGGCATCCGCCTCTGAGAATATCGAACAAAGTGTTGTAATGTTCAAAGCGTCTCGCAAAGAGCGCGAAGCAACTGAAAAACGTGATGTTTTGCGAAAATTGATCGACCTTGACGGCGAAAAATGCACGAACGCGATTATCTTCTGCAACCGTAAGGTTGATGTTGATACCGTGGCAAAGTCTTTGAAAAAACATGGTTATGATGCGGCTCCGATCCACGGCGATCTGGATCAATCACAACGCACAAAAACCCTTGAAAAGTTCCGCAGCGGCGGATTGCGCTTCTTGTGTGCGTCTGATGTTGCGGCACGCGGCTTGGATGTTCCATCAGTAAGCCACGTCTTTAACTTTGATGTTCCAAGCCACGCGGAAGATTATGTGCACCGTATCGGCCGCACAGGTCGCGCAGGCCGCGATGGCAAAGCCGTCATGATCTGCTCACCACGCGACGAGAAGAATTTTGAAGACGTTGAGCGTTTGCTTCAAAAAGAAATCCCACGTTTGGAAAATCCATTGGCAAAAAAGGCACCAACTGAGAAATCGGCTGAGCCTGCTAAGAAACGTGCTCCTAAAAATGTGAATACGGTTAAAGATGCCCTTGCCCCAAATGAGGCAAAAGCTGATGCTGTAGAACTTGATGCACCGCGCGAAGCAAAACCTAAACGCACGCGCAGCCGCACACGCAAGCCTGTTGAGACAACACCCGTTGTGGACGCTCCAGCGATTGAAATTGCACAAGCGCCTGTTGCAGATGTTGTAATCGAAGCTGCATTGCCTACTCCTGTCCCCCAACCAGTGCCAGAAGCAGCGCAAAAGCAACAAGAACCGCAGAAACCTAACCGCACTCGCGGTGGACGTGGACGCAATAACACCAACAATAACCCAAATGATAGTCGCAACGATCGAAGTGGACATGTTCAAGGTTTGGGCGACCACACCCCAACGTTCATCGGCAAGAGCTTTTCTGAGCGGTATGAAGGCTAACACAGCCTAGGATCACCGATCACAGAATCCAAAAAAAAGCCTGGCACCTTAGTTAAGTTGCCTGGCTTTTTGTTTGTATTTGATTATTTAGGTGAAGGGACTCAACGCAACCCTTCACCCAACCAAATGGATTAGCTTAGACGGCTAACCACAATCGTAACTTCAGGTTTTTTACCCACTTCATTCTGACCAGTCTGGCGAACGATCTTGCGCAAGGCTTCATTCAACTTTGCATCGTCTCGCAAGGTCTTTGCGTTCGCACGGCCCAAAAACTGTGAAAGGTCAGCTTCCAAAACTTCGGTCAAAGCAGTGTTAGATGTACCAGTTTCAGCCAAGCCCATGACTTCGCACCACGGATCACCCAATGGCTCATCATCTTCGTCCATGATCAGCGTTACGATCACGTGGCCGTTTAGGGCCATACGAATACGATCACGCACAACACCATCAAGTGCGCCAATTTGAACAGAACCGTCCAAATAAGTGCGACCAGTTTCGATATATTCCGCAACCTGTGGCTTATCGCCAGTCAGATCGATCATCATACCATTAACGGCCAATACACCTGTAATGTCTTTTTCGGCGCCCAATTTCACGTGCTCACGCAAGTGACGGTGTTCACCGTGCATAGGGATCAATATCTCAGGCTTAACAATGTCGTGCATCCGCTGGATGTCAGGACGGTTTGCGTGGCCAGACACGTGGAAGTGACCAGAACTGTCATCAACCACATCAACGCCCTTTTCAGAGAACGCATTCATAATGTGAATGACGCCTTTCTCATTGCCTGGAATAGTCTTGGACGAGAAGAGGAAGGTATCACCCTCTTTCATTGTAAGACCCATATATTTGCCACGTGCCAACTGTGCAGAAGCTGCACGGCGTTCGCCTTGTGATCCGGTCACCAGCAACATTACCTTTTCGCGCGGCAATGCTTTTGCATCATCTGGGCTGATAACTTTTGGAAAATCTTTCAACACGCCGGTCTCGATCGATGCTTCGAGCATACGGCGCATTGCACGACCCAATAGGACAATAGAACGACCTGCACGTTCGCCTGCTTCGGCCAGTGTTTTCACACGTGCAACGTTTGATGCGAATGTTGTCGCTACAACCATACCAGTGGCAGCTAAAACCATTTTTTCAATTTCAGGACCAACAGTAATTTCAGATTGACCCGCGTTCGGAGAGAAAACGTTGGTACTGTCACAGACTAGGACCTTAACACCGTCTTTACAAACCTCAGCCCATAACTCTGGATCGAACGCTTCGCCAACAACTGGTGTTTCGTCCAGTTTGAAATCGCCTGTGTGCACGATGCGCCCTGCTGGCGTGCCGATGACCAATGCACCACTTTCTGGGATGGAGTGCGAGATTGGCAAAAAGCCAACCTTAAACGGTCCAAAATCGCGCTGTTCAGGCCAAGAGCCCATGACTGTCACTGCTTCATCCGGATAGCCGTACTCTGACATCTTGCGACGCGCGATGTTTGCAGTAAATGGGCGGGCATAGATTGGCGCTTCAAGACGTGAATAGGTATGCGAAATCGCCCCTACGTGGTCTTCGTGTGCGTGAGTTACAAAAACGGCTTCGATACGGTCTTTGCGCTCTTCCAACCAGCTTACGTCTGGTAAGATCAGGTCAACACCGGGTGAGCCATCCATGTCTGGGAAAGTCACACCAAGATCGATTACGATCAAGCGTTCTTCATTTGGTTTGCCGTAGCCATATACATAGGCATTCATGCCGATTTCGCCTGCGCCACCGAGTGGCAGGTAGATTAAACGTTCACTGCTCATGAGATCAGTTATTTTCCTTGTTGTACCGATGAATCACGGTCAATCCGTGCATCGTTAAATCATCTTGAAAGTCGTCAAACAGGTTCTCTGCTTGCTGAAACAAGGGGGCCAACCCCCCTGTAGAAATTACGCGCATGTCGCGGTGACGCTCCGCCTTAATGCGGGCACATATCTCACGGACTAGACCGACGTAACCCCAAAATACACCCGATTGCATACAGGCAACAGTATTGGTCCCAACCACAGCTTGGGGTTTAGAAATATCAACGTGAGGTAATGCAGCCGCCGCTTGGTGCAGTGCCTCAAGGCTAAGATTGACACCCGGTGCGATGACACCCCCTACATAAGCGCCATCAATATCAACCACGTCAAAGGTGGTGGCCGTGCCGAAGTCGACCATGATCAAATCACCACCATACAGGTCAAACCCAGCGACGGTATTGACCAAACGGTCCGGCCCTACAGCTGTACCCGCGTCGACGCGTACTTCGACTGGCAGCTTGCAATCGGATTTACCGACAACAATCGGACGCGTGTTAAAATAACGGTCAGACAGCACACGTAGATTAAACACCACCCGCGGCACAGTGGACGAAACGATTACATCTGTGATGTTAACGTCGATCTTCTGAAATTCCATGAGCGAGCTCAGCCAAACATAATACTGATCAGCTGTGCGCCGCCAATCTGTCGCAGTCCGCCACGTTCCGATGAATTTCTCACCATCCCAGATTGAAAAAACAGTATTGGTATTGCCGCAGTCAATTGCCAGAAGCATAGCTTGGCTCCACTATTTAAAAATATACGTCCGCCGCCGGAATGGCGATGCGGCCTTGGGATGTCTCTAGAACAAGTTGCCCTGTCTCGTCTACCTCGCGAAACGTACCCTGCCATTCCTCGCGCGCAGTGCGCGCAATGATAACCTCACCCAAGCGCGCGGCATGATTCATCCATGCCCGACGAATTGGGGCAAAGCCATAAGTTCGAAATTGGTCTTCATATTGGGCAAAGGCACTAGCTAGCAGGTTCAGAAAATCTTCGGGCGTCACAGATAACCCCAACTCTCCACGCAGAGATACAGGATGAACTGCGCCCTCTTCGACCTCACCAACAGTTGGTGCAGCGGCAAGGTTTACACCAATGCCGATAGCCAACTGGGTCGTTCCACCACTTTGGCCCGCGCTCTCAAGAAGGATGCCTGCAACCTTACCGCCCCGCAGCAAAACGTCATTGGGCCATTTCAGAGCAAATGCATTCTCCTGCCCCGTCGCCGCGATAAACGCGTCACGCAAAGCAAGCGAGGCAATAAACGAACGTAATGCTGCGTCAGCAGGCGGACCAGAAATTGGAAGCACCAAGGTAGCAGCAAAATTACCTTTCGGCATCATCCACGCGCGACCACGGCGACCACGAGCCGCAGTTTGCTCGTGTGCCAA
>JAOKHV010000016.1 GCA_028248455.1 Ascidiaceihabitans sp. | reverse complement strand
TAGACCTTGTGGCCACCAACGTTGGCTTTCTGCGTATAACCCTTGCGACGCTGAGGCATCTTTTCGCGGTGCGACTTGATGATCTCTTTGACGATGATCTTCTCAACGATCTTCTCAGCAAGGACAGTTGCTTTTTCGTGGTTTGAGCCACTCTCGAAGATTTCTTGTGCGTCTTCGTCGTCTTCGACCAAAGATGCAGCAAGTGGTTGGGATAGTTTGGAACCATCGCGGTACAACGCATTTGCTTTCACACCCAAAGACCATGACAATTCATAGGCCTTCTGGCAGTCTTCGATCGTTGCATCGTTTGGCATGTTGATCGTTTTAGAGATCGCACCAGAGATAAACGATTGCGCCGCAGCCATCATGTAGATGTGGCTATTGACGGATAGGTAACGCTTACCAGTTTTGCCGCATGGGTTTGCACAATCAAAGATGCTGTAGTGCTCTTCTTTCAAGTGCGGTGCACCCTCAACGGTCATTGTCCCACATACGTGGTTGTTGGCCGCGTCAACGTCAGCTTTGGAGAAACCAAGGGATTTCAGCAAATCAAACGTTGGATCGTTTAGCTTAGCTTCTGGAATACCAAGAACTTGGGTGCAGAACTCTTCGCCCAATGTCCATTGGTTGAACACAAAGCGAATGTCGAAGGCGCTTTCTAGGGCCGCATCAACTTTTGCCAATTCATTTGGTCCAAAACCGTGACCTGCCAATGTGGTGTGGTTGATCCCCGGCGCATTGCCGATGGAACCGTGACCAACCGCATATGCAACGATTTCTTCGATTTGCGCAGAACCGTAACCCTGCTTTTCTAGTGCTGCTGGAACAGATTGGTTGATGATCTTAAAGTAACCACCACCGGCCAATTTCTTGAATTTTACCAAAGCAAAGTCTGGCTCGATCCCTGTTGTATCACAATCCATGACCAAACCGATTGTGCCGGTCGGGGCAATAACCGAAGTCTGCGCGTTGCGGTAACCGTGCTTTTCACCAAGCTGCAAGGCTTCGTCCCAAGTGGACATTGCCATATCGATCAAGCGTGCATCTGGACAGTTGGCGTGATCCAAAGGCACAGGCTTCACTGCAAGTGCTTCATATCCATCAACAGCGCCGTGGGCCGCTTTGCGGTGATTGCGCATGACACGCAGCATGTGTTCTTCGTTCTTCTTGTAGCCAGAGAACGGGCCCAACTCGCCAGCCATCTCAGCGGAAGTTGCGTATGCAACACCAGTCATGACAGCTGTCAAAGCACCACAAAGCGCGCGACCCTCGTCACTGTCGTATGAATAGCCCATGTTCATCAGCAAACCGCCAATGTTCGCATAGCCCAGACCCAAAGTGCGGAAGTCGTATGAGCGCTGTGCGATCTCTTTTGATGGGAATTGCGCCATCATTACGGAGATTTCCAATGTCACTGTCCACAAGCGCGCAGTGTGCATATAGTCTTCGATTTGGAATTCGCCATCCTTAAGGAAGGTAAGCAAGTTCATCGAAGCCAAGTTGCAAGCCGTGTCGTCTAGGAACATGTATTCAGAACATGGGTTAGATCCGCGGATCGCACCATCTTCTGGGCAAGTGTGCCATTCGTTTACAGTGTCGTGGTATTGGATGCCCGGATCGGCACAAGCCCATGCAGCGTGTCCAACTTGTTCCCACAAGTCACGTGCTTTGATGGTTTTTGTGACCTTACCGTCTTTACGGTTGATCAACTCCCAATCTGCGTCTTTCTCAACAGCAGTCAAGAATGCGTTTGTCACGCGGATCGAGTTGTTAGAGTTTTGTCCTGAAACGGATGAGTACGCCTCGGAATCCCAATCGGTGTCGTATGTTGGGAATTCAATGGACGTGTGACCCTGTTTTGCATAGTCCAACACGCGTTTGACGTATGTTTCTGGGATCGCTACTTTTTTCGCATCACGCACCGCTTCTTTTAGCTGTGGGTTAACCTTTGGCTCATAAGCATCAGCAACTGCGCCGTCCCACGCTTTGATCGCGGCAAAGATCGCGTTCAACTTCTGTTCATGCATCTTAGAGCCGGCAACGATGGAAGCCACTTTCTGCTCTTCAATCACTTTCCAGTTGATGAAATCCTGAATATCAGGGTGATCTGCATCGACTATAACCATTTTGGCCGCGCGACGTGTTGTGCCGCCAGATTTGATCGCACCGGCTGCACGGTCACCAATTTTCAAGAAACCCATCAAGCCTGATGATTTACCGCCACCTGATAGGTTTTCTCCTGCCCCGCGCACGGATGAGAAGTTCGTGCCTGTGCCTGAACCATATTTGAACAAACGCGCCTCACGAACCCAAAGGTCCATTATGCCACCATCGTTCACCAGATCATCAGAGACAGATTGGATAAAGCAGGCGTGAGGCTGTGGGTGTTCATATGATGAAGTGGATTTTGTCAAAACACCGGTTTGGTAATCTACGTAATGGTGTCCTTGGGCCGGACCATCGATACCGTAGGCCCAGTGAAGACCTGTGTTGAACCATTGTGGGGAGTTTGGCGCAGAACGTTGGCTTGCCAACATATAGCGCATTTCGTCGAAATAGGACTGTGCGTCTGCTTCAGTGGTGAAGTAACCACCCTTCCAGCCCCAGTATGTCCACGCGCCAGCAAGGCGGTCAAAAACTTGTTTGGAAGAAGTTTCGCCACCGAACTCAACGTCGTCGCCATCAGGAACAGAGCGCCAAAGGAATTCAGGGACATTCTTCTCTTTTACTTTCTTCATGCGTGAAGGGACGCCAGCTTTCCGAAAGTACTTTTGCGCGATCACATCGCTGGCAACTTGGCTCCAGCTGTTTGGCACTTCAACGTTGTCGAGGTGGAATACGATCGTTCCATCCGGATTACGGATTTCAGAAACCGTCGTGATAAAATCCAAAGACGCATAAGCGTCTTTTCCAGCCGTGGTAAATTTACGTTCAATTTTCATGTCGCTGCCCCATATTCCAGCATTTTTAATAAAAAGCCCCCTTTTGCGGAGAGCTTCAGCATTCACAGTAGAAAACGTAAAAGCAGACAGGCGGTTTTGACTTAGCCAATTCCAACACAGATTTGATCGATTTCGCGCCGATCCCCGATTTTACGCTGTATGCACGCTTTAGCTTTTGAACACTAAATCTAGTGGTGCTTCTAACTTGATGTACAACTTGACGTATTTGAGCCTAGTTGGTCAACGCAATTTTTACGATTTTTTTGATGTTTAGGGGCTTGACCACTTTAGACGCGAAAGTTGGTTTCGCGGCCAATTGATTCATACAAAAACTGTCCCCAATGAAGATCAAAAAGGTAAGCGGGAAGGTAATTGATTTTTATTGAGAGTCTTGGCTTATTTAGCTTCAGTGGATGAAGTCATGTCTTAAGTTATCCACAGGTAAATCCGGCACCTATTTTGACAACTGGCCACAATCTGTTCACGGTAAAAAGGTCACAACCCGAGGCCTGCCATCCGCTTAATTATTCGGAAAAGCTCCGACCTCGACCTTTAGGGGAAGCAGAAACGTGAATCACTCCACCGCTACATTTTGTATGATTGTACCGAAAACAACAAAAGGCGGCACATAATGTGCCGCCTTGCTGCCCAGTCGAACTGGTGTTGATGGTCGGGGCGAGAGGATTCGAACCTCCGACCCCCTGTACCCAAAACAGGTGCGCTACCAGGCTGCGCCACGCCCCGAACCATAGGCACTCTTTAGACAAGGTAATCGGGATTGAAAACCCCTAACACGACCAAGCAGGGTCACCTTTTTCAAAAGATTGATGTCGCAGCTCTGTTCCGACGGAAATACCCATAGATTTGGCCAAACCACCGTTGATTTCCAGCACCGCAATCCCAAGTCCACCAATAATTGGCGTCTCATCTAAGGGTTTTGCCATGTGATGGATGTGCGTAACGATTCCCTTAGAATCAATAAAAAGCATATCCAATGGAATCAGCGTGTTTCTCATCCAAAATGAAAGCGGGCTTGGAAAATCGTACACGAATAGCATTCCGGCCGCCGATGGCATGCTGGGGCGATTCATTAAGCCGATTTTCTGAGATGATTGTGTATCTGCGATTTCTATCGAAAATCTAGCCTGCCCCCATTCACCACGAAGGTAAACGGTGTCTTCGCGGCAGGAAGCGATTGCAGTATTGGATGTCACCCAAATAAGGATGAATGCCAATGCCGCGCGAACCATTACTTCGCACTCTGCAGTGCTGTTTCCCAGGCCTGGACAGCAACAGCCATTTTAAAACGTTTTCCATCAATTACTCTGATAGCTAACGCCTCACCTGGTTGGAGATCAGACAGGCCGGAACGACGTAGAACTTCGACATGAAGAAATATGTCGTCTTCTCGACCAAAAAGGTTGGCGAACCCAAAAACCTTTGCTTTGTCGAACCATTTAACACGGCCCGGCTCTAATGGTGCATTTTCGATGTTTTGAATATCAATTTCAGAAAAATCATCGAAGATTTCAGCGTCTAGACCAACAGGTGGCTCCAAACTAATAATTTTTAAAGCTTGCGCACCACGATCTGTCTTCTGAGTATCAATTACAATACGAGAGGAATCCGCTACCGAGTTTTGACCAAAATTCCGAAGAACATTGACGTGCAACAAGATGTCAGGGCCGCCTGTATCAGATACTACAAACCCAAATCCTTTAACCGGATCAAACCACTTATCCAATCCGGTTACGCGTTCTATGTCATTCATCTCGTTGGTCACTACTACTCTTTCTATTACCAACCTACACCGCTTCGCAGTCTTGCGCGATTTACCATTCCCATCTCAAGTCAAAAAAACAACTAAAAACAAATAATTGCATTTCACGCTACGTGAAATTCACGGATTTAGTCGTTTCACGACCCACGGTGAAACGTCATTTTCACGTCGCCACACAAACCTATCATGCAATCTAAAGTCACCATCGGCCCAAAATTCTATCTCTGTCGGTGTCACGCGATACCCGCCCCAGAACGGTGGTCTTTGAGGGTTTATACCATGTTTTGCGGTAACTTTTGCGACTTCTGCCAAAAGAGACGCACGGTTCTTTAAGGGCCGGCTTTGTCGAGACGCCCATGCGCCAAGCCTGCTTTTCAACGAACGTGATGCGAAGTAATCGTCCGCCTTCGGCCCGTCTTCTCGAACAACTGTGCCACGGACGCGAATTTGTCGACGCAAAGATTTCCAATGCATGACAAATGCAACTTTGCCCGCGTTATCAAGTTCAGCCGCCTTTGCGCTCTCATAATTTGTGTAAAACACAAACGCGTCCTCTTCGATCACCTTAAGCAAAACCATTCTTATATTAGGCATTCCTTCGGCATCTACTGTCGAAAGAGCTATTGCATTCGGGTCGTTAAGCTCTGAATCCTCTGCTTCTTGCAGCCAGTTCTGCGCTATGAGAAATGGGTCTTCCCCTGCAAATTTTCCACTATTTTCCGGATTTAGACGAGTCATTGGCGTTCCTAAACAAAGCAAAAAACATAGATAGCCTCGCCTTAAGCTAAGGCAAGCTCAGCTCGACGCCAACAGCTCTATTGCTACGATCCCTTGATGCAGGATGCGCAATCGCCTAAACGTCTAGAAGATAACATTTAAAATCACTGTGGGGACTGAGTATGTCAAACAACCTAATGGCGGGAAAGCGCGGACTTATCATGGGTCTAGCCAACGATAAGTCCATAGCATGGGGCATAGCCAAAGCCTGCGCAGACGCTGGTGCGGAACTTGCATTTTCATACCAGGGCGATGCTTTGAAAAAACGCGTTGATCCTCTTGCTGAACAATTGGGTAGTAAAATTGTACTCCCATGTGATGTGAGCGACGCAGACTCAATGGACAATTTGTTCGATGGTTTGAAAGAACACTGGGACCAGTTGGATTTTGTTGTTCATGCCATTGGCTTTTCAGACAAAAATGAATTGCGCGGGCGTTATGTAGACACCAGCCGTGACAACTTTGCGATGACAATGGACATTTCTGTCTATTCTTTTACCGCCATCATGCAGCGTGCAGAAAAGATGATGAAAGATGGCGGCAGTGCCCTCACCCTCACATACTACGGCGCGGAACAAGTGATGCCACATTATAATGTAATGGGCGTGGCCAAGGCCGCACTTGAAGCATCAGTTAAATATTTGGCTGAAGATTTGGGTAAAGACGGCATTCGCGTTAACGCAATTTCCGCAGGCCCGATCAAAACATTGGCCGCATCCGGTATCGGTGATTTCCGTTACATCATGAAATGGAACGAATACAACTCGCCGCTGCGCCGTAACGTGACAATCGACGACGTTGGTAAGTCTGCACTTTATCTACTTTCAGATCTTGGATCAGGTACGACAGGTGAAAACCTTCACGTGGATGCAGGTTACCATGTTGTTGGTATGAAAGCTGTCGATGCTCCGGACATGAGCAAAGAATAATCACAATCTCTTCCGAGCTGTTTTCAACGCTACATGGTTCGGCTTCAATTCGCTATTAGGATATAGACTATGTCAGATCGCTTGCCTCACGAAAAAGGGTTCCACATCAGCTGGGATCAAATCCACCGCGACAGTCGTGCGCTTGCTTGGCGCTTGGATGGTAAAGGACCTGATGACGGCGCATGGCGTGCTATTGTTGCGATTACACGTGGTGGGATGGCCCCTGCTATGATCATCGCGCGCGAGTTGGATGTGCGCACAGTCGATACGATCAGCATCAAAAGCTATGATCACCAGGATCAATCAGACGCCAAAGTTCTTAAGCACCCTGACGCAGATATGATGGGTGACGGCACTGGTATCCTGATCATCGACGATCTGGTCGACAGTGGTAAAACTCTAGAAGTTGTTCGTGCCCTTTATCCAAACGCACATTTTGCGACCGTATATGCAAAACCGAAAGGCGAGCCACAGGTCGACACGTTCATTACCGGCGTTTCCCAAGACACTTGGATTTTCTTCCCTTGGGATATGGCGCTTCAGTACGTTGAGCCATATCGCGGAACAGACTGAACCAATTAGGGCCGTCAAATGACCAAGACACGCACCAGCGCCACCTTCTTTCCTCCAGTAATGGAGGCCCGGCGCTGGCTAGAAGGTGTCACACATCCTGCGGATAGGCCCCTAATCAACGTTTCACAGGCGGCTCCCGTTGACCCGCCTGTGAAAGAACTTCGCCAAGCTATGGCAGATACTGCGCTCAACGACGATGGCGCACATCTTTATGGTCCTGTCCTTGGCAATGTTGCGTTGCGCCAAGCATTGGCAACAAAAACAACCTCACATTATGATAGTGCAGTTACAGCTGATAACGTCGCAATCACCTCTGGCTGTAATCAGGCGTTTGCCGCCGCCATTTCATCGCTTTGCGCTGAGGGAGATGAAGTCATCCTTCCAACCCCATGGTATTTTAATCATAAAATGTGGTTGGACATGTCTGGGGTTACATCCGTTCCTTTGCCAGCTGGCCCTGATTTACTGCCAAGTGCAGGCGAAGCTGCAAAACTGATAACTGCGCGTACACGTGCAATCGCGCTGGTCTCCCCGAACAACCCAGCAGGCGTTGAATACCCCGCTGACCTATTGCTAGACTTCTACGAACTGGCAAAGGCACATGGTATTGCGTTGATTGTCGATGAAACTTACCGCGACTATCACAGCCAATATGGCGCGCCACACGCGCTGTTCAACCAACCAAATGCACTAGACACATTCATACACCTTTATTCGTTCTCAAAAGCATTCCGCCTGACGGGTCACCGTGTTGGCGCATTGATTACATCCAAGGCGCGGCTGGGCGAAATTGAGAAGTTCCTCGATACCGTTGCAATATGCCCCGGACAAATTGGCCAAGCTGCGGCGCTTTGGGGGCTCGAAAACCTATCAGATTGGCTTGCTGAAGAACGCAACGAAATCATCAGACGCTGCGGTGCGATCAAAGCTGGTTTTACCGTATTGGCGGCAAAAGGGTGGGAACTGAAGTCTGCTGGCGCATATTTCGCCTATATGAAGCACCCATTCGACATCTCATCGGCTGATTTAGCACCACGATTGGTATCAGAGTCTGGGATACTATGTCTTCCTGGGACGATGTTTTGCCCAACGGACGATCCATCCGGCGCACAGCATTTGCGTATCGCCTTTGCCAATTTAGACGCAAACGGGATTGCCACGCTTTATCAAAGGCTGGTTGCCCTAAACATATAAGGCGTTCAACCCCTTGCCCCCCTTCGCAGTGCGCCGTAAACATATCCAACAATTTGGATAAGGCAGGACGTTCATGGCCACGGGTAAAAGCATTTCTAAGACATTCGTTTGGATTATCATTGGCCTCGCCATGCTTGGATTGGGTGGCTTTGGTGCCTCGAACTTATCCGGTACGATCCGCACTATTGGCAGAGTTGGTGACAAGCACATCGACGTCAGCGAATATGCGCGCCAATTAGGCCAAGAAATTCGCGCCGTTGAAGCACAAACTGGTGAACAGTTGCCATTTTCTCGTGCTCAAGAAATCGGCCTTGACCAAGCAGTGCTTGGCCGCTTGATTTCAGAGCGCGCCTTGGACCACGAAGCCGCAGTTTTGGGCCTAAGCATTGGCGATGAAGCCTTGCGCGACCAAATCGTCGACATCCCAGCCTTCCAAGGCATCAGCGGATCATTTGACCGCGAGGCGTATACCTTTTCATTGGAACGCAATGGGACATCCGAATCCGAGTTCGAAACACGTTTACGCGAAGAAACCGCACGTACCCTTTTGCAGGGCGCAATGATCAGCGGCGTTGTCATGCCAACTTCGTATGTTTCAACGCTACTCGATTACATCGGCGAAACCCGCGACTTTACGTGGGCGCGCCTTGCCTCTGCAGACTTAGATGCTCCACTTGAAACAGCATCAGACGAGCAGTTGAAGACATACTTCGCTGAAAACACCGCAGATTTCATGCTGCCGGAGACAAAGCGCCTTACTTATGTGCAGCTGTCACCTGACGCACTTATTGAAAGCATCGATATTCCCGAAGAAGATTTGCGGGCCGAGTTTGAAGCACGTGTGAACCAGTATAACACGCCAGAGCGCCGTTTGGTCGAGCGCCTTGTTTACTTGGACGAAGAAGAAGCAAACCGCGCGGCTGCAGCGCTTGAAGTTGCAGGAACAACATTCGAGACCCTTGTCGATGAACGCGGCCTTGCGTTAGCGGACATCGATCTAGGCGATGTGGACCGCTTGTCATTGGACGCCGCGGGCGAAACTGTTTTCGCTGCAAACGTAGGTGATGTGGTTGGCCCACTCGATACTGATCTGGGTCCCGCCCTGTTCCGTGTGAATAGTGTTTTGCCAGCGCAAGTGACAACGTTCGACGACGCAAAGCCAGAGCTACAAGAAATTCTAGCAACTGATCGCGCCCGTCGCTTGGTCAGCACAATGGCGCAAGACTTTGATGATCTGTTGGCGGGTGGCGCAACACTCGAGGAACTTGCCGATGAGACCGATTTAGAAATTGGCTCAATCGAATGGTTTGACGGCAACGGAAACGGCATCGGTGCATATGTGGCTTTCGCTGACGCAGCCCGCGTTGTGACAGAAGAAGACTTTCCACAAATCGAGAACCTAGAGGATGGCGGTGTATTCGCGCTTCGCTTGGATGAAGTATTGCCAGTACGCCCCCCAGAGTTTGAACAAGCCCGTGAGCAAATTACAGCAAGCTGGGAAAATAATCAGGTAGAGTCACGCCTAAATGAACAAGCAGCGACATTGGTTCCCCAGCTTCAATCCGGAACCGACTTTGCCGGCTTGGGTTTGACTGCAACGGAAGAATCCGACCAAACCCGAACCGGTTTTGTTGCAGGCACGCCTCCTGGCTTTATGGAAGATGTGTTCAAGATGAATATTGGTGATGTTTCTGTTGTTGATAGTTTTGGCACTGTGTTGGTTGTGCGCCTTGATGCGATCAACCCAACCGAAGAAAACGAAAACGCTGATGCATTGAGTGCACAACTGCAAGCTCAGATCGAGCAGTCATTGGCCCGTGATCTTTACAATATCTACTCACGTGACGCGGTCCAACGTGCGGGTCAAAACATTGATCCACGTTCTTTGGCAGCTGTACACGTTAACTTCCCCTAAGGTTTAAACTGATGGCCCTGACCCCTGATTTCGAGAGCTTTGCACGTGCATATGATGCGGGCGAAAACCAGATCTTTTACACGCGATTGGCCGCAGACTTGGATACTCCTGTATCCCTTATGCTCAAGCTGACAGGTGCACAAAAAGACGCATTTGTTTTGGAATCTGTAACGGGCGGCGAAGTGCGCGGACGTTATTCCATCATTGGAATGAAACCTGATTTGGTATGGCGCTGTGAGGGTGACACATCTTCAATCAACCGCACTGCGCGGTTTGATAGCGATGCCTTTGTTCCACAAGACGGCAATCCGTTGGATATGTTGCGTACCCTGATTGGCGAATGCAAAATCGACCTGCCTGACGATCTACCGCAATCTGCGGCAGGCCTGTTTGGCTACCTTGGTTACGATATGATCCGTTTGGTTGAGCACCTGCCAAATGTGAACCCAGATCCTTTGGGATTGCCTGATGCCATCATGTTGCGCCCGTCCGTCATTGCAGTTTTGGACGGCGTTAAAGGCGAAGTTACAGTTGTGTCCCCTGCTTGGGTCAGCGATGGGCAGACTGCGCGCGCCGCATACGCCCAAGCCGCTGAACGAGTTATGGACGCCGTTCGTGATCTTGAACGCACAATGCCAACAGAGACACGTAACCTAGGTGAAGCCACTGAGGCGAATGAGCCTGTCAGTAATTTCACCCATGAGGGTTACAAGTCTGCCGTTGAAAAAGCCAAAGACTACATTCGTGCAGGCGACATCTTTCAGGTTGTCCCATCCCAACGTTGGACCCAAGATTTCGCGCAAAAGCCGTTCTCTTTGTACCGTTCCTTGCGCCGTACAAACCCATCGCCTTTCATGTTCTATTTCAACTTTGGTGGTTTCCAAGTTGTTGGCGCAAGCCCTGAAATTTTGGTCCGTGTTTTTGGCAACGAAATCACAATTCGTCCAATCGCTGGAACACGTAAACGTGGGGCGACACCAGAAGAAGATCGCGCATTAGAAGCCGATCTTTTGGCTGATAAAAAGGAACTGGCAGAGCACTTGATGCTGTTGGACCTTGGTCGCAATGACGTTGGTCGCGTTGCCAAAATTGGTACTGTGCGCCCTACCGAAGAATTCATCGTTGAACGCTATTCCCACGTAATGCACATCGTCTCGAATGTGGTGGGTGAGTTGAACGAGGGCAATGATGCAATCGACGCATTCTTTGCTGGTATGCCTGCGGGTACGGTTTCTGGTGCGCCGAAAGTACGTGCGATGGAAATTATTGATGAACTAGAGCCAGAGAAACGCGGCGTCTACGGTGGTGGTGTTGGTTACTTCAGCGCAGGTGGCGACATGGACATGTGTATCGCACTGCGCACAGCCGTCATTCAGGATGAAAAACTGTACATCCAAGCGGGCGGCGGCGTTGTCTATGACAGCGATCCCGAAGCTGAGTTTATGGAAACAGTTCACAAGTCTGGCGCAATCCGCAGAGCGGCAAAAGACGCTGCACGTTTTGACGGCGGCAACACCTAAGCACCTGCCAAATCGAACAAAACTCTATTTTGGATTTACTGTTTTAGGACAGCCGAAATAGGTGCCATGCTCACGCGTGTTGCGCGATCTTGCAAGCTCCACAGCAGTAGTGCGGAAATCGTATCTGATCGCAAACGACCCAACATGATCACGCCACCTTCTTGCCCCGCACGGAATGCCGCCTGCCCTAAGAACCTGCGGATGACTGTTGGTGATTGATCCGCGCTGTCAAAGTCACGAAACACTGTTGAGGTTGGCACGCCTTCGCGCTCTGCCAATTTTGCAACTGTATTTAGGCCGTTAGATTGGGTGACAAACCCATGACCCGTCGAAAGCAGGATTTGAGTGGCTTGGTCCGACGCTTCACGGGATTCTTGCATGCCGTTGCCAACACCTTCAAGAACGCCAACAACATCGGTCATCTGACTAAGAACCGCATCCAATGTAACCTCGGCGTCGCCTGCTGTTGCGCCACTTGGAAAATCGATCATCGCAAGAACTTCAAAGCCCTCACCACGATACTTATTCATACGCTCAACAGCATCAGGCAAACTTGAATCAACGGCAAACGTGATCGGTGCTGGGAAACTGCGCAAAGCAGGCAAGCCAACCGCGGCCCCCTCCAAATCAGCGCCAGCATCAATCAGAACAATCGACATAAGCGGCTTAGCGTCTGCATTTTCAAATGGGACCGCGAACGCATCGATTGGCGCTAGATCAGCGACTTCTGTTTGATCGGCAGGCTGTTGCGCCTGTTCAACCGGGTCATTGTCCCGATCAACCAGTGATCCTGCGGGGCGACCAATTTGTGGGCGCAATTCTTCTTCGGCAGTATCAACTGGTGGGAATGTAGTTTCTTCCTCAGCACTTGGGGCTTCGGGTTGTTCTGGTTCTTCTGGGACGACCTCAACAGGTGCTGGCACCGTGGTTGTTTCTGGCTTTGCCCCAACAACTGCCTCCTCGGCAGCTGGATCTTGTTCAGTTGCCTCAAACGCAGTTTCGTCTTCGGGAACCGATGGAGCCAGTGGTTGCGAAGGATCAGTCGATATGGACAACTCAGTTTCATTTTCAGGCTCTGCAGGTGCAGCCGCTTGCGGACTAGGCAACACAGGTGCATCACCATCAACGACAACGGCACCATCGGCCGTATTTACATCAGGTGTTTCAAGGCCATCAGTGCCACCAGTTATCGGTCTTTGAGATAGATCAGATCCAGCCTCAGCAACTGAATTCACATCATCTGGCGCAGGTTGGCTTGTATTGCTCGTGCCATCTTGAACCAAATCGGCATCGCCTGCTCCGGCACCTACACCCACTTTGCTTTCGTTCAAATTTGCTGAAACGCCAGTTGGCGCTGCATCTGTCACGTTAGGTGCAATTGGCCCATTGGTCATTACGGACGCAACACTCGCAACGCCGACAGACACGACTGTACCCATCATTGCTCCGCTTAAGAAACCTCGTGCCATTGCGCTTACTCCGCCTGTCTTTTCTGTCTTAATTGTTCATGGCTTGGCTGTCCGTCCCAATTGATGCTGGCGGCCAAGCCCGAACATGTATATTTCTACTATACAGTGCCAACGGGGCAACCTGCCAGTACTGAAACACTCAATAACATAAAGTTTGCAAGATGCTGCTCCTGATCGATAACTACGATAGCTTTACATACAACCTTGTCCACTATCTGGGCACCTTGGGCACGGAAATTGAAATCCGGCGCAATGATGCCATTGATGTGCAAGAAGCAATGGCGATGAAACCTGCAGGGATTTTATTATCCCCTGGTCCTTGTGACCCGGATCAAGCCGGCATTTGCCTTGCCCTGACACAAGCCGCCGCAGAGACGCGTACGCCGTTGTTGGGCGTTTGTTTGGGTCATCAATCCATCGGCCAAGCGTTTGGCGGTAATGTTGTGCGCTGCCACGAGATTGTTCACGGCAAGATGGGCACGATGCATCACACGGGCAAGGGCCTTTTCAAAGGTTTGCCAACACCTTATGAGGCAACGCGCTATCATTCTTTGATTGTTGAACGCGAGACATTGCCTGATGTTTTGGAAATTACAGCAGAGTTGGAGGATGGCACAATCATGGGATTACAACACCGCGACCTGCAAATCCACGGCGTGCAATTCCACCCAGAATCAATTCGTTCAGAACATGGTCATGCCCTCTTGCAGAACTTTGTAAATGAGATGGCGGTGCCAGCATGAGTGACGCACTCAAACCTTTAATCGACGCGGCGGCCAATGGCCCCCTAACCCGCGAACAAGCCCAAACAGCCTTTGGCATCTTGTTTGAGGGTGAAGCAACGCCAAGCCAAATTGGCGGTTTCCTTATGGCACTGCGCACACGCGGCGAAACAGTGGATGAATACGCAGCTGCGGCGGCTGTCATGCGCGCCAAGTGTCACGCAGTTTCAGCGCCAGCAGGTGCAATGGATATCGTCGGAACAGGTGGCGACGGGAAAAACACACTGAACATCTCAACCGCGACAGCTTTTGTTGTCGCCGGTGCTGGGGTCACAGTTGCAAAGCACGGCAACCGCAATCTGTCGTCCAAATCAGGGGCCTCAGATGCACTGACCCAAATGGGCCTGAACGTTATGGTCGGCCCTGAGGTTGTTGAAAAAGCCCTGAACGAAGCCGGTATTGGTTTTATGATGGCCCCTATGCACCATCCTGCCATCGCACATGTGATGCCAACGCGTGCCGAATTGGGTACGCGGACAATCTTTAACATCCTCGGCCCTTTGACCAATCCTGCTGGCGTTAAACGCCAGCTCACTGGTGCGTTTTCACGCGATCTTATTCGCCCTATGGCCGAAACACTTGGCCAATTGGGATCAGAAAAGGCGTGGTTGGTCCACGGGTCTGACGGCACTGACGAATTGACCATCACTGGCGTCAGCTGGGTGTCTGCTCTGGAAAACGGACAGGTCACCGATTTCGAAATAAATCCAGAAGATGCCGGCCTGCCGATACATCCGTTTGAGGATATCATTGGTGGCACGCCCGAAGAAAACGCACGCGATTTCAATGCATTGCTTGATGGCGTTCAAAACGCCTACCGCGACGCCGTATTGCTAAATTCAGCTGCAGCGCTTGTTGTTGCAGATGTGGCGACCGATCTTAAACAGGGCGTTGAAATGGCCCGAACCAGCATCGACAGCGGTGCAGCACGCGATAAAATTACTGCCGTGGCTCGTATCACTCAGGAGGCATCATGACCGTTACTATTCTCGAAAAAATCAAAGCCTACAAACTTGAGGAAGTCGCAGCAGACAAAGCTGCCAAACCAATTGAAGCGGTTGAAGCCGAAGCCAAAGCAGCCAGTGCAGTGCGCCCATTCGCAGGCGCATTGCGCGACGCAGCAAAAACGGGTTACGGCTTGATCGCTGAAATCAAAAAGGCCAGCCCATCCAAAGGGTTGATCCGTGGAGATTTCGATCCAGCGGCCCACGCCGTAGCTTATGAAGCAGGCGGTGCCGCTTGTTTGTCAGTGCTAACCGACACCCCCAGTTTTCAAGGGTCCAAGGATTTCTTGGTTGAAGCCCGTGCTGCCTGCGCCCTGCCCGCATTGCGCAAGGATTTCATGTACGACACCTATCAGGTTGCTGAAGCCCGCGCCCTTGGTGCCGATTGTATTCTCATCATCATGGCTTCAGTTTCTGATGCACAAGCCAATGAGCTAGAGCACGCAGCGTTTCAATGGGGCATGGATGCTTTGATCGAAGTGCACAATGCCGAAGAACTTGAGCGTGCTACCCTGCTGAAAAGCCCTTTGATGGGCATCAACAACCGCAACCTCAACACCTTTGAAACCACTCTGGACACCACACGTATTCTGTCCAAACAGGTTCCAGAGGACCGCATGATCGTTTGCGAAAGCGGCCTTAACACGCCCGCCGACTTGTCCGATATGGCAATGTACGGCGCGCGCACGTTCTTGATTGGTGAAAGCTTGATGCGTCAAGACGACGTGGAGACAGCCACGCGCACACTTCTCGCAAACCCGACCGTCTCCGGCGGTGGCCTATAATGGCGCTGACCCATTTTGATGGCAAAGGCGATGCGCATATGGTCGATGTCTCGGACAAAGCCGTGACCGACCGTATCGCACAGGCTGCTGCTTGGATTAAGATGCAGCCTGAAACCTTTGATATCATTACTGAAGGTCGCGCCAAAAAGGGTGATGTCTTGGGTGTTGCGCGGCTTGCTGGCATTATGGCCGCCAAACGCACAGCAGACCTGATACCTCTGTGCCACCCATTGCCCATCACCAAAGTCGCGGTTGAGTTAGAACCCGATGCGACACTCCCGGGCATCCGGATCATGGCAACGGTGAAAACCACAGGCCAAACTGGCGTCGAGATGGAGGCACTCACAGCCGCCTCAACCGCCGCCCTAACAATCTACGACATGTCCAAAGCCGTCGACAAAGGCATGGAAATCGGTGGTCTGCACGTTGTCCTGAAAGACGGCGGTAAATCTGGACGCTACGAGGCATCATGATCCCCGTTTCCCAAGCCTTGGATGAACTATTCAATCTCGTCTCGCCGCTCGACATTGAACATGTTGCCTTGCGCGACGCAAACAATCGCGTTCTTGCGCAAACTCAGTATGCGACGCGCACACAGCCCCCCTTTGCCGCGTCATCCATGGATGGTTACGCCGTCAAGGGCGCTGAGGTCGAAGATGACTGCATGTTCAAAGTTATTGGTGAGTCTGCTGCGGGTCATGGATGGGATGGAACCGTGGGTGCAGGCCAAGCCGTGCGTATTTTTACAGGTGCGCCAGTCCCTAAGGGCGCTGATTTTGTCGTTATCCAAGAAGATGTGAAAGTGCGCGGCAATCTGATCACTTTGGGTCGTGACATCGGCCCAAAGGACAACATCCGCCCAGCAGGTGTGGATTTCCTAAAAGGGGATCCGATGACGGCCCCTCGCACACTACAGCCTGCCGACATTGCGCTACTGGCATCCATGAATATCGCACAGGTTCCTGTCTATCGCCGTCCCACCGTTGCGTTGATATCGACTGGGGATGAATTGGTCATGCCCGGGCAAACACCTGAACCCGATCAAATCATCGCGTCCAACACATTTGGCCTTGCTGCGATGCTGGAAAACTTAGGCGCGCATCCTCGTATTTTGCCCATTGCACGCGATAACGAATCCTCCCTGCGCACTGCGTTTGATTTGGCCAAAGGTGCCAATTTAGTGATCACAATCGGTGGCGCATCTGTGGGCGATCACGATCTAGTGGCACCCGTAGCCGCCGAATTGGGGATGGAACAGTCCTTTTACAAAGTGGCCATGCGCCCGGGCAAACCGCTGATGGCGGGAAAACTTGGCGATATGGCCATGGTTGGATTGCCTGGCAATCCAGTGTCTGCGATGGTCTGTGGCACCGTCTTTATCGCGCCCATGATCCGCGCGATGCTTGGCCTTGGCCAAAGCGCAAGCCCGCGGCGAAGTGTACCCCTATCCGCCCCAATCGGCGCGAATGGTCCACGCGAACACTATATGCGTGGGTTTGCAGACGCGAATGGTGTGCACAGTGCGGATCAACAAGACAGCTCGCTTTTAAGCGTTCTGTCCCAATCCAATGTCTTGATTGTACGTCCCCCCAATGATCCCGCTCGCAACATTGGCGAGTGTGTCAATGTGATGGACATATAAGGAACAGTTGACACAAAACAGGAACATGAGTAGAACAAACCCAAACCAACTGGGCTGAGGGCTACACATGCTGACTAAAAAACAACTGGATTTGCTGTCATTTATTCACAACCGCGTTCAACGCGATGGTGTGCCGCCCAGCTTTGATGAAATGAAAGAGGCGTTGGACCTGCGGTCTAAATCTGGCATCCACCGTCTGATCACAGCCCTTGAGGAACGCGGGTTTATTCGCCGTCTTGCGCACCGTGCCCGTGCGATTGAGATTGTTAAACTCCCTGACAGCATGGCCTCGCAGGCAGGTGGATTTAAACCACGTGTTATTGATGGCGATCGTCCAGATAGTCCGCCCCCTGCTTCTGCACTGCCGGTTGAGGCTGTGCATGCGATCAATTTGCCAGTGATGGGTCAAATCGCTGCTGGTGTACCGATTGAGGCGATCAACCAGTTGTCTCACTCAGTCGCAGTTCCGGGCCAAATGTTATCAGGCGCTGGCAACCATTACGCCCTTGAGGTCAAGGGTGACTCGATGATTGATGCTGGTATCAACAGCGGTGACGTTGTTGTTATTCGCGAGACATCTGTGGCTGATAACGGCGACATCGTTGTTGCCTTGGTCGAAGATCACGAAGCAACGCTGAAACGCTATATCAAGCGTGGCAATTCGATCTCGTTAGAAGCTGCTAACCCGGCCTATCCACCACGCGTATTCACTGACGACAAGGTTAAGGTTCAGGGCCGCTTGGTTGGCTTGATCCGCACCTATTGAACGATACGATTACTTCAGAATTGGGCGGGTCTTTTGATCCGCCTTTTTTGATGGTTGGTTGCTGGGCCACGCGGACCAAATACCGTCTCCACTGATGTCTCTGGCCGTGATGAATACAGCTTCATCTCCCTGCAGGTACAGGCCAATTGACCCACTGTTGCGCAACGTTTTCGGATCGTGAACCGTACAGTTGCCGAAGTCGCGTTGGGTCTCAACACTTGCAATGACGATCTGATCCGATTGACATCGGTCAAACTCAGACACCGCCTTTTTCCCGATCAAGTGCACAAATTCATACGCCCCCACTTGGGCAACCTTCGAGCGCTTCATACCTGTTCCCCACAAAGAGGCCGCGACCAATTGCGAAGATGGATCACCGTCATTTTCCAACCAATTGCGCGCAACAAACCCTGCCCCCTTTTCCTTGCTAAGTGCGCGCCCTTGATCCGTCATAACACCCAACAATGATCCGTTATCAGCAATCAAAACCAGCGGTCGGTCATGGCGCGCCCAAATCATGAAACTAGCGGCCATCATGACTAGGCCAATATAGCGCAACCGCCCTTGCCACAGGATCAACCAAAGCGCGCCAATTGAGAGTACAGGTAAGACAAGTGGTGAAGGCCCCGCAACATATCCCTTTGCCCCCTCAAAATCCGCAACATACCCCGCCACCAGCAGTATCCATCGCAAACCAAATCCCATTGCCCACAACCCCACCTCTTCCAATCCAAAGGGGGCTAGGATCGCAGCCAAAACAGCCGAAGGAATAATGACCAATCCCATCAATGGGACGCTCAGCAAATTTGCCACCAACCCATAGTGCGCAATTGTATTGAAATGCGCGGCCCCTATTGGTGCAGTGGCAAGGCCAGCAACGCCCGATGAAATCACCAGCACGACAAAAGGTTGCGCCCATTTGGGGCCAACCTGAACAGCACCGTCCCGCATCCATCCAAAGACAGCGACCAATCCTGTGGTCGCAGCAAAGGACATTTGAAATCCAGGGCCAAGCAGCGCTTCAGGACGCAACACCAACACGATGGTCGCAGCAATCGCCACCGCGCGCAGGCTGATAGCCCGTCGGTTCAACATGATAGCTATCAAAGCGACAGCCACCATAATGAACGCCCGCTCGGTGGCCACGTTCCCGCCAGACAAAGCCAAATAATCGACTGCAATGAATAAAGCACCACCAGCGGCAATTTTGCGCGCCGCTATTCTGGCGCCCAGATATGGCAGGAAGATCAAAAACAAACGAAGAGATGCAAACACAAAACCGCTCAGTAATCCCATGTGCAAACCTGAAATTGCCAAAAGGTGGGCCGTATTACTGGCCCTTAAATCACCCAATGCCTCTTGGCTCATTCCACTGCGATCACCTGTTGTAACAGCTGCTGCGAAACCACCGACGTCCCCTGTTATAACCTCCCGAACGCGCGCAGAAATTGTCATGCGGATTTGAAACACCCATAGTTTCCAATCTTCCGCCGCAACAGCCAAACCAATCAGTGGAACGCGTGTATACCCAACGGCACCCAACTGACCGAACCACGCATGGCGCTGAAAATCAAAAACCACCGGGTTCGACTGGCCCACTTGGAGGTGAAAGATGCCCAGTGGTCATCACGCGCATTCCCGGCAACGGTTCGATCCCTTGCGCCGCTTTCTCATGTAGCGAAATGCGTACCTTTTGCGGTGTGCGCGATGGGGACACACGATCAAGGCGTACGTGATCAAGTGTAATGCGCACCGCATCTGAGGCACTGCGATCCATACCAATAATACGTTCCTCAATAGCACCATAATACCGCCAGCCCAAGACTGGGGCCTCTGAGGAGTGGGTGCGCCATGCCGCTATTGAAAACCAGATACCGACCAAACAAATCCCGATAACAATTGGGGATAAAACTTCGCCAAATCGTTTGGCACACAACAGGCCCGTTCCCCCAAAAATGCCCGCACCAACGTACAGTGGCGTAACCGGTTCAAATCTAAGGAAGAAATAGATGCCAATTCCCACAGCTAGGCGGACTGGCACCAACCAAACATAGCCCATGCTGCCCAAGCATAGCCGTTACCACACGGTCGATGCCGCTCATGCTTGCCCCCGCTTTGCGCACTATATAGATAGTGGCAAAACTCTAGGACCCTCGTGGTTACTGAAAGGTAAATTCCCTATGCCCGTTGAAACATTCAAACCTGTCGTAACACGCTTTGCCCCCTCACCAACGGGGTATCTACACATCGGCGGGGCGCGAACGGCTCTTTTCAACTGGCTTTTTGCGCGTGGACGTGGCGGTAAATTCCTTTTGCGCATCGAAGATACGGATCGCGCACGCTCTACACCCGAAGCGACCCAAGCAATCTTGCAAGGCATGGCTTGGCTTGGCTTAGATCATGATGGCGATGTCATCAGCCAGTTTGACGGCGCGGAGCGCCATGCAGCGGTTGCACATGAATTATTGGCCGCAGGCAAAGCATACAAATGCTATTCAACCCAAGACGAAATTCAGGCTTTCCGCGATGCGGCAAAAGCTGAAGGCAAAAGCACCCTATTTCACAGCCCATGGCGTGACGTAGCGGCAAAAGATCAACCAGATACACCCTTCGTTATACGCATCAAAGCGCCCCAAGATGGCACCACAATCATAAAGGATGAAGTCCAAGGCGACGTAACAATCAGCAACGATCAGTTGGACGACATGGTGTTGCTACGCTCAGACGGCACGCCAGTGTATATGTTGGCTGTTGTTGTTGACGATCACGACATGGGCGTAACCCACGTTATTCGCGGTGACGATCACCTTAACAATGCAGCACGCCAAATGACTATATACAACGCGATGGGTTGGGACGTTCCTGTTTGGGCACACATTCCGCTTATTTTTGGCGGCGACGGCAAAAAACTATCAAAACGCCACGGCGCGACCGGTGCCGAAGAATATCAAGTGATGGGCTATCCTGCTTCGGGCATGCGCAATTACCTGACGCGTTTGGGTTGGAGTCACGGGAATGATGAATTCTTTACGGATGCTCAGGCCAAGGAGTGGTTTGACCTTAAGGGAATCGGCAAGAGCCCTGCCCGTTTCGATTTCAAAAAGCTTGAAAGCCTCTGTGGTCAGCATATCGCACAAACAGATGACGCAGCGTTGGTAAAAGAAATCACCGCCTTTTTGGACGCATCAGGCCAACCCGCATTGTCGGACGCTCAGTCGAATGGAATACTAAATGGCATGTATTGCCTAAAAGAACGCGCAAAAACCTTTCCTGATTTGCTCGAAAAGGCGATTTTTGTCCTATCCAAGCGTCCAATCGTGCCAAACGAAAAAGCGGCAAAAAATCTCGACTCTGTATCCCGTGGTATACTGAGTGAATTGACGCCGCTTTTAAGTGCTGTTAGTTGGGACCGAGATAGCCTGGAGGCTGCCCTAAATGCCTTTTGCAAGGCGAAGGGCACTAAGTTTGGTAAGCTGGCTGGGCCTTTACGGGCAGCCCTTGCAGGACGCGCGGTAACGCCCTCGGTTTTTGACATGATGTTAGTCTTGGAACAGGAAGAATCCTTGGCCCGCTTGACGCAAGCCACTGTTGATACAGCGGCTACAAAAACGACCGTTTCAAGGTTAACCGCTTTGTAAGGGTCGTAACGATAACGATACGCATGACAGGCACCCGCCAAAAACGGGCTAACCTGACAAATCGACGGGAGAATCCTGTCGTAGACATAATGAAGGGGATCACATGGCTGATACAAAAAAATCCGCAACGCTGAGCATTGATGGTAAGGAGTACGACCTACCGATCTACTCACCAACAGCTGGTCCAGATGTACTAGATATCCGCAAGCTTTACGCTCAAGCTGGCGTTTTCACTTATGATCCAGGTTTCACCTCAACTGCGTCTTGCGACAGCACGATTACGTTTATTGATGGTGACGAGGGTGAGCTATTACACCGTGGCTATCCAATTGATCAGTTGGCTGGAAAATCGCATTACCTCGAGGTTTGCTATTTGCTGTTGTACGGCAACTTGCCGTCCCCGAAAGAATTGGAAGATTTCGAAACACGAGTGACAAACCATACAATGCTACACGAACAAATGATGTATTTGTTCCGTGGCTTCCGCCGCGATGCCCACCCGATGGCCATCATGACCGGTGTTGTTGGTGCGATGTCCGCATTCTACCACGACTCCACTGACATTACGGATCCATGGCAGCGCGAAGTCGCGTCTATTCGTATGATAGCCAAAATGCCAACTATTGCTGCGATGGCATACAAATACACGATTGGTCAGCCATTCGTGTATCCACGCAACGATTTGGATTACGCTTCGAACTTCTTGCGCATGTGCTTTGCAGTGCCTGCTGAAGATTACGAAGTTAACCCAATCTTGGCCCGCGCAATGGACCGTATCTTTACGCTTCACGCAGACCACGAACAAAACGCGTCTACATCTACTGTACGTTTGGCGTCTTCTTCTGGCGCAAACCCGTTTGCGTGTATCGCAGCAGGTATCGCATGTCTTTGGGGCCCTGCCCACGGCGGCGCGAACCAAGCATGCCTAGAAATGTTGAACGAAATCGGCACACCAGACCGCATTCCAGAATTCATCGCCCGTGCAAAAGACAAGAACGATCCATTCCGTCTGATGGGCTTTGGCCACCGCGTTTACAAAAACCACGACCCACGCGCAACTGTGATGAAAGAATCTGCGGATGAAGTTTTGGAACTGCTCGGCGTTGAAAACAACCCGATCCTTCAAGTTGCCAAAGAATTGGAAAAAGCAGCACTTGCCGATCCATACTTTACAGAAAAGAAATTGTTCCCGAACGTCGATTTCTACTCAGGAATTATCCTCGAGGCGATGGGTTTCCCAACGTCTATGTTCACTCCGATCTTTGCTCTGTCTCGTACAGTTGGCTGGATTTCACAGTGGAAAGAGATGATTGCAGATCCACAAAACAAGATTGGCCGCCCTCGTCAGCTTTATCTTGGCGAAACCGTTCGAAATTATGTCGACATCGAAAATCGATAGATCACCAATACTATCTAAAGAATGCGTTTATGGCTTCATCTGCGAGGATGGAGCCATTTTTTAATTTAAATACAAACACTAAAGAGCCGACATTCTTCCAAACTACGTTGATTGACCCAGATCATAGCACCATTAACAAAGACTTGTACGAGTCCGTTACGAGTAAAAGGAGGGATGAAACTATTATCGAATTAGCCATACTATCCTTGCTTGGGCTTGGAATCCTTTCGGGCCCATTCCCTTTTGACATGTTAATAGGCAACAGTGACGAAACCGATGAAGACGCAGACATCCAAACGACTTTGAATGATATGCAGAAAACGGGCACCGCTGGACCAAACGATATTGAAACGCACAACGGCCATGACCGGATATTTGGGCGCGCAGGTGTCGATGTTGTTTTTACAGGTGATGACGCCGATATCGTGTTTGGCCAAGAAGGTAATGATTTTCTACGCGGTGGCGCGGATGAGGATTTGCTCGTTGCTGGATCAGGTTCTGATACCCTAGACGGCGACGCTGGCGATGATATCTTGTTTGGCGCAGACATTCTAAATGAAATGGAAGTCGCGGAATCTACCCGGTCTGGTGAACTTCCTGCGTTCTTGTTGACGTCAGCTTACGAGGTCGGCGAAGCGGATACGCTACATGGCGGTGTTGGCTGTGAAACGATCGTCGCTGGCTTAAACGACGTTGTTTACACTGGCCTAGGCAACGATGTTGTGACAACCGGCTATTGGATGGAAGACGGCGAAACCACTCACGTCACTGATTTTGATCGAAACGAAGATGTCTTGGTCTACCTATACGATGGCGAAAACGAGGTGCCTACAGTCGAATACATCAACGGTCCAAATGACGATGCACAGTTGATGATCGATGGATCTGCTGTCCTTACCGTTGAAGATGTCGAAAATACCCAGCTGACGCCTGATCACGTGTTCTTAACGCCCCATGAAGTTACGGCTGATCCAACAAATACGATGATCAAAACAGGCACAGATCAAGCCAATATTTTCGAACTTGGAGATGGAAATGATAAAGCGTTTGATCGCGATGGGAATGACGGTCTTTTCGGTGGTCTTGGCAATGACTCACTATATGGTTCAGGCGACGACGACTTAGTCATTAGTCAGGCTGGCATTGATTTTCTGCGCGGCGGCAGCGGAAACGACTATATACATGGCGATGCGGGGCACGACATCTTGATGGGTGCCGATCTATTGGATGGAGACCAATGGATCGAAGCAAGAACATCCGGAGACATCCCTCAACTGTCTGTCACCACAGTCTCCGAACAGGGTGATGCGAAACGATATTTCGCGGCTACGGCGAGGATACGATCTACGCTGGTGCAAATGACATCGTCGATACTGGTGAAGGTACAGACACCCTTATAACTGGCGTCTGGATGGATGGCTTAGCAGAGGCCAAGGTTGTGGACTTTGATCCGGCTTAAGACGTCCTTGTGTATCAATATGACCCACCTGTGCCAACGCCCGTCATTACGTTTGAAATTGGTTCCGACGACAACGCCCAGATGAGGGTCGATGGCCACGCTACGTTTTTTATCGAAAACGCCGACTTCGCTATTCTGGATGCAGACAACGTATTTCTAATGCCGTTTACCTAACTTGGCGCGCCATCAAGCAACCATCACACCATTAACGCCCGCCAAAACACACGCATAATATCTGCTTGGTAATTTTGTGTTAAGGTTTGGTGTGTTTTTTACAGTGGCTGTATCGCTGTCTGCTTTGCTAACCCTGTACCGACTCTTTCAACTTGACTTTGGAGGGTCTCCGGCAAAAAATGCCATCCTAAAGGCGCAAACGACCACAACGCGCCATAGAATGAAATCAGTCAAATATTCACCGCCTCTCCCCACGGTGATTTGCAATTTTGACCCTGCTGAAGACCTCGTTGCACTCGTGGCTGTAGACCAATCAGAAACAATGTTGACTGTAAAAGAAGATGGTAAAGATGCTGTGATTTTTATCGGCAATTCTGCGCTCGCGCGCGTGATTGGGGCGGCTAAAACATTGATTGCAGACTATTTAATCTTCATGTCTGAAGGCGTTGCAAGCACTTTAAGGGCCATGCATTACTATTCAGACCAAATGCCGAACAAGGTAAACATCCAAAGTGGCCAAATCGAACGACACATCTGGAATGCTCCCAAACGAACAATGGGAAGCCCTTTTGCGCGCGTCTATAACCGGGACTGAATGTGCTTTATTTGAGGATCCAGAGACCGAACAAGAGCGGATAGTTGTGATTTACAATGCCCGCAACGCGCTACCTGTTGTGACGATGGACATCAATGACTCTTAATCCTTGGTCACGCTAAAAGCAGACGGCGCACCGCTTGCGGTTATGTCGTACCATTCAACAAAGGTTCCAACTGCGGACGACGTTGTATTGGTCGCCCGTCATGGTCCTCAAAACAATTAACGCCCTTCAAATTGTGCAGGGCGTTTTTCAACAAACGCCAAAACACCTTCTGTGAAATCACGCGTACGACCGCATTCACCTTGCTCTGATGCTTCAAGCGAAAGCTGGTCTTCTAGCGTGTTGTCCCACGATCCACGGATCGCACGTTTTACAGATCCAAACGCTGCAGTTGGCCCATTTGCCAAATATGCAGCGCGTGATTTCCAATGATCCACAAATGTATCATCTGAAACGGCTTCCCAGATCATGCCCCAATCATCCGCTTGGCGGGCTGTGATCTTGTCCGCAAATAGCGCAGCACCCATTGCTTTGGCTGTCCCCATTGAACGCGGCATCGTGTAAGTACCACCAGCATCGGGCAATAAGCCGATACGTGCAAACGCCTGCAGGAAGTATGCACTCTCTTTTGCGATCACCACATCAAACGCCAATGCAAGGTTCGCACCAGCGCCTGCTGCTGCACCGTTCACGGCTGCAATTGTTGGTACAGGGCAATCATAGATCGCCTTCAGCATCGGTTCGTATTCGTCACGCAGCGTTTGCTCTAAATCAAAGCTGTTGCCTGAATTGTCACCCAGGTCCTGACCCGAACAAAACGCACGCCCTGCCCCAGTTAAGACAACACAGCGCGCCGTGCGCCCACCCTCTTTGACTGCATGTTGAATTTCTGCGCGCATCTGGGTCGACATCGCGTTCATTACATCAGGACGATCCAAGGTAATGACAGCAATGTTGTCGTTCAGTTCAAATTTGATCGTCTGGTAATCCATGGCATCTTGTCCTTTTGACTGGCTTAGCCGAAGCATATCAAACGCGTTGCAGTGGGAAAGCAGAACCGCACGTCAATCTTTGAAATCATTATCTAATATCTGAGCCAAGCGCGTTTTTTCCGCATCGCTCAGTCCAGTATCATCCGTGGAAGATCCCTTGGCACGTCCACGCAGGTAAATGATCCCCATTCCACCGGCAAGCAGTAGCATCAACGGGCCAGACGCCCACAAAAGCAACGTGGAGCCATTCGCACGCGGTTGCAGCAGGACATATTCGCCGTAGCGATCAACGATGAAATCCACCGCCGCTTCGTCACTGTCCCCAGCAACCAAACGTTCGCGCAACAGAATACGCAAATCACGCGCCAATGAGGCGTTGCTTTCATCAATGCTTTCGTTCTGACAAACCAGACAGCGCAGCCCCTTGGACAGATGACGCGCACGCGCCTCCAATGCGGGGTCGTCCAAAATTTCGTCTGGCTCAACCGCCCACAATGGCGAGGCGATCAACATCAAAAGGAAAACAAAACGTTTCATTCTGCTGGCACCGCTTTGGCGTTTGTTTTACGCGCCCCTGCGGCCACGCGGAAACGCCGATCTGAGAGACTAAAGCACCCACCAAGTGCCATGAACGCACATCCAATCCAAATCCAGTTGGTCAATGGCTTCACATAGGTCCGCACAGCCCAACCGCCCGCATCCTGCTCATCCCCGATCACAACATAGACGTCACGCGCCAAATTATAGTCGATGGCCGCCTCTGTCGTTGGCATTTGGGCCACAGGGTAAATCCGCTTTTCTGGACGCATCTCTGACAAAACACGCCCATCTTTGGACAATGTGATGTCTGCGATCGTTGCCAAATAGTTCGGCCCCTCAGAATCCGCGACACCGTTCAAGGTGATCGTATACGCCCCTACATCATAGGGCTGGCCGATCTGGGCCACGCGAATATCCTCGTACTGCCAAGACGTAATGCCTGCGACGCCCAGCATGGTGATCCCAAGACCGGAATGCGACAGCATCTTGCCCCAATCTGCACGTGGCAAACGCAACAAACGGCCCCAACGACCACCACCGCGCCCGGTACGCGACGCCAGATCGATGATAGCGCCCATGACAACCCACGCAGCTAAGAACACGCCAATCGGTCCCAATATGGATCGACCTGTCTGCATAACCCAAACCAATCCCGCAATCGCAAGCGCCAGAACAAACGCATAGCGCAACGGATAAAACGCAAGCTTAATCTCGGCGCGCTTCCACGGCATCATCGCGCCCACTGGCAAAACCAATCCCAGAACCAACATAAACGGCGTAAAGGCCATGTTGAAGAACGGCGGTCCCACCGACAATTTGCGGTCAAAGAACATCTCAGCCACCAAAGGCCACATTGTACCCACGAAAACCACGAAACAGCTGACAGCAAGAAGGATGTTGTTGGTAAGCAGTGCACTTTCACGGCTGACCAGTCCAAAGACGCCCTTTGCTTCCATCGTCCCTGCGCGCAAGGCGAATAGGATCAACGCACCGCCAGTAAAAAAGCCAAGGATCATTAGGATAAACACACCCCGCTCAGGGTCGTTGGCAAAGGCGTGCACAGAAGTCAGCAAACCCGAACGCACGATAAACGTGCCAATCAATGAAAAGCCAAAGGCCAAGATCGCCAGCAAAATTGTCCAAGATTTCAAGCTTTCACGCTTTTCGACCACAATGGCAGAATGCAGCAAAGCAGCAGACAGCAACCACGGCATAAAGGATGCGTTTTCAACCGGATCCCAGAACCAGAACCCACCCCAGCCAAGTTCATAATAGGCCCACCATGACCCAAGCGCGATGCCGATGGTCAGGAAAATCCACGCCGCCAATGTCCAAGGGCGGACCCAACGGCCCCACGCCGCATCCACACGCCCCTCAATCAATGCAGCAACGGCAAAACTGAATGCCATGCTTAGACCCACATAGCCCAAGTACAAAAATGGTGGGTGAAACGCCAAACCAGGGTCCTGCAACAACGGGTTCAAATCCTGCCCATCAAAGGGCGGAACGGCAAGACGCGTAAACGGGTTTGAGGTGAACAGAATAAATGCAAAGAACGCCACGCCAATCGCGCCCTGAACCGACAAAACACGGGCCCGCAGGCTGGGTGGCAGGTTGGTCCCAAACCACGCAGCCGTAGCGCCAAACAGGGATACGATCAGAACCCAAAGCAACATTGATCCCTCGTGGTTGCCCCATGTGCCACTGATTTTATACAGCATTGGTTTGGCAGAGTGGCTGTTCTGAACAACCAGCAACAGACTGAAATCAGATGATATAAACGCCCACATCAATGCTCCGAATGCAAAGGCCGTTAACATGAATTGTGCCGACGCGGCAGGTTCTGCAACCGCCATCCATGACTGCCATCCCTTGTGGGCGCCGACCAATGGAACAAAGGTCTGAACGATCGCGACCATAAAGGCTAAAATCAGGGCAAAGTGTCCAAGTTCAGTGATCATCAATGGCATCCATTTTGAAAAGCTAAGCCAACTATAGGCCCTGCCCCAAACCACGCCAATCATATTCGCGCATAACAGCGGTTCACATTGTCGCGGGTCACTGGTTGCGTTTGCGCCATGCATCAAGTGCCGCATTGGCATCTGGCGCTATTGAGGCCACAGACAGGCGAACATCTGGGCCGCTGTCAGCCACACCAACGCTCTCTGCCCGCAACTCTTTCAGTGCTTTTATATTGTGCATCACTTGCGGAACATGCGCCATAGTTCCCACAATTTCACGCTGAAACTTCTGGCTTTTCACCTGATGCCCTGCCCCAAAATAGAACGAGACAATAACACCCAACAACCACCACATCGGTTCAGGTACCAGCGCAATACCTTGCATTCGCTGCGAAAACCACAAGGGATCGATCATGGCCGCCACGAACAACCCAAGTGTCCCAAGGGCCAATGCAGGACGCGGCAAGCGGTTCATCCCATCCATAAAGTGATCAAACCAATCTCGGCGAGGGATCGCAAACTCCTGACCATATTCACACATGACCTGCATTTGAACCTGCGCGCCACGCTGTGAATCGGCCTCGGCGTTCTCACGAAAAACTTCTACAGTGTCGCGGACCATGTTGCCGCCACCACCAAACATCAATTGAAACATTCGTTCGACCATGCACATGACGCGACCCTTTGTTAAACTGTGACTGTGACAGATGGTATTTGGGCGCGATGAATTCTTCGGGGCGTCGAATCCACCCGCCCTTTTGACCTGCAAGCGTGCGCGCGTATGTGCGGCTGGCGAGACGGCGATCAGCAAGGCGCAGATAATGATTGCCCAGCGCAATGCCATATGCGTCGATCAAATAGCCCCCCGCAGTCTCGAACGCGGCCTGAACCGAGGCGATAGATTGAGGGCCAAGTGCGCCATCAACAACAACTTCAAACCCCATATCAATCAACAAGCGTTGAAGTATGCGAACCGCGTTGCCACCTGCGTTCACATACATATAGAAGACTGTCGCCTGCAGAGGCTGCAGCAATTGCGCGATCAGCGGCCCCTCAAAGTAGTGTTTGATGAAAAGATCGACGGCTTGTGCACGGCCCAGCATCTGCACATCGTGTTTGTCCACATCCCCATCATGATCAAAGTCCAGACCAAGACGCCGCATGGTGTGAATGGTCACGCCAAAATTGGTGGCCCCACCCGGATTATCAGGATCATTCACATAGCCGCCTTCGCGGTCCACAATCTGTTTGGCAATCTGTCATACCGTTTGCATTACCTAATCCTCTAGCCATTTCTGACCAGGTAAAGATGATTAAATCAGGTTAATTCCAAGTAGCTACAGCGTTCGTTAGCTGCCTTCAGGCTCCACATAGACGCCCTGTGCCTTGAGGGCGTCAATAACCTCAGTCGGCATATAGTTCTCGTCATGTTTGGCTAGTATTTCAGTGGCTTCAAAGACACCGTTGATCAAACGACCCGTACCCACCATGCCCTGATTTTCCTCAAACAGGTCGGGCAAAACACCCGAATAGATAGCAGGAACAGACGCGCCACCATCCGTGACCACGAATTGAATTGTTTCACCCTGACCACGCACAAGGCTGCCAACCTCGACCAACCCACCGATGCGAAAGACCTCGGATGAGCTGGGCGGATCTTCAACCACTTGAGACGGAGAACGAAAGAAATTGATGCCATCGCGCAAGGCATAGCCAATCAGAACAGTCGAAAGGACCAAGGCAACAGCCATGATCGCAATCACTTGAATACGGCGTTGTTTTTTAAGCGATTTCATTACAATTCCTAAGGTATCAAGGGAACAACGGGGCCATCATCAGACCTGTTGTCTCTTGAATACCTAGCATCAGATTGGCATTTTGCAACGCCTGCCCACTGCTTCCCTTGGTCAAATTATCGAGTGCTGCGATCACAATCGTGCGTCCTTCGATCCGATCGGCAACAACACCGATGTGGCAAAAGTTTGAACCCCGAATGTGACGCGTGCTTGGGGTTTCGCCCATTGGCAACACTTCGATAAACGGTTCATCCACGTAGGCCGCAACCATCGTGTCATAGATCACTTGCGCATCGCCCTTAACATAGGTCGTCGCCAGAATACCGCGGTTTGCAGGGACAAGATGAGGGGTAAACTGAATTTTGACCTCACGTCCGGCTAAAGCACTGAATTCTTGATCAAATTCACCCAAGTGGCGGTGCGTACTGCCCACAGCATAGGCGTGATAGCCCTCAGATAATTCAGCATGCAAAAGGTTCTCTTTCAACGCACGGCCCGCACCAGAGACGGCACACTTAAGATCCAGAATTATCTCGTCCAGATCAATAACCCCGGCAGCAATCAAAGGGCGCAGCACGAATTGGCCCGTCGCCGCATTGCAGCCGGTTCCTGCCACCAAACGCGCGGTCTTAATCTCTTCACGGTAAAATTCGCTGAGGCCATAAACCGCTTCACCTTGCATCTCTACAGCGCCGTGTGGATTGCCATACCACGCCGCGTAGGCCTCAGGATCACGCAGACGGAAGTCAGCACTAAGATCAACAATCTTAAGGGATTTCGGCAGGTCACGAATGACCTCTTGGCTGGTTTTATGTGGCAATGCGCAAAAACACAGATCGATGCCAGACCAGTCAATCTCATCAAAGTTAACCATGTCCGGAAGATCTAGATGGCGCAGGTGTGGAAAGACGGAATTAAGAGTTTTACCCGCTTTAGAATACGCGCCTAACGCTCTGATTTCCATAGAAGGATGTTCAGATATTAGGCGAATAAGTTCTGCACCCGTGTAGCCACTGGCACCCAAAATTACGATAGAATAGGTCATGTTTTTCTCGATATATTAGTAAAGATCACGCTGCAGTAAAGGTGATCTGTCGTCGCAAGAATTGGGTGGCACGGTTGCTGACTTGTTTGGGATCGCCCGTGGTCAGGTAAGCTGGTTCGCCACTGCCGATTTTGTCACCGTGACGTGTCAGGTAATCAGCCAAGCTTTCGCCCACCAAATTGGCCTGTGAAAACACCTTCACATCAGCGCCAAGCGCTTCTTGGAAGGCATCCAACATCAAAGGGTAATGGGTGCAGCCCAAGATGGCCGCCTGTGGCTTGGGCATTTTACGCGTCAACGCATCAACATGCGAACGCACCATCGCTTCGGCCAAAATGAAATCACCGTCTTCAATGGCATCCACAACACCGCCGCAGGCCTGCGCCTCAACATCCACACCAATCGCGCGGAACGCCAATTCGCGTTGGAATGCACGGCTCGCCACAGTCGCAGGGGTCGCAAACAACGCAACATGTTGCACATCAACTTCGCGCGGTGGTGAATTGTCACCCCAATCACGCTCTGTCAGGGCCTCGATCAACGGAACAAACACACCCAAGACGCGCTTGCCCTCAGGGATCCACCCTTCTTGCATACGGCGCAGGGCAGCAGCAGAGGCCGTATTGCAGGCCAAAATCACAAGGTCACAGCCCGCATCAAACAGCCGCTGAACGGCCGCACAGGTCAATTCATAGATGTCATCCGCTGTGCGCACGCCGTAAGGCGCATGCTCGCTGTCCGCCAGATAGATAAAGTCAACATCAGGAAGACGCTTTTGCGCGGCCTCAAGTACAGTTAATCCACCTAAACCACTATCAAAAATACCAACTGCCATGCGTCATCAGGCGCGATGCCTGTCCTCAAATTCATATCCAAGATCAAATAATTTGATCGGATTTGGGTTCAGCTCATACGTGGCTTTGCGCAGGAAATCCATCATCTGTTTGGAATCCTTTGCAATCGGGTCCAACACATCGCGCCCAATCGGTTCCCCGATTACGACCCGCACTGGTGTGTCCACGCGTTTCTTAAACTCCTTGATCAATAGCCCAAGGCGCAATGTCGAGTGCAAATGGCTGGCGATCTGAAACAGGCGGCTGGTGTTGCCGTCAAAATAGATAGGGATCACAGTGGCATTTGATTTGGCAATCATACGCGCGGTAAAGCTGCGCCACATCGGGTCCATTGGGCGACCAAAGGGACGTTCGGCCGTACTAACTGTGCCGCCAGGAAACACGCCAATCGCGCCGCCCTGCCCGAGGTAATCCAATGCCGTCTTGCGTGTCGCAATATTGGTTTGAACCCCTTCGCGCGTCTCATCAAAGGAGATCGGCAAAACAATGCGGTTCAGATCCTCTGCCTTGCGAAACACGCTGTTGGCCAAAATGCGAAAATCGCCACGGGCTTGGGACAGGATATGACCCATCATCAGCCCATCCAAGATACCATAAGGGTGATTGGCGATCAAAATAACGGGCCCCGCGCTGGGAATATTGGACAGCGCACCACCAACGATATCAAGGCTAAGACCATAGCGATCGACCATCACCTGCCAGAAATCACGCCCCTGCGCGACTTCATCTTCATACCCTTTTGCCCGTTTGATCAGGCGTAATCGGCCCGTCGTGTTTTCCAGCAACCGCACCACTGTTCGACCACTGCGCGTTTTTACAGAATGCGCATAACTTATCTCGCGGGCAATTTCGCGTGTGTTCAATGACATTATTTGCCTCTGCCTCCACTGCTTTTGATAGGGCAATTAATCCCTCAAATCAGCAATGCCCAGTGTTTATGACACGAACGTAACCAATACAAAGCGATCTTGATTATTCTGCTGCTTTGTTCAGCGTTTCAGCACCCATTCGAATGGCGATTAACAACTCCTCACGCCGTTTGGCCGCCTCACCCTCGTTCTTTAGCTTCACAGGACCAAACCCACGGATTTGCAGCGGCAGTTCTGCTAAGGCGACAATTGCATCGCGGTTTTGATCATTCAAAACCTTCAGGACAGTTTTCATATCCGTCTCATATTGCGTGATCAGCGCGCGTTCCATCTTGCGTTCAGCGGTGTAACCGAACACATCAAATGGCGTGCCACGCAGAACCTTCAGCTTTGCCAACAGGCGCAGCGGGCGTTCAAGCCACGGCCCAAATTCGCGCTTAATCGGTCGCCCATTCGGCCCCATCTTGGACAGGATGGGTGGGGCCAGATTAAAGGTCATCTTAAAGTCGCCATCAAACTCTGCCCGCGCTTTACTACGGGTATCAAGAAGCAGGCGTGCCACTTCGTATTCATCTTTATAAGACAACAACTTATGGTATCCGCTAACCGCAGCCATGCGCACCGCGTCATCAGACATACCGTCCAAAAATTTACGATACCGTTTGGCCAATCGTTTACCTTGATACCCAACCAACTGTGCGGCACGGTAATCTATCTTTTCCGCCATGCTGGTTGGCAGTGAAACCACCTTTGGGGCCAAAATGGCAGCGGCATCCTCTGGAAACAGCACAGCCCAACGCCCAATTTCAAAAGCGCGCAGGTTGCGCTCCACAGCAGTGCCGTTCAGCGTAATCGCTTGGACAATCGCGTCTTGTGAAAGGGGCACAAAACCACGCTGCCAAGCCGCACCAAAGATCATCATGTTTGAGAAAATTGAATCCCCCAACAATGCTTTGGCAAGATCAGAGGCGTCAAACAACGACACGTCGTCACGCAAACGGGCCTCTAACGCTAAGGTCATCCGCTCTGTTGGCAATCTAAACTCTGTGTCGCGGGTGAAATCGCCGGTGATGATTTCATGAGAGTTCACAACAGCGCCTGTGCGCCCCACTTGGGTCAATCCCAGCGTCTTTGCGCCCGCCGACACAACCAGATCACCACCAATCAACACGTCACACTCGCCTGTCGCCACGCGAATGGCCGAAATATCATGGGGATCATTGGCTAGGCGGCAATGGATATGCACCGCACCACCCTTTTGGGCCAGCCCCGCCATTTCCATCATGCCAGCGCCTTTGCCATCGATATGCGCCGCTTGGGCCATAACAGCACCAATCGTCACAACACCCGTGCCACCAACGCCCGTGATCACCACATTCCATGTGCCATCAATTACTGGCAGTTCGGGCATCGGCAGGTCGGGCAAGGTCAGCTCAGTCGTCGCCTCTTTGCGCACGACAGCCCCTTCAAGGGATACAAAAGACGGGCAGAACCCACTCACACAAGAGAAATCCTTGTTACAGCTGGATTGATCAATCGCACGTTTGCGGCCCAGTTCAGTCTCTTTGGGGACCAAAGACACGCAGTTGGATTGCACACCACAGTCACCACAGCCCTCGCAAACATCCGTGTTGATAAACATACGTTTATCCGGATCAGGGAAGGTTCCGCGCTTGCGGCGCCGCCGTTTCTCAGCAGCGCAGGTTTGGATGTATACAATTGCGCTGACACCCTGAACTTTGGCAAATTTCTCCTGAACCGTTTGCAAAGCGGCCCGTTCATGAATTTCGATGCCTTTCGGAAAGGCGTCAAAGTTCACGTCTTCTTTGTCGTCGTAAACCACAGCCAGGTTGGCAACACCCATCGCCTTCAACTCGGCAACGATCTGTTCAGCAGGCAATCCACCTTCGTGATTTTGGCCACCTGTCATGGCAACCGCATCATTATAAAGGATTTTGTAAGTTATGTTCGTCCCGTTCGCCAACGCCGCCCGTATCGCCATAACGCCAGAGTGGTTGTACGTCCCGTCCCCCAAATTCTGGAAAACATGGTCGCGGGTGGAAAACGGGGCTTCACCGATCCAATTGGCACCCTCGCCGCCCATATGTGTGAAACCAAGCGTTTCGCGGTCCATCCATTGAACCATAAAGTGACAACCAATCCCCGCATACGCACGCGATCCCTCAGGCACTTTGGTCGATGAATTATGCGGACAGCCGGAACAGAAATACGGCAAACGGACCGCTATTTCCTCTGCGTTGTCAGAACGGCGCGCCTCGTCCATTGCGGCCAATCCCGCCACAACACCTTCGGTATTTCGCCCTTCCTCGACCAAAATCTGGCCCAGTTTCTTAGCAATTTCAACCGGATCAAGCGCCCAAGCGGCCCCAAACAGCACCGTGCCATCTTTCATCCCGCCATAAACACGGCGGCCCCGAAGATCATCGAACAAGGCTTCCTTGATTTGGACCTCGATCAGCTTACGCTTTTCCTCGATCACGACGATCAAATCCAGATCATCGGCCCAGGCATTAAAGCCGCGCATATCCAGCGGCCATGTTTGGCCCACCTTATAAGTGGTAATGCCAAGACGTTCTGCCTCTACCTCATCGATGTTCAATAAAGACATCGCATGAATCAGATCCAACCAATTTTTTCCAGCCGCGACAAAACCAATCTTGGCCTTTTCAGTGCCCCAAACCCGCTTATCCATCTTATTGGCGTGGCTGAACGCCTCAGCAGCGTGCCGTTTATAGTCGATAAGGCGCGCCTCTTGATCGATGCGATCATCGACCAGACGGATATTCAAACCACCTTCAGGCATTTCAAATTCTGGCGTCTCAAAGGACAACCGATGCGGATCACCATCCACAACCGACGTCACCTCTACCGTATCTTTCATCGTCTTCAGGCCAACCCAGACACCCGCAAACCGCGACAGTGCCCAACCATACAACCCGTAATCCATCACCTCTTGCACCCCAGCAGGGCTAACAATCGGCATATAGGCATCGACCATCGCGAATTCAGATTGATGCAAAACGGTTGAGGACTCACCTGTATGGTCATCCCCCATCGCCATCAGCACACCACCCGCAGGCGACGTACCTGCCATATTGGCGTGACGCATCACATCACCAGAACGATCTACGCCTGGGCCTTTGCCGTACCACAGACCAAAGACACCATCGTACTTGCCTTCGCCGCGCAGTTCAGCCTGTTGCGCACCCCAATGCGCAGTTGCTGCTAAATCCTCGTTGATGCCCGCCTGAAAGGTGATCTCATGTTCCGTCAGCGGCTTAAGCGCCCGCTCCATCTGCATATCAACAGCCCCCAAGGGCGACCCACGATATCCTGTCACCAATCCCGCAGTGTTCAACCCAGCGGCAACATCACGAGCCTTTTGCATCATCATCATACGGACCAAAGCCTGCGTTCCATTCAGTAAAATAGGGCTTTTTTCCAGATTATAACGGTCATTCAATGATATCTTTTGCGTGCTCATCAGGGCCTCCCCAGCGTCGATCAGTCGTGCAGTTTCCTTGACGATAGGTCACAAAAGCTGACCTGTATAGATATTTTTACCTTTGAACGAAAAAAACCTGATCCAGCGGTATCAGTTCACACAAATTCGCCTATAATGGTGGGAACAAATATAATGAATTGTCAGTCACTCAGGGGTGTTCGGTATGGATTGGGATAAATTAAGAATTTTTCACGCCGTTGCAGATGCAGGTAGCCTGACACATGCCGGCGACAAACTTCATTTGTCGCAATCAGCCGTCAGCCGACAAGTCCGCGCACTTGAGGAATCCTTAAACGCGACGCTGTTCCACCGTCATGCTCGTGGTCTTATTCTGACAGAACAAGGCGAGTTGTTGTTTGACGCAACCGTCGCAATGTCCAAACGCCTTGATGCAGCAGCCGCACGTATCCGCGACAGTGAAGAAGAAGTGTTCGGCGACCTGCGGGTGACAACCACAACTGGATTTGGAACGCTGTTCTTGGCCCCGCGTCTGCCCAAACTGTACGAAAAATACCCAGACCTACGTGTTGACCTGATGCTAGAGGAACGTGTTTTGGACCTTCCAATGCGCGAAGCTGATGTGGCCATTCGCATGAAAGAGCCATCGCAAGCTGACTTGATTAGAAAACGCCTGATGAGTGTTCGCATGCGCGCATACGCGACAAAGAATTACCTCAAAGACCATCCCTTCCCCCAAGTGCCAGAGGATCTTAAGGGCCATCGCTTGACCGTCACCAATATCCACAACGCCTGCGTTTTCGCCGGGGCCGCAAATGACTTGTGGGCCTTCTGTGGGTAGTGTCTTTAGCCAGATTTTGGAGGACTTGTAAGAACAGTGCTCGTTCCACATGGCTGAGAAAATGCCAAGCTCGGTGAAAGTTGGCTCGCGGCCTACAATCTCAAGAATACGCGCGTATTCATCCGGGCTGAGCCCGTGTTTGGCGATA
>JAOKHV010000015.1 GCA_028248455.1 Ascidiaceihabitans sp. | reverse complement strand
TGGGATACCGAGTGGATGCTTGCAAGTAGCAATGCGTGCCCACAAGGGAGACCTTGGAGAGATCACAGACAACAAAGTTGATATGCTTCGTTCCCAAACACTTCGGAACTACGAAGCGTGGATCGAACGAGCAAAATCATGTGGCGAGTTCAAAGCTGACATTCCGACCCAAGCGGCAGCACTTTTTTGTGATGCACAAAACGGTGGCGCTATGCGGATGCAAAGAGAAGGTATCCCTAATGAGATTATCAAACAGATTTTAACGCACGCTTTTTCTACCTTTGCCTAATGCGCTGAAACCACTTTTGGTGCCATTTACGCGGGCGACGCCCAAGGCCCACAAACCCACCATTGCCTATTCCCCAACACATGCTACCTCTGTAATATGATAGATATAATCAACACCTTCTGCGCCTTACTCACCATCGGCTTTGGTCTGTTCGGATTTGTGGCCCCGCGCTACACCGCCTCTGCCCTTGATCTGGAGCCAACCAAATCCACGATGGGCTTAAGCGAGATGCGCGCCTCTGTGGGTGGACTATTTGTTGTGGCAGGATTGGCCGCCCTTTGGCTGGATGACCCCGTCGCCTACGCCATGATCGGCTTTGCTTTTGTTGGTGCCGCAACGGGTCGGGTTTTGTCGCTGATCCTAGACAAACCACCTGTGGTCAAAGTGCTGGTTTTTGGTGGGATCGAAGCGGCCCTTGCGGCTACGTTTTTGATCCTCAATTTGGGGTGAAGCTGCGTTCGGTGTGTTAATCTATTGGCGGTGCAGATATATGCGCCGACGCAAAACATATATAATACCGACGTAATACCGACGTTGATTTTACATCAGTTATAGCCCGTTAATAATTGATAATATTTGACTTTCACCAAAATTCTTCGAAAACACGAAAAATCGCCCCCAAACACCTTACCCCTTGAGATTTCTGTGCAGCCCCCCTACATATAACTTGTCCTTCGGGACTATGGAAATAAACGCGCTTGTAATAAACGGATTGGACCCGGGGGCGGTACCCGGCGACTCCACCAAACATCCTTTATTTGGGGATCATGGGGTCGAAATAGGATCGACAAACGTCTAAAGAGGTTAGCTTTTTCTCGGCTGGGTGCCACCGTATCGGCCCAAAATGTACAATTGCAAATAACAATCGTGCTCCAATGGCGATGGCTGCGTAAGCAACCGGATCTATTGAAACTTAAGTCCTTACGTTTAGCGACCTAAGGCGGGGTTCGCAGGTACCTGGCAACAGAAACCTGCACTTACTCACCCTATAGTTTTCAATTGACCCTTCCGCATTTGGCTGATTATTTACACCGATGGGGTTTATCTGCGAACAACTCGTGAGGCGTTAGCCAAAGGTTATCATGTCTCCACTTGAATAGGACACATGCTTTGGCTGCTCCGAATGAAATTACACCACAACAATTGCTGCGCCTCATTGGCACGCACAACTGCCCGCAGATTGTTGATATCTCGATTGACCCTGATTTTGCTGACGATCCGCACCTAATTCCTGGTGCTTTTCGCCATCCCCACACTGATTTACCAGGTTTGGTTACCCGCCTGAACGGGCAACCTTCGATCGTCATTTGCCAGAAAGGGATAAAACTAAGCCAAGGTATGGCAGCCCAATTGCGCAGCGCAGGATTGCGATCTGAATACCTGTCTGGCGGCAACTATGGTTGGCGAGATCTGACCCAAGCGCCCCATATCCCTTCAGCCAATTTACCGCCAATGGACCAAGGCCATTCGCTGTGGGTCACACGCCACCGGCCCAAGATTGATCGCATCGCCTGTCCTTGGTTGATCCGTCGTTTCGTCGACAAAGACGCGCGTTTTCTATTCGTCTCACCTGCTGAAGTTATCGGTGTATCAGAGCGTTACAACGCAATCCCGTTTGACATTGAGGATACGTTATGGAGCGACCGCGGCGATAGCTGTACCTTCGATACAATGTTAGACGAATTTGGATTGCGCACCCCTGCCCTTGATCGTCTCTCAACGGTCGTTCATGCCGCAGACACCGACAACCATGACCTTGCGCCAGAGGCTGCGGGTCTATTGGCACTGTCAGTGGGTTTATCACGCCAATTCCGTGACGATCTGGAACAGCTCGAGGCAGGTATGCACCTGTATGACGCCGTATATCGGTGGGCGTGTGATGGGACCGAAGAACGCCACACTTGGCCAACAGGAAAACCATCATGAGCACGCAAACTTTACCGAATATGTTGCGTGCCTTTGGACGCATTGGATTTCTGTCTTTTGGCGGTCCGGCGGCCCAAATCGCTATCATGCATGAAGAATTGGTCGAACGCCGCCGTTGGCTGACCGAGGATCAGTTCCTGCGTGCCCTATCACTGTGCATGTTGTTGCCCGGCCCTGAAGCGATGCAATTGGCGACCTATGCGGGCTGGCGCATTTGCGGTGTATTTGGTGGGCTACTGGCAGGCTTACTGTTCGTTGTGCCCGGCGCATTGGTCATCTTTGCACTGGCCTTCGCCTATATCTCTTATGGCCAAGTGCCCCTTGTGCAAGCGGCGTTTGTAGGCATCAAGGCTGCGGTAATTATCGTTGTGCTACAAGCACTTCTAAGACTTGGGAACAAATCCTTAGGGGCCAACTCTGCTTGGGTCTTAGCAGGGTTGGCATTTGTCGCATTGTTTGCGTTTGGGTTACCTTTCCCTCTGATCATCGCTGTTGCTGCTATTTATGGGTATGTCACAAGCAAAGCCGACAGCGCAACAACCGCCCCCGTCCACATCCCTACAGGTCAGACGCTGCGCACCGTTTTGATCTGGTCTGCACTGTGGGCCGCCCCGATGATCATGCTATGGCTGTTTCAAGCTGACTTCCTAATCCAATTGGGACTGTTCTTTTCCAAACTGGCAGTTGTCACCTTTGGCGGTGCCTATGCTGTGTTGGCATACATGAGCCAAACCGTCGTCCAAGATTACGGTTGGGTGACATCAGGTCAAATGATCGACGCGCTTGGATTAGCCGAGACAACACCGGGGCCATTGATCTTGGTAACTGAATTTGTCGCCATCCTTGCGGGGGCAGAAAATGGCGGCATTGGCCTTGCAATTGCGGCTGGCCTCTTGGCACTTTGGGTTACGTTCACCCCCTGTTTCTTGTGGATTTTCGCAGCCGGCCCCTACATCGAAACCCTGACATCACGCCCAAAATTGTCAGCGGCTCTTAGCGCCATTACCGCCGCAGTTGTTGGTGCTATCCTGAACCTTTCAATCTGGTTTGCCTTGCACGTTATATTTGATCAGGTGAACAATTGGGGTGCCATGCCCTTGCCCGCGTTTTCCTCTATCAACGTCATCGCGACAATCTTAACTATAGGTGCTGCAATCTTGATGTTGCGCTTCAAACTCGGCCTTGTGACCACGATGGGCGTGATGGCGCTGGCTGGTATGGGACTGTCTGTCTTGTAGATCGGGGCCAATTTGCGCTGCCCTCTTTTCAACGCCGTGAAAAAGGGTATGGTTATCGCGATAGAGACAAAGGATTCCGCCATGAGCGATACCATCGACTACGGCAATCTGATGCACGACGCGATGCGCAGCCTTATCAAACGCGTCCTAACGGACGTGCAGGCCAATGGTCTCCCCGGTTCTCACCACTTCTTCATTACGTTCCGCACCACACATCCAGATGCCGAATTGGCGGATTGGCTGTCTGATCGTTACCCTGAGGAAATGACCGTTGTGATGCAGCACTGGTATGACCGCCTTGAAGTTGGCGAAGATGGTTTTGGTATCCGCCTAAACTTTGGCGATGCACCAGAGCCGTTGTTTGTTCCATATGACTCTATCAAAACTTTCGTTGATCCATCCGTTGAATTTGGACTGCGCTTTGAAGCCGCTGAAGATGATGAAGATGATGAAGATTTTGACGGCGAAGCCAACGAAGAGCTGGGCGAAAACGAACCGGTTCAAATGCCAGAACCAAAACCATTTGTCGTGGAAGAATCTGCCCCAGATGATGAACCCTCAAAACCAGCAGAAGTCGTATCTTTGGACAGCTTCCGCAAATAGAGCATGTTAGCGCACTGACTCCAATTGCCTGTTAGGGTTTGTAGCGCTAAACGCTACGCAACGTATTCGCTAGGAGCGCCCAGATGACAAACACCCGTACAGAAACCGATAGCTTTGGCCCATTAGAAGTCCCTTCGGACAAGTATTGGGGTGCGCAGACACAGCGCTCTATTATCAACTTTCCAATTGGTTGGGAAAAACAACCCGTCGCCATCGTCCGCGCCCTTGGTGTGATCAAGAAAGCTTGCGCACAAGCCAACATGACCCAAGGATCGCTTGACCCAAAACTGGGCAACGCGATTGTTGAGGCAGCAGGTGAAGTGATCGAAGGTAAATTCGACGACAACTTCCCATTGGTGGTTTGGCAGACAGGGTCTGGCACACAGTCCAACATGAACTCGAACGAGGTCATCGCGAACCGCGCAATTGAATTGCTTGGCGGCGTGATCGGTTCCAAAGATCCAGTGCACCCAAATGATCACTGCAACATGGGCCAGTCCTCAAATGATACATTCCCAACAGCAATGCACATCTCTGCGGCAATGACTGCACGCGACGTGTTGCTTCCAGGTATGGAAAAACTGCACGCGGCATTGCAGGCCAAAGTGGTTCAGTTCGATGGCATCATCAAAATCGGACGCACCCACACCCAAGATGCAACACCGTTGACACTGAGCCAAGAATTCTCAGGCTACACGCATCAGGTTGCGATGGGCATCCGCCGCGTCAACGACGCATTGGGCCGCATTTATGAACTGGCACAGGGCGGCACAGCCGTTGGCACAGGCTTGAACACCCAAAAGGGTTGGGATGTTATGGTCGCTGCCAACATGGCAGAAATCACCGGCCTGCCCTTCGTGACAGCACCGAACAAATTTGAAGCTTTGGCAGCACATGACGCCATGGTCGAAATATCTGGCGCGCTGAAAACTGTTGCGGCGTCCCTGTTCAAAATCGCCAACGACATCCGACTGCTGGGATCTGGCCCACGTTGTGGTTTGGGCGAACTGGTATTGCCAGAAAACGAACCGGGTTCATCCATCATGCCCGGCAAAGTAAACCCGACACAGTGCGAAGCGCTGACGCAGGTTTGTATCCACGTCATGGGTAATGATGCAGCCGTTGGTTTCGCAGGCTCACAAGGCCATTTCGAGTTGAACGTTTACAAGCCGATGATGTCCTATAACGTTCTACAATCCATGCAGTTGTTGGGCGATGCGTCCTCTGCATTCACCGACAACCTTATGGTTGATTTGCAAGCTGACCCAGATCGCATTGAACGCCTGATGCGCGAAAGCTTGATGTTGGTGACCGCATTGGCCCCTGAAATCGGTTACGACAACGCGACCAAGGTTGCTAAGACAGCGCACAAAAATGGCACCACCCTCAAGGAAGAGGCAATCGCCCTTGGTTTTGTGGACGCTGAAACATTCGAGCGGGTTGTACGTCCAGAAAACATGATCGGCCCAAAATGAGCGAACCGGTCAACCTGAACAAATTTCGTAAGGCAACGGCACGGGGCGAAAAACAAACCCAAGCTGATGCCAACGCGGCTAAGTTCGGGCGGACCAAAGCAGAAAAAGACCAGCAGGCGCAAACAACCAATGACGTTGTGCGCCTGTTGGATGGCCATAAACTAGATACACCAAAGTCATGAGTAGACGACCTGTCAAACGCTCACTCACCCTTAAGGGACACCGAACATCGGTTTCATTAGAGGACGAATTTTGGACGGAATTCCGACGTATATCGGCAGAAAAATCAATTCCTATTAACGCACTGGCAGCAGAAATTGATGTAAACCGGACCGCAGATATTGGCTTGGCCTCTGCGATCCGTCTTTATGTACTTACGGCGATCAGGGCCGAGCGTGATCAAAAACTTTAGGGATCAAGCTGATGCTTTATAAATCTTGTCGATATTTGCAGCCAAAGCCGTGTCAAATTCTGTATCAGACATATCACGTTGCAACCCTTGGGTGAGCGCACGAGAAAAGCTAGCAATCATCTTGCTGTTGCGCGACAATCGTGCAGTTGCTTCGTCCGTCGAGTAGCCACCTGACAAAGCAACAACCCGCATTACTGCCGGATGATCTGCAAGCTCGTCATACTCGCCAGCGTTTTCAGGTATCGTAAGCTTCAGCATCACTTGTTGCCCTTTTGGCAATAGCGCCAGTTCTGCAAACAATGCAGCCCGTAACATGTCTTCGGCTTCTGCCTTGTCTGGGGCGTGAATATCTACCTCTGGCTCAATGATTGGAACCAAACCTGCAGCGATTACCATTTGCGCAATCTCAAAATGCTGGGAAACAATTTTTACGATACCTTTAAGGTTGGCCGCCTTAATGAAAGAACGTTCTTTTGTCCCAAAGATGCCCGCCCCTTTGGCTTTGGCCAATGTGGTCTCAAGCTGTGGCATTGCCTTCATCAACTGAACGCCGTCAGCTTCGTCCTCAAGACCCTTGTCGATCTTCAAGAACGGAACGACACCAGTGTCTTCCCAGAGGTAGTGCGCAACAGGCTTGCCAGCGATTGTCTCATCCATGGTGCGTTCAAACAGGATCGCGCCAATGACTTTGTTGTTGTCAAAATCTGGGGCAAGGATGATGCGTTCACGCATGCGCTGAACTTCAGCGAACATCTCTTCCTCTGAGCCGTAGGCTGATGCATCAACACCGTACAGACCAAGTGCTTTTGGTGTAGAACCGCCTGATTGATCCAAGGCTGCAATAAACCCTGCGCCGCTTGTAATTTGTGTGACTTGATCCAACATTTATTACGCCCCCCTGAGTGATACTTTCGTTAAGTATCCCTAAAACAGACGAAAATTCATTGGTACATGTTAGCGACAGACATTTCTAATGTTAGCGACGGACAATGCGCAAACGGATGCCATCGCGCGATATAACGGTCGAATCTGCCACTGGAACAGGTGGTTCTTCATCCACCGATTCGACTCGGAAATCCCGCAAAATACGTGACAGGATCAAAACACCTTCAACCATGGCAAAACCTGCACCCGGGCAAACACGACTCCCTGCTGAAAACGAAATGTACGCGTCGCGGTGACACTTCCTACCATTCTCCGTACCCCACCGTGTTGGATCGAATCAATCTAGATTCTCCCAAAGACGTTCATGGCGATGCAGATGCCAAGGGCTGATCACCGCTTGGCTGCCAACCTTTACTTCACGATCTCGAAACTGATCAGGACAAGACGCTTCACGCACCATGATCAACCGCCACAATGCACCTGTCGCGATGTAAATCCATGGCGTGCGAACAAGTTGCCAGTAGGTCGCAGTAATCGAATTGGCCATGCTGTCACGAACGATTTCAGACTAAACCAGCATCTCAGCGTCGACATGAACCGCACCACCATCAATGACGCTGTCGACCTGCCAGCCATAGTTGCCACCACCCTGTTTGGGGCTAAGCGTTAGCTGATAGTTTGAAATAGCTGCCTGCGCGGTGCCCTCAGTGCGGTACAACTCGCGATATCGGCGTATGTGAGACCGATCATACCCCGGAATGTAGAACACCCGACGCGTTTTGACCATATTTTGGATATCACTGCTCATATCCGCACCCTTGAATCACAAACACCCTAACGCGGGTTTTTGACAAGAGTAGGGCGTTTGAAACAGATCAATCAGCCAAGTTTTGCAAGAAACGGAAAGGTTTCCAAAAGCCAGAATGAGAAGGTTGAGAACTGATTGAACAATAGGGCCAAGCCAACAATGATCAATAAGCCACCCATCACACGCTCGATCGTCTTCATATGACGTTTGATACGGTTCATCACGCCCATTGCACGGCTGATGAACAATGCCGCCAACAGAAACGGAACGCCTAAACCAATTGCATAAATGCTCAGCAATAGCGTCCCACGTGCAACTGATCCCTCAGACGCGGCCAGAGCTAAAATTGCACCCAGTTGCGGACCAATGCAGGGCGTCCAGCCAAAAGCGAATGCAAGACCAAGAACATAGGCCCCAAAGAATGAACCACCCTTGTCACCCGCGTCTAACCGCGCCTCTTGATCAAGGAATGGAATGCGAAAAATACCAACAAAGTGCAGACCAAAAACAATGATCGTGACACCTGAGATTTGTCCAAAAAGCACCTGATTTTGCAGAAAAAATGCACCAAAAGCTGACGCGGCAAATCCCAACAAGATAAAGACAGTGCTTAGTCCCATGACAAAAAACAGCGCTGCCATGATGGCCTTGCGGCGCCCCGTGGCTTCGTCGTTCATCTCATTGATGCTTACGCCGCTCATATATGCCAAATACGGTGGCACAATCGGCAAAACACAGGGCGACAGAAAGCTGACGATGCCAGAAATCAGGGCCACAGACATTGCAGAGATCAGGCCTACATCAAAGATATCAATTCCAAACATAGGCTAGCCATATGTCAATTGAGCAGGCGCGTCACCTAAGGATCGGTCACATCATTGTGGACAGCTTGAAACAATCGCCCTATCTGGCTGGTATGAGTAATGAAACAAAACATCTCGACGCACGCGGGCTTCTATGCCCTCTTCCCGTCCTAAAAGCACGCCAGCGCCTACAGGCGATTGCAGTAGGTGAAACGCTAACAATGGTCGCAGACGATCCTGCAGCAGTGATTGATGTACCACATTTTTGCATGGAGGCTGGACATGAATTGGTATCCAGCAAAGCCAATGGCAACGATCAGACCTATGTGATCCGCAAATCCAGCTAATATAAAAGAAAAAGGCGATCCCGAAGGACCGCCCTAATCTGTGACTATGTGCTTAGCCTATTTACCAAGTGACCACCAACCACGGCGCTTAGGCTTGGCTGGTTCTTGTGGTGCAGATTCTGCAACCGGTTCAGGCGCTGGTGCTTCAAAAACTGGTGCAGGTGCCGCTTCAACAACTGGCACAGCAACAACCGCTTCAGGCGCAGATTCTGGTGCTTCTTCAGCTACAGCAGCCTTTACCTTGGCGCGTGATTTGCGGACGCGCTTTGGTTTAAGCTTTGGTTTTTCTTCGGTAGCGACTGCTTCCTCAGAAGGTGCTTCAGCCGCAGCTTCAGTTGCAACAGCCTCGTCAGCAGGTGCTTCTTCTTTTACTTTCTTAGCGCGCGGCGCACGTTTGCGCTTTGACTTGGCTGGTTTTTCTTCAGCTGCTTCCGCAACTGGTGCATCTTCAGCTACAGTTTCTTCACTTACAGCTTCAGCAGATGCTTCAACGTTTGCATCACCCTCAGCGGCAACAGCCGGAGCTGCAGCATCATTAGATGCGCCCTCTTCACCGTTTTCGCCGTTTGCCGCAGCTTCATCACCGTTTGATTTGCGACGACGACGACGACGACGACGACGTTTTGGTTTGCCCTCGCCATCTTCATCAGTCGCTACAGGTGCCGCTACTGATTGATCAATGGTAACGACCACTTCACCTACCTCAGCCGCGATGTCCGCAGCTGCGGCGGTATCCGCAGCCAACGCATCAGCTTCGTCAATCTTGTCCATAACCGAGGTGTCAGGCGCTACAAATGCAGCACTCGCAACAGGCAACGCGCGTGTTGCAGTTTTGAACTTTTCGATCGTGAAATCAGGCGTGACCAACGATGGATCCGCTTCGATGCAAACAGACATGCCATAGCGCACTTCGATATGCGCGATATGGTCACGTTTTTGGTTCATCAAGAAGTTGGCGATCCCCACTGGGCAACGGACCAACACTTCACGTGTACGACGGCGTGTGCCCTCCTCTTCAATCTGGCGCAGAATAGACAGACCAAGATTGTCGTCAGAGCGGATCAAACCAGTGCCGTGGCAAGATGGGCAAGGCTGTGTGGTCGCCTCAATCATGCCAGGACGTAGACGCTGACGCGACATTTCCATCAGGCCAAAGCCAGAGATACGGCTAACTTGAATGCGGGCGCGATCTGTCTTCAGCTTGTCTTTCATCCGTTTTTCAACGGCTGCGTTGTTCTTACGCTCGTCCATGTCGATAAAGTCGATGACTATCAAACCAGCAAGGTCACGCAAACGCAACTGACGGGCCACTTCTTCAGCAGCTTCAAGGTTGGTCTTCACCGCGGTGTCCTCGATGGACCCCTCTTTGGTCGAACGGCCCGAGTTCACATCCACAGCAACCAACGCCTCGGTGATACCGATCACGATGTAACCACCAGATTTAAGCTGCACAATCGGGTTAAACATCCCAGACAGATAGCTTTCAACTTGGAAGCGGGCGAACAATGGCAACGTGTCTTCATAGCGTTTCACGTTTTTGGCGTGTGACGGCATGATCATTTTCATAAAGTCTTTGGCGATGCGGTAACCGCGCTCACCTTCAACAAACACTTCGTCGATCTCACCATTATACAAATCACGGATAGAACGTTTGATCAGGTCGCCTTCCTCATAGATCTTCGCAGGTGCGATAGATTTCAAAGTCAGCTCGCGGATCTGTTCCCACATGCGTTGCAGGTATTCATAGTCACGCTTGATCTCAGCCTTGGTGCGTTTGGCGCCAGCAGTACGAACAATCAGACCTGCGCCTTGTGGCACTTCGATCTCGTTTGCGATCTCTTTTAGTTTCTTACGGTCTTGTGCGTTGGTGATCTTGCGGCTGATGCCGCCGCCACGAGCCGTGTTTGGCATCAAGACGCAATAGCGACCTGCCAAGGATAGGTATGTTGTAAGGGCTGCGCCCTTGTTGCCGCGTTCCTCTTTGACCACTTGGATCAAAAGGATTTGGCGAACTTTAATAACTTCTTGGATTTTGTAACGGCGTACACGCGGTTTGCGCACAGGGCGAATGTCATCTCTGTCGTCTTCGTCTACTACAGACTCGATACTGTCATCTTTTGAGGATGCATTAGAACCTTTGGAGTCTTCACCCTCAGCGTCATCAGCCTCGCCAAACATCGTAGGATCTTCCGTCGCCTCAACAACTGGCTCTTCCGAAGTCGTGTCCTCAAACGTGGCTTCCTCAACCTCAGCTTCGGCAACAGTTTCTTCAGCTACTCCAACAGCAACAGCCTCTGCTTCAACAACAGTTACATCTGTAACAGTTTCAGCGTCTAAACCCTCAACTGCATCATCCGCTGATAGGTCAATCGTTTCCATACCGTCGATTTCAACTTCGGTGGAAATGACAGCATCGTCACTATAAACTTCTGCAGCGCGAGTACGCGAACGCAACCGGCGTTGTTTCTTTGGTTTATCATCTTCGTCTTCACGTACTTTTTGCGCTTCGGCGTACGCACGTTCTTCCTCCATTAAGGCATCACGGTCCGCGACAGGGATCTGATAATAATCAGGATGAATTTCACTGAATGCCAAGAAACCATGGCGGTTTCCACCATAATCAACAAAGGCAGCCTGAAGTGACGGCTCAACGCGTGTAACTTTGGCTAGATAGATATTGCCAGCAATTTGGCGTCTATTTTCAGATTCAAAGTCAAATTCCTCAACTTTGTTTCCATCAACCACAACAACACGGGTCTCTTCCGCGTGGGTGGCATCGATAAGCATTTTCTTAGGCATATTATCCGTTTGCACAACGCAAGAACGGCAGCACCCGGAGGGGCCGCCGTTTTGGGAATGTGTCTTGTCAGGGCGATCATGGACGCGCGGCAAAACCAGGCCAAAAGCCCGTCTGCTGTGATGCAAAATGCTATCGCGCGCGTCATCGCGTTCTTCTCCGACACGCGGCAACAATAGTCGCCCGCGCATCCATTAAGTGCCGCAAATTGGTATTCCAAGATGGCGGCGTTCTCTCAGCCCTTTTGGGGCTTAATCGGTCTGCATGAACGTGGCGGTCATTTTAGCCAGCCAATGTCCACAACAGCGAAACTCAAAAAGAGGCTTACAAAATAAAGGTAAGTATCTCTTACCCCTAGATAATGACTTTTGGGACCCAAATACAATGGACAATCTTCCTAGGCTTGCGCAATTGGCAATAAAATCATCAACATGTTGGGAAATTGGTGCTTCTACGCAATAAAAGGCAGGGACCAACTGATCCCTGCATTCACATTCGGCTTTCTACTTGAGGTAGTCGGAGCGTTGCAGGCCATACTTGGCCATTTTTTCATTCAGAGTCCGCCGTGGCAGGCACAACTCATCCATTACTGAAGCAATAGATCCCTTATGACGGCGCATAGTGTTATCGATCAACATACGCTCAAACGCTTCAACATATTCTTTCAACGGCTTACCCTCAGTCGTCATGACCGGCTCCATTTCCTCGTGATCAGACATCAGCAACGATGCGATGCTGCCCGAACCACGGCGCGATTGAAGCACCGCACGTTCCGCCACGTTGATCAACTGGCGTACGTTACCCGGCCAAGGAGCCTGCAAAAGCTGTGCAGCTTCTTGGGCCGAAACCTTAGGAGAATCACAACCGTAGTCATCCGCAAATTGATCGCCCAAACGGGTGAACAACGTCAAAATATCTTCACCGCGCTGACGCAACGGTGGTACAATAATGCGTAAGGCAGCAAGACGATAGAAAAGATCCGACCTCAAAGCGTTCTCACAGGTACGCCCTGCCTCTTGCAGATTGCAAATCCCGACGATACGCGTTTCAGCAGGCGTGCCCTGCTCATTGATCACGCTTAACAGGCGTGCTTGTGTGGCTTCAGACAGCGCTTCGATATCTTCAAGCACCAGCGTTCCGCCGCGTGCCTCTTCGATCGCTGGCAACTGACCATCTTCTAGTTGCATTGAACCAAACAAGCGTTTGATTAACGTCTCGTCTTCCAGCGCAGAACAACTGACCAATACAAACTTCTTACCTGCACGGCTGCCAACAGCATGCAACGCGTGCGCAACCAGCGTTTTACCCGTCCCTGTTTCACCGTCGATCAAAACATGGCCGTCGGCCTGCCCCAAATCTAGGATGTCCTCGCGCAAACGCTCCATGACAGGTGATCCGCCAATCAGCTTTTTCATCAACTGGCCGCCGTCAGACAATTCACGACGCAAAATACGATTGTCCATAACCAAACGACGTAATGCCGAGGCTTTTTTAGCCAGTTCGCTAATGCGGTCAGGGTTAAATGGCTTCTCCAAGAAATCAAAAGCACCGACACGCATCGCCTCAACGGCCATTGGTACATCACCATGGCCTGTGATCATAATCACAGGAAGTGCCGAGTCGTTGCCCATCAGTTTCTTAAGGAACTGCATTCCATCCATGCCCGGCATCTTGATATCCGAGATCACGATCCCTGGATACTCTGGCCCAAGAACCTTCAGCGCATCTTCGGCGCTGGCGAATGTTTCTGTGTCATAGCCCGACAGCGCCAACCATTGGCTGATCGACTGGCGCATGTCCTGTTCGTCATCAACGATGGCGATTTTCATGGCTTGGGTCATGTTACTTTGCTTCCTCAATCTGAAGCTGATACTTCAGCTTGCCTATTATTTTCTTCACTCATGCCTTTTTCAAAAGGCTCTTCTGCTAATACCGGCAACTGCATTTCAAACACTGCACCGCCTGCCTGACCGTTGCGTGCCGTTAGTCGACCACCCAAATCGTTGACGATACCTGACGAAATGGCAAGGCCCAACCCGACCCCATCACCCGCCTGCTTGGTAGTGTAGAATGGCTCAAACAGTCGATCCTTGTCCTCAATCCCCGGCCCATTGTCGCGCACGGTGAGGGTTGCGGTTTCACCAGCAGCAAGGATGATCTCGACCTGTGGATTGCGTTCAAGTTTGGTTGCATCAAGCGCATTGCGCAGCAGGTTCACCAAGACTTGTTCGATGCGCATACCATCCCCCATTACAAGGACGGGTTCATCAGGAATTATGCGCGTGATTTCGACCTGACGCTGACGCAACTGCGGTTCCATCATTGATAGCGACGAAGCAAGCGCAAGACCCATATCTACTGCGCTTAGCTCTGCAGCACCTTTGCGGGCATATGATTTTAACTGGCGCGTAATCACGCTCATTCGTTCGATCAAACCATCGATGCGACCAAAGGCAGAAAGCGCTTCATCAGGACGATTGCGATTTAACAAAAGACGCGCACCAGCTAGATAGGTTTTCATCGCCGCCAACGGCTGGTTCAACTCGTGACTAACCGCAGCTGACATCTCGCCCAAGGCGGCTAATTTACTAGATTGTTCCAACGTTTGTTCCGCCACTGCAAGCGTCTCTTGGACCCTCTCACGCTCGGTAATTTCCCGCTGTAAGCGTAGGTTCAATGCGCGAAGCTCTGCCGATTCACGTTGGAACAACGCCAGACGAAACGCAGTACGACGGCTTAGGGAATAAAAGGCAAAGGCCAGCAGAATCGCGAACCCCATGATTTCGAGGGCCAAAACGCCATTTACTCGTTCGCGCACTGAAGTGAAGCTGGTGAATGACACCATGCGCCAACCGCGAAACGCAATCCGGTTCTCGAGGCGCATTACTGCCTCACCCTTCATATATGCGTCAGGCGGCAGGGTCGTCCAATCCGATGTGGCCCGAATGGCCCGTTCAATCGCGCTTTGTGGGTCTTCGCGGGTTAAAGCCTCAGCTTCCATACGTCCACGCCAGCGTGGCTCAGTTGCCAAAATGATAGCACCTTCGCTGTCCGTCACAATCAGTGCATCTGAAATGCCAGCCCATGCACGCTCAAATTTTTGCAAATCGACCTCAACGGAAATAACACCCAGCACCTTACCAGCCGACTGAACGCGGCGCGAGTAAGTAAAGATGAACCCACCCGCTTCGCGTGGTTCTACGGTAAAGATTGTGCCCTGTCCGCGCAGCGCATTCACGAAGTGCGCAGTGTTTCGATTGCTTTCGCCCAAACGGTTACGGTTCGTGGCTGCAACTGTACGGCCATCGCTGTCGAGCAAAACCAATGATGCCGCCCCAATTTCCTCAACGAAGGAAATCAAACGCTGTGTTGATTGGGAATAGTCTCCAGAATTAAGCGCACCGATCAATGTAGGGTCGCGTGCCAGCAGCTGTGGTACAATCGCGTTCTGGCGCAATTCGGACAACAGGTTACCGGAATATAGCGCCAATCGTAGTTCGGCTCGATTTCGGGTGGTTTCCGTGAAACGGTCCGATAAAAGGCTATTAGTCACCGAAAAAATCACAACTGCTAGAATAAGCAGCAACACTAAAGACAGCCGGACACGCCAACTCATCGCTTTATTTTTGCTGAAGACGCGCGCGTTTTTCATCGCCCCAACCTAGACTGAAGGTTGGCTCAGCTCAAGTCACGCAGGTGTTAGCATGCCAGACAATGCGCGGAACAGCGCCTGTCCGTCTGTGCCCCCGTGGCCAGGATCAGCTGCGCGCTCAGGGTGTGGCATCATGCCAAGGACGCGTTTGTTGGCAGATAGAATCCCCGCTATGTCGCTTTTGGCCCCGTTTGGGTTGTCAGTGTACGTAAATGCAACGCGATCTTCGTCTTGCAAACGCGCGATTGTCTCGTCGTCTGCAAAGTAGTTGCCATCGTGGTGCGCGATTGGGATGTCGATAACATCGCCTGCAGAATACCCTTCGGTATAGACACATTGCGACGTCACAACATTCAAGCCAACTGTCTTACAGATGTATTTAAGGCCGGCATTTCGCAGCAAAGCGCCCGGTAAAACACCCGTTTCAGCAAGGACCTGAAAACCGTTACAGATACCAATGGCATACCCACCACGATCTGCGTGGGCTTTCACCTCATTGCAAATTGGTGAGTTGGCAGCGATTGCGCCACAACGCAGATAGTCGCCGAAGGAAAAACCGCCCGGAACACCAACAATATCAACGCCGTCTGGCAGTTTGGTGTCTTTGTGCCAAACCATAGACACTTTGGCACCCGCCGCTTCAAAAGCTACCGCAAGGTCGCGGTCACAGTTAGATCCAGGAAAAACAACGACCGCTGCGTGCATCAGGACATCTCCACCGTGTAGGATTCAATAACCATGTTCGAGAGCAGCTTTTCGCACATCTCATTCACAGTGGCTTCTGTTGTGCCGTCGGCAAGATCAAGTTCAATGACTTTGCCCTGACGAACGCCGTTCACGCCGTCGAAACCCATTGCACCCAAAGCATGACGCACCGCTTCACCTTGCGGATCCAACACACCATTCTTCAACATTACATGTACTCGAGCTTTCATAGCGCCATCGCCTCTATCTTCTTAGTTTGATCAAATTCGAAAACCGACCCAGATCAGTTGACCAGGGTTGGTTTTGTCGGTGTTGTGGATGTTTTAGGCATAACGCCCAAACGGTTAGCCACTTCGGTATATGCATCTGAAAGGCTACCCAGATCGCGGCGGAACACATCTTTGTCCAGTTTGCGGCCTGTTTCCATGTCCCACAAACGACAGCTGTCTGGGCTGATTTCATCAGCAACAATCAAACGCTGGAAGTCGCCATCATAAACGCGACCTACTTCGATTTTAAAGTCGACCAGTTTGATACCAACAGCAAACATCACACCAGACATGAAGTCATTTACCCGCAACGCGAGGCTTAGGATGTCTTCCATGTCTTGTTGGCTGGCCCAACCAAAGGCCGCGATGTGCTCTTCAGAGACCAATGGATCGCCAAGGCTGTCATCTTTATAGCAATACTCAACGATTGGACGCGGCAGCTGTGTGCCCTCATCAATGCCCAGACGGGTGGACATGGTGCCCGCCGCGTAGTTGCGCACGATGATCTCAAGCGGCACAATCTCGCAAGATTTGCACAATTGCTCACGCATGTTCAGGCGTTTGATGAAGTGGTTTGGAACACCAATCTGGGTCAAACCCTTCATGAAGTATTCAGACAACATGTTGTTAAGAACACCCTTGCCATCAATGACGTCTTTTTTCTCTGCGTTAAAGGCAGTGGCATCATCCTTAAAGTATTGGACAATCGTGCCAGGCTCTGGACCTTCATATAAGATCTTTGCTTTGCCTTCGTAAATTTTATTGCGCCGGGCCATGGGCGTCCTTTCAGTATAGGAAAGGGTCCGAGTCCCTCTCATTTGTCGCTCTCTTAAGGCATGCAGGTGAGCGTCGCAAGCAACCGACTTCGCAAAGCTAAACCCAGGACAGTCAGAGAGGGTAAATTGATGAAATAAATTGCGCCATGGGGTGTGCAAAAGAGACCTCGTATTGATAAGATACACAGAAATTACGAAACGGCTGATTGACACAGCTTAACTAAAAACATTGATACAAGGATTTGATTTTCGAGCTAAGAACCATGAATACCGGCAATCAGTTAATCACATGGTCACGCACCCAAAATAACCTATGTGAAGGGTAATAGTAGGTGAAATTAAGATGACGCATCGAGTAAAAGCACGAAATATTGATCAGGTGTTGCTCAGGGCGATTTTGCCGCTGAGTATCCTTTCGGTCTACCTGTATTTGCTGTAACAGCATCTGACACGCAATTTGTTGCTTGAATTTCCAAAGCAATTGGCACAGATACACTGGTCTGCTTGGTCTGCGCCCCCTCTATTGACACTCATTAGCCTGTGGACTGTGGGACGTTAAGATGGCGTAGCCCACCAATATTTCGCAACACGGGTACCACAATGACAGCCCCGCATCGCAGGAACCTTTTCAATTGCGATCGCCCAAACATTAGGGTTCGGTTTGTTCACTGGCGCATTGGTGCGGTGGCGGGTTTTGCGCGATGTTTCGTTCGGCATGGCGCTTAAACTGTCCGCCTTTGTTTCGGTCTCATTTATGTTGTGTTTGGCTGTCGTCAACGCAATTGTTTGCGTCCTGTTGACTTCCCCCGATTGGACCTTTGCCCCTGTAATGTTGGTTTTACTGACATTACCAATTGGGATCGCGGTCATGTTTCGTTGGCCAAGCCTGACCATTGGCCGTTTCATCTTCCGATTCCCCCACCTTTCATGTTGCTTTGCTATTCTAAGCTGGACTTGGTCCATACGGTCGCGATGGCTGGTGTTATCTATGTCTTACTTCCCAGCAGTCCCGACATCTCATTCATCGCGTTCCTCCCCATAATCCTGTTGGCGCTAGGTGCCGCCCTCCTCTCCACAACGCCCAGAGGCGTTGGGCCCTTTGAATTAATGATGCTGGGATTACTGCCCCAGTTTCCCGCTAGCGAAGTGTTGGGCAGTATCTTAGCTTTCCGCATTGTCTACTATGTAATCCATGCCCTGTGCAGTCTCTTTGCACTGACCCTTCACTTCAGGTCTGGCGCGGACGAACCTCCAATGGCAGCCATACGTCCAACCGAAAGCAACCAAGCATAGGTTCAGATCATCGCCCAAAGCGGCGGGTATATTTTGCCCACTTTGGACTGTCTCAGCGCCATCTGGCCAACCCGCCAAACCATAACTGCACTGTTTAACCCAATATCCGGCAGAATGAACACCGCGCTATCAGCTCTAAAGACCGAAGCAGCCAGTTTGGGTAAAATTCCGCTTGTTTATAAATGTAAAAGCCGCAATGCCGCTGCAAAGCGTCGCCTCCACTGGTCCATCATGCACATGTCAGATAATGCGATGATCGCCCCACAGCATTTTGCACTCAACACCCCAGCTCTGCGCACATTGCGGCCCAAACTACGCGCGGCCACGAAAAGCGGTATCGTTATCCACACAGATGAAATCACGAAATGGCCCACACTTCACCAGATCGACCAGGATTGGCAAAACACACATGGCGCGGCGCATGGCGGTACGATGGGGCGTTTTGAAATCGGGTATCTATCCACTCACTTCATAGCATGCGCCGAACATCACGGCCGCCTATGTGCTTTCGTCACCTTTCAGAAAGGCCGCAATAAATGGTGCTTAGATGTCATGCGCCACACATCAGAAATGCCCGACGGCACAATGCACGCTCCTGTCCACAGCGCAATTACATCGGCAAAAGAACTGAGGATCGAACGCCTTAGCCTTGACGCAACATCCGCCTGTCCTGACACAAGCAGCCGTTTTTTCCGTTGGTCTGCACGGCGCGCGATTTCCAAGGCTGGGGGCACAAGCCTGCGCCAATTCAAATCTACCTTCGGCCCAAAATGGGAACCACGCTTCGCTGCTGCACAAACACCTTTGTCTACGGCCATTGGACTAGCAGATATCACCCGTGAAGTGCACAATACAAACACGATCACGCCCACAGAACCACGAAAAATTCATAATTTTGATGAATATTATGAACTGGCCTCGAAACAGGCCTCATGACACAGCACGTGTAAATAAACGTGCAGGACATGAACCATGACAAATATTCTAATCCAACTCCTTGAAGAAAAAGGTGTTTTGTTGGCCGACGGTGCCACAGGCACAAACCTGTTCAACATGGGCCTTATGTCTGGCGATGCGCCAGAGATGTGGAATACGGATGAGCCTGCAAAAATCCGCAAATTATACTGCGGCGCGGTTGATGCCGGCAGCGATATTTTCCTGACCAATTCCTTTGGTGCCAATGCCTCGCGCTTGCGCCTGCACGGTGCCGAAAAACGGGCTCATGAACTAAGCCGCGTATCGGCCGAAATTGCACGCGACATTGCCGACCAGGCAGGTCGCAAAGTTATCGTGGCAGGGTCTGTTGGCCCAACTGGTGAAATCATGGAACCTGTTGGTGAACTCACACACGCCCTTGCAGTTGAGATGTTTCACGAAACCGCCGACGGCTTAAAGGCAGGTGGCGCGGATGTGGCATGGGTTGAAACCATTTCTGCCCCCGAAGAATATCGTGCGGCCGCCGAAGGCTTTGCTTTGGCTGGTATCGACTTTGTTGGCACCATGAGTTTTGATACCGCAGGACGTACCATGATGGGCATGACCAGTGCGGATATGGTCAAAATGGTCGATGAGATCGCAAACACGCCACTCGCTTTTGGCGCAAACTGTGGGACCGGTTCTTCGGATCTGTTGCGCACTGTTCTGGGTTTTACGTCCCAAGGCAGCAACGTTCCAATCGTCGCCAAGGGCAATGCTGGTATCCCGAAATATGTTGAGGGCCACATTCACTACGACGGCACACCAGAACTGATGGCCGATTATGCGATAATGGCGCGCGCCTGTGGTGCCAAAATCATCGGCGGGTGTTGTGGCACGATGCCAAACCACCTGCGCGCAATGCGCGAAGCTTTGGACACACGCACAATATCTCAAGCACCTAGCCTTGAAGAAATTGCAGCAAAATTGGGAGCGTTTTCTTCTGCAACAGACGGAACTGGTGACAACGAACCAGGCCCACGCAGAACCCGCCGCAGCCGTCAAAAGCAGATCTAGAGTTGTGTGAAGGCAAGCACTGTTCGCCCAGTCAAGGGGGCGGACAACAAAATTGAAATAGCGATGTTCGTAAATCTGCGCCATCTTCATGAAAATAATGACAGAAAACGGACCATCGCAGGTCTAGTTTATTGTTTGAATTTCCGTTTATTCTGTCAAAAACAGTATCAATGCAAGCGCTAGGTCGCGCACAGCATCGCCAATGTCGCAAAATGAAAAGTCACGCTGCGACATTCTGACAAAACTTAATCAACGATTGGGCATGCCCCTACCTTTTGCAAAGGACACTTACATGTCAGACGACGCAGATATCATCCTAGCTGAACTAGACGACGAAGAACTGGTTCAGCAGATGTTTGACGACCTTTACGACGGACTCAAAGAAGAGATCGAAGAGGCTGTTAACATCCTGCTTTCACGCGATTGGGCACCATATGACGTTTTGACCAAAGCACTGGTTGGCGGCATGACAATTGTGGGAGCTGATTTCCGCGATGGTATCTTGTTCGTGCCAGAGGTTCTGTTGGCCGCAAATGCAATGAAGGGTGGCATGTTCATTCTCAAGCCGTTGCTTGCAGAAACAGGCGCGCCGCGCGTTGGTAAGATGGTTATCGGCACCGTCAAAGGCGACATCCACGATATTGGTAAAAACCTTGTTGGTATGATGATGGAAGGCGCCGGCTTTGAAGTTGTAGACCTTGGCATCAACAATGCTGTCGAGGCATACCTTGAAGCGATGGAAGAGGAAGGCCCTGATATCCTTGGTATGTCTGCCCTACTCACAACCACGATGCCGTATATGAAAGTCGTGATCGACACGATGATCGAACAAGGCATTCGCGACGACTATGTTGTCCTTGTTGGCGGTGCACCCTTGAATGAAGAATTCGGCAAAGCAATCGGCGCTGACGCATACTGCCGTGACGCAGCGGTGGCCGTTGAAACGGCAAAAGAGTTTATGGACCGTAAGCACAACCAATTGTCCGCTTAGGTCCAAGACCAATTTCTAGATTTGGGCCTGTTGTGATGTAGATCACGGCGGGCCTTTTTCGTAAGGTGATACTATGATCCAAATTATTGATGCAGAACTGACAGAAAATGGACTGACAGAATTGTCTGCTGGTAGGATCCTTTTGATCGCTTGCGGTGCACTGGCCCGCGAAATCTTGGACCTGAAAAAGGCAAATCGCTGGGATCACATGGATCTAACCTGTTTACCTGCCAAACTGCACCTGTATCCCGAAAAGATCACTGAATCTGTGACCGAGGCCGTGGCTAAACACCGCGCATCATACGACGAAATTTTTGTAGTTTACGCTGATTGTGGGACCGGTGGATTGCTGCAAAGCGCCTGTGATAATATGGGTGTAAAGATGGTGGCAGGCCCACACTGCTACAGTTTTTTTGAGGGAAATGAAAAATTTGCAGGGATAAGTGAAAGTGAATTCACAGCCTTTTACCTCACCGATTTCTTGGTCCGCCAGTTTGAGGCCTTCATCATCAAACCGATGGGCCTAGACCGTCACCCAGAACTGCGCGACATGTATTTTGGGAACTATGAGAAACTGGTCTATCAAGCCCAAACAGATAATCCCGCCCTAACGGAAAAGGCCAAAACAGCCGCTGAAACCCTTGGCCTCGCGTTTGAACGCCGCCTCACTGGATACGGTGATCTAGAAGTAACGCTAAAGGCGCTTTAACCGGCTGAAGCCACAAGACGAATACGCTCAATCATCGCACGCACGCCATTAGAACGCTGCGCTGACAAGTGATCGTTCAACCCAAGTCGTGCCATTTCGCCGTGTGCATCCACGGCCAACACCTCTTCCAGGGTCAAACCGTTGTATAACTTGCGCAAAACCGCAACCAAGCCGCGCACGATCATCGCATCGCTTTCGCCGTCAAAGGTAAATACGCCGTCCGAAACCGTTGGATGCAGCCATACTTGACTCGCACACCCGTCCACTTTGGTTGCCGGTGCCTTAAGCGCATCAGGTAAAGGATCCATCGCTTTGCCCATATCGATCACAAACCGATAACGGTCTTCCCAATCTTCTAGGAATTCAAAATCTTCAACGATCTCTTCAAAGTCAGGACTGGCCATCGTACCCTCAGCTACTGTGTCACAGATAGGTAATGCGCACCTCCCCAAAGGTCCACACCCTTTTCAGGCCACACTCTTCCCAACGCCATCACAATAGGCTACCAAATACGAAAACAACATTGCGGGCAGCCTTATGCGTATTTTGACCACAGCAGTTCTTATTTCAGCCGTATCCCTCAGCGCTTGCGGTGCAATGCGTGAAAGCGCTGTAAATCCCATAAACTGGTTTGGCAAAAGCCGCGCATCAAAAGCTATTTCCGAACAAGCAGAGCCGACCAATCCGCTAATCGCTGAGGCCAAGAGCGGTCTTTTCAAAATGAAACGAGACCGCGATGCAATTTATCTTGGGACGCCGATCGATCAGGTCACAAATCTAATTATTGAACGGGTTCCAGGTGGTGCCATAATCCGCGCGACTGGGCTAACAGCTGTCCAAGGTGTTTTTCAAGTTCAGCTAACTCCAGCAACAGAAGACGAGACACCCGTTAATGGTGTTTTGACATATCGTTTGGAAGGCATTCGGCCTCCATGGGCACGCGCTGTCGGTTCAACGCATACACGCAAAGTTGTTGCAGCACGTGCTTTGACAGACCAAGAGCTATCAGACGTTCGCACAATCCGTGTCGAAGCTGCACGCAACGCGCAAACGTCACGCCACCGTTAATTCATTCGAAAATTCAAACACTAATAATGGCGGGATCATTTGATCCCTGCCCATTCAATCAGTCGAGTGGAACAACTTTTACGTCATTTCCAACAGCCGCCAATGCGATCTTGCCTTCACAAAGGCGCAAGGCATCTTCGCCAAACACTTCTGCACGCCAGCCGGACACAGCGGCAACATCGCGAATGCCGCCCGCCATCGCATCTAAATCGGCAGCCGAGGCGATCAACTTGGCTGCAACACCGGCACTTTCGGTTTTGGCTTTTAAAAGCACACGCAGCAAATCAGCCAAGGCTGGGTTTACTTGCAGCTTCTCACGCCCACCCACAGGTTTTGGCGCACGATCTGCAGGCATACCAACGCCCTTAACAACAGCTGCTAGGATACCATCAGCAATGTCGCCGCGACGTGCTTCACGTAACAGAAGACGTGAACGGCTTAGGTCTTCCATGGTCTTCGGTTTGTTGCTGGCCAATTCGACCAATGCATCATCCTTGTACACACGGTTGCGCGGAACATTGCGGCTTTGGGCGTATTCTTCGCGAAAGGCAGCCAGCATTTGAACAACGGCCATGAATTTTGCGGTAGATGTGCGGGTCTTAACCCGTTTCCACGCATCAATCGGCTTGACAATATAGGTGTCAGGGTTGGTCAAAATACCCAACTCTTCTTGGACCCAGTGGCTGCGGTTGTTTTCTTCCAGTTTCTTGGCAAGGAACTCATAAACCTGACGCAGGTGGGTTACGTCACCAATCGCGTAAGTCTTTTGCGCATCGGTCAATGGACGGCGTGACCAATCGGTGAAACGGGATGATTTATCGACCTGCTCACGCGCGATCTTTTTCACCAGTGTCTCATAGCCAACCTGTTCGCCAAAGCCACAAACCATCGCGGCCACTTGGGTATCGAACAACGGCTCAGGGAACACCTGAGCATCCACAAAGAAGATTTCGAGATCTTGACGTGCCGCATGGAATACTTTGACAACAGAGGTGTCGCGGAAAAGCTCATAAAGCGGCTCAAGTGATAGGCCTTCAACCAATGGATCAACCAAAACCGCGTTGTTGGCATCAGTGCCGGGCATCGCAAGTTGGATTAAACAAAGCTTGGAATAATAGGTGCGTTCGCGCAGGAACTCTGTGTCGATCGTGACATAGTCATGTTGACGGGCTTGGGTGCAATATTCGGCTAAAGCCTCGGTCGTTGTAATCGTGATCATGCGCTATTTGTCGTCCACAAAGTTAATATTTGAGAATTGGGTACACCATCGCACAAACGAATACCAGCATCGCAATCTACAGGTACAGCACCGACGTCATACCGACGCAATACCGACGTAATACAGCAGGGTATAATTTGTGTTCTTGGACCAATATCCGGGCCGCCAAAGTATCAGGGGTATCACCGTCCAAAACATCAGTTTTGGCCTGCCCCCAAATCGGCCCATCATCCAGCAGCGGCGTCACTTCATGAACCGTACAGCCATGGGTTCTGTCACCCGCTTCCAAAGCGCGCACATGGGTGTGCAGCCCCTTATATTTAGGCAAAAGCGATGGATGAATATTCAGCATCTTGCCATGCCAAGGGGTCACGAAACCTGCCGTCAAAACCCGCATAAAGCCAGCCAAACAAATCATATCAGGGGAATGTCGGTCTAACGCTTTGGACAGCTGCGCTTCAAACGCGGCACGGTCTTTGCTAAAAGGACGATGATCCACAATCTCAGTCGCGATCCCCTGCTCTTTGGCCCATGCAATGCCGCCAGCATCGTGGTTGTTTGAGACAATGACACATGGACGCGCAGGGTGATCCCCCTGCATGTCATGCACCAATGCCTTCATATTTGATCCCCCTCCGGAGACAAATATAGCAACCCGTTTTGTCACAGAAGTGAGCCCTTATAACAGACGCCTTCGCCCTTGTTAATATGGCCCATTTCAACAACACCATGTCCTGCATCCGTGAATGCAGTACGTGCCGTTTCTACCTTATCTGCTGGGACAACAGCAATCATGCCAATGCCGCAGTTGAAGGTTTTGAGCAATTCAGCTTCTTCCATGCCACCCTGTGCAGTCAACCATTTGAACACTGCAGGCAGGTCCCAAGCATCCAAGTTGATGTCGGCACCCATGCCATCTGTCAGGACACGTGGGAGGTTTTCAGTCAGGCCTCCACCCGTGATATGGGCAAGTGCATTCACGTCATCCATCGCAGCAACCGCGCCTTTGACGTACAAGGTTGTTGGGGCCAACAAAGCCTCGCCCAACGTACCCTCAGCCCATGGGCAATCATCGCCCCATGCTAGGCCGGAATGCTCAACCAATTTACGAACCAAGGAGTAACCGTTGGAGTGCAAACCAGAAGAGGTTAAGCCCAAGAGCACATCCCCCTCGGCAACGTCCTTGGGCAGCTCAGCGCCACGTTCCATCGCACCAACGGAGAAACCAGCAAGATCGAAATCGCCCGCTGGATACATCCCCGGCATTTCAGCAGTTTCGCCACCAATCAAAGCACAGCCAGATAGTTCACAACCCTTGGCAATACCCTCGATAATGCGGGTCGCTTGGTCCAGCTCTAGCTTGCCAGTCGCGAAATAATCTAGGAAAAACAATGGTTCTGCACCTTGACAAACCAGATCGTTGACGCACATGGCAACCAAATCGATACCAACGCCGTCCACGTTGCCCGTATCAATCGCGATGCGCAGCTTGGTACCAACACCGTCGGTAGCAGCCACTAGGATCGGGTCTTTGTACCCTGCCCCTTTAAGATCGAACATCGCGCCAAAGCCACCCAGCCCAGACATAACACCGGGGCGTGTCGTGCGTTTGGCAGCTGGTTTGATACGATCAACCAGTTCATTACCCGCATCAATATCTACACCTGCGTCTGCATAGGTGATCCCGTTTTTTTGGGTGCTCATGGGCGTGGCTCCAGCGTTAAAAAAGACTATGGGCGCGAGTTACGACATTGTAGCGATTTGTGCAACGCTAAGGCTTGACCTTCGTGCATCCCCCTATTACCCAACGTGTATGGCGGGCCTGTAGCTCAGTTGGTTAGAGCAGAGCGCTCATAACGCTTTTGTCGTAGGTTCAAGTCCTACCGGGCCTACCATATTTCGACATATTTCCTTATATTACAGATGGTTACCCTGATACGGTTTTGGGTGATCCTCAGGCCGAACGCTTACTCATTCAGTATCGCAAATGCCCGTTTCTGAACACTACCCAGCTGTTGAAATGTTAAAGAACTTTTACAAGCCCGTTCACGCAAACAACCTAATGATCAACGTGCAATCACTATGTCCGCACGCAAGCCACCCAAACGCTCGCTTTCTCCCAATCGCAACACACCACCATGGGCACGTGCTATATCTGTAGCAATCGCTAGCCCAAGACCAACACTTCCACCCTTGTCCTGATTGCGTGACGGATCTAGCCGTGTAAATGGACGCTGGGCTTCCGCACGGCGATTTTCAGGGATACCCGGACCATCATCTTCTACCCGTAGACGCAAGAACTTATCGGTCAGGTCCATAGAAACTTCAGCTTTTGAACCATAGCACGCAGCATTTCCTATTAAATTATCCAGCGCACGACGCATACCACCAAGATGTAACATAACAGTGCCCTCGCCCTCGCTATGAACCAATGACACCTCGCGTTCTGCGCGTGCGCAATCAGCAACGACTTGTTCAATCCATGTGTGTACTGCGACCGCCTCAGGCTCCGTCGCCTGCCCACCTTTCGAAAATTCAAGGAAGGCGTCTATCATGCCCTGCATCTCATCAACGTCTTGCTCCAACGACTCGCGCTCGTTATTATCCAGCATCGCAAGCGCCAAACGCATACGCGTTAGCGGCGTGCGCAAATCATGACTAACCCCAGATAACATCAATGTCCGGGTTTCAATTTGGCGTTCAATGCGGTTGCGCATATCCACAAAAGCAGTACCCGCTGAACGCACCTCTGTTGCACCAGTTGGCAAAAACGGCATTTTGCGGCCACGCCCAAAGGCCTCAGCCGCTGTTGCCAAGCGTTTTATCGGGCGCAATTGGTTGCGTAAATAGATCAAGGCAACCAGGGTGAAAAGAAACCCATAGAACATCATATTTACAAACAACTGATGGGGTTTGGCAGCTGAAATACGACCCCGATCGAACACAATCTCTTTTGCTTGACCGTCGACATCTGCAACCAAACGAACAAAATCATCGTTATAAAGGTCGATCACTTTGATCTGAGGTAAAATTTTGGTCAGGTTTCGGGTAATAATGACACCTGAAAAGTCGTACCAAAGGCGTGTGTTGGGTTCCGCCAGTGTATCACGCGAAACGTTAGAGAGCTTTATATCGAGAACGTCCAAGGTGGTCTCTGGCACACCTGACAATACCAACTCAACCTCACGCGCGACAGTCGTGGACATTTGCATCGTGACGCCTTCAAAGTGGCGCTGCATGAAAACTACCGTAACAACCAGCTGCAGGACTACAACAGGCAGCATCAGGATCAATGCTGCACGTCCATATAAACTGCGCGGCATATAGTGTTTGAGCCATTTAAAGATCATAACTAAACCATACTCACATCAAGCTCCAAGCGAAAGACCCATCCCATGACGCCACCAGATGATTTCAATCCCCAAGTCGTCTCGGCAGAGACCCTTGAAACTGGGGTACGCCGTATTGTGGCCCCGAACCCCTCTCCGATGACCTACCGTGGCACCAACACCTATTTGGTCGGTACAACGGATCTTGCGGTGATTGATCCAGGGCCAGATGACGCAACACATCTTCAGGCGATTCTTAACGCAGTTGGGCCGGACCAAAAGATCACGCATATCATCGTCACACACACTCACCTTGATCACTCCCCCCTTGCGCGCGCTCTTGCCAAATCAACAGATGCACCCGTCATAGCATTCGGGGATGCCACTGCAGGACGCAGCGAGGCGATGATCAAACTCGCTGAAACAGGCATGGTTGGAGGTGGCGAAGGAATCGATCACGACTTCAAACCAGATGATATCGTCGAGGACGGTGATTATATAAACGGTAGCGATTGGCAGCTTGAAGTGATCCATACGCCGGGCCATATCGGCAATCACATCTGTTTGGCATGGAAGGACCTTTGCTTTACCGCCGATCACGTGATGGGTTGGGCCAGCTCACTGGTGTCGCCACCTGACGGCGATCTAACCGATTTCATGGAATCCTGCGCAAAATTAGAAGATCACGATTGGAGAATCTTTTATCCAGGTCATGGCGGCCCCGTTGCCGATCCCGCAGAGCGCCTTGATTGGCTGATTGAACACCGCCTCAACCGTGAGTCATCCATTCTGGAGCTTCTTGAGGAAGCACCTGCCACAGCACAAGAGTTGGCCAAGGCTATATACACAGATACACCACCGGCATTGCTGGGTGCAGCAACGCGCAACGTTCTTGCGCATCTAATTGATTTAGTGAGACAATCTGAAGTATCAGCTTTGGGAAAACTATCTGAGAACACCCAATTCATTCGATTGTAAGTTTAAAGGTAAATTATTTTCAGTAAAAGCGAAAAAGCCTCTGGACGAGGCAAAACACCCTCGCTATATCAGCCGTACCGTTCCGGCGTAGCTCAGCGGTAGAGCAGTTGACTGTTAATCAATTTGTCGTAGGTTCGATCCCTACCGCCGGAGCCATTTTACCCCAAAAACCCCTTACAATACTCTATTTGTTGATTTTTATGGCAACTCGGTACGCACCCGGTACATAGGTTTTGTAAATGGTACCCAAACTAAGCTATCTTTTTGACCCACCTTGAGGCAATTTTAGATACAGGCGTCCAGTACATAAGAAACTCTAAGTACACTTTCCCAGAACAGCAACGGGTGAACTTATGACTGAATGGAAACCGCCTTTAGATACCACCGATCGTGCTGTCACTCAAAGACGTTGGGTAGCAGAGACTGAACGCTTTGAAGCCGCTAAAGCCTTAGCTGAGAAGCCGTATGGGCAACCTGCTAACAAATCAGAGATGTTACAGTCCGCTGTGACCTCAGCTAAGCAGATGGCAGTACATTACGGTGCTCACCCTGACCAAGCCCCTGCCCTAGATCACAATGCCACTGATGAAGAAATTGATGCGTTCAAGAAAATTGTTCATGATTGGAATTACTCTGTCAAAGATCACAAAGACCTAATCCTTGACGCGATGATCCATGAAACTGTTGATTAGGAACAACGAGCCAGGGACTATAAAGAAGGTCGCTGGGGGCAGAATGGCTATGAGACGCCTCGTAAAGAATTAGATGAAAACCACCCATTAGTTGCTCAACTGGCCGCCATCTCAAGTGAAGTAGACACAACGATGTCTTCAACATGAGCCGATGCAACAGAGTTATACATCAAAACAAACAACATAAGAGGCGGTTACCTGACAAAGAATCCGAGTGCGAATTTAAGACTAGTGCGCTGCTTGAAAGGTTTGCTCTATCTATGGATGGTCCAAATACCAAGCTAGATGACTTAAACAGACAAGTCGTATCCGACTGGATGTGGAATACTTACCCTAAGTCTGAAACCAGAAATCGTTACAATAATACGTTCTCGGCAGTTATCAACTGCTGGAATACAGAGATGAAGGGAAAGAACGTATTCAACCCTTTCGCTGGACTATCCAACAAGGCATTAGAGAAAGAAGAAGCTCGCAATCGCAGATCATTCAATCCAGATGAATGGTTCTCCTACTTATCATTTTTTTTAAAAAAATTCTTAAACAATGAACTTAAAGTAATGTTTTTATTGATTCTATTCACTGGTTGTAGGGCAAGTGAAGCTGTTGGACTACAAGTTAAGGACTTAAAACTTAGCTCTAACATGCCTCACGTGATATTCCGTACAAGCTCAACACGCCTTATGGACAAGAGTGATATGGAACAAGCTGTCCCCATCCTTGCACTAATACTTGACGCTTTTAGAACCTACGAAATTCCCTCTGAGAATGACGCTCCTGTATTCCCAAACTACTATACTGCCAAAGGGCACGGAAATGCTTCTACAGCACTCCGTAACATTGTTAGGTCCATCGCTAGCATAAAAGATAATGATGTTGCCCCATACTCTGCCAGACACACCCTTAAAGACAGAACAACTGCGGTATCAGTTGACCCCTCTCATGCTGAGTACATTATGGGCCACAAATCTGAAGGTAGCTCTAAGACACGCAAGCAATATGGGACAATGACACCAACCGAAGTACTACTTGAGGACATGACTAAGATTTTTTTACACTACTGGATGGGGCTATTACGAAGACACTAATTGAGCATCAACAGGTCGGATCGCACCTATGTCTTCTTCGTTTTTTGCCAAAAATTGTAAACACTTGAGTTCAAAAAACAGGCAACATCCACTCAATATATCAGTTTGAAACTTAAGGCATATTGAGTAAAAGTAAAGCTAACAAGATAGCCTAAAGGACGCTGACACTATGGGACTAGCAGTGTTTACAAATTATAAAAACAGAACACCCCAAATCTTAGATGGTAGGCAGTATCGTCTGAAATATTTCTCATTCACCTAGGTCACATCCACCATCAGCGTTTCGAAATTGAGTATCTGTTGCACAATCATTTGGCCAAATCATTACAACAAGAACTGCCAATATCAAACCAGCTAAAGCTGAATAACTCACTGTCAGAAGGTTAGACATAGGAATAGCAATTTATTTTCTGCAATTTTCACAGGGCACCAGAAATAACGAAACGGCCACAAACGTTGCCCTGTAAATATTTAGAAGAGGACTATTCACACAATTTTCTGAGTATTTAGCCGTCGCGCTCAGCTTTTTTGCGGGCAAGCTTGCGCTGACGATTTACGGCTTCTTTTGCTTGACGAGTTTTTTTCTCAGAAGGCTTTTCGAAAGCCTCTTTGAGTCTCATTTCACGAAAGACGCCTTCGCGTTGGAGTTTTTTCTTAAGAGCCCTGAGGGCTTGGTCGACGTTATTATCACGAACACTGACTTGCATTTAATTTCTGCCATATTTGAATTACCGATATAAAGGTACATGCCATTATAATTTGACCAAATCAAATGAAATAAGTAAAATAATCATCCCCAATTCGCTCCTGAATCTTTCTAAGGGCGGGTCAACTAAAAGGATCTATCGTATCAATAAGTTTGCCAATCAGACACTATCAATAGCCCATCAAGGCGTAGTTAGAAACACTCGTCGATGGCTTGAACAAATAGTAGTAGGATTAAACCTATGCCCATTTTCCTGTAACGTCATCGCCCAAGACCAAGTATATTATGCAATATGTGATGACACCAACGATGCGCAACTAAAGCATTTCTATGTGACGGAATTACAGCGCCTACTTGAAGCTGACGAAAATGACGTTGCTACCAGCTTACTCGTGTTTACTAAAGGTCTAGACGAGTTCAACAATTACCTCGCCTTACTTGATTGGTTCCAGAAGCTGTTGGAGAACGGAGAACTGACTGAACATATTCAATTAGCTTCGTTTCATCCTCAATATCAATTTGAGGGTGTCGCTGCTAACGATCTTAGCCACTTCACCAATCGCTCACCCTACCCTATCGTACATCTTCTACGTCAAAATCAAGTGACCAAAGCCCTTTCTCACATTTCGGACCCCAAAAAAAATCTATTTGGATAACATAAAAACACTGAATGAACTTGGTCGCCAAAAGGTCGAAGCACTCTGCCCATGGGGTAAATAAAAAACGTTAGCATTGCATTGTATCCGATGTTTACCCAGCTACCTCTAGTTCATGAAAAACAGCCGAGATAATGATGATATACGCTCCGTTCCATTGCCTGCCAGTCGCATGGCTCGCATGGCTCGCATGAGTAAACTAGGTTCGTTGACTGCAGGTGTCGCCACAAACATGGCCCTCAATGGTGTCAAACAATTGGGACAAGGGAAGCGCCCCTCTCTATGCGGCCTCTTGTTAACACCATCAAACGTAAAACGTGTATCAGATCAGTTGGCTCAGATGCGTGGCGCAGCAATGAAAATTGGGCAACTTATGTCCATGGACACTGGAGAAGTACTTCCACCAGAACTATCACAAATTCTGGTACGATTGCGTGATAATGCACACCCTATGCCGCCTGCCCAGCTAAAAAAGGTTTTAAACGCTGAATGGCCAAAGCAATGGTTACAATCCTTTCAAAGCTTTAACGTTCGCTCAATTGCTGCGGCCTCCATCGGACAAGTGCACCGTGCTCAACTAAAAGACGGGCGTGATCTCGCAATCAAAGTGCAATATCCTGGTATTGCAAACAGTATCGACAGCGATGTCGCCAATGTTGGCGTTCTGATGCGTGCGTCTGGCTTATTACCCGTCGGTTTCAAACTGGGTTCCTATCTCGAGGAAGGCCGTAAACAGCTACACGAAGAAATCAATTATATGCGAGAGGCCACCCAACTTTTACGGTTCCGTGATTTTCTAAAAGACATGAAGCAATTTGTTGTTCCTGAAATGCATAGTGACTGGACCACCCAAAATATTCTAGCAATGACATATGTGGCAGGCGTCCCAATTGAACACGTTGCAGAAGAAGCCCAAGAAATTCGCGACCAAATTGCCAAAGACCTAATTGACCTTACTTTGCACGAGCTGTTCTCATTCGGGGTCATGCAAACCGATCCAAACTTTGCCAATTATCTTTATCAACCAGATAATCAACGCATCGTGTTGTTAGACTTCGGTGCAACCCATGACATAGCACCCGGCATTGTAAAATTTTACCATCAACTTATTCAGGCTGGTCTTGCTGGCAATGCTGCCGCTCTTGAGGAGATTATCAAGGGTATTGGATTAATCGATGATGACACCAAAGACAGACACCGCAAACAAGTCGTTAATATGGTTAAACTTGTATTTGATACGCTCCAAAGCAACCGTGACCTAGATTTTGCAAATACAAGCCTCGCAACGCATATTCAGGATCAAGCAATGTCTTTGGCCAAGGATGGCTTTGTCCCGCCGCCATTACCAATCGACGTCCTGCTGCTACAGAGGAAATTCGGCGGGGTATTTTTGCTTGCAGCTAAGCTTTCGGCTCGGGTTAATATCATGGCGTTGTTAGACACACATTTGTGTAAAAACCGCTAGGATAAAACTATCAGCTGCAGCATGTTGTACATAAGCTAACCAAGTGCATCTTAATTCGAAAAAAGCTCGATATATTAGTAGAGCCATGGCAGGCCGCTATGGTTGGAACTGCCAAAACAATCCCTTGCTGATCGTGGTAATTTACATAAGAGTACTGCAGCAATAATACTAAACCCCGAAAGGACAGAAATGACAAAACTTACTGGTAAATGCCTCTGTGGCGAAGTCTCTTTCGCAGCTGATGGTGAAGTGCCTGTTATGGCCAATTGCCACTGTACCGCATGTCGCCAATCAACAGGCAGTGCTTTTGCAACGTTGATGTTCATGAAGCAGGATGATGTAACAGTTAGCGGCACGCCAAAAACTTTTGAACACAAATCAGACGGCGGCAACCTGATGACCAAGCATTTCTGTGGAACTTGCGGTACACCACTGTTTACTCAGAATTCAGCTCGCGAAGGTATGCTTGGCTTGCGTGCAGGTATCATCAACGAACATGAAGAGTTTACCCCGAAAGTGAATGTCTATACTTCGAGCAAGATGAAATCGACGGTTCTCGACGACGGGATCTCTGCCTTTGAAAAGATGCCCGGTTAGACTAAGTCTAACTCCAAAAATTGATTTGGTTTTTGGGGTTAAGCGCCACTTAAAGTAGCGATACTTTGATTTAGCAAAGTTGAACGCGCGATGCCGATGAAATTAAAATTCAAAGGCATTATTGATGGCCGATCAATGGCCGGGACCGTCAAGTTTGGCGTATTCGCTTCGGGTACTTCAGTGGAACATGTGAATAGGCATTGAGTGCCATAACTGATGTTCACACATGCTATTGCAAGATAGATGTTATGGAATTGGCTTCAGTTCAATGTCTTGCAGAGGTGGCATGCGATGACATTAACTGGAGTAAATAAAAGTTTACCCGAACGAGTACAAAGACCGAATTATGGCGAAAGATCAACACATGTCAGACCTCTCCACAAAAATCATTTTACACAATTATCCACAATCACCCGTCGCTGAGAAGGCAAGGATCGCGCTTGGCATCAAAGGGTTGTCATGGAAATCTGTTGAAATACCTCGCCTCACGCCAAAGCCCATGTTGACAAAATTAACAGGTGGTTATCGTCGAACGCCGGTGATGCAAATTGGAGCTGACATCTACTGCGACACCCAGTGCATACTGAGAGAATTAGAGCGCCGGCATCCAATGCCTACTTTTTTCCCAAGCTCAGATTATGGACTAATGTGGTGTTTGAGCAGATGGACTGATGGTGCACTTTTTGATTTGGCTGTGAAGATCATTCTAGGCTCCGCGGGCGATGCTCTGCCAGCAGATTTTGCTGAAGACCGTGGGCGGCTGTATTTGGGTCAAGACTGGGCAGCAGGTTTAAAGGCTGCCAACGCAACCCTTCCCCACCTTGCTTCACAATTTCGCGCGCCGTTGAAGTGGGTGAATGAGCAGTTATCAGACAATCGGGAATTTCTGTTGGGCACGGCTCCTGCTGCGGTCGACGCCCAATTGTACTATCTCGTTTGGTTTCTTCGTGAGCGTTGGGACCAAGGTCCAACCTTTTTATCAGAGTTTGAAAATTTAGCCCGTTGGGAAAAGAGTGTTGAAGCCATTGGGCATGGAACAATGAGTGAAATGTCTCCAAAGGACGCAATCATGATTGCTAAGGGCAACGAGCCAATCACCCAACAGAATACTGATGCCTTTGACCCACAAGGATTGAAGCCGGGTATGAGTGTAACAGTTTCACCTGACTTGGACGGGGGTGAGCAACCCGTTGAGGGTGAAGTAGTGGCGACCAGTGCCGACACCATAACCTTACTCAGAAGGGATGCAGATATTGGGAACATAGGTGTTCACTTCCCCAGAGAAGGTTACCGCGTCGATATCCTTTGATTAATGAACTCTGATCACCAAATGCATTCTGCTAGATCGCGGGAGCTTGAAGCTCGTGATTGCAGGCTAAAATTGGCCAACTCTGCAATATTCGTCTTCATAAATTCATGGCTAAGGATCAGCAAACCGTTTAGAATTTTTGGGACAGCGGTTCATTAAGGCTGCAACCTAGGAGTACCTGACATGATCGAGCCAGAAACATTTACCTTCCTGACAGATCTTGCCGCAAACAATCGCAAAATCTGGATGGACGAAAACCGTGAGGACCGTGATGATGCCCTCCGTAATTTCACCGGAATTGCGTCGACACTTCATGACTACGCTGATCGTTTCAATCACAATGTGGCAGCCGCAAACAGCAAACCAAAGCAAAGCTATACCAAATTCTTTCAAGAAACTCGCGACCGTAGTGGCCCAGGTTTGTATCGCACTGATATCGATGTGTTTGCTAATGCAGGCAATCCCTTTGAAGAAGTAGGGTATTATCTACATATCGAGCCTGGAAATTGTTACGCTGGAGCTGGGCTTAGTCGCCCATCGAAAGAAACTCTTGCTAGGATGCGCTCACGTCTGATGGATGATCCTCATGGGATCATTGCGCTTGAAGACGACACTGACTTCAAAACTGCATTTCCTGAAGGCATTACCACACGCAAGGCATTGAATGTCGTGCCAGACGGTTTTGACATTACAGCGCCAACTTTAAAATATTTTAAAATGGTTGGCTTGGAGTGTCGTGCACATGTGACTGAAGAAGAATTGTTAGATGACGACGCAATCTATAAAATAATCGAGATCTTTCGGGCAGCGAGCCCACTGGTTAGGTATTTTGAATAATCAAGCGATTGGCCAATTGGCCCTCGTATAAGCATCGATATTATTTGAAATAAGCTATCACTATTTTATCCTGATCCGTTATCAAAAACCTCTAAACTATACACAAAACATCAAAATGTCGTGTATATGGCCGCAAACACTCGTTTGCTGGGCCCAAATCGCGACCTTAATAATAGTGACCTTTAGCGAAACATGAATTTTAAGTTAGCCATCAGAAAATATTCAAAGCCTGGTTCACGTAGCACAGCCATTTTTATGATCCGAATTAGCTGTATATGCGTAACTATCTCATAACCTTACGCGGCCTCGCACGAGGTTTCATTGAGCCCGCGGCACTTGGGAAAGCAACAATGCGAAAATCTGAATTACCCGAAAAAATATGTGTAGTTTGCGACCGTCCTTTTTCGTGGCGTAAAAAGTGGAAAACAGTCTGGGATGAAGTTCGTTATTGCTCTGACGCTTGCAGAAGAAATCGCAACCAAAACAATATAAAGAAAGACCGCGATGCAGTTTAAACCAACGCGAGCGGCAGGTTTGGCGCGCCTGGCAACCTTTACTCAATATGCAGGAAAAGCATATCAAGAGCGCCGGAACTTCGATCTTGATGCTTCTAAAGTTTCTGAAGTCTCACAACTGTCACCTTGGTTGCGCCATCGTCTTATATCTGAACAAGAGGTGCTGGCCTCAGCCCGCAACCAACACAGTTTGGAAGCTGCAATTTCGTACGTTCAGCAGGTGTTTTGGCGTGGATATTTCAAAGGTTGGCTCGAGCAGCACCCTACAGTTTGGCAAAGCTACAAGTCGCAATTGGCCAAAGCCCAACAGAACCTAAGCCACGACTATGCCGAAGCTACTGCAGGCCAAACAGGCATCCTTTGCTTCGACCACTGGTGCCATGCATTAAAAAACGATGGCTACGTGCATAATCATGCCCGCTTGTGGTTTGCGTCAATCTGGATTTTCACTCTCAAACTTCCTTGGGAATTGGGTGCCGCCTTTTTCCTTGAACACCTTCATGATGGCGATCCTGCTTCAAATACGCTCAGTTGGCGTTGGGTTGCCGGCTTGCATACCAAAGGAAAAAATTATGTCGCGACTGCGGATAACATCGAGAAGTTCACCGATGGAAGGTTTCGCCCAACGGGACAGTTGGCCCAGGCCCCTGCTCCGCTTGTAGAGAACGAAGAACATTTATTTGTTCCCTTTGAACCAGCACAAAACGAGCACAACAAACCACACCTATTAGTTATCACCGAAGAAGATTGCCTTTCAGGTTTCGAAGTTGATCCTCGGGCTTCAGGCATATTGGGGCTGGTTTCACCAGATGCCTCACATTTCGCCAAAACGGCTGTTCAAAACACCGTCTCCGAACTGGGCGGAGAGACTTATGTTGGCCACCATTGGAGCAAAGAGATCACCCTTGCAGCACAGAATGCGCAGACTTCAAAAGTCATGACACAATACATTCCAGTCGGCCATGTCTCTGACGGCATGGCTTTTGCCGCAAATACCCTGAAAGGGCATGGGATTGATTTGACCATGTCCACTCGACCTTATGACCTTCAGATCTGGCCAAACGCGACAAAAAGTTTCTTTAAGTTAAAAAGGGAAATCCCCAGCATCCTTGAGGCTTTGAACATTGGCTGAGGGTAGAACCGCTGCCCCACACATCGTCTGGTTCAAACGTGATCTACGCCGACATGATCACGGCCCACTTTGGCATGCATCCCAACAAAGCGCGCCGATCATCCCTTTGTATATTGTTGAGCCAAATTACTGGAAACAACCTTTTGCCTCTCGACGCCATTGGCGTTTTATCCATGATTGTTTGACCGATTTAAACCAAGGCCTTCTCCAACTTGGCCAGCCCTTAGTTGTAAGGGTTGGCGAGGCGAGTGATGTTATCCAAGAACTGCATAATCAGTGCGGAGTGGCAAAACTTTGGGCGCACGAAGAAACCGCCGATCTTTGGACATTTGAGCGGGACAAGGCGGTTTGGAAAACCTGCGCAAACCTTGGCATTCAAGTCCAAGAATTTCCGACAAACGGTGTGGTCCGCAGGCTGAAAAGCCGCGACAATTGGAGCGTTATTCGAAACCAAAGGGTTTCTGCCACCGTTTTTCCAAGGCCAAATAAATTAATACCCGCAAACGATGTAGAGGGTGTGGCACTACCGTCCAAAGACAAGCCTATTTTTGGTGCACAATTGCCAGAAACAAACCAAAAAGGCGGGCGCCGTAGAGCGGTCGAAGACTTGCAGAGTTTTTTAGAAGAGCGATCATCAAACTATCTACGGCACATTTCAGCACCAGGCGCGTCGGAGTTTTCCTGTTCACGTCTATCCGCGCACTTGGCATTTGGGGCACTGTCCACGCGCGAAGTTGTCCAAGCATTGGATCGCAGACGCAAACAACTCAGCCCAATTGATAAAAGTAAGTTTGCGCGCAACCTCAGTGCTTTTGGATCACGTCTCGCATGGCGATGTCACTTCATTCAAAAACTCGAAGATCAGCCAAGCATCGAAACAAATTGCATGCACCCAGCGTTTGAAGGGTTGCGGGAAAAAGAACATCGGGAAGATTATTTTGAAGCTTGGAAAACTGGCAAAACTGGCATTCCATTTGTCGACGCATGTATGCGTAATTTGATCAGCACTGGTTGGATTACTTTTCGCATGCGTGCGATGTTGGTTAGCTTTGCAAGTTACCAGCTTTGGCTCGACTGGCGAAAAACGGCACCCTACCTCGCTGGTTTATTTACTGATTATGAACCAGGTATCCACTACAGCCAGTTTCAAATGCAATCTGGTGTAACGGGAATCAATGCGACCCGCGTTTATAACCCCATAAAGCAAGGCTTGGACCAGGATCCAAACGGGATATTTGTTCGCAAATGGGTCCCAGAATTGAGGCACATCATGGGCGAGGCAATTCACCAACCATGGCTGCAGGAGCAAACGCTTTTCAGAGCTACGAGAGACCAAAATGAGGCCACCTACCCTGCGCCAATCGTCGACCTGACGCTTTCTGCAAAAGCCGCAAAAGACAAACTTGCGGCAGTGCGCAAAAGTGACGACTTCTTTATGAATAAGAACGCTGTGTATATTAGGCACGGTAGTCGCAAACGCACAACCAAATCGAAAGGCCAAAAACCGGCACCCGATCAACTAAAGCTATTCTGATTAGAGGCCCCATATGAGATTCATGGTAAAATCTATACATTGAACAATACAAATTTTCGCGCGACTAAACGGATATGAGATGATTTAGGAGGTCAACAGATGGCAGACCACATAAACCAGAACCCAGATGTTCAAATGACACTGCAACAACGTGCACGCAGCCTTCTCATTGACCAAGCCGCTCAAGGCGAGCCAATCACATACCAAGCTTTTGCAAAGGCGCTAAAGCTGCTGCCACCACACACAATTCATCGCGCAACTGTTGTGTTAGAACAGCTCATCGAAGAAG
>JAOKHV010000014.1 GCA_028248455.1 Ascidiaceihabitans sp. | reverse complement strand
GTGATGCCCCTGCGATGTGTGGCCTGCCAATTGGGATCAAGGATTTGTTCTGCACCAAGGGTGTGCCGTCTCAGGCGGGTTCACGCATTTTGGAAGGTTTCTTGCCGGAGTATGAATCAACTGTGTCTGGCAACCTGCTGGGCAGTGGTGCGGTTATGTTGGGCAAACTCAATATGGACGAATTTGCCATGGGTTCCTCTAACGAGACATCCGTTTACGGTAACGCGATCAACCCATGGAAAGTTGACGAGCGCCAGTTGACCCCAGGTGGATCATCAGGTGGTTCTGCGGCCGCTGTTGCGGCTGACCTTTGCTTGGCTGCGACTGGGACGGATACGGGCGGTTCTATTCGCCAGCCTGCGGCCTTTACGGGCACTGTTGGCATCAAACCAACTTATGGACGTTGTTCACGTTGGGGCGTTGTGGCGTTTGCCTCTTCCCTTGATCAAGCTGGCCCAATGACCAAATCGGTACGCGATGCGGCGATCATGTTGGAAACCATGTGTGGCTATGATCCAAAAGACAGCACCAGCGCCGATTTGGCTGTGCCGAACTTTGAGGCCCTGATGACTGGCGATATTCGCGGTAAGAAAATTGGCCTGCCAAAAGAATACCGCATGGACGGCATGCCTGCTGAGATCGACAAGCTATGGGCAGATGGCGCTGACATGTTGCGTGATGCGGGTGCTGAGATCGTTAATATCTCGCTACCACACACGAAATACGCATTGCCAGCTTACTACGTGATTGCCCCTGCCGAGGCATCTTCGAACCTCGCGCGATATGACGGTGTGCGTTATGGCCACCGCGCTACATTGGATGCAGGCGACGGCATTACAGAAATGTATGAGAAAACCCGTGCTGAGGGCTTTGGCCCAGAAGTACAGCGCCGCGTGATGATCGGGACATATGTATTGTCTGCTGGTTTCTATGACGCCTATTACAACCGAGCCCGCCGCGTACGCACGTTGATCAAGAAAGACTTTGAAGACGTGTTTGCCGCTGGTGTCGATGCAATCCTGACACCTGCAACCCCATCCTCGGCCTTTGGCTTGGGTGAGATGACGGATGTTGATCCGGTGCAAATGTACCTCAATGACGTATTCACCGTGACGGTGAACATGGCTGGCCTGCCAGGAATTTCCGTTCCGGTTGGTCTGGATTCCAAAGGTTTGCCGATGGGCCTGCAACTGATTGGTCGCCCATGGGAAGAGGGCGATCTGCTGTCTTCCGCCTATGCGCTTGAGAAAGCTGCAAGTTTTGTAGCCAAACCAACCAAATGGTGGTAAACACTGCAAAAATATAGCGCACTTAAGCGAACCAGAGGCAGATAGGAACCAGAGGCAGGTAGTATGACGATCCGATTGATAATGATGGCTTCAGCATTTGGTGCTTTGGCTGCTTGCCAACCTGCACTTCCTGAAAGTGGGGCAGGTGCACTTGGACAAGGTGTAGGATTTGATACTTCAGACAGTGCACGTGCACAGCTTGATGCGCCATTGACGGTTCAATCGCAAACCTTGCGGTCCAGCAATCGGCAAAATCAAGCGGTTCAGGCGGTAACGTCTGAGACGGCTCAGGTTGCTGCGACAGTCAACGCCCAGACTAGTTCTATTGCTAATGATACTTTAGCTGCGCTGGGCAACGATGTTGCGCGCACCTCTGTTGAGGCGGGACGTCAGGTGGTGAATGCTAGCCCATCCAACCCTGCACCAGTTGCAGTGAATAATGCGGGTATTTCTGATGAAAATGATTTTGGTGCCGTATCCGGTCGCCATTCAATCGAAAGCGATAAGGCGCGTATTGCAGCAAATCGTGCGCAATACGCTGTTGTTCAGCCAACGGCATTGCCAAGCCGCAGCGGTTCTAATCAGCTAAATGTTGTGGCCTATGCACTGGAAACGCAACATCCACTTGGAACGCAGGTTCACCGTCGCTTAGGTTTTGCATCGGTTGCGAGAACACAACGCAATTGCGCGAAATACAATTCGGCAGATGATGCTCAGCTTGAGTTCTTGACCCGGGGTGGTCCTACCAGAGACCGCCTAGCTTTGGATCCTGATGGTGACGGTTATGCCTGTGATTGGAATCCAGCAAAATATCGCGGGTGATCGAACAAATCGCCTCTCCCAATTGCGGTTCACGGTGTGATGCCCTTCGCCCTTCGCTGATCGTTTTACATTTCAGTGCTATGAAGACAGCACAGGCCGCCATTGAACGGCTGTGTGATCCCGTATTTGAAGTTTCTGCACATTACGTAATTTCCAATTTGGGAGAACTGACACAGTTGGTACCCGAGGAGATGCGGGCCTGGCACGCAGGGGCAGGGCGCTGGCATGGTCAGGATGATATCAATTCGCGTTCTATCGGTGTTGAACTTGATAATGCAGGGGCCCATCCGTTTTCAGAACCACAGATGCACGCGTTAGAAATACTGCTGCCTCAGATCATGAAACGTTGGGATATCGCGGCTGAGGGTGTGATAGGGCATTCTGATCTAGCGCCGGGTCGTAAAATTGATCCGGGTCCACGGTTTGATTGGGCACGTTTGGCCATGCAGGCGCTTGCCGCTGATACGCCCCCGAAGGGATGCGCTGCCACAGAGTTTGCGGAACTGGCAGCACATGCGGGGTATGACACTCGCGTGCCCGCAGCTGACCTCTTGCAAGCCGTACGCTTGCGTTGGAACCAATCTGCTACGGGCCCTTTGTGTGCCAAGGACCACGCGGTTCTTCAATCTTGGTAGCGGTCTAACACTCCAACCCATTGACGAACCCCCAAACAAAACGCACAAGGCGATTGCGCGGAAGGCTGGATGGTCGCGGGATTGGCAACAATCGCGAGGAAAGTCCGGACTCCACAAAGCAATGGTGCCGGGTAACGCCCGGCGGGGGTAACTCTAGGGAAAGCGCCACAGAAAATAGACCGCCTGTGTGCGGATCGGGCAACCGATATCACACGCAGGTAAGGGTGAAACGGTGGAGTAAGAGCCCACCGCGGGACGGGCAACCGGACTGGCAAGGCAAGCCCCACCAGGAGCAATGCCAAATAGGGACCGCGTGCGACGCAAGTCGCGGGGCTGCTTTTGCCCCAGCAGGTCCGGGTTGGCAGCTAGAGGTGCGCAGGTAACTGCGTGCTAAGATGAATGACTATCTCGGGTGTGGTAACGCATCTAGACAAAATCCGGCTTACAGGCCTTCCGCGCATATCTATATTTGTTGTCATTTAGGGCCCTAAAGGGCTGCGAATCTGATGTTGTGAAATGATCATCTTTGGCAGTGCATCGCTGTTGGAAATGTTGTATCGAGACCTTGGGTGCAGTGTTTTTCACAGCATCGCGGTTTTTTCTACTGCTGGCGGATGATCTTCCTGCTTTTGCGGTTGACTCGGATGGTGGGCGGGGTAGAAGCCATAAATCAAGAATTCACGCGTGGTTCCGCTTTTTCAGGAACCTACGCAGCAGGAGAAGTAACATGGCTAAGCCAACCACGATTAAAATCCGTTTGAACTCGTCCGCGGGCACTGGCCACTTCTATGTGACCAAAAAGAACGCACGTACAATGACTGAAAAAATGGTTGCACGTAAGTATGACCCAGTTGCACGTAAGCACGTTGAGTACAAAGAAGGCAAAATCAAGTAAGATTTTACCTGACTACGTATACAAAGGCCGCGCATCTAGCGCGGTCTTTTGCGTTTTGGGAGGCACGTTCATGAAACGTATAGTGATTGTTGCTGGTCCGGGTTCGGGGAAGTCCACATTGGCGCGTATGTTGTGTGAGCGATTAAATTTACCCGTCTTTCATATGGATCAAATCCATTGGCAAGAAAATTGGGTCGAACGTCCGTTGGCCGAAAATTGCCAATGGCGTTAGCTGTTGACGCGCATCAGTCGTGGATATTTGAAGGTAGGATGTCGCGAAATTATGAAAGTCGCAAAGCATGCGCTGAGGTTTTGATATGGCTCGATTTGCCCGTTGGCTTGCGGTTGTGGCGCGTCACAAAGCGCTTGTTTCGCAACCTAGGTAAAGCGGAAGGCGGCGCCGACTTGCCGAAAGGATTTGTCGAACGTATGCATCCTCAAACTTTGGCTTTGTATCGGTATATATGGACGAGTCGTCATTCCTCTCGTGCCAAGATTGCGTAGCTTTTAACGAATGTGCGTGGCGATTTGAATGTCGTGCACTTATGTAGTCCACGTGACGTTCGTTGCTGGCTTCTAAACCTAACTGATTAAAGTCGATCACCCTAACGATCCGCTGGATCAACGTGCTTATGGCGCACTGCAAAGTTTATCAACTCTTCGCGTGTGTACTTGGTGTGTGCGCGCACCTGACTTGGTTGCTGGTGATTGTGGCCTAACCCCTCCCGACGTGCCTGTAGGGGGCGTATGGGACGCGGAACAAAGCCTCCACCGCTGTTGGGGCAGACGTTAGCAAGGACGTTGTTCACGCAGTTTGCGCAGAACGTGCATTCAGAGGTGCAGATCATGGCATTGGATGCTTCTGGTGGTAGGTCGCACTCGCAGTTTGGTCTTAGCTCCAGCATCGTCTTCTCCTGTTGTTAAACGAAAAAGGGCCACCCAATTGGGCGGCCCTGATTACAGCAAATGGTGTTTATGTTTATTCTTGTTGGCCCATGAACATCAGCAAGAACTGGAACATGTTCAAGAAAGAGATGTATAAAGATAACGCGCCGTCTGAAGCTGCTTTGTCCAACCATTCTTGGTCACCGTGGTGAGCATGTGCAACGTATGTGCGTTTGATGTCTTGTGTGTAGTAGGCGGTTAGGCCTGCAAAGATCAAAACACCGATGGCTGAGATCGCCATCATCATTACAGAAGATTGCAAGAAGATGTTGATAACCATAGCAACAAGCAGGCCAATTACACCCATCGTCAGGAATGTACCCATGCCAGACAGGTCTTTCTTCGTGGTGTAACCATAAAGGCTAAGACCTGCGAAGGCGATCGCTGTGACTAGGAACGTTTGTGTGATGGAATACGGTGTGTAAACCAAGAAGATTGAGCTCATTGAGACGCCCATGATGGCGGCAAAGATGAAGAAACCCAATTGAACAGCAGCAGCCGAACCGCGGCTCATCAATGCGCCCCAGCCAAAGAAGATGAAGGCAAGTGGTGCGAACATGACGACGAAGCGCAATGGCGAAGTGTACAGCAGGCTGCCCAAACCGGTCAGGTAAGAACCCTCCCGCAGCGCATATACAGCGCCTTCAGCGTTGGTTGCTGCAGCTGACGGGTCAGATGTGACCGCCAAGCCAGCGATGGCCCAAGCTGCCAACGCGGTTATCAACATGCCGATAGACATTTGACCGTAAACTTTATTCATGTGGGCGCGCAGACCCGCGTCGATGCTGGCGGCATTTGCACCTGCCGCGCTGCGGATTGTATTCACGTCAGCCATTTTTGACCTCCAAAGGGAACTGTTGGGGGCAGAAAAACCTCTGCCTGTTGTATATTTTTAATATTGGGGTGCGGGGCGCATGTTTCAAGTCAATTCTGCCCGAAACATGCTTCAATTTTAGCGATTATTTAACTCAGTGCTACATGCGCCACGTATTTGGCGTGTCCCAGAAGGGACGGGCGGCTTCGCGTGTTGCGTCGTGGCGTGATAGGCCGAGGTATTTTAGGGCCGCATCATCCAATGCGGCAAGTGCGCGGCGACTGCGCCAAACGTTGTAAAGGTGACGTAGAGAGGCGGCCGAGCGTGGATAGGGTGCTTTCGTCGTCGCTGTTTGAAGGAATTAAAGGAGTTACCCTTCGAGACCGAGTTTTGGAAATTATGATGCTGCACAATGTTGATATTCACGTAGGTTTGAAAATGCGCCAGCGACGTTGGATTGTTGGAGTGACACAACAGCAACTTGCTGAAATCGTTTGTATTAAATTCCAAAAAATTCAAAAATACGAAACGGGTGCAAACCGTGTGAGCGCGTCTAGATTGTGGGGTATTGCTGAAGCACTTGGTGCACCTGCCGCGTATTTCCTTGATGGGATTGAGCAATCAGTGCCGCTTGAAACAGTAAAAGAACCCGCGACGGAGCAAACTCCTGCTGATTTTATGAACAACAAAGAGGTCATGTACCTTGTGCGTTCGTACTATGCGATCCCTGCACATCAACGCCGTCGCGTATTTGATCTTGCCCGTGTTTTGGGCGACGCAGCTTAATATTTGCAATTTAAAAACTGACGTATAGCAGGCTTGTTTAATAAGCCTGCTAAGAATGATTGCAATTTGGGGGGCAAAATGGCACCCCTTTTTCATGACATATAGACCTGAAATTCACGACGAACTTGTATCAGTCGCCAATGCTTTGGCTGATGTTGCACGTGCTGTCATCCTCCCTCACTTTCGTTCTGCTGGGCTGTTGGCAGAAAACAAACTGGCGGTTGGATTTGATCCGGTCACTGTCGCTGATAAAGCTGCAGAACGAGCGATGTGCGATCTTTTGGCCCAACTGCGTCCTCATGATGCAATCCTTGGTGAAGAGTATGGAGCAAAATCTGGCACCAGTGGCCTGACTTGGGTTTTGGATCCAATCGATGGAACACGTGGTTTTGTATCCGGCACGCCGACATGGGGCGTCTTGATTGCGGTTGGGGATGATGCTGGACCGCAGATTGGCGTGATCGATCAACCTTATATCGGCGAACGCTTTATTGGGACGCCGCAAGGTGCTCTCTTTGTTGGCCCACATGGCGAGGGCGCTATCCAAACACGCAAGCAGCGTCCGCTATCGGAAGCGACTGTTTTTACGACATTCCCCGAAGTGGGTTCTCCGACAGAACGGGCAGGTTTTGGAGCCGTGGCTGAAAAAGCCCTGCTGACCCGCTATGGCATGGATTGTTATGCGTATGCACTGTTAGCGGCAGGTCATGTTGACTTGGTAATTGAGGCGTCGTTGAACTCCTATGATATCCAAGGCCCAATTGGATTAATTCACGGGGCAGGTGGCATTGTTACCGATTGGCAAGGAGGCCCAGCCCATAATGGTGGTCGAGCCCTTGCAGCATCAAATCCTGAAATCCACGAGGAAGCGTTGGCAATTTTGAGGGAATTCCCATGACTGAAGTTCTAATCCAAAATGCGGATACGATCCTAACCATGGACGACGCACGCCGAGAGTTAAGCGGTGCAGACGTTTTGATCCGCGACGGTCAAATCGTTGAGGTTGGGCATGGTCTGAGGACAACTTGCGAAGTTATCAACGCTGCGGGATGCGTAGTCACACCTGGCTTGGTGAACACACACCATCACTTGTACCAGACGCTGACACGCGCGGTTCCGGGTGGCCAAGACGCGTTGTTATTTGGCTGGCTGCAAACGCTTTATCCAATTTGGTCAAACTTTACCCCCGATCATATGTTCACGTCGGCCCAAGTGGGGTTGGCGGAGTTGGCGTTGTCAGGCTGCACGTTAAGTTCTGACCATTTATATCTATACCCCAACGGTTCACGGCTTGAGGACACAATCTACGCTGCAGCCGAGTTGGGCATTCGTTTCCAACCCACACGCGGCGCAATGAGCATCGGTGAAAGCGATGGTGGGCTTCCACCTGACAGCTTGGTTGAGCAGGAAGGTGCCATTCTAGAAGATTGCATTCGCGTTATTGATGGGTTCCACGACGCCTCCGCGGCTTCGATGTGTCGCGTTGGTGTAGCCCCTTGTTCACCGTTTTCCGTCAGTACGGAATTGATGCGCGATGCAGCGCTCTTGGCGCGTGACAAGGGTGTCATGATGCACACCCATCTGGCTGAAAACGATGAGGACATCGCCTATAGTCTTGAGAAATTTGGAAAACGCCCTGGGCAATATGCTGAAGATTTGGGTTGGACTGGCCCCGATGTATGGCACGCGCATTGCGTCAAATTAGATACCGAAGAGGTTGCGATGTTTGCCCGCACAAAAACGGGTGTAGCGCATTGCCCGTGTTCGAATTGTCGTTTGGGCAGTGGCATCGCGCCGTTGCGCGGGATGTATGATGCTGGTGTTCCTGTTGGTCTGGGCGTTGATGGATCAGCCAGCAATGATGTTGGCAATCTGGTTGCAGAAGCCCGTCAAGCGATGTTGTTGCAGCGCGTCGCGCTTGGGGCGGATGCGATGAGCGCACGTACCGCACTTGAGATCGTAACACGTGGTGGAGCGGATGTTCTGGGACGTCCTGAATGCGGTCGGTTGGCTGTGGGCTGTCGCGGTGACGTGGCAATCTGGGACGCAACAGGTATTGAAAGCGCTGGATCGTGGGACCCTGCGGCATTGTTGTTGGCGGGGCCAACAAAGGTGAAGCACCTTATTGTCGAGGGACGCCAAATTGTGCGGGAAGGTCAGGTCACAACGATTGATTTGAATGCTGTCATCGGGCACCAGAATAAGTTGGCACATGCTTTGAAGGATCAGCTTTGAAGGATCAGCTTTGAAGTATCTAGTCGCCGCTCTTTTATTCTCGTTTTTTTACTATTAACCCAGTTTTTGCTGATGCTGCAGCAACGCAGATCATCAACGAAATTCATAAAGATAAACATCGCAAGGCAATTCGCTATTCCCCACAGCTTGAGGCAGTTGCAGCCGCACATGCCAATGACATGGCAAGCTAAGGCTACTTAAGCCACACTGGCGCAAACGGATCATCCATTGGTGATCGCATAACGGCGCAAGGGTACAAGTGCTGCTTTGTGGAAGAAAGTATTGCGCGTGGTCAGCAAAGCCTCGAAGAGGTGATGGTGTGTTGTAAGGCATCCAAAGGGCACTACAAGAACATGACCCATAAAAAGGCGGGTGAATTTGGCCTGGCCCGTGGACCTGACAACTATTGGGTTATGGTTCTTGCTGCACCTTGCTAATTAGCTGCGTCGCTGTCCTTGCACCCAAACATCTGCAATTGCGCGGTCATCTCCCATCATTAGCGTTGGGAAGATAGCCTCCCACACATCGGTCGCCCGCGTGCTGCGTTGTGCAATGGCAGGGGTGGACGCCAGATCAAGAATACAAAGGTCGGCGTCATTGCCAGCTTTCAAAGAACCGATGTGGTCTTGCAAATGAAGGCTTCGGGCTGATCCAGCAGTCGCCAGCCAAAGCAACTGACTGGCATGTAGGGCGACACCGCGAAGTTGGGCAATTTCATAGGCCGCTGCCATTGTGCGCAGCATTGAAAATGAGGACCCACCACCTGTGTCGGTTGCCAGTCCTACTGGGATTGAGCGTGCTTTCATCGCGGCCATGTCAAACAGACCTGAACCGATGAAGGTGTTTGAAGTTGGGCAATGCACCACCGCGCCGCCCATTTCGGACAGGCGATCCATTTCGCGTGGTTCCATGTGGATCGAGTGACCGTAGATGCCGCGCTCCCCGAGAAGGCCATAGGCCTCATAGGTGTCTAGATAATCACGGGCGTCGGGATACATGCCTTTGACCCATTCGATTTCATCAACTTGTTCGCTAAGATGCGTTTGCATCAATACATCGGGCCGTTTAGCCCATAGTGCGCCCAAGGCCTCAAGTTGTTCAACGGTTGAGGTGGGGGAAAAACGAGGTGTGATGGCGTAATGGGCACGCTCAACGCCATGCCACTTCTCTATCAATGCGAGGCTATCATCATATGCCGATTGTGCCGTGTCGCGGAGCCCATCGGGCGCATTTCTGTCCATGCAGGCTTTACCCGTAACAACCCGTTGGCCACGCGCAAGCGCGGCTTCAAATATTGCGTCCACGCTTTCGGGGTGGATGGTTGCATAAGAGCAAACGGTGGTTGTCCCGTTGGACAGCGTCAGGTCCAGATAACGCCCTGCGATTTCAGCCGCGTACGCTGGATCCCCAAACCGCATTTCTTCTGGGAAGGTATAGGTGTTGAGCCAATCAATCAGACGTTTGCCCCAACTCGCGATAATCCCGGTCTGTGGATAATGGACATGCGCGTCTACAAACCCGGGCAGAATAAGCTTTTCACCGTATTGCGTCACTTGCGCGTCTGGATGTGTGGCTTGCAACGTGGCCGCATTGCCTATGGCTTCAATCACGCCGTCTCGGATCAAGACACCACCGGAGCTGTTTACGTGAATAGCGTCTTGCCATGCGCCTACAAAGGGGTCGCCAGAATAGGTCAAAACTTGACCGCAAAGTAATTTTTGATTTGTCATGGACTATACCTAATCCGGCGTGGTCATACGGTAAATGATATTTCGCAAACGCATCCCATTGTCACTATCTCGCCCCCCGCATATGGTTTGATCAACATGAGCGAAAACACCCAAATATCCGCCGAAGGGCCAAAGAACGTACGTGAAGACGATGCATATCTGCTGAACCGTAAAAACGTCAGTGCGATCCTGTATGCTGTGGATATTGAGGATAAGGCTAAGCTTAGCGAGCTGATGGACCCTCTGCACGCTGCTGATATTGCTGACCTTTTGGAGCAAATCAATGAGTTTGATCGCTCGCGGCTAATCCGTTTATACGATCGTGAGTTTGACGGTGATATCCTGTCAGAGCTGGATGAGAGCATCCGCGAAGAGGTTATTGGGGTACTTAGACCTCAAGTGTTGGCTGAAGCTGTGCGCGATTTGGACAGTGACGATGTTGTGGATCTGGTCGAAGACCTGCGTGAAACACAGCAAGAGGCGATCCTTGAGGTTCTTGAAGACGTTGACCGTGCGGCGGTTGAACAAGCCCTAAGCTACCCTGAGTTCTCAGCCGGTCGTTTGATGCAGCGCGAGGTCGTTATGGCCCCAGAGCATTGGACTGTAGGCGATGCGATTGATTATTTGCGCGGCTCCGATCCAGATGCCTTGCCTGATCAATTCTATCATCTTGTGTTGGTTGATCCGCGCTTGCATCCGATTGGTAATGTCACCCTAGGTAAGATTATGCGTTCAAAGCGTGAGGTTTTCCTTACCTCGATCGTTGAGGACGTGTTCCAAATCATTCCTGCGGATCAGGATGAAGGTGACGTCGCCTATGCCTTTAACCAATACCACCTAATTTCTGCCCCCGTTGTTGATGGCGAGGGCCGATTGATCGGTCTGATTACCATTGATGATGCGATGGCTGTTCTGGATGACGAGCACGAAGAAGACATTATGCGTCTTGCCGGTGTTGGTGAGGGATCGTTGTCCGACCGCGTCATTGAGACAACTAAACAGCGTATGCCATGGTTAGCGGTTAACTTGATCACTTCGATTGCCGCCTCGATGGTGATTGCGCAATTTGAAATGGCCATCACAAAAATCGTGGCCTTGGCGGTGTTGATGCCTATTGTGGCATCCATGGGCGGCAATGCCGGAACGCAGTCTTTGACCGTTGCCGTGCGTGCGATTGCAACCAAGGATTTGACCAGCGCGAACGTGTGGCGCGTTTTGCGTCGTGAAGTGTTGGTTGGACTGGTGAATGGTTTGATCTTTGCCATTGTGATGGCAGTGGTTGGAATTATCTGGTTTGGCTCCCCGATGCTGGGGGCTGTGATTGCTGCGGCTATGGTTGTGAATATGGTCGTTGCTGGTTTTGCGGGCACGGTAATTCCTGTGCTGCTAGAACGCTGGGGCGTTGACCCTGCGCTTGCGTCGGGTGCGTTTGTGACAACTGTGACTGACATCGTTGGCTTCTTTGCATTCCTTGGTCTTGCTGCGATGATATTGCTATGAACGACCTTGCTCAGATCAAAGTGGCGGCGCGCAAGGCTGGCTTTGCACGCCGCAAAGTTGCGTTTGGTGAACAATCTGGTGGAGCCGCTGGGCATTTGTCTGCCTTGTTGGCTGGATATCGCGGTGTCCCAATGTCTGGTTACATGCCGATACGCACTGAAATTGATCCATTGCCTACGATGGCCGAAGCGGCGGCTTATGGCCATGTTGGGGTTCCAGTCATTGTTGAAGCGGACCATCCTTTGCTGTTTTCACGGTGGGAACCGGATGCTGAAATGAAAGACGGACCATTTGGTGCGCGCATACCAGTACTGGATGATTTTTTTGAACCAGAGATCGTGATTGTGCCGCTTGTTGCATTTGGCCGTGATGGGGGGCGTTTAGGTTATGGCGGTGGGTTCTATGACCGCACGCTTGAAATCTTGCGGGCGAAACGGGCGACTTTGGCCATTGGATTTGCATTCTCTGGGCAGGAAGCCGCAGGTTTGCCTTTGGAACCTACAGATCAGCCCCTTGATATGATCGTGACCGAAACGGGGATAATCACACCAAAACGGATGTGATTTGATCCAGATACAATTCTGGCGAGTTAATAAATAGATCAATTCAGGTCGGCAGTGTGAATCCCTCTTGCCCCAGCGGCTTTGCCCGCCTAACCCATACTCCATGAAAATATTGTTCCTTGGGGATGTAATGGGCCGCGCCGGGCGCCGCGCCATTTCTGAAAAATTGCCTCGCTTACGTGAAGAATGGAAACTAGATTTTGTCGTTGTGAACGGCGAAAATGCGACGGGTGGCATGGGGCTGTCAGGCGCTCATGCCAAGTTGATTTTGGAAGCTGGCGCAGATTGCATCACGCTTGGCGATCACGCCTTTGACCAAAAAGATATGCTTCAGTTTATCGAACATGAACCGCGTGTAATCCGTCCGCTGAATTTTTCTAGAGCGTCACCCGGCAAAGGGGCACGTTTGTTTACCGCCAATAGCGGCCGCAAAGTGCTAGTCGCACAAGCGCTTGGTCAAGTGTTCATGAAACGCCCATTTGATGATCCGTTTTCTGCGATTGAACCTGTGTTTAAGAACCACCCACTTGGTGGTCAGGCCGATGCAATCATTGTTGATTTCCACTGCGAAGCGACATCTGAAAAGATGGCTATGGGGCATTGGTGTGACGGACGCGCCAGCTTGATGGTCGGGACACACACGCACGTGCCAACCAGCGATGCGATGATCATGCAAAAAGGTATGGGGTATCTGACGGACGCGGGTATGTGCGGGGACTACAACTCGGTCATCGGTATGGAAAAATCCGAACCGCTGCGCCGCTTTATCACTGGTATGCCCAAAGAACGGTTTACACCTGCTGCTGGCGACGCGACCCTATCAGGTGTCTACATCGAGACGGACGATAAAACTGGTAAGTCGACGCGCATTGAAATGGTCCGCCAAGGTGGTGCGCTGTTTCAAGCGGGCCCAAAGAGCTAGATGAGCCAACGCCAACTTCTTGGATATAGCCTTGTCCTGATTTTTTTAGGGATGGGTTGGAGCTTTACCCAACCGATGTCCAAGTTGGCTGTGAGCGAAGGCTATCAACATTTCGGCCTGATATTTTGGCAGGCCGCTATAGGGGCGGCCCTGTTGGCGGTTGTTAGTTTGATCCGTGGTAAAGGTCTGCCCTTGGGTCCTGCGCAGTTGCGGGTCTATTTGATTGTAGCGCTAATTGGCACCGTGATCCCCAATTCAGCGACTTATCAAGCTGCGGTGCATCTGCCCTCAGGTATCTTATCCATCCTGCTTTCTATGATCCCTATTTTTGCCTTTCCTGTCGCACTTGCCCTTGGCAATGACCGGTTTGAGGCGCGCCGATTGGGCGGGCTGTTCCTTGGTTTGGCCGGTGTCATGATGATTGTTCTACCCTCTGCCAGCATCCCTCAAATGGGATCTGCTTTTTGGGTAATGATCGCGCTGATAGGTGGCGCGTGCTACGCATGTGAGGGCAATTACGTCGCTAAATGGGGCACTGCAGGGATGGATTCAATCCAAGTTCTACTGGGTGCATCATTGGTTGGAGCTATTATTTCGTTGCCTCTGGCGTTGGCCACGGGGCAGTGGATCAACCCGATGCCGCCCTACGGTATTCCGGATTATGCTCATATCTTAGGCTCTTTGATTCATGTGATGGTTTACGCCGGTTACGTATGGCTCGTTGGACGCACGGGGCCCGTTTTTGCGGTACAGGTCAGTTATCTTGTGACGGTCTTTGGCGTATTTTGGGCCAAGGTCATTTTGAACGAAACTTATGTGCCGCAAGTTTGGCTGGCGCTTTTGGCGATGTTGGCGGGGATGTATTTGGTACAGCCGCGCAAGCCAAGTAAACCGGTTGCGCCGAGTGCCTCGATGGATCAAATTGGTCGCAACTAAAATAGGTAGCTCCATGGCATTCTTTGAGTTCTCGCAAACTGGTAGCGCAATCCTAACCCTCACTGTGGTTGCGATCATGTTCATCCTTTTTTTACGCGAAACCTTACCCACAGAAGTTGTCGCAATCACAGGTGCGGCTTTGATGCTAGGTTTAGGGTTGTTGCCATATGAAGATGCCCTTCAGGTGCTTTCAAACCCAGCGCCTTGGACCATTGCGGCGATGTTCATCATTATGGGGGCGTTGGTGCGCACTGGTGCACTAGAGGCATTCACAGGGCAGGCGGACCGTATTGCGCAAACCAATCCCGCCTTGGCTATTGTGTTGCTGATGACCTTTGTCGTTCTGTCATCAGCGATTGTGTCGAACACGCCTGTTGTGGTTGTGATGATCCCTGTGTTTGTTCAGCTTGCCAAGACTATGGGCATTGCCTCGTCTAAGATGCTAATCCCGCTGAGCTACGCCGCAATTTTGGGTGGGACACTGACTTTGATCGGGACATCGACCAACTTGTTGGTTGATGGTGTCGCCCGTGCCCAAGGGTTGGCTGGATTTACGATTTTCGAGGTTACGCCGCTGGGTATTATCCTTGTAATTTGGGGCATGATCTATTTACGCTTTGTCGCACCGATGTTGTTGCCGGATCGCGAAAGCATGACGGACTTGTTGTCCGATAGGTCCCGCATGAAGTTCTTTACCGAAGCAGTCATTCCCCCCGAATCCAACTTGATCGGTCGCGAAGTTACTGGCGTTCAATTGTTCAAACGCGAAGGCGTACGCTTGATCGATGTCATTCGTGGTGACAGGTCTTTGCGCCGCAATCTTCAGGGTGTTGAGTTGGCCGTGGGTGATCGCGTCGTTTTGCGAACCCAGATTACTGAACTGTTGTCACTGCAGCGAAACAGAGGACTAAAGCGTGTTGACCAGGTTTCGGCAGTAGAGACCACAACCGTTGAGGCATTGATTGCACCTGGTTGTAAGATGATTGGTCGCTCATTGGGTTCACTGCGCCTACGCCGTAGGTTCGCAGTTTATCCGTTGGCTGTGCATCGCCGTAACCAAAATATTGGGCGTCAATTGGATGACCTGATTGTGAAAGTAGGAGACACCCTTTTGTTAGAAGGTGCGCCTGCGGATATTCAACGTCTGTCGATTGAGATGGAAATGCTTGACGTGTCCAAACCGTCTGTGCGTGCGTTTCGTCGAAGTCATGCACCGCTCGTTATTGCTGCGCTTATTGGGTTGGTGACCTTGGCAGCACTGGGTGTCGCCCCAATCTTCTTGCTATCGATCCTAGCAGTTTCGTTTGTTTTGATCACACGCTGCATAGATGCGGAAGAAGCGTTTTCCTTTGTGGATGGCCGTCTTCTGGCGCTGATTTTTTCGATGCTTGCCATTGGTGTGGCACTTGAGGCGTCGGGTGCCGTTGCGCTGATCGTGAATGCAATTGCGCCGGCACTGGGTAATTTGCCGCCCTTCCTCATTATTTGGGCTATCTATTTGTTGACCTCAGTGTTGACTGAATTGGTCAGCAATAATGCTGTGGCTGTTGTGGTTACGCCTATCGCTATTGGATTGGCCACGGCTCTTGGGATTGATCCGCGCCCGCTTGTTGTGGCGGTTATGGTTGCGGCCTCTGCCAGTTTTGCCACGCCAATCGGGTATCAAACCAATATGTTGGTTTATGGTCCGGGTGGTTACAAATTCACGGACTTTATGCGTGTTGGTATTCCGCTAAACCTAAGTATTGGGGTTCTAGCATCTGTGGTTATCCCAATACTTTGGCCCTTGTGACTTTGCCCTATAGTGACCTAAGATTGCGAAATCACTTTGATCCCATTTTTCACCCGAGGGTTTACACATGAAACAAGTTATCAAAGAAACGACAGACGAAGACCTTATCAAGCAATTCCTTGAGAAAGGTGGCAAAGTCAGTCGCGGCAAAACCAAACCAATGCCAAGTGATCTGGGCATCAGCAACAACAGCTGGGGCAACAAGATGACGAAGGAAGAAAAGGCCGTTGTGAAGGCTGCTGAAGTGACTGCAAAAGCGAAGAAGTAGTTCAATCTTTTGCAGCTGCAGTATTAGAATATGTTTTGGGGCCTCCGGGCCTCTTAAGTTTTTCGGTACCAATATACAAAGGGTGCCACCACGATAGACATCAAGATGCCATAAACTGCTGATTGCAGTCCCATGTCAGAGAACCCATCTGATTGGGTCGAGATGATCGAGGTCAACGCAATACCAATTGTAGCGTTTTGCAAGCCTATTTCGATCGAAATGGATTTCACTTCATTCCGCTCCAATCCTGAAAATTTCGCAACGAAAAAGCCCATGACCAGAAGTGATAGGCTGAACGTAACTAAGATCGGACCTAACGTAGCGGTGTTGTCCATGAAAGTCTGCCAGCCGCTGATTAGCGTAGCAACGACAATCAGGGCGAACAGTGCCACACCAATGATTGAGAAAGCTGGTTCAACACGGATTGAAAAGGCGGGTTTGAAATGTTGGATGGCCATCCCTAGGAAGACTGGCAATGTTGTGAGGATAAAAATAGCAAGCGCAAGGCCCGTTATCGTAACTTCTGGTTCTTCAGCACCCATAAAGTGAATCACGGACCAAGCAGAAACAAATGGCACTGTCAGAAGGCTAAGAAGGCTGATGACTGCGGTTAAAGAGACCGACAGCGCGAAATCCCCTTCCGCAACTTTTGCGATGATATTATTAGTTACACCACCTGGGCAAAGCGACACTAACATGACGCCAACTGCCAATTCACTCGTTATGACAAATGCTAAGATCAACAAGTAAGCTATGAAAGGCACAAATACGATTTGTGCACCTGTACCAAGGCCGAATGCATGTGGGCGCTTCAAAACGCGTTTGAAATCATTGAGTGTTAGTCCAATGCCGAGTGACAACATGCTGATCACCAGCGACAGCGGCAAAGCCGCATTCACAAAAGTGTTCACTTAAAATTTCCAACTTAAATAACTTATGTAACAATTTATCAGCGCAGTCTTGCAAGTAAAGTTTCTACTGATGCGTGTTATAGCGGCCAAAATACAAGAATTGCGGGGATCGAAACGGCGACGATTATGATCTCAAGTGGAAGGCCCATACGCCAATAATCACCGAAGGAGTATCCGCCTGGACCCAAAATAAGCGTGTTATTCTTGTGACCAATAGGTGTGAGGAATGCAGAAGATGCCGCAACCGCCACAGCCATTAAGAACGGGTCGGGTGACACGCCAAGGGACTGTGCCATCTGAATGCCAACGGGTGCTGCAACGATTGTGGTCGCTGTGTTGTTCAAAACATCTGATAGAGTCATCGTGACGATCATCAGAACAGTCAGAACCGCCCAATCCGGCATACCAGCTGTCCATCCCAACAATGCACCAGAGATCAGCTCAGTCCCACCAGATGTTTCAAGCGCAGCACCAAGGGGGATCATCGAGCCTAACAAAACGACTACGGGCCATTCGATGTGTGTGTATAGTTCAGACAACGGTACGATGCGTGTTAGAACGTAGGCAATCACGACAAGGCCTAAAGCGACAGGTAGATAAATAAGGCCAAGGCTTGCAGCGATAACTGCCCCTGCAAACATACCAATTGCCAGCCAAACTTTGCTATTTTCTGTTACGGCCAGACCGCGGTCTGCAAGCGGTAAACATCCCAACCAATCCGTCACGTCATGGCCACGATTACGAGGGACTAATAGCAACAAAATATCGCCCGGTTTAATCGGTGTTTTGCGAACCTGATTTTTAATGCGGGTATCGCCACGTGAAATGCCCATCAACACAGCACTTTGGCGCCAGGCTAGGCCGACGGCTTCTGCTGTACGGTCCACCAAACGGCTGGTATCTTTGACCACGACTTCGATGATCTCGACGCCTTCACCGGCGGCGTTAAGGCGTTCTGTGCGTTCAGTGTCTGAAAGTGCCAAATTGAGTGATGTTCGGAATTCATCCAACGCATCAGGCGTTGCCTCAAGTACAAGCGCATCGCCTGCTTTCAGCAAGGTGTTGCGTGCTTGGCCATAGTGACGCTTCCCATCACGGATAAGGCCAAGTATGGCAACGTCAGTTTTATCAGCTTCGGTCTCAAGTTCTGAGAGGCGTTTGCCAATATGTTTACTGTCCTCTGGAACAGTCAATTCTGCAATATATTCAGCTAGATCGTCTGATGTGGACGAACTTTCATCACGCGAAGGGATTAGACGCCAACCGACCAAAGCGACGAATGTCATGCCTGCAAGCGCTGCGATACCGCCAACGGGGGCAAAGTCAAACATCTTGAACGGCGCACCAAGGCTTTCTTCGCGGATGGCAGCGATGATGATATTGGGTGGGGTACCGATCAATGTCACCATGCCACCAAGGATCGTGACAAAGCTTAGAGGCATAAGAGACAGGCTCGGACTGCGACCAGTCTTGCGTGCAGTTTGAACATCAACGGGCATCAAAAGGGCCAATGCGGCAACGTTGTTCATAAAGGCAGAAAGGATGCCACCAATTGCGCCCATCAAGGTGATGTGAGCCCCAAGTGATCGGCTGGCATCGACAAGAGTGCGCGTGATCAAGAACACAGCGCCAGAACGAACCAGTCCTGCGGAAACAACAAGGACAAGTGCGACCACTAAGGTTGCTGGATGCCCAAAGCCTGCAAAGGCGTCTTTTTGGGGTACGACCCCAAGGACAACCCCGATCATCAGGGCTGAAAAGGCAACGATATCGTAACGAAAACGACCCCACAATAACAGGGCAAAGACCGCACCAAAGAGAGAAAATAATAGGATTTGATCTGTGCTCATGCTCTTACCCTATGCGCTGTATTTGTCAGGGGCCAGTGCCATTTAGAGGGAATTCGCCTCTCAATTGTGACGCTGGTTTCACTTGATCTGCGCGGTGGGCTTGCTCTTGGACCGTGACGTGCCCTATAGAAAAGTCCAACATAATTACCTAATCAATGCTGGAGGCTCCTATGGCAGGCCACTCAAAATGGGCAAACATTCAACACCGTAAAGGTCGTCAGGATAAATTACGCGCCAAGCTGTTTTCGAAGATGGCAAAAGAGATCACTGTGGCTGCCAAAATGGGCGACCCTGATCCGGATAAAAACCCACGTCTTCGCATGGCTGTTAAAGAAGCTAAATCCAGCTCTGTGCCGAAAGATGTGATTGATCGCGCCATCAAAAAATCCCAAGCGGGTGAGGGCGAAGATTACGAAGAAATCCGTTACGAGGGCTATGGCCCAAATGGCGTTGCTGTGATCGTTGAAGCGATGACAGATAACCGCAACCGCACGGCATCCACAGTGCGCTCTACATTCTCGAAATGTGGTGGCAACTTGGGCGAAACGGGCAGTGTCGGTTTCATGTTCGACCGTAAAGGTGCGGTTGAATATCCAGCGACTGTTGGGGATTCAGACACTGTTATGATGGCCGCTATTGAAGCGGGAGCTGAGGATGTTGAGTCATCAGAAGATGGCCACACTGTTTGGTGTGCCGACACAGACCTGAACGAAGTCTCAAATGCGCTTGAGGCTGAACTGGGTGAGTCTTCTTCAACCAAGTTGATTTGGAAGCCGACCATCTCAACAGAGATGGACCTAGAGGGCATGGAGAAACTGATGCGCCTTATCGATGCGCTTGAAGATGATGATGACGTGCAACGCGTTACATCGAACTTTGAAGCCAGCGACGAGGTTATGGAGCAGCTTTAAGCGCTCTGCCCCGCAACTGATTGTTACAGCGCCGTTCCTTTCAGGGGCGGCGTTTTCGTTTGATTGTGCTTTGGGCAATTGGGCGATAGCACTGCTGCAATAAGTATTCGGAACTCGTGCATGTACCTCACTTTTCTTCAAGGCTTTGCTCTTAGCGTCACATTGATCCTCGCGATCGGTGCTCAAAATGCGTTTGTTTTGCGCCAAGGGCTGCGTGGGGCGCATATTTTTTGGGTTTGTTTGGTGTGCGGTGTTATCGATGCTGTGCTGATCTTGGCAGGGATCACCGGTTTTGGGGCGCTTGCACAATCATTGCCCTGGTTTGAAACAGCAATGCGCCATGGCGGGGCTGCATTTTTACTATGGTATGGTTGGACAAATGCGGTCTCTGCATGGAGAGGCGGTAGCTCCCTTGAAGCAGCCGATGGGGAGGAACAATCTCTGAAAAGGACACTGTCTACATTGGTTGCCCTGTCTTTGCTGAACCCGCATGTTTACTTGGATACGGTTGTGTTGATCGGTTCAATCGCTGCGCAATATGAGGACCGTGTCAGCTTTGGTCTTGGTGCAGTTACCGCCAGTATTACGTTCTTCTTTGCCCTCGGGTATGGGGCACGATTGTTACGCCCTATCTTTGCCAACCCACGCGCATGGCAGATTTTAGATGCTCTTATTGCGCTTACGATGTGGGCCATTGCAATCAAACTGGTTCTTTTTTGATACCTTGTGATTGTCTGCACTTTGAGTGTTGATAGTGGCATGATGAAATCAAACCTCTCACGCCACCGCGCAGGTATCTTTTGGATGTTTGTGACGGGCCTATGTTTTGTAGCTGTTACGGCATTGGTGAAACATATGGGAAATCGCGTGCCACCAGCTGAGGCTGCTTTTTTGCGGTATTTTCTGGGTTTGGTGTTCCTGTTGCCAATGTTGAAGGACTTGCGCGAAGCCCAATTGACGCGCCGTCAGTGGAAGTTGTTTGGAATGCGCGGCATGTTTCACGCTGGCGCGGTGATCTTGTGGTTTTACGCCATGACCCGCATTCCGATCGCTGAAGTGACGGCGATGAATTACCTTTCTCCTGTATATGTGACGATTGGTGCCGCGATCTTTTTGGGAGAAAAGTTAGCGATGCGTAGGATCGTTGCGATCCTGATTGCATTGCTTGGCGCTGCAATCATTTTGCGCCCGGGGTTTCGGGAAGTGTCATCCGGACATTTGGCGATGCTGGTAACTGCGATTGTATTTGCGGGTTCTTACCTCACGGCCAAGATAATGGCAGGCGAGGTCAAGCCGACCGTGGTAGTTGCTATGTTGTCCATTTTTGTGCCTATCGGGCTGGCCCCATTTGCGATTGCTGTTTGGGTAACGCCCTCCCTCAACGAACTGATGTTGTTGTTCTGTGTCGCTAGCTTTGCCACAGCGGGCCATTACACGATGACCTTGGCGTTTGCTGCAGCGCCGGTGACCGTTACGCAGCCGATTACATTCCTGCAATTGGTTTGGGCGGTGTTATTAGGGGCAATCGTTTTCGGCGAGCCTGTGGATATATTGGTAGTGTTTGGTGGCGTTGTAATTCTGGCATCTGTCACTTTCATCATATGGCGCGAAGCAGTGATGAAGCGCAGTCCTGTGACCCCCGTTATGCATGAGACAAAGGTGTGAGATTTTTATTGATTGACGAGTCAATAAAGCGCTGATTACGATCATACCTAATATATTAGGGGACTGTGAATGCCTAAAGTTGGAATGGAACCGATCCGACGCTCTGCGTTGGTGCAGGCGACGATTGCTGAAATCGGCGCTGCTGGGAACTTGCAAGTGACCGTTGGGAAAATTGCTAAACGGGCAGGGATGTCGACCGCGCTTGCGCACCACTATTTTGGTGGCAAGGATAAGATTTTCTTGGCTGCGATGCGCCACATCTTGCGCGAGTTTGGAACTGAGGTTTTACAAGCCTTAGGTCAAGCAACCACGCCTTTCGCGCGTGCCAGTGCGATTATTGAATCCAGTTTCGCACCGTCTTGTTTCGCGCCTGAAACGATCAGCGCGTGGATGACCTTATACGCACAGTCGCAAAGTAGCGTAGAGACCAAACGGTTGTTAAAACTGTATCAGCGCCGCCTGCACTCGAACCTCACCCATGCTTTACGCCCCATTTCCAAACATCCAGAACGGGATGCGCATACCTTGGCTGCATTAATTGACGGGCTCTATCTGCGGGCTGCTTTGTCCAGCGTCTGCGACCCTAAAGATGCATGTGATGCAGCGCTGCAAACCCTTCAAACTTTGATCGAGAGCGACCAATGAGCAAGCCGAACATACTGATTTTTATGGTCGATCAATTGAACGGCACGCTGTTCCCTGATGGACCAGCTGAATGGCTGCATGCGCCAAATCTGAAAAAACTGGCAGCGCGGTCAACCCGTTTTAAAAACGCATACACGGCGTCACCTTTGTGTGCTCCGGGGCGTGCTGCATTCATGTCTGGGCAATTGCCTTCTGATACGGGCGTGTATGATAATGCGGCTGAATTCGTATCGTCCATTCCTACCTATGCGCACCACCTACGCCGTGCAGGCTATCAAACCTGCCTGTCTGGCAAGATGCACTTTGTTGGCCCTGACCAGATGCACGGGTTTGAGGAACGATTAACCACAGACATTTATCCTGCCGATTTTGGGTGGACCCCTGATTATCGTAAACCGGGTGAGCGGATTGATTGGTGGTATCACAACATGGGCTCGGTCACGGGCTCTGGTGTTGCTGAAATTTCCAACCAAATGGAATATGATGACGAAGTTGCATATCACGCAACCCGCAAGGTTTACGACTATGCACGCAGCAAAGATGAGCGTCCATGGTGCATGACCGTAAGCTTTACCCATCCCCATGATCCATACGTTGCCCGTAGAAAATATTGGGATTTGTATGAGGATTGTGAACATCTTTTGCCGACCGTGCCAGCGATGGATTATGAAGATCACGATACCCATTCTAAACGCATCTTTGATGCGAACGACTGGCGTAGTTTTGATATCTCAGAGGACGATATTAAACGCTCTCGTCGCGCCTATTTTGCCAACATCAGCTATCTTGATGATAAAATTGGTGAGGTGATGGAAGCGGTCGAAGCAACACGCCAAGAGACTATTATTATGTTTGTTTCCGATCATGGCGACATGCTGGGCGAACGCGGGCTGTGGTTTAAGATGTCCTTTTTTGAGGGATCGGCACGGGTTCCGATGATGATCTGTGCGCCGGATATGGAACCGGGTTTGATCACAACTCCGGTGTCCAACATCGATGTCTGCCCAACCTTATGCGATCTTGCTGGCGTTGATATGTCAGAGGTCGAACCGTGGACCACAGGCCAAAGCGTCAAGCCAATGGGGCAGGGAGTTGAACGCACCGAACCCGTTACGATCGAATATGCAGCGGAGGCGTCGTATTCACCGATGGTTTCACTGCGTTATGGAAAGTGGAAATACAATCGCTGCAAGTTAGACGCTGATCAGTTGTTTGATCTGGATGCAGACCCGCATGAATTGACTAACCTTGCAGAGGTTGCAGAACACCAAGGAACTTTAACGCAGCTGCGTGCAAAATCTGAAGCCCGCTGGGACTTGGATAGGTTTGATGCAGATGTCCGCGCAAGCCAAGCCCGTCGTTGGGTTGTTTACGAGGCACTGCGCGAAGGCGGATATTATCCTTGGGATTACCAGCCACTGCAAAAAGCATCTGAACGCTACATGCGCAATCACATGGACCTAAACAACGTCGAAGACGACGCCCGATACCCACGCGGGGAATAGCGCTGCGGCCTACATCCCTTACCCCAAATTTTTGCGCCGGAGGCGAACGATACCATGAGCTACCCAACACAACCAACAGCCAGCCACTTTATCAATGGTCAATATGTCGAGGATACAGCTGGTACCCCAATCGACGTGATCTATCCCGCAACGGGTGAAAAGATCGCGACCGTTTATTCCGCGACCCCTGCAATAATTGCACAAGCTTTGGATGCAGCAAAATCGGCTCAATCGGCGTGGGCTAAAATGTCGGGAACAGAACGCGGTCGTATTCTGCGTCGTGCGGCTGACCTCATGCGCGAACGCAATCATGACCTGAGCGTCCTTGAGACGTTTGACACGGGTAAGCCGTATCAAGAAACCATCGCGGTTGATGCCACATCTGGTGCAGATGCGCTTGAATACTTTGGTGGTATGGCTGCGACGCTGACAGGTGAGCACATCCAACTGGGAGAAGACTGGGTTTACACACGCCGTGAAGCTTTGGGTGTTTGTGTGGGCATCGGTGCCTGGAATTATCCAACGCAGATTGCCTGCTGGAAAGGCGCGCCCGCGTTGGCTTGTGGCAACGCTATGGTTTTCAAACCATCTGAAACCACACCGCTTTGTGCACTAAAGGTCGCGGAAATTTTGGTCGAAGCAGGTCTGCCTGCAGGTATCTATAATGTCATCCAAGGTATGGGTGATGTTGGTGCTGCATTGGTGACTGATGATCGTGTCGACAAGGTGTCTCTGACAGGCTCTGTACCGACTGGCAAAAAGGTTTATGCAGCAGCGGCTGCGGGTATCAAGCATGTGACGATGGAATTGGGCGGCAAGTCTCCGATGATCGTCTTTGAAGATGCAGACATCGAAAATGCTGTGGGTGGTGCCATCTTGGGGAATTTCTATTCTTCAGGCCAGGTCTGTTCAAACGGCACGCGCGTGTTCGTTCATAAATCTATCAAAGAAGCATTTTTAAAACGTCTGTCTGAGCGTCTTGATACAGCTGTGATCGGTGACCCACAGATTGAAGAAACCAATTTTGGTCCTATGGTCAGTGAGCGCCAGCTTGAGATCGCATTGGGGTATGTAGAGAAAGGCAAAACAGAGGGCGCGCGTCTTGTTTATGGCGGCAACCGTCTGGATCGTGGCGGGTTCTATATGCAGCCAACTGTCTTTGCGGATGTTAAAGATGACATGGTCATCGCGCGTGAAGAAATCTTTGGCCCGGTAATGGCAGTCCTTGATTTTGATGATGAAGATGATGTGATGACCCGTGCCAATGACACCGAATTTGGTTTGGCTGCGGGTGTGTTTACCAAGGATCTATCCCGTGCGCATCGTGTTGCGGCGAATTTTGAGGCAGGTACTTGTTTCATCAATTCCTACAATGATGCACCGGTCGAAGCCCCGTTTGGCGGTTCGAAAAACTCTGGTGTTGGGCGCGAAAACTCAAAGGCTGCGATCAATTATTATTCACAGCTAAAGTCTGTCTATGTGCGCATGGGCGATGTTGAGGCTCCGTTCTGATGGCTGAAATGCAAGCTGATTACGTCATCGTCGGGGCCGGGAGTGCGGGTTGCGCGATGGCCTATCGATTGGCGGAGGCGGGAGAGTCCGTTTTGGTCATTGAACATGGCGGGACAGATATAGGACCGTTGATCCAAATGCCTGCTGCGCTGTCATACCCGATGAACATGAAGATGTATGATTGGGGGTATGAGTCCGAGCCCGAGTCACATTTGGAAGGTCGCCGTTTGGCGTGCCCAAGGGGTAAGGTCATCGGTGGATCATCATCGATCAACGGGATGGTATACGTGCGTGGGCACGCCAAGGACTTTGATCATTGGGCCGAAAGTGGTGCTGATGGTTGGTCTTATGCAGATGTGCTACCATACTACAAACGCATGGAAACGTGGGACGATAATGGTCACGGCGGCGATCCTGAATGGCGTGGCAAAAACGGCCCTATGTATGTGACGCGGGGGCCACGTAAGAACCCCTTGTTCAAGGCTTTTGTCGAGGCAGGCAAGCAAGCAGGCTATGAGGCGACGTCTGATTATAACGGTGAGAAACAAGAGGGCTTTGGCCCGATGGAGCAGACGGTTTACAAGGGGCGTCGTTGGTCCGCTGCCAATGCATACCTGCGTCCTGCGCTAGAGCACGACAATTGTAACCTCATGAATGGCTTGGTTGAAAAGGTGATTATTGAAGATGGCCGCGCGACGGGTGTTGCCCTTTCGGGCGGAAAGACGGTCACCGCAAACCGCGAAGTTATCATTGCGGCCTCTGCCATCAACTCGCCCAAAATTCTGATGTTATCTGGCATTGGTCCTGCTGATCACCTTAAGGACAACGGTATCGAAGTGGTGGCTGATCGCCCAGGCGTTGGGCAAAATCTGCAAGATCACCTTGAGCTGTACATGCAGATGTCGGCCAGCAAACCTATCACTTTGTACAAGCACTGGAACATATTTTCCAAGGCGTTGATCGGCGCACAATGGCTTTTCTTTAAGACAGGCCTTGGCGCTTCAAATCAGTTCGAAAGCTGTGCGTTTATTCGGTCAAAACCTGGTGTCGACTACCCAGATATTCAGTATCACTTCCTACCCATTGCGGTGCGCTATGATGGCCAAGCTACAGCAGAAGGGCATGGGTTTCAGGCCCACACTGGCCCTATGCGTTCGGTATCACGTGGTGTGGTCACGTTGCGGTCAAACGATCCTGCGGATGATCCAAAAATCCTGTTCAACTATATGTCTGACCCGTCTGATTGGGAGGACTTCCGAAGGTGCATCCGCCTCACGCGCGAGATATTTGCCCAAGACGCGTTTAAGCCGTTCGTGAAGGGTGAAATACAACCGGGCGCAGATGTTCAAACTGATGAAGAGCTGAACGCGTTCATTTCGGAGCATGTGGAAAGCGCATACCATCCTTGTGGCACTTGTCGTATGGGGCGGCGGGATGATCCAAATGCGGTTGTCGATCCCACAGGCCAAGTTATTGGCGTTGAGGGATTGCGTGTTGCGGACAGCAGCATTTTCCCGCGCATTACCAACGGCAACTTGAATGGCCCATCACTTATGGTCGGCGAAAAAATGTCGGATCACATTTTGGGCCTTGATCCGCTGGCGCGTTCGAATGATGAGCCGTGGCTGCACCCGAATTGGGAAACTGAACAGCGGTAAGTGCGTTAACACTTTGGTAACCTTTATTACCTAATCCGTTTGAATTGATGAACGGCAACCCGCATTTCTTAACCTATGTTAAGATTTTGCGCGTTGTTCGTTTTCATGGTTGTTCCCTCGCTCTCACTTGCCGACTTTTCAGGCCGTGTGAACGTCATTGATGCTGATACCATCGACGTTGACGATGTCCGCGGGTGTATCCATGGGACCGACGCACCGGAGAAAGCGCAAACCTGCCAATCTGAACAGAACCTAAATTGGGCCTGTGGAGAATGGGTTAATCAACAGGTCCGTGTCCGTCTTCAGGGACAAAGGGCAACCTGTAAACGTGTTGATACGGACAAATATGGGCGGGCCGTCGCGCCCTGTTTTGTCAACGGAGAAGACATTGGGTGTGCCCTGGTCTCAGACGGATTGGCCTTTGCTTATCGTAAGTATTCGATGGCTTATGATCTGGATGAAAAAGGGGCTGCAGTGAATGATCGCGGGTTACACAGCAGCCGCGTCCAAGACCCTGCACAATATCGCAAGACACTTGCAAAAGGGCGCATCCCGCCGGACCGTAATTGTGCGATCAAGGGCAAGATTTCCTCAAGTGGGAAGCGGATTTACCACGTTGCTGGGCAACGATTTTATGAACAGACAGGTATTAACACCAATAAGGGCGAGCGGTGGTTCTGTAGCGCGGATGAGGCGGTTAAAGCCGGTTGGCGCAGGGCACGGCGTTAGTCGACGCCGTAGGGGAGAACATCGCGCGTGTCTGTATCCACGAGCAATTTGCGCTCTAGTGGGGGCACAGAGCGTTGATGGCATGTTTTACGTTCGCATATTCGGCATGAAATTCCGATTGGTTCAAATGCGTCAGCGCGGCTAAGGTCCATGCCATCTGCATAGACCAGTGAGCCCGCGTGCTCGACCTCACATCCCAAAGCGATCGCAAAGCGGCGAACAGGTGCGCCGTATCGTCCAGCGGGCTTTGAAATGTCGCGTGCCAGACTGACATAGCGTGCGCCGTCTGGAGTTTCAGCCAATTGTCGTAAGAATTGAGCAGGCAATTCGAAAGCGCGGTGAACGTTCCACAGCGGACATGCGCCGCCGAAGCGTGCAAATTGTAGGCGTGTTGCAGAGTGGCGTTTTGTGATCGTTCCAGCCTGATCAACGCGCACAAAGAAGAATGGAATGCCTTTGGAGCCCGGGCGTTGCAGGGTCGAAAGGCGGTGTGCAACCTGTTCGATTGAGGCTCCGAATTGGCCCGCTAAAAGCTCAACGTCATGCCTGCATTCATTCGCCGCAGTCAGGAATTGTGTGTAGGGCATAAGGGCTGCGCCGGCAAAGTAGTTGGCAAGACCGATCTTAGCGATGCCACGGGCCTCTGACGTTTGGAAGCGGGCTAGATCAAGGGTGGCCTCGAGCAATGCATTTTGGCGGATCAACGCGACCTGTAGCAAGATTTGGAAGGTCTGTGTTTCTGTGACGCTGCGGTTGGAAATGCGCAAAACCTTGTTTCTGGGATCGTAGCTGCGAACTCTGTCATCATTGGTGAATTCAACCTTCACACCAACTTTTTGTAGGGTTGCAACAGCGGCCGCGCGCACGTCAACGGCACCTTCAAGCGAGTTAGAGAAATGTTCGGCCACACGGTCCACGGAGTCGATGTAGTTGTCGCAATAATGAAAGAAATCGCGGACCTCTTCCCATGGGCTGGGACGGGTGCGTGCATCTTCGCGGCCCAGTGCTTCATCAAGGGAGGCAAGTCGTTCGTGGGTTTGTCGATAGCTTTGGTGGAGCTGAATAAATGCGCGGGCAAAGGTTGGAGCGTTGGATGCCGCAAGGCGTAGATCAGCGATTGGTGGCATGTCTGCGGTGAAAACGGGATCTGACAGTGCTTCCTTTAAGTCGCTGACTAACCGTTCGCTGTCACCGATGCTGAGTTCGGTTACATCAAGGCCAAACTCACGTGCGAGTGCCACCACGACAGAGGTGCTGACGGGGCGGTTGTTGTTTTCCATTTGATTTAGGTAGGGAAGCGATACGCCCAACTTGGCGGCAAAGTCTTTTTGCGTCAGGCCAATGCGCGTGCGCAGTTCGCGTAGTTTTGCGCCTGCGTAGATTTTTTGGGTCGCCATACGAGTACCTTTGCAACTTTGCACTTATTTAATCGTAGCTTTGCAAAGTGAGATGCGCAAGGCACCCTGAGGTTTAGTCCTTCGCGAGGCGTGCTTCACGACGATACACTGATAGGATCGCAAGAACTGCAGAGATAGACGTAAACATCATGATCAGAATCAGTGGGTAGGCACCTGTTTCGGGTTTGAGCAAGAACACTGCTAGGGATGCAAGGCCTGCGCCGCCACCAATCATGATCGCTCCGCCTAAGCCTGATGCTGTACCTGCGAGATGTGGGCGTACCGATAGCATGCCTGCTGTTGCGTTTGGGATCACCATCCCGTTGCCAAGACCAACGAAGGTCATAAGGCCAAAGAAAGTCACGGCAGAGCCAAGGCCAACCAGGAACAATATCAGCATCAATACGGTGCCAGCGGTCACTGCGATTGCACCCCACAGGATCAGTTTGTTTACACCCAAACGTCTGGCGTTACGGCCCGTGTACCAGTTGCCGACGAAATACCCGACGGCAGGAGCGCCAAAGAAGATACCAACCCATTTGGGTGACAAGCCGAATACGTCTGAACCAACAAAGGGTCCTCCTCCTAGGTAGGCGAAGAAAGCACCTGAGCTGAAAGCAGAGGCAAGGCAGTATCCCCAGAAGCGTTTGGATTTGAGCAGCTCTGGGTATTCTCTGAATTGCTCTGACAGGGTCAATCCTGATGGTTTGGCGGTTTCGCCAAGGTCGCGCCAAACAAGTGCAAATAGGGCTGCACCGATTACCAGGAATGCCCAGAAGATTGCATGCCAGCCAAAGAATTCGTCTAAGATGCCGCCGATTGCGGGACTGATCATGGGAACAATGGCCATACCCATTGTGACATAAGCAAGCATTGAGGCGGATTGTTCTTGGTCGAATGAGTCGCGAATGATTGCTCGGCTTAAAACCATGCAAACAGCAATGGCGGCCTGAACCATGCGAAAGAATAGAAACATGCTGATACTGGGCGAATATATGCAGCCAATAGTTGCTAGAAGGAAAACTGCGATTCCGCTTAGTATGACTGGGCGGCGACCAAAACGATCGGAAACCGGGCCGATAAAGATTTGTAAAACAGCACTTACAATCAGAAACAAAGGCACTGACAGCGCTATAACCCCATTTGAAACACCAAAATATTGCGCCATTTGTGGGAGGCTTGGCAAAAACATGTTCATGACTATTGCTGACATGCCTGCCAGAACGATCAACGTGAATATATGCGGCGGAGTTTTGCGATCCATAAAGCGGATCGTGGGTTTATTTTCCATATGAAAGAGGTATGCAGCTTGTTAAGTGATGTCTAGCAGGGGCATGATAATCGGCGTTCGTTTTGCAATTTTGCAGTTTGCAGAAATTGATCTGAATACTATTTGCAAATATTCCGAATGTCTCTTTGGTCTGAGTGTAAGCCTTGATACACTAGTGGAAATTCGCAAGCGGGGCTGAAGATGAAAGATATCCTTACAGAGCTGAATGATCGTCGTGAGGCTGCGCGCCTTGGTGGCGGTCAGAAACGTATCGATGCACAGCATGGACGTGGCAAGCTAACAGCGCGCGAGCGCATCGATTTACTGTTGGACGAGGGGTCGTTTGAAGAGTTCGATATGTTCGTCAGCCATCGTTGCACTGATTTTGGCATGGAAAATCAAAAGCCTGCGGGTGATGGTGTTGTTACGGGGTGGGGCACAATCAATGGCCGTATGATCTATGTCTTCTCCCAGGATTTCACAGTATTTGGCGGTTCATTGTCTGAAACCCACGCTCAGAAAATCTGCAAGATCCAAGATATGGCAATCCAGAATGGTGCACCCATCATTGGCATCAACGACTCTGGCGGTGCGCGAATCCAAGAAGGTGTTGCGTCGCTTGCGGGCTATGCCGAAGTGTTTCAACGCAATGTCTTGGCCTCAGGCGTCGTTCCGCAAATCAGTTTGATCATGGGACCTTGTGCTGGGGGTGCTGTGTATTCGCCTGCGATGACAGATTTTATCTTCATGGTAAAAGACACGTCTTATATGTTCGTAACGGGACCGGACGTTGTTAAAACAGTCACTAACGAAGTTGTCACGGCTGAGGAGTTGGGCGGTGCATCGACCCATACCAAAAAGTCATCCGTCGCCGATGGTGCGTTTGAGAATGATATCGAGGCGTTGGCTGAAGTGCGCCGCCTCGTCGATTTCCTACCGTTGTCGAACCGTGAGAAGCCACCGGTTCGCCCATTTTTTGATGAACCAGGCCGTGTTGAGTTGTCCCTCGATACGTTGATCCCCGAGAACGCGAATACACCCTACGACATGAAAGAGCTTATTCATAAGCTCGCCGATGAGGGGGATTTTTACGAAATTCAGGAGGATTTTGCTAAGAATATCCTGACCGGTTTCATTCGTCTAGAAGGCAGTACAGTCGGCGTTGTCGCCAACCAACCGATGATTTTGGCAGGTTGCTTGGATATCGATAGTTCACGCAAAGCGGCGCGTTTTGTACGTTTCTGCGATGCTTTTGAGATCCCAATCCTTACACTCGTAGACGTCCCGGGCTTCTTGCCTGGCACCAGCCAAGAATACGGTGGTGTGATTAAGCACGGTGCTAAGTTGTTGTTCGCTTACGGTGAAGCAACAGTGCCTAAAGTCACTGTTATTACACGTAAAGCTTACGGCGGGGCCTATGATGTAATGTCATCCAAACACCTGCGTGGCGACTTTAACTATGCGTGGCCAACGGCGGAAATCGCAGTGATGGGTGCCAAGGGAGCGACTGAGATTATTCACCGCGCTGATCTTGGTGACCCAGACAAAATTGCGGCGCATGCCACTGAGTATGAAGAACGTTTTGCTAACCCATTTGTGGCGGCTGAACGTGGCTTCATCGATGAAGTTATTCAACCGCGCTCAACACGCAAACGCGTCAGCCGTGCGTTTGCATCGCTTCGCGGCAAGTCACAGAAGAATCCGTGGAAAAAACACGATAATATCCCGCTCTGATCGATGATAAAGGGCTGGCATATCATGAAAGATGAGGGGCAGGTAACGGTATCACGTCAGCTTCCGGCTCGTTTTGATGTCTCTGCAAATACGCAGTTGGCGGGTGGCAATGCTGTGCGTATCGCGATGCAAGTGCGCCAAGATATGTGGCGTACGCTACAGGGGTTGCGGGGTTTTTCGCCTGTTGTTCGGGTAACGCCCGTTAATGGTGCTTTAAACATTGAGGCGGGTGGTCGTGTGATGGGAAATGTAGCTTCAACGCTTGAAGCTGATATTCAGTCGGTTTTGGAAAATCCTAAAAATCGTGCGCGCTGGTTGAAATGCGCAGGATATCGACGATTTAAGGGTGCTGTATAATGTCGGTATTACGTCTGTATTGCGTCGGTGCGATTGCTGTCACATTCGTTTACAGCTTTCCGCTCTATGCAACTGTGCAAGAGGTGCCATCAAGTCAGTCAGTCACGCTGCACGAAGTGCTGGTCGATATGGTTAACGGTGAGAACTGGCTGCGCTTTCGTTTTGTTGCGCCGTCAATCCCAGCGGATAAGGGTAAAGTCAGTCATGATGACGCTGCCAAAGATATCGAACATCTGTGCGCTGCTGTTGCTGTGCCCTATATCGCTGAATATGATCTGAAAAGTGATTTGGTTGTCGTCTCAATGGCGGATCAAAAAACTGAATTTGGTGAAACGAACCCTGATGCGGCTCAGTTGTTCGAGGCATTTAGTGCCCAAAATGAAATCTGTATCTGGGGGGCTTTTTGATGCAACCACAAGATGTTGCGACACAGGTATTGCCCAAAGTCCGTTATGAGGCTTTCGAGTCACAACTCCGCCGATTAGAACTGAGCGGATATATTTTAAACAAGGATTCCACTATGTTCCCTGCAGGGATTTCCCAAGAACCCCTTACCTCAAGTAACGGTGCGTCGACACATTCCGTGTTAAAGCACCAATTTAAAAGTGACAGGAGACTTAGGTGTCAAAGAGCATCAAACTATTGGCAACATTCGGCTTTATCGCTGTCGTTGCTGCCTGTGCGCGCGAGCAGCAGGTCATTGACCCATCCCCAATTTCGGTTGAGCCAGTGCACACAGGCAAATACAAGTAATACACTTACGGGGCGGGCGTTTTCGCCCACCCCGACCACACCCCTAACCGATGGCCAAATGGTAGGGGGGGCATCATCATGCTGAAACATCGCGGTTTCCCTGGCAGACTTCGGGGCACAGATTTCCAATTCACATTACGTCGCGCCAATCCCAAAGGGGCGACACCATTGGCGCGACGCGAACGCAAGAATGATCGCAAACCGGCTGACCGTCGTGCGGATGCGGGTTTCATGGAAGCGTTGTGGGAACAGTTCGGTGAACATCCGTTTGAGCGTGGCAATCTAGATGCCGGTCGCTTGTCGTGGTTGTTCGGTCGTGAAGTCATTCCAGCTGGCGATACCTTTGATCCTGAAGACTATGACGCATTGTTGTTGATCGACGTGAATATTGCACGGGCCAGTTTCCCAGAAGCGATTGGGGAATAGGCGCAATGTTGCTGCAACCTGCCATAAACCAGCAAAGTTTAGCCAATTTTCGCGCTTTGAATTTGTGTGGGTTGGCGGTACGGACATTGGCGTGCAAACTGAGTTTCACCCAGCCTGTGCCCAGAAGCCGCTTACGTGAGTGCACAAGTTTGCGTACCCCTTCCCCTTATGGGCAGCTCAAGCGCTTTAGCCTTGAGTTGCCCAGTTTTTCTGGCCGGTGCATGTACAAAGCACGAGGAAGCATCCAGTCGCGGAGAGATTTCGCTATTGGGTCCTCTGACCGCCGAGTAACCCAAAATTGCCTTCGGGCATATTGTAAAATTTTGAATGCATTGACCGTCCCGCTTTTTTGGGGCGGGTTCTTGCGTTTTCCGATCCCCTTCCAGTCCCGCCACCTTCAAAAGGACATCACATGTTCAACAAAATCCTGATTGCCAACCGTGGCGAAATCGCCTGCCGTGTTATCAAAACTGCCCGCAAAATGGGTATTGGCACTGTCGCCATCTATTCCGATGCCGATAAGCAGGCTTTGCATGTGCAAATGGCGGATGAAGCAATCCACATTGGCCCGCCCCCAGCCAACCAGTCTTATATTGTTATCGATAAAGTGATGGAGGCGGTCAAAGCCTCTGTAGCTCAGGCTGTTCACCCTGGATATGGTTTCTTGTCCGAAAATGCAAAATTCGCAGAGGCCTTGGCCGCGCAGGGCGTTGCCTTTGTTGGCCCGCCAGTTGGCGCGATTGAGAAGATGGGGGATAAGATCACCTCTAAGAAGATTGCCCAAGACGCTGGTGTTTCTACGGTCCCCGGTTACATGGGTTTGATCGAGGACGCGGATGACGCTGTCAAAATTTCCAATCAGGTTGGTTATCCTGTGATGATCAAGGCCTCTGCCGGTGGTGGTGGTAAGGGCATGCGCATTGCGTGGAATGATGCGGAGGCCCGTGAGGGGTTCCAATCGTCCAAAAATGAGGCGGCTAATTCGTTTGGCGATGACCGCATTTTCATTGAGAAATTCATAACTCAGCCACGCCACATAGAAATTCAGGTTCTTTGCGACAGTCATGGCAATGGCATCTATCTGGGCGAGCGCGAGTGTTCTATTCAGCGCCGTCAGCAAAAGGTTGTTGAAGAAGCACCATCCCCGTTCTTGGATGAAGAAACCCGTCGCGCGATGGGCGAGCAGGCTGTGGCATTGGCCCTGGCGGTTGATTATGCATCCGCCGGTACGGTTGAGTTTATTGTTGATGGCGACAAGAACTTCTTCTTCCTCGAAATGAATACACGTTTGCAGGTGGAGCACCCTGTGACCGAGTTGATCACGGGTGTTGATTTGGTGGAACAGATGATCCGCGTCGCCAATGGTGAGAAACTGACTATTTCCCAAGATGATGTGCAATTGAACGGTTGGGCGATTGAAAACCGTTTATATGCCGAAGATCCATATCGCGGCTTCCTCCCATCTATTGGTCGCCTGACGCGTTACCGTCCACCTGCGGAACAAGCCGCGGGTCCATTGCTGGACAACGATAAATGGCAAGGAGACGCAGCCTCTGGCCTCGTCGCGATCCGCAACGACACTGGCGTCTATGAAGGCGGAGAGATCAGCATGTATTATGATCCGATGATTGCCAAGCTCTGCACATGGGCCCCAACTCGTGACGAAGCTGTTGAGGCAATGCGTGTGGCATTGGATAGCTTCGAGGTTGAGGGTATTGGCCACAACTTGCCTTTCCTATCTGCCGTTATGGATCACCCGATCTTTATGGCAGGCGAGATGACAACTGCCTTTATCGAAGAACAATACCCTGACGGTTTTCAAGGCGTTGAACTGCCAGAGACAGATCTGTGCCGTATCGCTGCAGCATGTGCAGCAATGCACCGCGTTGCCGAAATTCGTCGCACTCGCGTCTCGGGTCGTATGGACAATCACGAACGCAAGGTGGGTACCGATTGGAATGTGGCTTTGCAGGGTGCATCTATGGATGTGGTGATCGACGCAGATCACGACGGGTCTAATGTCACCTTTGCGGATGGCACTACAATGCGCGTGTCAGGTGATTGGACGCCGGGCGATCAACTGGCCAAGATGACGGTAGATGGTGCACCACTTATTCTCAAGGTGGGTAAGATCAGCGGTGGCTTCCGCATTCGTACACGTGGTGCGGATATGAAGGTTCACGTGCGCACAGAGCGTCAGGCCGAGCTTGCGCGCTTGATGCCAGAAAAAGTTGCGCCTGATACGTCCAAACTGTTGTTGTGCCCGATGCCAGGTCTGGTTGTTAAATTGAACGTCGAGGAAGGCGAGGTGGTCGAAGAGGGCCAAGCGCTGTGTACCATCGAAGCAATGAAGATGGAAAACATCCTAAAGGCTGAGAAAAAGGGCACTGTGTCCAAGATTAACGCCAGCGCAGGTGATAGCCTTGCAGTCGACGAAATCATCATGGAATTCGAATAAACAATGGACCGTGCAAACGCCACTTCGCGAGAAATGATAGGGTCGGGTCAGCCTTCGCTGGCCTCACGCTTTTTCTCGCGCAATTCGCGTTTACGCATCGGCATTTTGTCAATGCTTCGGGTAATCTCACGCACGTCCCATGGGAACGGCTTGCGTAATTTTACACCACCATCTTTACCGATGATGGCCAACATGAAACCACGCGGGCGTAGCTTTAGGCGTAGTTCCGATTTTGCGTTGGGGTCTGTATCGGTCAATACGACCACATCGCGTTCTTCTAAATCATGCAGTTTTGCCATCAGCAATTCGATCTGTTCGGTGTACCGCGGGTCTGCATCGCTGTCGGCAAAGACGACGATGGGCCTCTTTTTCCATACAAATTGGTTTAAATCTGTTTCTGCAGTCTGCGAAAATACGACATTCTCTGTCATTTCCATGGCGTCTTTGGCCATTGCGTGGCTGGCAAATAAAGCTGCTATAACAACGGGTAATATGTGTTTCATGAGCACTCCTGTTACCATCAACATAGTACCTTTATCGGCGATTACGACCCGCCAAAGACGCGAATGTTGCGTTAAAGCGTTTGAAACGAGTGTAATGCCATGACTGCTGTGATCCTCGCATCATGGCCGAACGGGGCAGCCTTTTGGAATAGAGCAGGCCGTTTCATGGACGTTATTCTACATCTCGGGTCACACAGGACCGGCAGTACAACTTTCCAAAGCTATATGCGGCGTTCCCATTCGGAACTTTCCAACCGCCAGATCGGTTATTGGGGGCCACCGCGCACACGGCAGGGGTTGTTTGCAGGCGTCGTACCTTCGTCTTCGATGCGGCACGTGCCAAAGATGCAAGCACGCGCTGTTGGGCGTGTTCAAATGCAAATGGGATCCGCGGCGCAATCTGGTGTACGCAAATTATTGATCAGCGATGAGAACATGATTGGGTCGGTGCGTCATAACCTATGCAAGCGTGCGCTTTATCCTGCGATTGGCCAACGAATGGCCCAATATGCGCAGGCTTTTGAAGGTCATTTGAAGCGGGTTGTGCTGAATGTTCGGGCACATGATTTGTATTGGGCGTCGTCGATTGCTTACAGTATCGGGCGTGGGCATTGCGTTTTGCCTGCAAAGACCTTGGACGAAGTCGCACGTGCAAGTCGTACATGGCGTGATGTTATTACCGATCTGGCCTGTGCATTGCCTGACACCGAAATTCGCGTGGTTCCTTTTGAACGCTATCAGGGACGTCCTGATCAGATGCTGAAGGGATGGATCGATGAAGTTGGGCCAAGCAACAAAGGCGAAGAGTGGCTAAATCGTGCGCCAACCCTAACCGCGCTGCGGGCAATATTATCAGAACGTGGCGATACAGCGGGTTTGTGTGCGCTCGGTTCTCAGAAGAACACACGGCGTTGGATACCATTTGACCAAACACAAAGCGCGCAATTGCGCGAAGCATGTGCTGACGACATGCACTGGACTATTTCAGGTGCTGATGGGTTGGCAATACTGACAGAGGACACGGACCACTCCGGAACGGGAAATATCCCGCAGTTTGGCCCATTTGAAAGAGGACAATGACATGACAAGCAAGAAAGACACGTGGCGGGGCATCGCTGAAAGCGAACTTCGCGGCCGGCCAGTAGACGATCTGACATGGAAAACCCTTGAGGGGATCGATGTTCAACCGATCTATACTGAAGAAGACCTTAAAGAGGTTGATCATTTGGGCACGATTCCGGGGGCCGCACCATTTATGCGCGGCGTGAAGGCAACTATGTATGCGGGGCGTCCGTGGACCATCCGCCAATATGCGGGTTTCTCGACTGCAGAAGAATCGAACGCCTTTTATCGTCGTGCTTTGGATGCAGGCCAGCAGGGTGTTTCTGTTGCCTTTGATCTGGCCACGCACCGTGGGTACGACAGTGATCATGAACGTGTGGTTGGTGACGTGGGCAAAGCCGGTGTTGCGATTGACAGCGTTGAAGATATGAAAATTCTGTTCGACGGCATTCCGTTGGATAAAGTGTCCGTTTCTATGACAATGAATGGCGCGGTTATTCCAATCTTGGCCAGCTTCATTGTCGCGGGTGAAGAGCAAGGGCATGATAGATCTGTGCTGGCGGGAACCATTCAGAATGATATTCTGAAAGAGTTCATGGTGCGTAACACCTATATTTATCCGCCAGAGCCATCGATGCGGATCATTGCCGACATCATTGAATTTACCGCAAATGAGATGCCGAAATTCAACTCAATTTCGATCTCTGGTTATCACATGCAAGAGGCTGGCGCGAACTTGGTTCAAGAGCTGGCGTTCACGTTGGCCGATGGGCGCGAGTATGTCCGCACGGCGATCGCCGCAGGTATGGACGTGGATAAATTCGCGCCGCGCCTTAGCTTTTTCTTCGCGATCGGCATGAACTTTTTCATGGAAGCGTCCAAGTTGCGTGCAGCGCGTTTGCTGTGGCATCGCATCATGTCAGAGTTTGAGCCAAAGAACCCGAAGTCATCCATGTTACGCACCCACTGCCAAACTTCTGGCGTATCGTTGCAAGAACAGGACCCCTACAACAATGTGGTGCGCACTGCATATGAAGCTATGGCTGCGGCCCTTGGCGGCACGCAATCCTTGCACACTAATGCGTTGGATGAAGCGATTGCTTTGCCTACTGATTTCTCAGCACGTATCGCACGCAACACTCAGTTGATCCTGCAAGAAGAAACAGGCGTGACCAATGTGGTCGATCCATTGGCAGGTTCCTATTACGTTGAGAAGTTGACCCATGATCTGGCTGAAGAAGCATGGAAGCTGATCGAAGAGGTCGAGGCATTGGGTGGAATGACCAAGGCCGTTGCGTCAGGCATGCCTAAGTTGCGTATCGAAGAAGCCGCAGCTACCCGTCAGGCCAAAATTGATCGTGGCACTGAAGTGATCGTAGGGGTGAACAAATACCGTTTGGATAAAGAAGACCCAATTGATATTATGGATATCGATAATGACGCGGTTCGGACAAGCCAAATTACTCGCCTCAACAGCATTCGCGCCAGCCGTGATGCCGCTGCATGTGAGGCAGCCTTGGCTGAAGTGACCCGTCGCGCCGGTGAGGGTGGCAACTTGCTAGAAGCCGCTATTGATGCAGCACGTGCACGGGCTTCAGTTGGGGAAATTAGTACAGCAATGGAAGAAGTGTTCGGACGTCACCGCGCTGAAGTCAAAATGTTGTCCGGTGTTTACGGTGCGGCTTATGAGGGTGATGCTGGTTTCGCCGCAATCCAGAAGTCTGTTGAAGATTTTGCCGAAGTCGAAGGACGCCGCCCACGCATGCTGGTCGTGAAAATGGGCCAGGATGGGCATGACCGCGGTGCAAAAGTTATTGCAACTGCGTTTGCTGACATCGGTTTTGATGTGGATGTAGGTCCGCTGTTTCAAACGCCTGCAGAAGCCGCACAGGACGCTGTTGATAACGATGTGCACGTGATCGGGATCAGTTCCCAAGCTGCGGGTCACAAGACGCTGGCACCACAATTGGTAAAGGCCCTGAAGGATGCTGGCGCAGAGGATATCATCGTAATCTGTGGTGGCGTTATCCCGCAACAGGACTATCGATATCTGTATGATAATGGGGTTAAGGCGATCTTTGGGCCGGGGACAAATATTCCGGATGCTGCGCAAGATATCCTTGAGATCATTCGTAAAACCCGGTCCTAAAGGGCAGACGAGTAGCGATCTAAAATGGGGCAGCCAATGGCTGCCCCATTTTGTTTATGCAGATGCGGGTACATCATCTTGGGGTGATTGGCGCGAGGCCATCATCAACGCTGTGTAACCTAAGATACCGGATACAATCGAACCGCTTAGCACGCCCAAGCGAACTTGGTTCATCATTTCAGCGTCTGCAAAGCTAAGGCCACCAATGAATAGGGACATTGTGAAGCCGACCCCAGCCAAGCAAGAGATGCCGTAGATGTGCAATGCAGTCGCCCCATGTGGCATCTTGGCGATGCCTGTTTTGACCATCAACATCGTTAGACCAAATACACCAACCTGTTTCCCGACGATCAGGCCTAGTGCGATGCCCAATGGAAGAGGTGCCAGTAGGTCATTAAAGGTCATACCTTTCAGGACAACACCTGCGTTTGCGAAAGCGAAAATCGGGATGATGAGGTATAGGACATAAGGTGTCAGGCCATTCTCAAGAGAATGCAATGGCGATTTGCCCCATTTGTCTTTGAGCGGAATGCAGAACGCGGTGACGACACCAGCCAGTGTTGCGTGGACCCCAGACTTAAGAACAAAGTACCACATGATCGCACCCAAAAGCAGGGCAGGGGCGATACGGTGCGCACCTTTGATATTTAGCCACAGCAAGCCCGCCAATGGAAGCAAAGCAAGAAACAGGTAATCTACCTTCAGTTCTGCCGTATAGAACAAGGCAATGATAATGATTGCGCCAAGGTCATCCAAAATTGCCAGTGTTAGCAAGAATACCTTGAGCGATGCAGGGGCCCGGCTGCCAACAAGTGCGAGGATACCCAGCGCAAATGCGATGTCGGTTGCTGCTGGGATGGCCCAACCGCTAATATTTTCAATGATGTTCCAGTTGAAGAGAACGAAAACCAACGCTGGTAGGGCCATTCCGCCGAGGGCTGCAACGCCCGGCAAAATGATGTCGCTTGGGTTCTTGAGTTTGCCCTCGAGAATTTCGCGCTTTAGTTCCAAACCGATCAGGAAGAAGAAGATCGCCATAAGGCCGTCGTTGATCCACAAGATGAGTGGTTTAGAAAGGCCTTCGCCGTTGATCAGAACAGAGAACTTTGCGGCAAGTACGGATTCATAAAGGCCTGACAATGCAGAGTTGGCAACGATCATCGCTGCCAATGCTGACAGCATAAGCAGGATCCCTCCCGATGCTTCATGGCTAAAAAACCGGTCGAGGGCTCGTAAAAACATTAAATCTCTCCGAAACTGTCAGGTGCTATAGCGCAGATAAGATTTTGGCCCTCGAAATCAATGTGAATTCCTGCAAAACTACTCTTATTCTTGGATTATTTTTGCAATGCATAGTAATGAGGCGATCCCATGCTGCTAGATCATTTGGCGGTGTCCGGCGAGACACTTGAACAGGCCCAGTCCTATGTCGAGGAGGCCTTGGGCATTTCGATGCGGCCAGGTGGCGAACACGCAGTTTTTCATACGCATAATAAGCTGATGGGATTGGCAGGTGGACTGTATTTGGAAGCGATTGCGATCAATCCTAACGCCCCTAACCCTGACCGCCCAAGGTGGTTTGATCTTGACCGGTTTTCAGGCAATCCGCGCTTGAGCAATTGGATATGCCGCAGTGATGCGCTTGATGATGATATGGCTTTGTTACCTGATGGGGTTGGTGAAGCTGTTTCGTTACAACGCGGTGATTTGCGTTGGCAGATGGTTGTGCCTGCCAGCGGGGTTTTACCCTTCGACAATCAGTGTCCCGCGCTGATCAAATGGCAGACAGCGACGCATCCCGCTGAGATGTTGCCGTCCTCGGGTTGCCGTTTGCGTCGTCTTGTTATCGCGCACCCACATGCAAAAGAGTTGGAGACTGCGGTGAAAAAGGCGCTGACGGATGTTCGTGTTGTATTTGAGGTTGGGTCCCAAGATTTGATGGCAGAATTTGATACGCCACATGGGATACGGCAGTTGTGATCCGTTCGGCCGTAATCGCTGATGCGCACTCGATTACTGCGCTATGGAACGATCTAATTCGTGAGACATTCGTTACTTTAACACTGAACTAAAAGTATGCTGTGACGTTGAAGCTATGATCATGAATCCTGAGCGGAGTGTCTTGATCTGTGAGTAAGAAGGCGTGTCTGTGGGTTTTGCGTTGTTTGGGGCGTTTCGTGGCGGTCCAGGTTGTGTGCATACAGTCGAGCACACAATCTACCTTGTGCCAGAGGCGCAGGACAAAGGATTGGGGCGGGCGTTGATGGACACCCTTGTGAGTGCTGCCATGACGCTTGGCCATCATGCGATGATCGGGGCCATTAGTGGCGGGAATGCCAACGCGGTCGCGTTTCATGAAAAATGTGGGTTCAAGCAGGCTGGCTACTTTCCTGAAGTTGGTCGTAAAAATGGTGTCTGGCATGATTTGATATTAATGCACTTAATTCTGGAAAAGCCCACTGACACTTCTGAACGCAAAGGATAGGGTGGCGTTATGTCTATATGGTCCCGTATCGCTGAAGCTCTTGCTGCCCTCACTTCTGGGGAGACCTTGTGGTCGGTTTTTGACAAATTACGCAGCCCACCTGAACGATCAGTTGCATTTGCGATTGCTGTTATTGCATTAGGTGCAAAAATGGCAAAAGCGGATGGGCATGTCACACGTGACGAGGTCACGGCCTTTCGTGAAGTGTTTGATATTGCAAGCCAAGACGAAGCTGGGGCCGCCCGTGTTTTCAATTTGGCACGCACAGATGTTGCGGGTTTTGAAAGCTATGCGACCCGTATTCACACGATGTTCCATGAAGATCCACACACGCTAAGGGATTTGATGGAAGGTTTGTTCCACATTGCGATGGCGGATGGATTTTATCACCCGAACGAGAATGCCTTTTTAGAACGTGTGGCTGAGATTTTCGAAGTTTCGGCTGGCGAATTCAAAGCCTTAAGAGCACGGTTTGTACCTGATGCAGAACAAGATCCTTATGCTGTATTGGGGCTGAACCCAGGCATGTCATTTGATGACATGCGCAAAGCATGGCGACAGCTTGTACGTGACAATCACCCAGATGCGATGGTTGCCCGCGGCATCCCTGAAGAGGCCGTATTGTTGGTGGAGAAACGTATGATCGATATCAACCGCGCTTGGGATGACATTAGAAAAGTACACGCATGATGGGCATTGCAACATATAATACCGAATGAATGGACCGTCTGTTCGATAACGATGGGATATTTTTGAATGGCGATGGTTGGTCCTCTCGGCACAAGGTTACACGCAAGGAACAAACCGATGCCTTGGGCGTAGTCTTTTAGGCGACGGACGCGGATGCCGTCATGATTATCGAGGCACCGGACCAAGGGAAACGTCGCGATGCCGCTTTGGCGCTTGAAACGTTTGCCGCGCGGTTTGGATTGTGAGCCCGCAAAGCCGCCATTGGTTTCGCCAATGACACGTAGCAAGAGATTGCGATGTTGTATGATCCGGACGTAATG
>JAOKHV010000013.1 GCA_028248455.1 Ascidiaceihabitans sp. | reverse complement strand
ACGGCGCACCGCATTGGATAGGGCACGCACCGCAGACGACTGCCCGATGACACGACCATGCAAATGATCCTCCATCCGCAGCAATTTCTCACGATCACCTTCCAACATCTTGGAGGTCGGAATACCGGTCCAGCGCTCCACCACGCTCGCGATTTGTTCCGCGCGCACGGCTTCTACCACCATAGTTTCGCTTTCGGCACCTTCCGCCTCAACCAACAAACGCTCTAGCTCTGGAATAACGCCATAAGACAACTCACCCGCGCGGCCCAAATTGCTTTCGCGTTTGGCGATTTCCAATTCGGCGCGCGCATGGTCCAGCTTCTCTTTCAGATCACGGGCACCCGCCAGCTTGTCACGTTCGGCCTGCCACTGCGCTGTCATTTCAGCACTGCGTTCTTGCAGTTCAGCCAAGTCTTTAACCAATGTCTTCAAGCGATCCTTTGAGGCCGCGTCATCTTCAAGATGCAGCGCTTGTTCCTCGATCTGCTTTTGCATAATATCACGATCCAGCGCGTCCAATTCCTCGGGCTTGCTGTCGACTTCCATACGCAAACGACTGGCGGCCTCGTCCATCAAATCGATAGCTTTGTCCGGCAAAAAACGATCCGTGATATAACGGTGGCTCAGTGTCGCTGCCGCAACCAAAGCGCCGTCGGAAATGCGCACACCGTGGTGCAACTCGTACTTTTCTTTAATACCACGCAAAATCGAAACAGTATCTGCGACCGTTGGTTCAGCTACAACAACAGGCTGGAAACGACGGGCAAGTGCCGCGTCCTTTTCGACATACTTGCGATACTCATCCAAAGTAGTCGCACCGATACAGTGCAATTCTCCACGAGCAAGGGCGGGTTTAATCAGATTCGCAGCATCCATTGCGCCGTCACTTTTACCAGCACCAACAAGGGTGTGCATTTCATCGATGAACAAGACAACTTGACCTGCGGCTTCAGTCACTTCAGTAAGAACCGCCTTCAGGCGTTCCTCAAAATCACCGCGATATTTAGCACCGGCAATCAGGGCCCCCATGTCCAAGGACAATAAGCGTTTACCACGCAGAGATTCAGGTACATCCCCATTCACAATGCGCAGGGCCAAACCCTCTGCAATTGCGGTTTTACCCACACCTGGTTCACCAATCAAAACTGGGTTGTTCTTTGTACGACGGCTAAGCACTTGCATGGCGCGACGGATTTCATCATCGCGACCAATAATAGGGTCGATCTTTCCCTCTTCTGCGCGGGCCGTCAGGTCTTGGGCGTACTTTTTCAACGCCTCATAGCCGTCTTCTGCACTTGCAGTATCTGCAGTTCGCCCCTTGCGAATATCGTTAATCGCGCCATTCAACGCCTGCGCGTTCACCTTGCCATCGATCAATGCAGTCTTCGCGCCGGACTTAACCAGGCACAGCGCCATCAACATACGCTCTACCGGCACAAAACTATCGCCCGCTTTCTTTGCGATCGCTTCGGCCTCAGCCAAAACCTTGCCCGTTGCGCTGTCCATATAGATCTGCGCCGCATCGCCTGTGATCTTCGGCTGCTTGCCCAGCAACGTTTCAACAGCCTGAGCCACAATTGCAGGTTGGCCGCCCGCAGCAGTAATCAAATTGCTTACCAGTCCCTGACCGTCATCCATCAGTGCTTTTAAAATGTGTTCTGGGGTCAATCGCTGATGGCTTTCGCGCGTTGCAATTGCTTGGGCTGATTGAATAAAGCCGCGTGACCGTTCCGTGAACTTAGTAAGGTCCATAGAGTATCTCCTTTTCAACGCGCCTACTTTGGTTGTACCCGCTCGGCAGCATACAACGTTTCAGGCCTTTGATGTCACTTGGGCACAAGAATTATAGCATCAAGGGTAACTGAAAATAAATTACTGCAGAAAATCAAATCAATTTCCCCATATCTTGCTAAAAATTAAACCGAGTATTTAACAACGATAACGACTTGCGGGAGCAACTTTTGCATATCTCAAGTGTAAAATTTTCTCGGATCACAGGCCGAACAGCCCTTTGTCTTTTATCTACGGATACAGGGCCCGGCACGTTGCATTGTGATAGCACCTTACCCATCAGTGCTGATCAAGAGCAACATAGAAGCGAATGGTTCAAAGACGCATTACGCCAGCAACGCCAAATGCCCAAAATTCGCAGTGGCGAAAGCAAAATTTACGTCTGCCAATACCTTCTATTTGATTTAGGCGTCACAGAGATCTGATTGGGCCGAACTCCTGCTCCCCCTAAAAACGACGGAAATCGCCCCCACTTCAGTATCATCATAGTATGTAAACAATTACAGGTGACTGAGATGCAAAACCAGACAGTGGAATTGAACAGCGTAATCTACAATGCCGCAAACCAAAGCTTTGAAGCTTTGGCAACGGTCTATGCAGAAACAACCCCAAGCAGCTTTGCATGTGCAATCAATGCTCCAATCGATATGAATTTTAAAGATGCCGCGAGGGGTTTAACGACCCAAGCCTTGCGCCGTTTCAACGGAAACGCAGGTCTGTCGTCGGCGCATCCACTTAGCATGCCCTCTCCCATGGTACGCGCCGGACGCATGCAGCCACACAAAGTGGTGGATGCATTCGAAATGCTGCGCCAACTCGCAGCCTAGACCCCCCCCATCTCTGCCAAAAAATGGTATCCGTTATTGTCCGGATGGCGGCGTTAGGCAGAGTATTTTTCCGCCCCTAATTCACTGCCCCGAATGGACTTGATGTCGCGGATCGTTTACGGACCTTTCAGCTTAAGCACCAACGTAGGGGATAAAAGATGACAGACGATAGATTAATCGTGGCACTAGACGTGCCAAACGCGCACGCAGCTTTGGAAATGACCCAACAGATCGGTGATGCGGTTAACTTCTACAAAATCGGTTTAGGCATGCTGACCACTGGTGGTCTAGCGCTGGCAAACGAGCTGATCCAAGAACACGGCAAACGCGTCTTCCTTGATATGAAATTGTTCGACATTGGCGCCACAGTTGAATCCGCAGTGCGTGGACTGGCCCAATTCGATCTCGATTTTCTCACCGTGCACGGCGATCCCCATGTGGTGAATGCTGCCAAACAAGGCGCAGCAGGCAGCAATCTGAAAATCTTTGGTGTCACAATTCTAACATCACTGGACCGCGCAGACCTCGACAACTGCCTTCTGCAACCTGGTGATATCAAGGATTTGGTAATCACCCGCGCCGCCAAAGCATTTGAAGCAGGCGCAGACGGCGTCATTGCATCCCCACAAGAAGCGGCATTGATCCGCGCCCTTCCCGAAGCCGAAGGCCGCTTGATTGTAACACCGGGCGTGCGCCCTGCAGGGGCTGCACTTGGTGATCAAAAACGGGTCGCAACACCATATAACGCAGTTAACGATGGGGCCGACCATATCGTTGTTGGGCGCCCCATTTGGACAGCAACCAGCCCAGCACAAGCAGCAATAGATATCGTTGCAAGCCTACCTAAAACCTGACTATTCATTGTAGGAAGATCACAGCAAACCACATTATGTTGATAGGCCAGGTATTACTTACTAGATAACTTCGCGCTGCAGTGGTATAAAGTGGGAGTAGGTGATACTCCCCGACGAACCCGGCCTACCTGAGGTTCGTCAACTCCCCTCGCTCATCGAGCGGGGGGCCTTTCAAAAAAATAATCTTAACTTCCATATATATACATCTTTAGTCGACTTGAAAATCGAACATTACTATTGGGCAAACCTGCGTATTCTTCAGATGATTTCAGGCCCCATGTTTGGCCTTCATCCACCAATCTAATCGTATTTGCGACGGCCTCATCGACATTAGCCACGAAAAACCACTGTCTCCGCCCGGATAAGGAAATCGTTCACACCACAGCAACAGAATCAACGTGGATATTCAGCTCTTCATAGGTTTCGCACATCACACATTCCAAAAGTGTCTCGCATCCTTCACGTCCACTCCCTGGCATATCCAAATGATTAGGCGACGGAATGTTAGGTTTGTTATCACGCAGAGTCACAGCCAGCTTATCACCAAAAAAACAACGCCAATTTGGCACCGTGGAACCCTTTACGCTCAATCGCCATGTTCATTAACTTATCCACGCCGTAAACTAGCATTGACCCTATCAGATAAGATTTCAAATGCCTGCCCTTTGTCGCGATTGTATGACTGAATTTGAAAGCGGACGGCGTTGCCCGTCTTGCGTCAGTCCGCGTATCGTTTCGCACGCTGAATTGAACACACTGACCATCGCACATATGGACTGTGATGCATTCTACGCCTCTGTGGAAAAACGCGATGATCCCAGTCTGATCGACAAACCTGTTATTATTGGTGGCGGTCATCGCGGCGTTGTTTCCACGGCCTGCTATGTGGCCCGTATTCGGGGTGTGAAGTCTGCGATGCCAATGTTTCAGGCGCTTAAACTGTGTCCAGATGCGGTGATCATCAAACCAAGGATGGAAGCTTACGTTGAGGCATCGCGTGCGATCCACCTGATGATGGAAGAAATGACCCCAGCCATTGAACCCCTGTCCTTGGATGAGGCATTCATGGACCTTGGCGGCACCGCCCGTCTGCACGGCGCACCGCCCGCGGTAATGTTGGCGCGATTGATCAAACGGATGCGCGATGAATTAGGCCTTAGCGGTTCTATTGGCCTTAGCCACAACAAGTTCCTAGCCAAAGTTGCGTCAGACCTAAACAAACCACGCGGTTTTTCTATCATTGGCAAGGCAGAGACAGATGATTTCTTGCGCGACAAACCTGTCAAAATGATTTGGGGCGTCGGTAAGGTCATGCAAGCTTCCCTTGAAAAGGCTGGCATCCGCACCTTTGCCGATTTGCTGCGTTGGGAGCGAAGAGATTTGGTGGCACGCTATGGATCCATGGGCGAGCGGCTTTGGCACCTCGCACGCGGTCAGGACAAACGCCGTATCTCATCCCATGAACCCGTCAAATCGATTTCAAAGGAAACTACCTTTAACGTCGACACCTCCGACCCTGAGATTTTAGATGGACATATCTGGCGACTGGCAGAACAAATATCGGATCGGGCCAAGGCAAAATCATTGGCAGGTCGTGTTATAACGCTGAAATTAAAACGTGCCAACCACACCAGCCTGACGCGGCGAATGGCATTGCACGGCTCAACCCAGATGGCGGATGTTGTTTACCGCACCGCCAAGAACCTGTTTGAACAGGTGGGTGATCAAGGCCCCTATCGATTGATCGGTTGTGGTCTGTCCCATTTGATAGATGCTGACGGTGCCGAACTAGCACCCGATCTATTGGACCCAGATGCAGGAAAACGAAGCGCAGCAGAACGCGCGACCGATAAGATCCGCGAACGCTTTGGCCCTGATGCGATCAAAAAAGGTAGGTCTTTACGTTAAAGCTTGCCGGTGCGGTACAAGTTGATCCGCAGACCACCGTTAGAAACTGATGGCAGTGGATCACGGAATTTAAGCCCAGCGGTTTTGGCCAAAGACGGCTCACTTGTCACCATCCCAACGCGCCAGCCACGGAACCGTTCTTTTAGAACCGTGCCCAGACCTGCGTAGACCGAATATAAAATCTTCTTATTGCCGATCCGTGCACCATAAGGCGGGTTGATCATAACCAAACCCTTTGGGCCTTCTGGTGCCACAGCGTCTTGCAGCGGATGTGTGTTGAAGGTTGTGATGTCATCAACACCACCACGCTCAGCATTTGCTGTACTCATGCGCACCGCACCTGCATCACGGTCCGATCCATAAAACTGCAAATCCGTCTCACGTGACGTTTGCGCATCTTTCAACGCGGCCCACGCCACAGGATCAAAGTTGTTGAACTGTTCAAACCCGAAGTTGCGTGACCGACCGGGGGCCAGTCCTTTGGCGATCTCGGCGGCTTCCAACACGAACGTGCCAGATCCACACATGATATCCACCACAGGTTCGGACCCGTCGTAACCACATTGGCGCAAGAACATCGCGGCCAAGGTTTCGCGCATCGGAGCTTTGTTCACCGCAACCTTATGGCCACGTTTGTGCAGCAGCTCGCCCGAAGTATCGACACTTATGGTACACAGGTCATCCTCGATCCGGACCATAATCTTTAGCTCAGCTTCTTTCGAGATCACTGCGCCTAACTCTTCCTTAATCGCAGTTTCAATCCGCTGCGTCGCGGCACCGGCATGATAAATTTTGGATTTACGGCACACCACGTCAACACGAACCGGAATGTCAGGACTTAATATCTCACCCCAAGGAAACTTGCGCGCGCGTTTGTCCAGCTGGGCCAAATGCATCACACGGAACGATCCGATACGGGCCAACACGCGGTTCGCACCACGCATCACCAAATTGGCGCGCCAGACCTCAGGCCAACCACCCGTAATTGTGACGCCACCATTGGATGCCACGGGATTGGAAAAGCCATGCTGCACGGCTTCTTCAGCCAATATACTTTCAAGCCCAGGGGCCGTCGCTAAAAATATCTCGAAATCTGTGTCCATGGCATCGCTTTATCCGCAACCAACCAAAACAGCGAGGTCTTATTCCGCAGCCAAGGGCACGCGCTCCCGACCAATCGCCACGGCCTCTTTAATCACACCTCGAAGCGCGACTTGCACCTGCTCAAAATCACCGTTCGGGCGGATCAGCTGTTCGTTCATATATATAGAGCGATCGATTTCGACCTGAACGGCATGCTGTCCTTTATTCGGGCGACCGTAAGCTTGGGTAATGTAGGCACCGGCAAACGGCGTATTGCGCGTTACAACAAACCCTGCCGTAACAAATGCTGCCTCGAGGCGGTCAACAACTTCAGCTGCTGCAGAAGACCCAAACCGATCCCCCAACACAACATCCGGACGTCGCATTCCACCTTTGGCAACACCGTCCATCGCTTCATGAGGCATCGAATGGCAATCAATCAAAACTGACTGACCAAATCGCTGATGCGCGCTGTCCAAAAGCTTTTGCAGCATCTCATGATAGGGACGCCAGTACAGCGTGATCCGACGTTGTGCCTCTTCGTGGTTAATTTTTCCGCGGTAAATGGACCGACCACCGGCAACGACACGGGGAATCACCCCCAAGCCTGACGCTATGCGTGGATTTTGACCGACGCTGCGCACCCCCTCAATCAACGCAGGGTCCAATTCATCAGCACTGCGATTAAAATCAACAAAAGCACGCGGTGCCCCAGCCTTTAAAAAGCTGGCTCCAAATTGCGGCGCACAGTCAAAAAGCCTGTCTACAAAGGCATCTTCAGAGGTTCTAATGAAATGTTCGTCCAAAACTGTCTTGCGCAAAAAGGACCACGGATAGTCCCGCCCACTGTGGGGCGAGGCAAAAACAACACAAGATGTGTGCTTTTCAGGGTGCAATACTTCGTAAGCAAACTTAGGCATATCCGGTCCTTTGATGCTTTTACCATATAGTATGAATGACATAAGCCAAAAGCCCTTGATCCCTGCAACGACTCCTTTTATACGCCCCCTACCGGCGCGGATTTTCGTGCCCCTTTTTATTAGGGGTGTTCGAGTTCAAAGCGGTAGAGTGGGCGATTAGCTCAGCGGTAGAGCACTTCATTGACATTGAAGGGGTCACAAGTTCGATCCTTGTATCGCCCACCACTTGTTTGATTGTCCGGCTTATGTCAGACACCCGCTTAACCGCCTAACTTTGTTGGGCACTTGATTTAACCGGCGCGGTTCGCGCCAAGACTTAGAAAGGTTCGTTCCAATGAAGGTACGCAACTCACTTCGCTCGCTTAAGAGCCGCCACCGCGACTGCCGTATCGTACGTCGTAAAGGCCGCGTTTACGTGATCAACAAAACAAACCCACGCTTTAAAGCACGCCAAGGTTAATCGTTAGATTGACCTAGCTGTTTCAAGCTAGAGTTTAAAAAGGCCACCCTTTCGAGGGTGGCTTGTTTCGTTTGGGAAATAAGTAACTGAAAAAGGTAGCTTATAAATCTTCAAGAACCCGAACGGACCAATAGGCACCTGTCACATCTTTGCTCACATCCTTGACACGCAGCAAGGATTTGATCCGACGATAGGGGCGCAGCGCTTTTCCCAGCGCAGATAGATTGACCGAAATATCATCCTCTCATTCAGAAAAATATATATTCAACAGATGGTTAAGGTCTTGATACGGCTCTTCACAAAACTCCGTGCAAGACGACAACAACAACCAAACATCACGAGCTTGCGCATCTGCTAGTGACATCCGTACTGTTGGGTTTTCTTCCAGATCAAGGAAATGCAGCGTGTCATCCGCGTCCACAGTCATGTCTCTTAGAAACGGACGACAATGCGAAAGACCCGCGGCATGAACCGCAACCAAACCGCGCATGGCACGTTCGAGGATCGCAAACTTTAGCCGCGCGTCCGCCATCCCAACAACACTCCGCGCAACTGTTTGCCCGTGCCTGATAAAATAACACTGCCCTCTGTCAACGCAAACCCTTCGAAACGGGCAAGGACGCTGAGCCAAAAATCTCTAACCGCCTTGCCTCTTGGCAGATCGCATCCATACCACCCAAAGCACCCGTAGGATGTAAGACCTTTGGCATAATATGCTGCAAAATCTTGTGAAGAATAACAAAGCGACTTGAACGCGTTTCCTCAGGCCGTTTGACACACGCAAGCTGCCCATCAAAAATGGTCTGTTCAACACGTGGTAATAAAGGGGGCGTTTCCATCAGCTTAAATATCCTCTGATATTTGCGGCACCCTATATTTATGTGCACCGCGCCCGATGGGCAACCTAGCAGGCCCAACCCCATACAGCCCTCACCAAAACTTGACCCTACCCTCTGCTCAGGCTAGGCCCCGTTCGAACCTAATTTCATCGGAGCCATGCAAATGTCTAACCCTTCGCTACTTATTCTCGCCGGTGACGGCATCGGTCCAGAAGTTATGGACCAAGTTAAACGCATCATTACGTGGTACGGTGATAAGCGCAATTTGAGCTTTGATGTCTCTGAAGATCTTGTTGGTGGTTGCGCATACGACGTACACGGCACACCTCTTCATGACGACACAATGGCCAAAGCCCTTGAAGCAGACGCCGTTCTTTTGGGCGCTGTTGGCGGACCAGCATACGACGATCTTGATTTCTCTGTGAAACCAGAGCGCGGCTTGTTGCGCCTTCGCAAAGAGATGGACCTGTTTTCGAACCTACGTCCGGCGCAGTGCTTTGATGCTTTGGCTGACTTCTCTTCTTTGAAGAAAGAATTGGTTGCTGGTCTAGACATCATGATCGTACGCGAATTGACTTCTGGCGTTTACTTCGGTGAACCACGCGGAATTTTTGAAGAAGGCAACGAGCGCGTTGGCATCAACACACAGCGTTATACAGAGTCTGAAATTGACCGCGTTGCACGTTCCGCATTTGAATTGGCCCGTCGCCGTGGCAACAAAGTCTGCTCCATGGAAAAAGCCAACGTTATGGAAAGCGGCATTCTATGGCGCGAAGTCGTACAAAAAGTGCACGACGAAGATTACCCAGATGTTGAGCTATCCCACATGTATGCCGACAACGGCGCGATGCAGTTGGTGCGTGCCCCTAAACAGTTCGACGTCATTTTGACTGACAACTTGTTTGGCGACATTCTATCTGATTGCGCCGCAATGTTGACCGGCTCACTTGGCATGCTGCCATCCGCATCTCTAGGTGCACCTGGTGACAACGGTCGTCCAAAAGCATTGTACGAACCAGTGCATGGTTCAGCTCCAGACATCACCGGCCAAGGCAAAGCAAACCCGATCGCTTGTACCCTCAGCTTTGCGATGGCGCTTCGCTATTCCTTTGACCAAGGCGACGAGGCAACACGCCTTGAAGCAGCCGTTGAAAAAGTTTTGGCCGACGGTGTTCGCACCGCTGATTTAATGGGCCCTGAAGATGGTACACCAGTTTCAACAACTGAAATGGGTGACGCGATTTTGGCAGCACTTGACGCGAGCCTCTAAACTAAATTGATTTAGTTATTTTATGGCCCGTTGGTTCAACAGAACCGTCGGGCCGTTTGCGTTTGGTGGCAAGAACAACCGATCGTCCACTTACGCAATACCGACAGGATACCGACGTCGAAAATTGCCTCGAGAATCTGTTTTTTTCGGCCCAACGTTCGATTGCGAAACAGTACGAATGCGCCATCATCTCCCGTCTTCTTCGATAGAACCAGCGCCTTTTAAGTTATAATTTTACAAATTTTCATCGATCACTGTTGTAACTCTCCAAACTAAAGGCCATAACCGACACTTCTTCGAGGTAAAGCGTCACCACAAACTGAGTGACCGAAAAATAAACTTTTTGCTGTAATTTCGCGCAATAGTTTGCCTATGCTGCGGCCTATGAAGCACACCCTCGAAGGTGCGCCACTAAAAAAACATTAACGGGAGACCACTATGAAACTCAACCTACTCGGCACTGTTGCCGTTGTATCCGCTGGCATGTTCGGCACATCTGCAATGGCTGATTGCGGTAAAGTATCTATCACTGAAATGGACTGGGCATCATCTGCTGTTGTAACCGCTGTTTCAAAATTCTTGATGGAGCAGGGCTACGGCTGTGAAGTACAAGTTGTACCATCTTCAACTGTTCCAGCTTTGACATCTTTGGCCGAAACTGGTGAGCCTGATTTGCTGACTGAAGTTTGGGCAAACTCAACACCCGCATACGAAGGCCTATTGGCTGACGGCAAACTTGTTGAGCTTACAAACGTTCTTTCGAACGGTGGTGTAGAAGCTTGGTGGATCCCAGCGTATTTGGCTGAATCCAACCCAGAGCTAACAACATGGGAAGGCATCATGGCTAACCCTGCTGCTGTTGGCGGCAAGTTCAACGACTGCCCATCTGGCTGGGCGTGTGACATCATCAACAACAACAACCTGATTGCTTTGAAAGCAGAAGAAGGTGGCCTAGAGCGCTTCCAGCACGGTTCTGGTGAAACTCTTCAGACTTCCATCGCGGCTGCATACGCAGACAAAGCACCATGGTTCGGCTACTACTGGGCACCAACAGCTGTCTTGGGTAAATACCCAATGGTTGCGGTGACTGTTGGCGAATACAATGCTGAAGCACACACATGTAACGGCTCTGTAGATTGTGCGGACCCATCTTTCTCTGCGTACCCAGCAGCTAAAGTTGTAACTGCAGCGTCTCAAGCATTCGTTGAACGTGAGCCAGCAATCGCTGAGTTAATGAAGAACGTAGCCTTCACAAATGCTCAGATGGGCGAAGTTCTTGCATGGCGTCTAGACAACAACGCTTCTTACGACGAAGCGGCTGTTTATTTCTTGACCAACAACAAAGAGCTTTGGGCTAACTGGCTGAACGACGAAGCCAAAGGCAAATTGGCTGCTTTACTTAAATAAAAAACGATATGAGCCCGCAGCCTGAAACATGGCTGTGGGCCTTTTTTTGGGGAGACGCAAATGGCGACCTACGATTGGGGTTTTAATGCGCTTGGACTGCGCGAATGGTGCGATGCCGGTACGTCCGAAGCGCCAATGTCTATGGCTGACTTACTCGCCCAGACAGGCAATGCGGTCGAAGAACCGTTCTATGCAATTCCGTTCCCGTCATTGGACGCGTTGAACGAAGCGTGTGGTCAAATCACACAGACCCGCGATGTTGTAAAAAGTTTGGAAGAGGGCTTTTTAGCCATCCGCCCAGCTTTGCGCACCATTCTTGATCCTATTACGCAGCCACTGTCATGGATGTTGGACGGTACATTGTACCTGTTCACCCAAGCCCCTTGGTTCCTGATTATGGCGATGCTTTTGCTCGTCACATGGTATGCGACACGTTCCGTTTCAGTGATGCTGTTTAACGCATTTTGCCTAAGCTTCTTTGCGTTCGTTGATCACTTTGAGCCAGCGATGGAGACCCTCGCGGTTATCTTAGTCTGTACGGTGATATCGGCCATATTCGGCATCCCTATCGGCATCGCGATGTCAAAATCAAACAGGCTTCAGCGCATGGTTATTCCTGTTTTGGATTTGCTTCAAACATTACCAACCTTCGTTTATTTGATCCCTCTCATCTTCTTGTTCCCGATCGGTGAATCGCGGCTCTATGGAATCGCGATTACGCTTTACGCCATTGTGCCAATCATCCGGTTGACAGACCTAGGCATCCGCCTTGTCGACCAAGATGTGATTGAAGCGGGCAATGCCTTCGGGATGAATGCCCGTCAGAAATTGTCAAAAGTCGAACTACCACTGGCGTTACCTAATATCATGGCAGGTTTGAACCAAACCATCATGATGAGTTTGGCGATGGTTGTGATCGCATCCATGGTTACAGCACCTGGTCTGGGTGTTCTTGTCCTTCGTGGCATTCGTAACTTGGAACTTGGTGTCGGCCTCATGGCTGGGATCTGTATCGTTCTACTTGCTGTTATGTTAGACCGCACATCAAAAGCTGCCTTATCACGGATTGACCGTGCCAAAAGCAAAACATCGTAAGGGGCCCGCACATGCTAAAGAACACACCAAAAGTTAAACTGCGCGGCCTTTTCAAGATCTTTGGTACTGATGATAAATCAGTTTTGCCACATGTTCAAAATGGCATGAGCAAAGAAGAACTGCTCGAAAAGCACAAACATGTTTTGGGTCTTCAATCGATCGACGTGGATATGCAAGCTGGTGAAATCACTGTCGTGATGGGCCTATCTGGTTCGGGGAAATCTACCCTCATTCGTCACCTTAACCGTCTGATTGAACCCACTGCTGGTGAGATCGTTGTAGATGGTGAGGACGTTACACAACTGTCCCAAGCTGATCTTCGCACTCTACGCCAAGAGAAGATGTCGATGGTGTTCCAGAAGTTCGCGCTGCTGCCACACCGTACAGTTCAGCAGAACGCAGCCATGTCATTGGACGTACGTGGGATGGACAAAGAAACCCAAGACACTGAGGCCCGCAAATGGCTAGAGCGTGTTGGGTTAGGTGGTTATGAAGACCACTATCCATCACAACTGTCAGGGGGAATGCAGCAACGTGTGGGCATCGCCCGTGCGCTGACCGCAAACACTGACATCATGTTGATGGACGAGGCATTTTCTGCCCTCGACCCTTTGATCCGCACAGACATGCAAGACTTGTTGCTTGAGCTACAGCTTGAGCTGAAGAAAACGATCATCTTCATTACGCACGACTTGGACGAGGCGCTCAAATTGGCGGACCATCTTGTGATCCTCAAAGACGGTGCTGTCGTTCAACAGGGCGAGCCGCAAGGCATTCTGCTGAACCCAGCAGATCCCTACATCGAGGATTTTGTAAGCGACATTAATCGCGCTCGCGTTCTGCGTATTCGTTCCATTACGAACCCGTTGAAGAGTAAGAAATTTGCTGGCGACGTTGAGGCCGATGACAACCTTGAATCTTTGATTGCGCTGTCAGAGGGCGATACCGCATTGACCTACCGCGTAATGAGCGACGGTGAGCCTATTGGTGAACTAAACATGCGGGATCTGGTCAAAGCACTGGTTCCACGCATCTCAAGCACGCAAGCGGCTTAATACATCTAGCAGAGCGGGCTTTGGTTCGCTCTGCACCACCTATCTCTATTGTTGTCCGTTGAAGACAAACAGCGTTTCGCCATTGATCCGATAGTTATTGATCGACGCAGCCGACTTGTCGCTGAGCAACCATTCCTCCAATTGCATCGCCATCTCATACTGCACAGTCGGATGCTTTGCCGGATTGACCGGTAAATATGCGTACTGGTTGAACAGCACTGGATCGCCGGAAAACAGCAGCGCCAAATCGCCCTTGTTCTTGAAATTTAGCCAGCTCGCCCGATCCGATAGGATGTAAGCATTGAGGGCAGATGCGGTGTTTAAGGCGGTTCCCATCCCGGCCCCGACGGCGTTGTACCAAGAGCCAAACGTAGCTGGCTCTCGTTCAGCGATCTGCCATACTTTCAGTTCCGCTTTGTGCGTTCCACTGTCATCACCACGGCTGACATATGTCGCCTGAGCATCTGCTATTCTTTGCAGGCTTTCGGCCGCGCCACTTGTTGCGCCAATCTGAGCCTTGTCCGATTTAGGACCAATCAGCACAAAATCATTGTACATGATTTCGCTGCGGTGCGTGCCAAACCCATCCGCAACAAACACCTCTTCAGAAGCCCGCGAATGAACAAGGATTGCATCAACGTCCCCCCCTGCACCTAACCTCAATGCCTGACCCGTGCCAACGACGAGCAACTGCAAATCTATTCCAAGGTCAGCTTCGATCGCTGGCAGCAAGACATCTGCCAGTCCCGAATTTTCAAACGAAGTGGTCACGGCAAGCTTCAGAGTATCTGCCTGCGTCATGCTTGCTGCACAAAGAAATGTAGCGGAAATAAGCGTACGTATCATTCTAAAATATCACCTTTGAAGAACGCCTTCAGTTCAGATGTCTTGGGGGCATCAAACACATCGGGTGCCAAACCCGTTTCAGCGATACGCCCTGATTTCATAAAAACTACATCAGCAGCAAGGCGGCGCGCCTGTGCCATATCATGAGTGGCCATAATAATGCGTGTTCCAGCAGCGGCCGTTTCCAGCAAAAGGGTTTCAATTTCGCGGGTCGATTGGCCGTCTAGATTGGAACATGGTTCGTCTAAGAACAAAACTTTAGGGTCACGGATCAAGGCCCGTGCAATAGCAAGTTTTTGTCGTTCACCACCCGACAAGCGCGTCGCAGATCGGTTTGCAACTTTGCCAAGGCCAATGCGTTCGATCCAATACTCCACGGCTGTATTGATTTCAGGTTTTGCGTATTTGATCAGGTATAGAGGATAGCTGAGGTTTTCTGCAACTGTGCGGCGCAACACAACGGGTGACTGGAATACATAGGCATGGTTTGCGTGATCCGGTTTTGCCCATGCAGCGGTGCCCTCTGAAATACGCTCGATCCCGTGCATCACGCGCAAAAGTGTCGTCTTACCTGATCCATTGGGACCGATAACCATTGTAGGGCCCCCTTGATCAATCACCAGATCGACAGGCCCTAAAACGGATTTTCCACGCCGAGCAACGCTGACATTCGAGAGGCACAAAGGAAACATATTGCTCACCACCTCCTCTCCCGTTCCGTACGTGACAACCAATGAATTGAGATATTCACAAACAACGCGAGACCAATAAGGACAAAGCCAAGGCCCAGTGCTAAGGCAAAGTCACCCTTTCCCGTTTCCAGCGCAATCGCTGTCGTCAGAACGCGCGTCGCATGTTCAATGTTTCCACCAACGATCATGATTGCACCGACCTCACCAATTGCGCGACCAAATCCGGCAAGTCCCGCGGTCAAAAGGTTGCGTCTTCCATCCCAGATCAATGTTTTGATCCGCTGCCATTTACTGGTGTTCAGCGAGATAAGAAGGTCATGATATTCCGCCCAAAGTTCGCGCATAGCTTGGTGCGAAATTGAGGCGATAATTGGGGTGATAATCACAATTTGGACAATGATCATGGCCCATGGCGTGAATAACAAACCAAAGACACCAAAGGGACCAGAACGAGATAAGAGGATATAAAAGATCAAACCAACAACGACTGGCGGTAATCCCATCAGCGCATTCATTATTGAAATAATGAGCCGTCGGTACTTGAACCGTTGCACGGCAAGGAATGCGCCAAAAGGCATTGCAACCGCTGAGGCAATGATTACCGCCGTCAAACTGACCTGTAGCGACCGCAAGCTGATTTCCCAAAGTTCAGCGTCAAACGTCACAATAAGACGCAGCGCGGCAAGCAATCCTTGGGATATGTCATTCATCTAGATCAGTACCTGCCGAGGGAATTCTAACGCTAGGATATAGAGTTCTTAGATACAAGAACAGGCGCGGAATGATCCACGCCTGTTCAAGAACTGAACTGTCGTTAGCTTTATTGCCAATCAGCAATCCCAAAGATCTTTTGTGCAACTGGAAGGCTCTTCGCCACAGCACTTAGATTAACGCCATCCGCTTTGAAGAACCCCAGTTTTGCAACAGACTCGCTAAGCCCAACACCGGCTACAGCTGGATATTCGTCGTTACCAGCAGAGAAGTATTTCTGAGCCTGATCTGATGCTAAGTACTCAAGGAACTTAACCGCGTTATCACGGTTCGGGGCATTCTTAGCCACTCCAGCGCCTGATAGGTTCATGTGCGCGCCTTCAGCTTCTTGTGATGGAAACACCCAACCGATCATATCAATGTCAGATGTTACACCTTTTACATCGCGGCGCAGTGCGCGGGCGAAATAGTATGTGTTCGAGATAGAAATTTCACATTCACCAGAAACCAGCCCCCGCAACTGATCCGTATCACCGCCTTGGGGTTTACGAGCAAAGTTCGAGACAAAGCCTTTTGCCCACTCAGTTGCTGCTTCTTCACCATGATTTTCGATCACAGCGGACAACAGCGTTTGCGAATAAACATTGGTTGAAGAACGGTGACACACCATACCTTTGTAGGCCGGATCAGCCAGATCAAGATAAGATGCAGGTGGGTTAGTCACATCGTTTTTATCAAAGAAGACAATCCGTGCACGTTGTGAGAAGCCAAACCATTGATTGGCCGAATCTTGTAGATTGCTTGGAATACGCGCCTCTAAAACTGCGCTGTCGGTCGATTGCAAAACACCAGAATCTTTTGCACGTTCCAGGCGGGAAGTATCCACCGTGATCAAAATATCAGCCGGAGAATTCAAACCTTCGGCCGCCATACGTGCAATCAACTCATCCGCTTTACCCTCGATACGGTTAACGGTGATGCCGGTCTGCTCAGTGAACTCAGAATAAAGACGTTCGTCAGTGTCGTAGTGGCGTGAAGAATAGAGATTAACTTCACTCTCTGCAAAAGCGGCTGAGTAACTGGACGCGATCAAGGCTGTGATAAGTACTAGTAGTTCCAATTTCATGGACATGACACCCTCCAAGATTAACTTACAGTTTTAGTCAACTAACAGATTTTGGGGGGATTGCAAGGTTCTTTACTAAAATAGTCAGAATTGATCTCATTAATCAAACCGCCCACTAAAGGTACCCACCGAAATTTTGGATACCTCAAGTTTGTTACGTACTGTGTTGGCCATCTGAACTGCAGTAGCCCCGTCCCCATGCAAGCAAATCGTATCGATAGGCGTTGGGATGTGTTTGCCACTTTCTGTAATAATTGCTTGGGCCTGCACCATCTCTACCACCCGTTTTCCTGCCAGTTCAGCATCATGGATGACCGCTCCCTGTTTACTTCGATCAACAAGCGTTGCGTCGTCATTGTAGGCGCGATCGGCAAAAATTTCGCAAGCATAAGCGCAACCCAAAGATTGTACAGCTTTCACCTGTTCTGTCGCTGCCAAAACCATAATTATTAAATTTGGATCGACCGATAGTGCTGCCTCATAAAGTGCGTATGCCATTGATTCATCTTCACACGTCATGTTCGACATCGCGCCATGTAGTTTCAAATGTCGGACCTTTGCACCCAATGCACGTGCCATTCCAAGTGATCCACCCACCTGAACACGAATAGAGTTTTGCAACGAAGCAATAGGAACATGCATTCTGCGCCTGCCAAATCCCTGCAGATCAGGAAAGCCTGGATGCGTACCGATCCCAACACCATTGTCACGCGCAAGCGCCATAGTTGCTGCCATCACATCGGGGTCACCAGCATGCGCACCACAAGCTATGTTGGCTGATGATACAGTATTGAGCAAAGCTGCATCATCACCCATTTTCCACGGACCAAAGCTTTCACCCATATCAGCATTCAGATCGACTTGCTTCATTTCAAATTATCCTTCATCTAAGGGATCGTTCTTGGCAGAAATTGCACCGCTAATCAGCTGATAACTGAGCAAATCTTGGATCGTTGTTACGTCTCGGATCAACGGCTTAATTGATTTAGTTAGACCTGAAAGTACTGCACTGGCGCGGGCCTGAATCGCAGCACCCTCTTCAAGAGTTACCAATTCAAATTTAAGGGAACTGCCAATCGGTGCTTGCGAAATTTTGTTTAAATCACAAGGTAAGATCGTCCCAATGCGAGGGTAACCACCTGTCGTTTGGCACTCATGCATCAAGACAAATGGCGTCCCATCTCCAGTAATCTGAATGTCACCTGCAATGGTCACTTCGGAAACGATGTTCAATTGTCCACCTGATTGGAAACCTTCACCGTCAAAGTCCATCCGAATACCTTGGCGGTTTCCACGCGGATCACGGCGAAACTCAGTTTTGGTGAAACGGGTCATCGTACTATCTTCGAATTTGTCGCTTTGCATGCTGCGTACGAAACAGATTTTACCGCCGTCTAAGCGTTGCTCAGGAACCACATAAAAACCTGTATCAGTGGATGCATCACTACCGACAGGCAATATATCTCCCTCCGCGATCAACAGTCCTAAACCCGCAGACATATGACAGCCTTGCGTCCCCAGATAAGACGGGGTGGCAAAACCACCCCCAACATGCAGATATCCAAAGTTGCCGCGTCTCGCGGCTCCAATCTTCAAAACGCTACATGCCGATAATAGATGACTCGCATTCCACTGAACTGTGGCACCATCGATTGTCGCATCCATAACAGCACCAGTCAGAGCAATTCGAATGTCGCTGGTGGCTTCAAACACGCCACCGATACCGGCCATCTCCAATACCGCACATGAGAGCCTTTGACCGAGCAAAGCTGCCCCTTCATGCAGCGCCGCAGGGTCAGACGCGCCACCACGGGTCAATCCCGCCGACATAAAGCCTGTGCGACCCAAATCTTGGACCGCAGCTGCTGGCCCAATACTGCGGACGATCAGGGTTCGGTTCATTTCAGCATCTCAGTTTGGGCACCACCATTGCCAGATTGATCACTGGATTCAATCTTCAAGAACTCTACTTCGGTGACGGGATCAAATATCATCTCGTCACCAGGTGACAATGGAAAGGGTCTCTCAGACTTAGGCCGGAAGGACAAAAAGCTTGTCGCACCAACATGGCGCCAACCCGTTGGGGTTGCATATGGAAAAAGGCAGAATTGGCGTACGGCTGTGACCAAAGATCCCGCGGGAACATTAGGCGTAATTTTCGTTTGTCTTGGGATATTCCAATAGTCAGGCAATGTACCTAGATAAGGCTGGCCCGGTGCAAAACCTATCGTTAGAACTCGCATCGATGTCGTAGACAAATCTGTGATCGCCTGCTCGATAGTTTGCCCTGCTAGCTCTGCAGCTTCTGCCAGTTGCGGAGCACGATCAGTGCCAAACAACGTCGGGACTCGCCATAGTGTCCGCCCAGACGGAAGCGGCGCAGCCAACCAGTCCCTACTATCAACTAAATTCTGTAGCCGCTCGATGATTGGCTCCGGTCGATGAACGGACAAATCCATCTTTAAAAAAGTTGAAACAAGAGTTGAGTTGCTTTCTTCTACCTCTTCCCACTCCGCAGCGCGTACTCCAGCGAGAAACGCTATCGCTGCCCGATTGGCCGGTTCTGACAATACACCAGAGAACGTGACAATGACCCCAGCCAAACCAACAGTTTTAATCTGCGGCCATGTTTCTTGAGTTTCAAATTTCTCTGTCATCATGTTCTTCATTTCGGTGCTTTGATGTCAAACTAGGTTGCCATCGACCCCGCCGCAAGCAACGCGTGGCCTCTTACACGCATTCAGTCCACAAATACGCAAGACTGGAGGAACGCATATGGCCAACCCACTCTTTGACAAACTATTCGCATCCCATATTGGTTCGACAGCAACAATCCTAATTTTGCCAAACGGTGATCGAATTAGCTATAGTGGTTTCTTGGATCAAACCGCTCAGTACGCCAACGTGATACGGGACTCCGGTCTTGAGGTTGGTAACAGGTTGGCTGTTCAAATCGAAAAATCACTCGAAGCGCTTGCTGTATATGCTGCTTGCACCTTGACCGGCACCGTTTTCCTCCTCCTTAATACTGCTTAGGCACCCGCCGAATTGTCTTATTTTCTAAACGATAGTAGTGCGCGACTGTTTCTGTGTGATCACAAAAATCATGCGGCCTTGAAGACAATCGCGCAATCAGCGGGTGCACAAATCCTAACGCTTGGGCCGAATGGCGAAGGCAGCTTTGCCGATGCGGCTAGTACCAAACCAAAAACATGTAGAATCGCACAACGCAGTTCACGCGACCTTGCTGCCCTTTTGTACACCTCTGGAACAACTGGCCGTTCAAAAGGTGCAATGCTGAGTCAAGGCAACTTACTTTCGAATGCGGAGGCACTAACTGAGTTGTGGCAATTTACGGCACATGACACTTTATTGCGTGCTCTGCCAATCTTTCACACTCACAGCTTGTTTTTTGCCACCAATGTGACGTTATCAGGGGGGAGCAATGATGTTCCTACCTAAACTCGACGTTGAGAAAATAATCAATGAGTTGACCGAAACCAACATGAGTACGTCAAACCCATACTCGGGCGAACGGCGGGCAGGCAGTGTCGGCTTCCCTCTGCCTGAAGTAGATCTCAAGATAACAGACCCTAATACCAGCATAGTTGTACCACAAGGCGGCATTGGCGGGATCGAAGTGCGAGGCGCAAATGTATTCCAAGGCTACTGGAACATGCCCGAAAAACCGCTGAAGAATTGCGCACTGATGGCTTTTTCATCACTGGCGATTTAGCACGCATGGATGAAGATGGCTACGTTACCATCGTTGGACGCAGCAAGGACTTAATCATTTCAGGTGGCTTCAACATTTATCCCAAAGAGCTCGAAATGATCTTGGATGATCAAGCTGGCGTATTCGAAAGCACTGTAATTGCAGTGCTACATGCCGATATGGAGGAAGCAGCATTGGCTATATTGGTTAGAAAGGAAGCTGGGCCTAATATTGATCAAATCCAAGCACTGATGAAACGTGATGTGGCGCGATTTAAGCACCCTCGAGATTTTATCGTTATCGATGAACTGCCACGAAACGCGATGGGAAAAGTACAGAAAAACGTTTTGCGCGAAACATATGCAAATTGGTTTAATTCAAACTCCGTTTAGTCGAAGCCAACCATCTTCAAAGGTGACTTTAGAGACGCCAGAAAGATCAATCATGCGATGTAACTCTGCCTCAAAGGCTTTTGCACGCGCAGACGTCCATTTAACGCCCTCTTCTGGCCACAACGCTTTCACATGCAAGCAATCTCGATCCCGAAACGCCTTCATATCAACGCGGGCGACCAAGCGGTCTCGTTCAAGCAGTGGGAAAACATAGTATCCGTATTTGCGTTTGGCATCTGGCACGAACATTTCAACAGTATACTGGAATCCAAACAAGCGTACTGCACGTTTGCGATCACGTAGAGCTGGATCAAACGGGCTAAGAACGCGTAAGCGACTTGTGGGTTCTGCATTTAGCCCAGCATCATCTGGCAAAGAGGGTCGCGCAAAGGCTGGCTTAGTCAATCCATCTGCACCCTCGACTTGGACCTGAATAATGTCACCAAACTTTAATGCTGCGATGCACCAGGCTTTTGCTTCAGCAGTGGTAACATGCGCCCAGAATGCTGCAATTTCTGCATGTGTTGCAAAGCCTAACCGATCCAAAGCGCCGTTGCAGCACCAATCTATTGTTCCCTCAACATCGGGTGCGTTGGTTGGGTCGGACAACGTTGCCTCAAGTACACGTTCTGTCAAATCGTAACGCTTTTTGAAGCCTTCGCGCCCGACCACAGACAATGCTCCAGTTCGCCAAAGATATTCCAAAGCGGTCTTTGAGGGATGCCAGTCCCACCAACCACCGGATCCGCGCGCTTCTTCTTTTCCAACATCTGACGAGCTCAGCGGACCCTGCTCCCGAATTTGGTCTAAAACGACTTGCAACTGCGCCTCGAAACCATCGCGTCGCCAGTTCTTCCACTGCTTTTGCAGTTTAATTGCGTCACGTTCACGCCGCATCTGCCAATAGGGGTAAAACTCAACAGGTATGACGGCTGCGTCATGTGTCCAATGCTCAAAAAGACCTTTGTCCTGCTCATATAACGTTTTTAATGCATTCGGCATGTAACGCGCTTTGCGGGTAAACAGGATCAGATCATGCGCACGTGCAACCGTATTGATACTATCGATTTGCACAAAACCAAGGCCACGAACAACCTCAAGCATTTCGTTTGGGCCCGCATCACCTTGCGGTGTGTCGATCAACAGATGCCGGCCCATAAAGACCCGGCGTGCCATGCGATTGGTAAGCGTGAACTCTGTCACACCAAATCAAACTCTGCGATCGCGACGCAGTGTATCGCCGTAGCTGATTGTCGGGGACATCGTTTGCAGGACAGGTTTGTCATCTGTGTCTTCTGCATTTCGATCCAAGATAATTTGAGCTGCAGCGCGGCCAATCTCTAGCCTGCATGCGTCCATCGTTGCCAATTTGCGTGGCAACCCCTGCAACAATTCAACATCATTGAAACCGGCAAGACCAATCTGACCCGGAACATCGATCCCTTGATCCAAAAGATACAGCAATCCACCTGCACCGATCATGTCGTTTGAGAAATACAAGAAATCCAAATCTGGATTTCGTTCCAGCATCGACTGTGTCATCTCGCGACCTTTGGCCAAAGCGGATCCACCCGAATAGAAATCACGGTCTCGAATCTCAATACCAGCTTTGGCAAGGCCTTCAGTAAAACCCTCAAAACGTTTCCGAGCACGGTGATCCAACGGCATTTTTGTGCCCACGAAACCAATGTTCTTATAACCTTGCCTTTGAATCGCCTGTGCCATTTCAAGCCCAGCACGGCGGTGCGAAATGCCAACCATTGAGTCGATAGGAAGGCCATCAGTATCCATAATTTCGACGACGGGAATACCAGAATTGCGCATCATTGCGCGCGCTGCGTCCGAATGTTCAAGTCCCGCCAGTATTACACCAGATGGACGCCAAGACAGCATCTCATACAAAACGCGTTCTTCTTTTTCGGGCATATAGTCTGTTACGCCAACCACAGGCTGCAACTGTGTGTTTTCTAACACCTGATTAATACCCGTCAAAACCTCTGGGAAAACCATGTTGGAAAGTGATGGAATAATAACAGCAACCAGATTAACACGCTGAGACGCCAACGAACCCGCTATCTGATTAGGGACATACCCGAGCTCTTTAGCGGCCGCTAAGACACGCTTCTTTGTCGTCTCACTAACGTCACCGCGCTTGCGGAGCACACGGCTTACGGTCATTTCGGAAACGCCCGATGCCTCAGAGACATCGCGCAGAGTTAGGGGGCGCTTATTACGAGGGGTCACAGCATATTCCTGAAATTGTTAGATCATTGTTAACGCACCAAGCCCACAAGTATCAAGTTCGCTGAAAACAACATGACATTCTTTACACCACCAATTAGATAACCCTTGATGGCTCCGTGGCTCAACTGGACAGAGCAGCCCCCTCCTAAGGGGCAGAATACAGATCTTAATCTTACTTTAAATTACAATTTAATAAGTAATATCAGTAGTTTATAATTATTATCTCAAAATATCTATTTATCATTGTGTAGTGTTTTTGCGCTTTTTTGTGTAGTGATTTTGTTTAAGATTATGTTTGATCTACTTAAGTTCACTCACGTGGTTACGCACTAGCAGAATAGATTAGAGTTAAATCTAAACACTCTCAGTAACAGTAAGGGAATCTAAGCAGGTTAAACACAGAGATTTAAGGTAGGGTGAGAAGGTAAAGATTGGATTGATAGTACTACCATTCTCTTTGTTATCCTGCCTGTCTTAATCCTAGTTTCTGAAACCTGTTCCACTGTTGTTTGTGATAGTCTGTACTTTGATACGCTTCGTGTTCTCTTGCATTATCAAACAGCCTAGATGTGAAATCTATATCTCTGAAGTTATTCGATGCTAATGCTTTTGGTACTGTTTCTCTATTCACATCAAACCCTAACTCTACTCCCAGAACATGTTTGGTTGCTTCTTTCATCAAGTCTCTAACAAACAATTCATCTCGTTCTTTACAAATAACCGAGTCATGTACTGTAAGGATTGGTATGTTGTTTGATGTTGCTACGCTTATGATTTGTTCGATTATTTGGCTGTCTATATACATCAGTCTTACACCCTGATCCGTGGCTAAGCATTGTTCTAGGTGTGGGTGTTTTTTGATGATTGCTTCAACGTACTTATTAAACTGTTCCTTCTTTAGGCTCTTGAAGGGATGACCCTTATCTTGGTCATATCTGAACGCGGTGTAGGCGTGGTGTCACAGCTATTGGTGATATTGGTGAGTGTAGGGTGCCTAACCAGAGCAAACCTCCTGAGGCCACAACATTTTTAGAGTATCATATTGAAACGAAGCTTTAGGCTCACTATCTATCAATATGTACTCTCTCCCTAGGAGTATCACTAGCGGCTGGACCTTCGGGTCTGGCCCTTTTTTTTGTACTGGCCTAGACGTCATGCCAAGGTCTGCTAGGCTCGTCTTGAGACACTTACTCAGGGCAGAACACCATGAAGCAATTAATCGTAACCCTAGCTTTCGCCATTTCACTGGCTTTACCTGTATCTGCACAAGACTTCGGTAAAGGAGTAGATGCTTACCTTGCTGGTGATTATGCCACGGCCATCAAAGAGTTTACGCCGTTAGCTGCGGCAGGGAATGTAGCTGCGCAATCCAATCTTGGTCTCATGTACGCAAATGGCCAAGGCGTTTCTCAAGACTATACTGAAGCTGTGAAGTGGTACCGACTAGCTGCTGAACAGGGCGATGCTACAGCGCAATCCAATCTTGGTGTCATGTACGAGAATGGCTATGGCGTACTTCAAGACAACGTCATGGCCCACATGTGGTACAACATCGGCGCTGCAAATGGGTATAAAATCGGCGGGACTAACCCAGACAGTCTATCCAAACAGATGACCCCAGCAGACATATCTAAAGCCCAAGCTATGGCTAGAGAATGTATGAATAGTGGCTATAAAAAATGTGAGTACTGATTATGAAGCGAACACTGACAGCACTGGCAGTAGCAGCAACCATGTTTGCCAGTAGTGCATATGCTTTTGATCCTGATGATATACAGAAGCTGAAGGCTACAAAAGAGTGTGTGAAGTGCGATCTGAGTGGTGCTAATCTGAAGGGTGCTTATCTGAGTGGTGCTAATCTGAAAGGTGCTAATCTAAGTGGTGCAGATTTTAGGGACGCATGGATGACTAATGTTAACTTATATGATGCTAAACTGGAGGGTACATATTTATTGAAAGCACACCTAAAGTTTGCAGACTTGCGACAAGCAAACCTGGACGGAGCAGACCTAGAGGGTGCAAATATTTACTACGCTAAAATGAAGGGCGCAATCCTCTGCAACACAATTATGCCAGACGGTTCAGTGATCTACAGCGGCTGCTAAGTGAAAGGGCGTATTGTTTAGTTCCTGCTCTAGTTAGTCTCCAACCTATTTTGGCCGTCTGTGTATTTCTGCATATATATACCCCATATGGCCCCCGCCCCCGCCATCATTAAGTAGTTGCTTCAGCATCCTCTGCCAATCTCATCCATCAAGTCTTGCTTGGCTGTACACTTGGCTAATCATTTATGGCTGGTGCCTGTAATTGTGCCTTTGCTGTCTTTGTTTGGCTGTTCCAATAGACCCTGCTCTAGCGGTCTAAAGTGAAATAGTACCAATAGGGTTTACATTAGGTGGTTATGGTACTATTTACCACATAGTCTATAACTCTATTGGGAGAACGTCTATGCTTATTGGGTTAGCTAGAACATCTACGCTTGAACAAGTTGCAGGGCTTGAAGCACAGATACGTGACCTACAAGCATATGGCTGTGAGCGCATCTTTAGGGAGCAAGTCTCATCCGTAGCTGAGCGTGAACAACTGGAGGCGGCACTCAATGCGCTGCGTGAAGGTGACAAACTTGTTTCTACAAAACTGGATAGATTGGCTAGATCGGTACAGCACCTTGGTCAGATCATTGACCGCATTAACTCAGCAGGTGCGTCACTGGTGATATTGGACATGGGTGGCACGGCTGTTGATACGAGTAACCCTACAGGTAAGTTGATCCTAAACGTCATGTCATCTGTAGCACAATTTGAGCGTGAAATGATGCTTGAGCGTCAACGTGAGGGTATCGCTAAAGCTAAAGCTGAGGGTAGATACAAAGGTAGAAAGCCCACTGCACGAGCAAAGACTGATATGGTTAAACTTGCATTGGACAAGGGCGTGAGTAAGGCTCAGATTTGTAGGGACTTAGAGATAAGTAAAACTAGCCTGTACCGCATTATTGGGGAGTTGACTGCATGAACATATTCAAAATGCACAGCGATCTAGCAGAGCGACTGCGCATAAAACTTGGTTGGAGCCACTACGCGCTCTATTGGGTTTCGTTCATCAAAGGCGTTGCTGTAACGTGTTTGGTGCTTTGGCTGATGTGCTAAGCAGTAGAAACGACAATGAAGTACGTTTGTTTTTTGTCTAATAGCTCTCACCGAGTGTAAGCCCGATGAGGAGCTAAAGTGTGTAAGGCCGCATACTGTTTTCTAAAACAAAAAGCGGCCCGTGAATGCACTAATGATAAGTCTAGAAGTTGTAGCCAACTTTTAGTCCAAACGCAGTCACACTGTTGCCAACATAGGAAGCAGATAAACCAGAAGCGTGTGTCATCAATGCATCGCCTGCTTTAGTATAACTCACGCCAGCAGATATTGTGAACGCATCAATTTTGTGCTTCACACCTGCAGAAAGCGTTTTAGACCCATTGGACATAGCGAACGGACTCGTTGGCGTCGCATCGGCACCATCTTCCCACGAGTACGTGAGTGACACAGCAGTGTCCTCAGAAAGCTGTCTGCCAAGTCCTAAGCTGTAGCTAGTGGTGTCTGAAAACTCACTACGCTGGTTTGGCACACCACTCCCAACAACTACAATCTGACTTTGGGTCCATGAAACTTTATGAGCAGAGGCCATCAACAAAGTATCTTTTGCAATACCCGTTTGGAAGTTTACAGTTGTTGCTTCTGGTACTCCGAGAGTTCCAGAGGCAACTGTTGTACCCCCCGTTAATGCCATTGAGATACTTTCTGATCTCAAAATTTCGAGCTTCAAGGCAATATCTGGGCGTTCATACGCTAAGCCGTAAACCATGCCGGTTTTGCTAGTTGCGTGGATCTGATACACGTCATTCCCACCCGTAGCCGACAACGTAGTGACTGTTGACGCTTTAAGTTTGGCTTGGCGTAACCCTACAGTAGCAGACCAATTATCGTTGAACGAATACCGGCCCATGATGGCTTGGGTGTCGAGTTTTACGTCGGCACTTGGTACTACGCTTAAACCCCCAGCGCCTGCAGGGATAGAAAATGCAGCAGCATTCTGTCCGTCCATCTGGATCGCTCCAGACCCAAAAGAGGTTAGGCCAATATCAAAATCGCCAAGCTGAAACTTGCCTGACAGAGACATCCGTGTTTGATCCTTAGCCATTGGGTGTGTGACGCCAGCTTGTGTGGTGCCGTTAACTGAATAGTTTAGGTTGCCATATGACAATTCTACGTAATTACCACCTTCGTAAAGAAAGCTTGTGTCCAACCTCCCAGTCTCCCAACCACCCGAGTGTGCAGCAGTTGTTGAAAGAGCCAATGCCCCAAGGGTCGTAAGGTAAGCAGATTTCATGATAGCCTCGCTGTGTTTTGTTTAGTGGGTAAGTTTAAGGCACCTTAGCTTATTTTGCACAAGAAATAGACTTACCTTGGGTCAAGTGGCTTAGGCTGATAAAATTACCACTCGAATGTTGCAGTGGCGCTACATAAAAAATCACGGTGGTGCAAACCTTGACAACTAATGCAACACTAATAAACCCAAAGCATAACTTATTCGTGTTCGTCACCCATCATAACACTTTTGTTGCAGCCCAGACCGCAATAGAAGTAGCTGAATTAGCTGCGAAAGATGTCGCTGCTCAAAACGCTGTTCCAGTAAATGCCAACCTAGTTGGAGCTTTGTAACTTCAGCATATGATAACCTTGGTAGGTGAACGAATAGATACCTGAGTGTTGCCATTCACCTACTATGAACCTATTCAAACGTCACAGTGATCTAGCCGAACGACTACGCCTCAAGCTTGGCTGGTCACATTACGCTATTTACTGGGTGTCTTTCATCAAGGGCGTTGCCGTAACGTGCTTTGGCTGATCTGCTAGGCAAAGGGGAAGCTGGCTGTGAGCCGCCAGACACAATTTACGACCCTTCACCCTGCCAATGCGCATAAGCAACGATGCCCAAGATGTCAGTCTCCACTGAACACAGTTGTGGTTCATGGTCACGAACAGTGTGTGGTGTGTAAGTTGACAAGTACCTTGCGGGGGTCAAACCAGAAGTGGCTGCAAAACATCACATCCTTGATGATGCGAGTTCCCACTGATACCTGTGGGTTATCTCACTCTCTAAAAGGGCTACTATTCACATGATGTTCTCACCTGCGAAAGCTGCAACCAAATCTGGTGTTAGCCGTAAGACGATTATGAACAGCATTAAAGGTTTGGACTTACCTGCGCACAGAAACAATCAGAACCACTGGGCGATTAGGCCTACTGATTTGGCGAACTGGATGAGAGAGCGTGAGAAGCGAAGCCCTATAGCTCCCAGTGAGACTAATCGTGGTATCCCACCTATAGCTCCCACCCCCCAGCATGAACTAATCGCCCTCAAAGTTCAGCTAGAGCTAAGCTTTGTTAAGCAAAAGCTTGAGGCATCAGAGCACGACAATGAGAAGCTGAAACGGGAGGTCTTTGAAATTAAGGCTGAGCTTAAAGAGAGCCGTGATCAGATGAACAAAGTGTGGCGTGAAATGACTGATAAGTTGGTCAGCCTAGCGATGCCGCACAAAGGACGAGGTCCATTCGTTTTAACTGAAGACATGAGAGTAGATAACGGCACTGATTACATCACTAACCTGTTTATAGACTAAGCATATGCGCTTCAAAGCTTTGTGCTTGATAGTCTGACCCATGCATTTATCGCATAACGGAAAGTACGTATTGTTTGATGTGACCTTCAAAACAGTTTGCTAGATGCTGCTCCAACCACAATGGAGATTGTCATGTTTAGAAACTTTTTCAATGCACTTATCGTAGCACGTCAAGCATCTGCAGCAACGCAGGTTATGAACTGCTTGTCTGACCGCCAACTTAAAGACCTTGGCTATGATCGTAGCACTTTTGTTGCAGCCCAGACGGCAATAGTAGAGACTGAATTAGCTGCGAAAGATAAGGCTGCTCAAACCTCTGTGCCAGTGAATGCTAATCTAGTTGGCGCTTTGTAGCTTCAACTTTACCTTAGCACCAACACCAGTCGTGTTTAGCAATATACGATGAGCTAGATCGCTGAGGTCACGATGACGTAGACCTTGGCAATCAATGCTATGGCAATAATCGCTAGGCAGATCTTATTGAAGTTCGTCATTCATCGTAATCCTCAATGAAGCCCCACTCAGACACTGCAGTTATTCGGAGCATCAATTCTACTGTCTCAGATGCTGGCATCTTTGTACCGTAATTGCGATGTATTGCACTAGATTGCTTTGATTTATGACCATGAAGATACTCTGCAATATCAGTCCTTACGCCTGCTTTTGATGCCCTATCCGTAAACGTATGCCGCAACGAATAGGCTGAAAGCAGTCTTGGGTCTGTTGGTCGCAAGTTTTTCACATGACGCTTCAATACCTTAGAACGCATACTCGCTGAGTGGGTCCCATAACCAAGTCTGGGAAACAGTCGTTGTGTCTTACTTTTACCTGCAATGTAATGATCTCGTACATAGTCTCTTAGATCATCCAATAACGCACCAACTAGAGGCACTGCACGATCAAGCCTGTCTTTGCCAGTGATGCTATCTTGGGTGCTTCTGAATACGATGTACGGTACAGCGGAGTCTAATTTAACATCTGAGCGTTGTAACTTAGCAGCCTCAATAGTTGGCGCTCCACAATACGCCATAATCTTACCTATCATCTGTACTTCTGGATCAGGTTCATTAGCTATACTCGCGCAAAAGTAATCATACTCGCTTGGTACCATTGGACGTCTAATCTTAGCAGATGTATTCGCTGCCTTTTTACTATCATGAACGGCAACAGCAAATGGGTCGCCTTCCACATTCTGTTTAGCGTTGTGTTTGTTCCAGCTATTCCAGACCGCTCTAAAAATGGTCAGGTTCTTTGCGTTAGTGGAGTCTGAAACTCCTGCCCCATCCACAAACGCTTCTACATCTTGAGTGTCTATCTCCTTCAACGGAGTACGCATCCCAGCAGATAAATGAGCACTGAAGCGGATGCACAGTTTCTCTGTAGATTTGCTATGCTTTAAAAGTTGTTCGGGATTTCGTTGCTTCTTTGATCTGGCGTACTGCCTGATGTAGCTATCGGTGGCGTTTTGCCATGTCGGAGGGGGTACTAGGTTTTCACCCATCATGAGTCTATACTTAACTACCTCAGGGTCATGTTCGTCCCATTTAAGCCCGTCATGGTATTTTGAGTGTAGTTCCTCAAGTAACAAATTAGCTCGTTCATGGTGGTTTAGAATCTTGCCATAAATACCGTTATTGTAGGCATGTTCTAACTCCAGAAAGTTATCGTATGTAATTTGACCACTCTTGTAGTCTTTGTAGACGTTTTGACTGTAAGCGAAGTCTTTAGCTAACTTTCTTACTTCATCCAACTCACTACGAATCCCTATCATAGGCACATCATCAGGATGTTCGCCCATCATCTTAAGATCATCGTGTACCTTCCGTACAAGTTCAGCAGGTAACAAACTGTTCTGTTTTCGGCTGTAACCAACCGTTTCTAAGCGCTCATCGAACCACCTATTAAGGCGATCAACCTCCACCTGAGCAACCGCCAAAGATTTCGTTTTGAGCGATCTAACAATCTCACTTTTGTTAGAGAACATATAGCGCACGTCTTTGGGTATGCGGCGTCTATAGCCATAGACTTTAGTTTTAGCAGTCACTGTTAGGTAAGGGATGTCGTGCAACATACCTTTGTGTAGTGTTTTTATCCATTTATGTGTAGTGTTTTTTCAACCACTTAATCACTACACACCTACATATCTTCACATAAAACCCTTAATGACTTGATCTATAGTAATAAAAAAAGTAGTTAAAGGGTAGTGGCTCCGTGGCTCAACTGGACAGAGCAGCCCCCTCCTAAGGGGCAGGTTATTGGTTCGAATCCAATCGGGGTCACCATCAGAACTATGAGCTGGAACGCCAATGCTCGATTCGGTCAAAGACTATCTACGGCTCAACGATTTCCACCGCATCAACAACCGTAATGTCTGTGCTTTCCTCACCAGCTGCGCCCACAATCAGAGGCAACATTTGTAAACCACTTGGCAACGAAACCTCTGACTTTGGCGGAGCCTTCCAAGACAATGTGTCAAAGCTTTCGCAATTGCCGCAAGTCGGCCCCCACTCAGCATGAATATGTTGACAGCTATCACAAATCCATTGTGGCCCACGTGGCAATGAAAGTGCACTTGTCAGCCACCCTTTCACCACATGGTCATCAGCACCTTCGCCCCGATCAATCGCAGCCATCAAGGTTGCAGATCGCGCGGTAGGGTCAGTTTCGTACAGATCACCCAATGAACGACGAGCTTCTAGAAAATCTTCATTTGCCATATGCAACTCAGACATCAGCATTTTGGACTCAGGATGGTTTATGTGACTTTTTGTAAGTGCCTTAAATCGCTTCAAGCGTGCCTTTGGTGTCTCATCAGGCTCCACCGCAGCATAGGCAGCAGCAAGATCGGGATGAGGTGAAACATCCCACGCTTTCTTGATGACGCGCGTCGCGTATTTCTTTTGATCTTGTTCGATATAACTATGCGCAGCCATCACAGCAGCAGGGATCAAATCAGGGGACAAACGGTTTGCTTCAATCGCAGCTTCACGAGCTTCAATCGCTTGGTCAGCATCAAATACCTTGCGCGCCTCAGACAGTGCCAAAACAGCATCACGACGTTTATGGACATCACGTGGTAGATTGCCATGCTTCAATTTAGCGTTGAGTGTTTCACGTGCCCCATTCCAGTCTTTGGATTGAGCCTGTAGTTTCAAAAGTACATCTTGGGTATCTTCATGCTTTGGCTTAAGGGCAAAAGCCTTCTCTGCCAATTTAAGTGCCATAGCTGTGTCACCACTCGCAAGCTTCTGCTTCAGGATCCCACGAACACCGACGAAACGCGTCGCATCGACCTCAACGAGTTTTCGATAAGTTTCTTCTGCCTTTTTACGATCACCAGAAAGCTCAGCGGCTTGAGCAGTCAACAAGTTGGTCAATTCCGGCTTATTTAAATACTTTTCGGCTTTTGCCGCTTTCGCCATTGCCGTTTGGCCCTCGCCCAAAGCCAAAGCCATCATACCTTCTGCTAAGGCATCATAACCTTTCGACTGGCGATTGCGTTCGAAGTAGCGCGACAATGCCGTTTCATCCCCGTTCAGGAATTTCCAAGCTACGGCCAACAGTGCGACAAGTTTTAAAAACAACCACACAATCAAAACCAAAATGATCAGTGCGATCACCGTCTCAAGTGGTCCAAGCAGATATTCAGTGCCACCAAATTGAATTTGCAAACCACCATCAGTTTCCAACAAAGCAACAGCACCGAATGCTGCAGCCGCAACCAGACATACGAACAGGATAATTTTAATGAGAGACCAAAGCATAAGAATTCCTTAGTTCGCAGCGAGGCGTTGCATCAACGCCTCAGAAGCGGTTGTAACAGCTAAACGAGTGGCCGCGTTTTCAAGCCAATCAGACATCGCGGATTTTACTTCAGGTGATAAAGATTCTGCTTCTGCTAACGCATCCGTCAAACGGCCCTGGCGAACGGCATCCTCTACGCGGGACAAAACCGCATCCGCATCGCCACCCTCACGAGGGGCAATTGAGCGCGCACCGAGTTGGCGCTTCAAAAAACCACCTAAACCAGCGTCAGCTTCTGGCGGACTTGCAGCCAAACCCTCGCGAGCGGCTGCAGGAATTCCATCCTGCAGCGCAGCCAATGTCACAACGCCGCCTGCCGCTACCGCTATTAGCGCTTCCGGGATATCGTAGGCACCGGTCGCTTCAAGATCGACTAGTGCAGCTTCAAATGCCGCTCCACTTTCGATAGCAGCAATAATTCGCGAAGCCGCTGCGCGCGCCAGGGTTGTGTTGGCGGCTTCTTGTGAAGTTTGCTCAGCCAATCGTGCATCTGCAAGCAGCACATCAATTTCAGCTTGTTGTTTCTCCGCGACCTCACGCAACTGCGTAAAATCAGCATTTTCGCCTTGCACGACAACTGGGCGGCTTTCGATGGAATCAATTCGTGCGGCTAAACTCTCGACACCAGTCGTTAGTGCAACAGTATCGGTAATTACAGCCTGCGACGTTTTTTCGAGTCTTTCAGAAAATTTCGTCAGCTTTTCGTTCAACGAATCAATTTCGTCCTGTGCATTGGAAATCTGTTCTTGAAGGACAACTGCGCTTGCATTCATCCGCCAAGATGGAGGGAGGAAATTATCGACAAAATTGGATCGCGCAGCCGCAAAGCCAAGTGCTGCAGCAACCACACCCCCGAAAAATAACGGCCAAACAGAGTTCTTCTTCAATTCAAGCGGAACTTCTTCAGCGACTGCATCGGCAGGTTCCTCGAATGTTTCAGTGATTTCATCTGTAAAAACAGCTTCAGGTTCAATTTCAACATCAACTATGACATCTTTCTCGACTACAGGTGGCTCTTCGATTTCAACATCTTGAACCTCAACCGCATCGATTGGCTTAGCAGTCTTTTTCTTCTTAGCCACTCTATCACCTTCCCTAATCTTTTCGGTCTATTTGAAAATTCTATTTATACTTTACGCGGTCAAATGAAGCTGCTCAATTCAAGGTCGTGCCTGCGACAATCTTTTGAAGCTCCTCGATCATAGCCGTTCGTGTTGGGGCCTCACATACAGTTAGCGTTTCCAAATCAAGCCCTCGAACCGGCTCTGCAACGTCCTCACTTAATGCAATTATGTGCAGTGGTGCCCGTCCGCAATCTTGAGCTACAAAACCAAGTGCAGTTCGAGGGGAAAACAAAGGAGCCAACAAGGGGAAATTTGATGCGAGAGCCTCATTTGCCTCTGCGGAAAACCTTCGTCTCAACTGTTCATACACAGCTATGTAGCGTACAATATGCCCATTACACGAAAGACATTCAACAATATTTCCACGGGTGTGCACTCCTGCCAGATGAGTGAAAACGGATTTGCCCGGCATCTTAGATAGCGCAATGATCAACTCCTGCGCCGTTTCACCTTTTTGAAACGCATCCCATCCAAATGCCGCGGCTGCCTTTGTCGTCACTTCGCCAACGCAGAAAGCTATCCGCCCATCACCTTTTGGGCTGTTTTCCACTCCATTCACGGATGTAAAAATTACGCTACCCTCGATACAAGGAACGCAATCAACTGGAACAATTTCGATCAGTGGACTGAAGATGGGGATTAGCGATTTTCTAATTTCAGGCGCCAACGCCTGCCAAAATGCTTTAGACCCAGCCAAAGGCCGAGTTAAAAGCAGATTAAACCGAGGGTGCTTTGTATTGTCCGTCACGATTTAGGATGGTAACTCGGTCCAAAGGTCTACGCAATGGAGCCATGGATGTCAGGAAAACTAACCATCCTTGGGATAGAAAGCAGCTGCGACGATACGGCTGCAGCAGTCGTTTCAAGACACCCAAATGGATCAGTAGAGATACTGTCATCGATTGTCGTAAGCCAAACTGATTTACACGCTGCTTTTGGCGGTGTCGTTCCTGAAATCGCAGCACGTGCACATGTGGAGAAACTTGATGTCAGCATCATCAAGGCCCTAGCAGATGCGAATCTGTCAATGGACAAAATTGACGCCATCGCAGTGACTGCAGGTCCTGGATTGATTGGCGGTGTTGTTGCCGGTGTGATGCTTGCCAAGGGACTGGCCACTTCCACACAAACACCTTTGTACGGGGTCAATCACTTGGCCGGTCATGCGCTTACTCCACGCCTAACCGATAACGTACCATTTCCATATTTGATGCTATTGGTTTCTGGGGGCCACTGTCAGTTCTTGATTGCTCAAGACCCACTAAGCTTTCGGCGAATTGGTGGCACAATCGATGACGCCCCAGGAGAGGCATTTGATAAAGTAGCCCGTCTAATTGGCCTCGATCAACCTGGCGGTCCGGCAATCGAAGCCGCCGCCCTAAATGGTGATTTGAAACGGTTTAAGTTACCTCGCCCACTATTGGATAGATCGGGATGCGATATGTCTTTTTCTGGCCTCAAGACAGCTGCATTACGAGCGCGTGACGAAGTGATTGTGCAAGACGGTGGCCTAACGAAACAAGATCAAGCCGATCTTGCTGCAAGTTTTCAACATGCAATCTCAGACGTTTTAGCCGAAAAGAGCAGGCGCGCATTGAGTGAATATTTGAAATTGTCTCCAGCCCAGCCAACTCTTTGTGTGGCTGGAGGTGTTGCTGCGAACATGGCAATTCGTAACGCGCTTAAAGAAGTATGCCGGGAGCACAAAGCTAACTTCATCGCGCCACCATTAGCATTGTGTACGGACAACGCTGCAATGATTGCATATGCAGCTCTGGCACAATTACCGTACCGTTCTTCGGATGACATGGGCCTATCTGCCAAGCCACGAATGCCCCTTGATACCTCAAGCCCCACAATGCTGGGGCATGGAAAGAAAGGAGCCAAGGCATGAGTATTTCAATTTTAGGTGCTGGCGCATTTGGAACGAGCTTAGCGATAGCTTTGGCGTCTAAGGGACCCGTAACTCTGTGGGCAAGAAACCAAGAGCACGTCATTGAAATGCAGTTTGAACGCCAAAATAGTCGTAGACTTAAGGGGGCGAAATTTCCAGAGAACTTGGAGCTGACAGCAGAGCTAGTTTCCGCATCCTCAAATGACATCCTCTTACTGGCAGTCCCTATGCAATTACTTGGTTCTTTCTTGAAAGAAAACGCCACACAACTTGCTGGGAAACAATTGATTGCTTGCTGCAAAGGTATCGATCGCGTAACAGGTCTTGGGCCAATTGACCTGATCAAGACGATTATTCCAACAGCCCACAGCGCAATCCTAACCGGTCCAAGCTTCGCCAACGACATTGCAATTGGATTGCCAACGGCACTTAGCCTCGCGTGCACAAACGAAGCCGTCGGGCTAGGCCTACAAGATCGTCTTTCGACCCCCTTCTTACGCCTATATCGTACAACAGACATTGTCGGCGCTCAGATTGGTGGAGCATTAAAAAATGTTTTCGCGATTGCAGCTGGAGCGGCGATTGGCGCAGGTTTGGGCGAGAGCGCACGTGCCGCAGTAATAACCCGTGGATTTGCGGAAATGAACCGTTTTGCGATGCATTTCGGAGCGCGTCCACAAACCCTTGCCGGCTTGTCAGGTTTTGGTGATTTAACATTGACCTGCACATCAACGCTGTCACGCAACTATAGATTTGGCTTTGCTTTGGGCCGCGACGCGCCATTTGATGCCACCACAACTATCGAAGGCGCTGCGACGTCGTTCGCAGTGAAAGCCTTGAGTGAAACGCATCAAATCGATATGCCAATTACCCAAAGTATCGCAGCAATCATTGATGAAAAATCGACAGTCGCCACCGAAATGAAACATCTATTATCAAGACCCTTAAAGGAGGAATAATATGCTCGTAGCACTTATGGCTTATGACAAAGACGGCGCATTGGAATTGCGTAAGGCAAACCGCGATGCACATGTCGCGTATCTCAAAAGCAGTGATCTAGTCCGACAAGCAGGCCCTTTCCTAAATGCAGGCGGCGAAATGTGTGGTTCGTTGATCATTCTTGAAGTCACTGAATTCCATGACGCTGAAAAATGGGCAGCAGCAGATCCTTACGCGCTTGCAGGACTGTTTCGCGAAGTGACGATGATGCCTTGGAACAAGGTTATCGGGTAATAAACTACTGGCTGTTCAAATCAGAGCCAGCAGCATGGAGTTGGGATGACCAAATTACCAAAGGAACCGGCGGGAAGAATGGAATGGCGTGCGCAACTATCAAGCTCACAATTTCATGCGCCAGATGCGAATTGGTGACTTTGGATTTTTTTACCACTCTCAAACTGAAAAATCAGTTGTGGGTGTCGTTTCAACAATTGCTAAAAGCCATCAAGATAACACAACCGACGACGAACGATGGGTTTGTGTCGATATAGTGGCACTAAAATCAATCGTTCAACCAGTGACACTCGAAGCGATCAATACGGACGGCCGATTGGATGATATGATTTTGGTCCGCAAATCGCGGCTTTCTGTTCAGCCTGTAACGCAACTGGAATGGGCTACTGTTTCCAGCCTTGCTGGAATTTCAGATTTTGTGATTAGAAAGTTTTTTGTCACAGCCTCAAGCTCATCAGGCTTAGATCCTGCAACTGTAGATGCGTCCACATTATAAATTGAAGGGCCGCAACCGATTGTTATTTTGGTCAGCAAAATCATATCCGGCGCCATGCCACATTTATTTTTCAAGTCTTCTGCATGTTGCGCGATTAGATCGTCAAGTTTCCCATAGTTATTCTCCCACCTTGGACTGGCAGAGTTCTTAGGCCTACGATTAGAACTTACCCCCAAATCACTTTCAGACAGGAGGAAATATTTATCGCCGAAGGCAATGCAAAACATAAAATGGGTTGTACCAAAATCAACTATCAAAAATGCAATCATCAAGTAACGGGCGCTTCACGTACAACAACTTTAGCTAATGATCCTGGCTAGCCATTGAGATAGACTCGGAAAGCCGTTATCGGAACCACAGAACCGTAAAAGGAACAATGAAATGGCTAACGACTATATTGTAAAAGACATCGCCCTAGCGGAATTTGGCCGCAAAGAGCTGGATATCGCAGAAACGGAAATGCCGGGCCTAATGGCTCTGCGCAAAGAGTACGGCGAGAGCAAGCCATTGACTGGCTCACGTATCGTCGGATCTTTGCACATGACAATTCAGACTGCTGTTTTGATCGAGACGCTTGTAGATCTTGGCGCAGACGTACGTTGGGCATCATGTAACATCTTCTCAACCCAAGATCACGCTGCGGCTGCGATCGCTGCTGGCGGCACGCCAGTCTTCGCGATCAAGGGCCAATCCCTGACTGAACACTGGGATTACCTAGACAAGTCCTTCATGTTCCCTGAAGGCGCAAACATGATACTTGACGATGGTGGCGACGCTACATTGTATATCCTTTTGGGTGCGCGTGCAGAAGCAGGCGAAGACGTCATTCCTGTTCCGCAGTCCGAAGAAGAAGAAGCAATCAAAATTCAAATCGCTAAGCGCATGAAAGAAACACCAGGCTGGTTCACAAAGACCAAAGCCGAAATTCAAGGTGTTTCTGAAGAAACAACAACTGGCGTTCACCGCCTTTATGATTTGCACAAGAACGGTCAATTGCCTTTCCCTGCGATCAACGTCAACGACTCGGTTACCAAGTCCAAGTTCGACAACAAATACGGCTGTAAAGAGTCATTGGTCGACGGTATCCGCCGCGCGACAGACACAATGATGGCCGGTAAAGTTGCTGTCGTTATGGGCTACGGCGATGTGGGCAAAGGTTCTGCTGCGTCCCTTGCGGGCGCAGGTGCTCGTGTCATCGTTACCGAAGTTGACCCGATCTGTGCACTTCAGGCAGCCATGGATGGCTTCCAAGTCACCACATTGGATGATGTTGTCGAAACTGCGGATATCTTTGTCACTACAACGGGCAACAAAGACGTTATCCGCATCGAACACATGCGTAAAATGAAAGACATGGCAATCGTTGGTAACATCGGTCACTTTGATAACGAAATCCAAGTTGCTTCGTTGAAAAACCACAAATGGACGAACATCAAAGAGCAGGTCGATATGATCGAGATGCCAAACGGTCACCGTTTGATCCTCTTATCAGAAGGTCGCTTGTTGAACCTTGGTAACGCGACGGGTCACCCATCGTTCGTGATGTCAGCATCCTTCACCAACCAAGTTTTAGCACAAATTGAATTGTTTACAAAAGGCGACGAATATCAGCCTGGCGTTTACATCCTGCCAAAACACCTCGACGAAAAGGTAGCACGCCTGCACCTTGATCGTATTGGCGTGAAGCTTTCGAAATTGGACGCAGAGCAAGCAGCCTATATTGGTGTGACACCTGAAGGCCCGTTCAAGCCAGAGCACTACCGCTACTAAATGGCTTTAGTTAGAGAATTAGGAAGGGCCTCTGCATCTTAGCGGGGGCCTTTTTTATTCAAAATAATTAATTAGCATCGAAACACCGCAGGGCAGGCCCAATCTATATTCGCATCAGTGTTGATTTTCTACATGAGACTTTCGAGCATTGAACACCATCTTTTCACCAAGACCAGTCGTCTTTTAGAAAAAGTGGTGAGCCCGTCCGGGCTCGAACCGGAGACCTACTGATTAAAAGTCAGTTGCTGTATAATATATTTTCCTGAGAACTTATCACATTTCTCCTATTTATATTAATTATTGGAACTCTTTCACCACACTAGCCTACGCTAACCTACGAACAGTTTCGCCATTTTGTCTCGCTGAGTGTCTCGCTGAGTATGCCAAGTCTAAACATCACCTGCAGGATCGATCAACGATCCATCGACAAGTACGTCAAGGAGCAGAAGCTCCTTGGTGATCGTGTGACGCTGTCCGACCAAGCGTGCTCTGGATTAAAGCTCGTTATAAACAGTAGAAGCTGTAGCTGGACATATGCATATCGAAAACGGGGATACACTGACGGCGGGAAAAGGCACGGGCAACGCACTATGAAGCTGGGTGATCCCATTTCAATGTCGCCTCCTGAAGCTCGACTTGCAGCAGAGACAGTAAAGGCACAAGTGCGGGCTGGGAATGACCCTGCAAGCGCTCAGCGGTCTGCAGAACGGTCACGCCGCGCTGAAGAATCTCGAAAGCAAACTTGTTCGGCTTGGTTGGCACGTTACGCGACTGAACGCATGCGAGACGGCCATAACAAATACCAGCGAGATGAATTGCGCCACGTTCGGTTCGCACTTCAAGAGTTGGCCTTGGTTGATGCTTACCCAGAACAGTGCGTGCCACGACATATCCGTGAATTGGCTGACATGCATCGGGAGCGTCCAGCAACTGGTCGTCAACGTTTCGGAGCTATGTCTAGGTTTCTTGACTACTTGCTTGACGAGGAGGTTCTGCAGTCAAATCCCTGTGTGTCCGTTTCAAAACGCCGCCGTCCAAAGCCGCCACCTCCGAGAATGAACTTTTACTCACCGGACGATCTGCGGGCTCTGTGGAATGCTGATGGCCTAAAGCTTCAGTACCAGCGCTATCTCAGGTTTATGATCACGACTCCCCTCCGGGCAGCAGAGGGGTCGGAGCTCGCTTGGGGACAAATAGATGCTGATCGCGCCGAGATAAGCCTCAACTTCGACGAAACCAAAAACTCAGAACATTTTGTCATACCTCTTAGTCCAATGGCAGTTTCTGTAATTGAAGCAGATCACCAGACGCATGACCGTCTTGTGTTTCCACTTTCTGCGCGGAGCGGCGAGAAGATGACGTCGTGGAGCCACTTCAACCGCTGTGTGCGCACGGCTTCTGGCATAAATCATTTTATATTACATGATCTGCGGCGGACCTTCTCTACCCTGATGGCAGAGAATACCAACGTCTCAGAAAGTATCATTGATAGCCTTCTGAACCACAAACAAAGTGCCACACGAAGTGGCGTGATACGCCACTACCAGCAGGCTAAGCACTTGGAGACACGACGTAGTGTCATGAAGGAATGGGGCCAGTTACTGGAGGGATGGATATGAACAGTAATAATGGCGTCGATTGCAGGCGATCTCACGGAGGGAAGCGCGCTGGGGCAGGACGAAAGCCGAAATGGTCATTCGAAGATGTCTTGGCAGTTGGACAAATGTGTGAAGGCCGATGGCGTGAAGCTGAAACTGCTACCGTCATTAGAAACAAAGAGGTTAAGTTTTCGGAGCAATCAGAGATAGGCAGCCTTCATAGATCAGCGAGGTTAGTTCCTATAGGTGACCGAGGTGCTTGGCTGAACAGTGAGGCTGGCGAGGCTCACCATGATGATGTTGAGGTCGAGATTGAGTTCCTGAACGAAGCAATATTTGGCGAGCTTTCCCAAAACCGTATGGTCAGTATTTCGAATAAGCCACCGTGGGGAACGCGTAAGATAATTCTAGAAGAAGCCGCTACCAAATTTTGCATTAAAGTCAAAGAAGCAAGTAACCTATGGGAGGCTTACCGTCGCCTCGAACATGACCAATAACAATAAACTTGATTGTTAGGCACTTCAGAAATCACGCGAAACAGATCGGGTAAAAGAGTGGCATACCGTAACAAGGAGCCACAAAATGCTACAGAAGTGTTCATGGAGACCAGAGCAGCCACTGCCGCAATACGCAGACAAGCCGACGGCTGCTGCCATCATTACCCATCATTTTTTCCCAATCAGCCCGCGCACGCTTGAGCGGTGGCCGTTGACTGTCCGACGCCCAAACAAGGCGACCGTGTATGAGGTCGCCGAAGTGATGGCGGTTGCTGAGGCGAAATTAAACTCGGCTTACGCTTACAAACAAGCGGAGGGGTGATAATGGCAAACATCAGCACAACCACCCTACCCTCGAAATATATCGGGTTAACCCCAATAGATAATCCTTCACACAGAGAGCGGGACGACAATTACCAAGGCGTAATTGTTCAGCTCGCTCCCCGTTGGCGCATAATTGAGTGCCGAGACGCTATTCAATGGATTATCCAGAAGCGCTCTGCAGAACCCTTGAACCCAGGCTATTGGCTTGGTGCAAGCTACGTAACTGACCGAAACAAGCTGATCGAGCTGAGTACAGTTCTAGGATTGCTCTCAGAGCCATCTTCAAGGGCTGTGCTGGAAGCTCTTCCATCAAGCGTAACTGAGCTGCGCACATAGTTAACCCACGGCGCTATGACCGTGGGCTTGGATGGCGTGTAGCTTGGTAGGTTACCCATCCACTATACCTGATTGGTCCATGCGCCTCAATGATGAGGCACCTAAAATGCAAGACAATACGTCAAGCGGAGAGCTAAACAGCTCTGCATATATATCGATATTGAGAAATCACCGATGGATGGGCAAACGTTTCTTTTTGGACGATGATGGTCAGTTACAAAAACAAGCAAATGGCTTGTTCAGCAAAGGTTATGTAACAGTACAAAATGCAAGCAACGCTCAAGAACTGGCAGAGCTGGCGCAAAACCTCACACCACGAGACGCATTTTGCCTTGGCCAGCCCAGAGGCGTAAATGCTTTTGGTACTGCACCAGTTACAACACGACAGGCACAGCAGGCATTGGTCCACAGTTCTGTACCAATTCTCTCTCGCACCAAAGACGACTTTAGCTTTGGGCAGGGTGAGGGTTGGCTATTACTAGATTACGACACAAAAGGCCTCTCAGAGGCGGTTTTCTCCAGAATAGAACAGCTTGGTGGTATCATGAATGCGCTGCATCATGTGTGGCCAGAACTGGAAAACAGTGACTTCGTGGTTCGGCCTTCTTCATCTGCCGGTGTGCATATTATTGGCGATCCAGCACCTAGTGTCAGTGGCTTTCACATGTTCGTTCGCCTGAAACAAGCTGCCGACATCCCACAGGCTCTTAAAACACTCCACAGCCGCTGCTGGTTACACGGTCTTGGATACCACATGATCAGCAAATCAGGACATTTGCTGGATCGCTCCATCGTCGACATTACAGTCGGAAGCCCTGAGCGTTTAATATTCACAGCGCCACCAATATTAGGCGAAGGCATTGTACGCGAACACCAGTATGGAGCCGTTCACCAAGGCGTAGCGATGCCATGCCCCAAAGCGCCGTTCGGGGCGCAGTGGAGCCGCGCACGCGACATAGATCGTCAACGGTCTCAACCTGATGCTGCAAAACAGCGTTCAGTATATTTACGCAAATCGATTGAGGATCGGCAAGCAAGTCATGGCGGGTCCTATGCCGCCGCGGAAGCGATCGTCTTAAACCGCATTGAAGGAAGGCAGCTGCTTGATGACGATGTTTTGCGCCTCGCCTCCGGGGCGACTATCAGTGTTGGTGATATTCTTGATCAGATAAAACTCGGTGACCGCATTAGCTGTGCTGACCCAATCGAGGGGCGAGAATACAATCCCACAGCAGCCGCTGTCTTGTGGGAGCTACCCCATAAGTTTCCAACTCTGATAAGCCATGCACACGGCGAACTTACGCGGTATAGTTTTGCGCGCTTTTCTTCAGCTAGAGCTAAGTCTGGGGAGGCGGCATTATGAAGACCAATGTTAAAACCCTATCGGATTTAGACCTCGCCATCATGCTGGAAGATCAGTTTGGAACAGAAAACCTTATCAAGGCTCCATCTGGAATTTGGCACTTTAATGGCCTGACTTGGCGTCTGCTCTCTGACGACGAACTAAAAGCTGCGGCGACCATTTTACTCGCCGAAAGAGTAGACAGTGTTATGCGGAGCCGCCTTTCGGGAATGCTTGAGGTGTTTAAAACCTATAACTGGATATCGAATGTCGACTTTGAACTGGGCGACCCCAGCATTGTGGTTATGGCGGATGGATACCGAGCTTATAGTTCTGGGGCGTGGAACAAAATTGATGCGGATCGTGAGCTGCGCCGCAGGATATATCTTCCAGCGTCCTATACTGAAGCGCGCCCCGAGCAGTTCGACGCGTTTTTACGTGACATACTGTGCAACGCAGAGGGCAAACCTCTTGCCGACCGCGAGGCTCTTACAGAATTGATATGGGAGATGTTGGGTTACTGTTTGGCACCCCATACCCGATATGAACGCTGTTTTATACTCTGTGGACCTGGCGCGAATGGCAAAAGCGTTTTGGGTGCCGTCGCAAAAGCTATGGTTGGCCGTGCCAATACTGCATCCATTCAACCCGCCCAAATGGGCAGTGTGTTTCAACGCTCCAATCTCGAGGGAAAGCTGCTCAATCTTGTCACCGAGCTTAATCAGAAAGAGGAGCTGCAGGACGGTTTACTTAAAGCCATCGTATCCGGCGAAATGATGTCAGTGGAGCGTAAATTTCAGCCAGTGCGGGAGATTGAACCATTTGCCAAACACATCATCCTGACAAACCACCTGCCGCGTATAAGCGATTATTCCGATGGGTTGTTCCGCCGTGTGAGCATCATTCCATTGCAACGGCAGTTTCTGGGAGCTACGGCAGACCCGCTCTTAATCAACAAACTAACAGGGGAGCTGGATGCGATTACATCACGCGCACTCGACGCGCTCGGGCGGCTCATTGATCGAAACGGAAACTTTACTGAACCTCCAATCTGTACTGCCGCAAAAAATACATGGCGATCAGACAACAATCACATCATGCAATACCTCGCAGAGCGCGTATATGAGGCCCCCGATGGCAGCATCTCCGTACAGGATATGTATGAAGATTATCGCAACTGGTTTTCCTCCACTGGTCTGCGCGGACAGCTGGGCCGCAAACAGTTTGCAAACCGCGTTGAGGCTGCTGGCGTTGCGAAATCCTCACGGCGCAGTAAGGGATATTTCTTCGAGAATGTGAGCCTGCGATGAGCGCGCCGGATGTACAAAGTGTACTTTGCGTAGTTTCTTCTGAAACCTCTAATACCAAGGATGTTTGTCCTAATTTATCTCGTAGATTTCCTAGAAAGTACATAAAGTACGCAAACTACACTCCCTGGCCTACACCATGTGAAGTGGCCGTAGAGATGCAAACGATGGTGAGGTGCGAGTATACGGCGGCCGCATCTCGAGGCTGGGCAGCGTTCGACTGGGCTGAGCATTGCCTTAAACAAAAGCGTGGCATCAAAGACGATGACATTTGTGTCAGTTACGTCTGGCGGCAGTGGCAGGTTGGGTAAGGCTTACCTCCACACCCCGTTCATGAAGAAGGTCCTCCACATTACGGAACGAAAGTGGGAAATGGACATACAACATTACTGCAAGTCGGATGATGTCAGGACTGGTTTTAACGTAGCGAAATGGGGAGTGTTTTCTCATACGGCGAGCCTACGAAACCACCCTGCCCGTCTCAAGCTCGTTTTGTCTGACAGTGCCTACTACCCTGATATCGAGCTATTGGAGTGTTGGTATTGGAAAGAATGCTGGCAACTGAACTGAACGACATTGATGCGATGAAAGGCTTAGCTTCACGTATCCCGCAGCAGATAAAAAACAAACGATCCCATTTGCCGGCAAGGTCAAATCTTGTGGCCATCATCCAAAGAGATTTGACTTAACCGATAAAACTTGTGGCAAGCAGCCGCAACGACAAGCATCCCAACAAGCCAAGTAGCATCTTATCGAAAGTAGATTTGGAGATCGTCTTTCCTAAAAAGCCCCCGATCATTAGTCCAACAGAAAGTGGCGCGACCGCTGCAATACCATACCCAAAGCGTTCGATATCCATAACGCCGAAAAAAACTTGCACTGGAATTTGAACCAATGTCATCGCAAAGAAATACAGCGACATTGTAAAAATAAATTCCTCACGGCGCAAGCCAACTGCACTCATATAAGTCACTGAAACTGGTGCTGAGAGGCCGGTAGACCCTTGGAAAAAACCTCCGACGCCGCCGACAGGTATGACAAGGGTATTTGCCAAATCCCAATTCAGCGACCAACTGGGATTCCTAAGTCGAAATGCAATATAAAACAGGATTAGCACTGCAACACTTGTGATCAACGCAGCACCGCTGAACTTTGCCAAAACAAAGGTCCCAACGCCAGCGCCAACCATCCCGGCACCTGCAAACTTCCATGAAAACCGACCACTGGGTTTGGTTTTGCGAAACCGCCAAGTTTGCCATGCATTGGAAACGATGTTGGGTACCAAAAATACAGCAACCGCAAATGGAACATCTACCAAAATGGCCATCACTGGAATTGCCACCAACGGTGCGCCAACACCGGTTGCCCCCTTGAAAATCCCGCCGATCACAAAAGTTACGCAAACAAAGACAAGGTGTTCAGTCGTCATTTCATTTAACCTGATCTGTTCTATAAGGTCGCAGCTGCATTAACGGTGAATGCCCTTTTTGCGGTTTTCTGGTGCATCACGTTGACTGACACCATCAACCAAAACAAAGGCGATGACACAAGGTTCCGTACCCTTGTTAGACCACGCGTGGTTATTGCCACGTTGGATTAGAACATCGCCTGCTTTCAGCAGCAAATCGTCTTCTTCTTCATCCATCATCATCCAAATTTCACCAGACAAAACGATGGCGTAATCCAATGAATCTGTCCGGTGCATAAAGGGATGCCGACCATCTTCTACGACATTGGCGCTGGCACCCATTTCGCCAAATGCGGTTTTGCCATCCAGTGTTTTTAACACTTCTGGATCTTCGGGCAGGAATTCAACACATCGAAAGGTGCTGCCCATATGGGGCGGGTGCAACACGAAATCGCCTGTGCAGGTTTCAGTTGGGCCATCGAATTCAGCAGGACTGTCACGTTCGATCCAAAAATTTGTCAAACGCACACCAGGCCGATTGGGGCGTTCTAAATATTGTGTGGCCGTTTGATCGCTGACCACAATTGATTTACCGTTGTCATCATGACCGGTGACTACTCTACGAAACTCACGTGCCAAATTACTCTCCAAATTTAAGGTGTTTGTTTGTTTTTGAAGGGGAACTTTACGCCCCAAACGATCGAAACTAAAATGATCAATCCAATGACGTCGCTTATCCAACCTTGGTATAATAACGCGATGCCCGCTGCTGCCATAATAATCCTTGACCAGACCGCAAGCGGTGCTTTTGCAAATCCAATCACGGCTGCTGCGATCCCGAACACACCAAAGCCGCCTGACACGATGGCCAACACAATCGGGCCAATCGATCCATCCAACATCAATGCGGGGCCGAACACGAACATATAAGGTAGGATATAGCAGGTGATACCGTAGAAAAACGCGGTCCAACCAACGCGATTGATATCAGCATTGGCAATGCCTGCGGCCACATAAGACGCAAGTGCCACGGGTGGCGTTATCGTGGACACACATCCATAAAAGAATACAAATAGATGCGCCGTCAAAAGCGGCATACCCATGTTGGCAAGTGCGGGTGCAACCACTGTGGCCAGCACCAAATAGGCGGCTGTGGTGGGCAGCCCCATCCCGAGCACAATCGCAGTTAGCATCGTTAGGATTAGCGCGAAAAACAAATATCCGCCTGATGCAACAACGATAAG
>JAOKHV010000012.1 GCA_028248455.1 Ascidiaceihabitans sp. | reverse complement strand
CGCGAATTCGCCCAAATAGCTTAAGTTTTGCCACAGTCTTGCCCTTCAAAGTGATCTGGTACCAGCTAGAATGCGTAATGTTGGTAACACGTGAGTAGGGAAAAACGTTATGCGAAAACGATCACTTGCTCTTGGATGTGCCGCAGCTTTGTTTGCTGGGTCTGCTTCGGCTGAATTGGCAATGGTTAGCAGCCAATCTGATTTCGTACGTTTGATTATCGGTAAAACCCTTTCACGCCCTCTGGTCAAAATTAAAGTTGCGGAAGATGGTAGCATTTCGGGCAAAGGCGCAGGCTGGGCTGTCACAGGTGACTGGATGTGGCGCGATGGGTTCTTTTGTCGGAGCCTTTATTGGGGTGGGTCCGAATTGGGCTATAATTGTCAAGAGGTGCGTGCCAGCGAAGGGCGCGTTCGCTTCACTTCTGATCGTGGTGAAGGCGATTCAGCCGTATTCAAACTTAATTAGTTTTGTGATCGCCTAGAAATCGACGGCGATCCCTTTTCTTTCCCAATCTCCAAAACGAACTGGTTCCGGTCCTTTTCGGCCGCCCAATTCGGTCGGTAGCTTGAATTCGCCCTGTTCTTTGCGGCGCGTTTCGGCCTCTGCTAGCGCACGTTTTGCGGCTTCGGGTAAATCCTTTGAGATATCAGTCATCGATTGGGTTCCTTTGCGGCCATGACGTTGATATACGCCGTGCCTTGTCAGGGACAAGCCCTGTACCGAAATTGCGACGCGAATGGCGAAGGATCAATTCAATGACAGACAAGCGCACCGATACAGGCGTCCAAGCGCGGAGAAGCGCAGTTTATGTGTTGGATCAGGTTCTGGGTGAGGGCAAACTGATGTCCGAAGTCCTAGCCGCTGGTGCGCTTGATAAATTGGAACCCGCAGATCGGGCGCGGGCCCAACGGCTGGCAACTGAAACGTTGCGTGGCTTGGAACGCGCTGATCGAGTGCTTCATAAACATCTGCAGAAAAATCCACCGCTTATGGTGCGCAATGTGTTGCGGGTTGGGACCGTTGAGTTGTGCCAAGGCGCAGCTGCACACGGCGTGGTCAATGCGATGGTTCAGTTGATTTCTGGGCATAAGCGATACGGTAAGCTAAAAGGTCTAACCAACGCAGTTTTGCGCAAGGTTGCGGCCACTGGGCCAGAGGCTTGGCACGCTTTGCGCCCCCCACGTATGCCGAAATGGTTGCGAAGCCCACTGTCCCAAGCTTGGGGCAACGAGGCGATGGCGATTATGGAAATCGCACATTTCGCTGGGGCTCCTTTGGATTTGACACCACGTGATGGTGACGCTTTAGCGTTGGCCGCTCGTGTTGGTGGATCAGTTTTGCCGACAGGGTCTGTTCGTTTGGCGGATGCTGGTCAGGTATCAACAATGGATGGCTATAGCGAAGGTGCTTGGTGGGTTCAGGATGCAGCTGCGGCAATCCCTGCGCGAATCCTTGCGCCAAAGGATGGTGAAAATGTTCTGGATCTTTGCGCGGCCCCAGGTGGCAAGACGATGCAATTGTCGGCAATGGGGGCGAATGTTACGGCCGTTGATGTTTCTAGATACCGCATGGCGCGTGTCGAAGAAAATTTCGCGCGCGTTGGATTGAAAGCACATGTTCGTGTGGCTGATGCCCTTACCCTTGAGGGTGAATTTGATGCGATCTTGCTGGATGCCCCATGTTCTGCAACGGGTACGATCCGCCGGCATCCTGATCTTCCACATGCAAAAGATGGCTCAGAGTTTGGTGAGCTGATTAATCTTCAGGCGCGTATTCTAGATCACGCATGGACTTTGCTAAAACCTGGCGGGCGTTTGGTGTTTTGCACCTGTTCGCTTTTGCCGGATGAAGGCGAAGTTCAAGTTGAAGAGGCGTTAAAGCGTCATCCAGATATGAGTGTGAATCGTGATGCGTTGGGCATTAAAGGCGTTGATCCGACTTGGACAACGACCGAGGGCGGTTTGCGTTTGCGTCCAGACTATTGGCCAGATTTGGGTGGCATGGATGGTTTCTATATCGCAGTGCTGACCAAAGCGTCTTAATTTTGGCAAAATTAGTGACTTTCTGACCCTAATAGGGCATTAATCTTTCAAACGCCCCAGAGCGTAAGAAGGCAGAGCACTATGTCAAATCCAAATGGGTTCACCTCGCTCAAAGAGCGTTTCCTAAATCGAGTATATGCACGACTTGCGACCCGCACACGGGCCGCTACAGGATTTGTGTCTTCGCCAGAACCTCGAACGATCGGTAGTTTTGCAAAAGGCCGCCAATTGGTTGCTGGAAATTTTCTGTTTGCTGGATATTTGATCGAAGCCCCCAATGCATCAATTTGGGTGCTCAAAGCTCCCAATGCTGCGTTTGAGTGCGATTTGCATGGTTTCGCATGGATGGACGATTTGGCCGCTGTTGGTGACACGTTTTCACGAGCAAGCATGCAATCTTGGTTATGGGAGTGGATCGACCAATTTGGGCGTGGTTCAGGTGCGGGTTGGACGCCTGATCTGACGGGTCGCCGCCTCATTCGCTGGATTAACCATGCTCTATTCGTTTTGCGCGGCCAAGAAAGTGATCGCTCCGATGCATTTTATCTATCGCTTGCCCAACAGACGACCTTTTTGTCCAAACGCTGGCACAGCGCGAGTCCTGGCTTGCCGCGCTTTGAGGCGCTTACAGGGCTGATTTACGCAGGCCTTTCCTTGCAAGGCATGGAGGGCTTGGCCAAACCTGCAATAAAAGCGTTGGCTAAAGAATGCGCTGTTCAGGTCGATAGCGAGGGTGGGTTGCCAGCACGCAATCCTGAAGAGTTACTTGCGGTCTATGCGTTGCTGACATGGGCGGCCGCAGCACTGGAAGAAGCTGGCCTTGAGGTGCCAGCTGAGCATCTGGGTGCGATTGAGCGCATCACCCCAACGCTGCGAACTTTGCGTCACTCTGATGGTGGGTTAGCCCGTTTTCACGGTGGTGGACGTGGGCAAGAAGGTTGGTTGGATCATGCGCTGGCAGCGGCTGGTATCAAGACTAGCCAACCGGATGGGTTATCCATGGGCTTTGCGCGGTTGTCTGCTGGGCGGACCAGCGTGATTGTCGACGCAGCGGTTCCGCCGCGCGGAAGCGCTGCGCGCAGTGGACATGCTTCAACTCTGGCATTCGAATTGACATCGGGTCGTCGCCCTCTGGTCGTGAACTGTGGGTCTGGCGCGTCTTTTGGTGCTGAGTGGCGGCGCGCTGGGCGTGCAACACCATCGCATTCGACCGTGATTTTGGATGGGTATTCCAGCGCGCGACTTGGCGATGCCGTCCGTGCTAGCAGTTTGGAAACTTTGATTGATGCACCAAAGCACGTGCCAATTGAGGTAAGCCAAGCCCCGGATGGTCTTCGGTTTCAGGGCGGTCATGATGGATTTCGCGATATCCATGGCCTAACGCATGCCCGCACACTTGAGCTAACCTTTGATGGTCGCGGTCTCGCTGGTGAAGACATGTTACTGGCGATGGAAGACGCCCAGAAACGTCAGTTCGATCGTTCCATGGACGATTTACGCCTTGGTGGAGTGCCGTTTGATGTACGATTTCATCTACACCCAGAAGTCGACGCAACTTTAGATTTGGGTGGTGTCGCCGTCTCAATGGCACTTAAAAGTGGTGAAATCTGGTTTTTTCGTCACGACGGAAAATTTAATTTAGCCCTAGAGCCAAGCGTTTACCTAGAAACTGGCAGATTAAAGCCACGTGCATCGCAACAGGTCGTTCTATCTGGCCGCGCAGTAGAGTATGCCACGCGCATTCGGTGGTCTTTGTCCAAGGCGCAGGAAACTGCGATTGGGGTCAGAGACTTGAACCGTGATGAACCTGACCTAGCTGACTGACTTCAAAGGACCAATTCCAAATGACTGATCTCTACCCTGTTCGCCGCGCTCTGCTTTCTGTTTCTGATAAAACCGGATTGGTTGCCTTTAGTACCGCATTAGCCACGCGTGGAGTTGAATTGCTCAGTACAGGCGGAACCGCAAAAACGCTGCGTGATGCAGGTTTGACCGTTAAAGATGTTTCTGAGGTTACAGGTTTTCCGGAAATGATGGATGGTCGCGTTAAGACGCTTCACCCCGTTGTGCATGGTGGCTTGTTGGCGCTGCGCGACAATGATGAACACGTTGCTGCGATGGGCACACACGATATCGGTGCAATCGACTTGGTCGTTGTGAATCTGTACCCATTTGAAGAGACTCTCAAACGCGGCGCTGAATATGCTGAAATGATCGAAAATATTGATATTGGCGGGCCTGCGATGATCCGTTCGGGTGCTAAGAACCACGGCTTTGTAAACGTGATTGTGGATGTCGAGGACTATGACGTCGTCCTTGCCGAACTTGAAGCCAACGATGGTCAAACCTCATACGCATTGCGTCAGCGGTTGGCCCAGACAGCGTATGCCCGTACGGCTGCATATGACACTGCCGTGAGCACATGGATGGCCTTGCAAATTGGTGAGACACCACGCCGTCGCACCGTTGGCGGAACATTGGCGCAAACATTGCGCTATGGTGAAAATCCACACCAAGCAGCAGCCTTTTACACCGATGGTTCTTTGCGCCCAGGCGTTGCGACAGCGCAACAGCACCAAGGTAAAGAACTGTCTTACAATAACATCAATGACACAGATGCGGCGTTTGAATTGGTCAGCGAATTTGATCCAAGCGAAGGTCCGGCTGTTGCTATCATCAAGCACGCGAACCCGTGCGGCGTTGCGCGCGGTGATACATTGGCTCAAGCATATTCACGCGCATTCGATTGCGATCGCACCAGCGCGTTTGGCGGGATTATTGCGGTTAACCAACCGCTTGATGGCCCAACAGCAGAAGAGATCAGCGCGATTTTCACTGAGGTAGTGATTGCCCCCGGTGCTGATGACGCAGCACGTGCAGTGTTCGCAAAGAAAAAGAACCTTCGTTTGTTGACCACAGACGGTTTAGCTGATGCCAAGGCTGCTGGTCAAACAATTCGCCAAGTGGCTGGTGGTTACCTGTTCCAAGATAAAGACAACGGGTTCATCACACTGGACGATTTGAAAGTTGTGACCAAACGTGCGCCAACAGACCAAGAATTATCAGACTTGATGTTTGCATGGACTGTTGCCAAGCACGTTAAATCCAACGCGATCATCTACGTCAAAGATGGTGCAACAGTTGGTGTTGGCGCTGGGCAAATGAGTCGCGTCGACAGCACACGAATTGCCGCACGCAAAGCCATTGATATGGCCGAAGCCATGGGTTTACCAGCACCGCTAACCAAAGGTTCTGTTGTGGCGTCTGACGCGTTCTTCCCATTCGCTGATGGTCTGATCACTGCGGCTGAAGCAGGCGCAACCGCTCTTATTCAACCGGGTGGCTCAATGCGCGATGATGAAGTTATCGCTGCTGCTGATGAAGCGGGATTGGCAATGGTATTTACCGACATGCGCCACTTCCGTCACTAAGGAGCCTACGATGCGATTGATGTTTCTTGCTGGATTTCTTGCGTTCTGGGCTGATCAGGTCAGCAAGTATGTTGTGATTCACATGATGGGAATCTCAGCCAGCAAAGGCATGGACGTTCTCCCACCAGTTTTAAACTTACGCTATGGTGAAAACCGTGGCGTAAACTTTGGCCTATTTGGGAGCGACTCTGAAGTGACACGCTGGACGCTCATCGGCGTTGCAGTGATCATTTGCATAACGGTCGTTGTTTGGGTCGCCCGAAACGCCCAGCCAAAAATCGTGCAGATAGCTGCTGGATTACTGATCGGTGGGGCACTTGGGAATGTATTTGACCGCGTATATTATGGTTATGTTCTAGACTTTTTGAACACCTCTTGCTGTGGTTGGACTAACCCGACTGTTTACAATGTTGGTGATATTTTTATCTTCTCTGGCGCACTGGGCCTCGTATTCTTTTCCAAAGATAATAGGCCAAAGAAAAACGGGGCGTGACATCAGGGCAAAGCGTGCGATATTGCTACCTAAGATTTACCTATGGGTGATCATTGATTGAGTTTGGGAGAAGTTAGATGCGCCAGATGCGTCCCTTTGTGATTTCACTTTTGGTGGTGTCTCTGACAGCCTGTGCCAATGATGGTCTGCGTAAGTTTAATGCACCAGGGAACGGACCAGACGATTTCTTGGTAAGCCCAAGTAAGCCTTTGCAAGAGCCCGCCAGTTATGCGGCTTTGCCTGCTCCAACGCCAGGTCAAGGTAACCTTGTTGACGCGACGCCTCTTGAAGATGCTGTGGCGGCTTTGGGCGGTCGTCGAGACAATCCAAATGGAAGTATACCTGTGCGTGATGGCGCAATCGTTCAGCACGCAAGCCGTTTTGGTGTGACACCGAATATACGCGCGGAACTGGCGGCTAAAGATGCTGCTTTTCGCAAATCGAAAATTCTGTTTACCCAGTTCCGTATCGTGAAAGATGACCTCTATAGCGAAGTTTATAAGGGTCAATCCTTAGATCCAAATGAGATTGCAGGCCTATATCGTAAAAGTGGTATTGCAACACCAACAGCTCCACTGTCCAACTGATCCAAAATCTCACGTTCCTGCGATTACTATTGAAAGCGAGGGCATGTTGCATATGTTTTGGGACAAGACTTGACCCAACTGAAGGATCACTTATGACCCGAATGCGCGCCTTTTTGGCCACGCTTATGCTGTCGACGCCACTTTCAGTGATGGCGGCCGAAGATCCTGTCACAACATTTGTTCTAGATAACGGAATGCAGGTTATTGTTGTTGAGGACCACCGTGCGCCAGTCGTCCAGCACATGGTATGGTATCGCGCTGGGTCAGCGGATGAACCCAAAGGAGCATCAGGTGTTGCGCACTTTCTGGAACATCTTTTGTTCAAGGCGACTGACAAGTTAGAAGCGGGTGAGTTCTCGGCCATCGTTTCCGCGAACGGTGGCAATGACAACGCGTTCACTAGCTATGATTACACAGCCTACTATCAGCGCATTGCAGCTGATCGTCTTGAACTGATGATGGGCATGGAGAGTGACCGGATGCGCAACATTCGCCTAACCCCAGCAAACATCGAGACAGAGCGTGATGTGATTATCGAAGAACGCAACCAGCGGACTGAGAATAGCGCCAGTGCTTTGTTCTCGGAGCAGATGCGTGCGGTGCAATATCATAATCATCGTTACGGGGTGCCCGTCATTGGTTGGATGCACGAAATGGAAACGCTGAATTTGGATGACGCGCTGTCATTCTATGAAATCTACTATTCCCCCAATAACGCTATCCTAGTTGTTTCTGGTGACGTGACTCCAGAAGGGGTACGTGAACTGGCTGAAAAGTATTATGGCGTTATTCCTTTCAATCCTGCCTTGCCTGAACGGTTGCGCACAGAGGAACCACCCCAAACCGCCGAGCGTCGCGTGATCTTTCGCGATGCACGTGTGGCGCAACCTTATGTAAGCCGTTCATATTTGGCTCCAGAACGGGATCAAGGTGCACAAAAAGAAGCAGCAGCGTTGACTTTGTTGGCTGAGATATTGGGTGGTGGCACGACCTCATACCTAACTGAGAAGTTGCAGTTTAATACGCAGGTCGCTGTGTATTCATCGGTCTATTATCGTGGGACATCTTTAGATGACACTACCTTCAATATGATTGTTGTACCCGCTCCTGGTGTTACCCTGCAGGAGGCTGAGGATGCGATGGACGTCGCTGTTGCTAGCTTTATGAAAGAAGGCGTCGACCCTGCACAGCTTGAGCGTTTGAAAAAACAGCTTCGCGCACAGCAGATTTACGCACGCGACAATGTTGATGGGATAGCACAGCGCTATGGATCTGCTTTGACCACTGGATTAACCGTTGAAGACGTTCAAGCATGGCCTGAAATTTTGCAGGCGATAACGCCCGAAGAAATTATGGCCGCTGCCGAAAAGGTAATCATTCCAGAGAGCTCAGTTACGGGATGGTTGATGAAAGTACAGGAGCAAGGCCAATGAGAATTTTTAGCGTTCTAGTCATTAGCTTTCTGACCGTATTACCCGCACAGGCAGAAGTGAAAATCCAAGAAGTCATTTCACCTGGTGGAATTACCGCATGGTTGGTTGAAGAACCGTCGATCCCTTTCATGGCGCTTGAGTTGCGGTTTCGTGGAGGTGGGTCGCTAGATCGCCCAGGGAAACGTGGCGCGCTAAACCTAATGACTGGGTTGTTGGAAGAGGGCGCAGGCGATTTAGATTCACGTGGCTTTGCCCGTGCTGTTGAGGATTTGGCGGCTAGTTTTTCCTATAATTTGAATTCGGATTCATTGTCCGTTTCCGTAAGATTTTTGTCTGAAAGTCGCGATGATGCAGTTGCACTATTGCGTTCATCTATTGTTGATCCAAATCTTAACGAAACTGATATCGAACGGGTTCGTGGGCAGGTTTTTGCAGGTTTGTTGTCGGATACGACTGATCCCGATGCAATTGTGGGTGCTGCTTTCAATCGAATGACGTTTGGAGATCACCCCTATGCAACTGATTTGTCTGGAACCAACGAAAGTGTAGCTGCATTGACCCGAGAGGATCTGATAAATGCGCATGGTGATATTTTTGCAAAGGATCGCCTGTATGTCGGTGCGGTTGGAGATATTACACCTGCTGAGCTGGGCATACTCGTGGACGAGCTTTTGGGTGGTTTACCTGAAACCGGTGCCTCCCAAACGCAGGCCGCTGAGGTAACAATAGAGGGTGGCGTAACAGTCGTGGATTTTGACACGCCGCAATCTGTCGCCTTGTTTGGACACAAAGGGATTGGCCTAGAAGACCCTGACTACTTCGCCGCAACAATTCTCAATCATGTCTTGGGCGGAGGCTCCTTTGAGAGTCGTCTTATGAACGAAGTACGCGAAAAACGCGGTCTAACTTATGGGGTCAGCACGTTCCTTGTGCCGCGTGATCACGCAGCAACCTATCAGGGGCAAGTTGCATCAGCCAATGATCGTATTGCAGAAGCCATTTTAGTGATCCGCGACGAGTGGTCGAAGGCAGCTGAAAAAGGTGTGACACTCGAAGAGCTGCGCAATGCTAAGACCTATATTACTGGTGCCTATCCACTGCGGTTTGATGGGAATGCGCCCATCGCGCGGATCATGGTCGGAATGCAGATGATCGGCTTTCCAATTGATTACATTGCGACCCGCAACGACAGAGTCGAAGCAGTGACATTGGAAGACGTCAATCGTGTTGCAGCTGAGCTGTTAGATGCGGATGGATTGCAGTTCGTGGTTGTTGGTAAGCCAGTTGGCTTAACGACAGGTCCATTGCCTGAATAAAAAATAGCGCTTGGCATCGCCGCGGGGCGCTATTTTTTATTCACCATACGGGATCCAGATGTTTTTGATCTCTGTCGCGGCAACAAGGAATTCTTTTCCTTCGCCAGCGAATGACATCCAATCACGGGCTTGTCCGTTGTTCACCCAAGTGCGTTTGATGTTTGTGGCGCTGCTAGCTTCAATGTCTTTGCTCAGATCAGACCCAGAGAAGGACCAAACCGCATTGATGTCCATGTGTTCTGCCATTGTTTTTGCGACATCAATATGCGCGCCGGTGAGGATATTAACGGCACCAGCTGGCACGTCTGAGGTGTCGAGTACTTGGAAGAAGTCTGTGGCGATCAATGGAAACGCCTCTGATGCACTCAGGATCACACGGTTGCCCATCGCGATGGCAGGGGCCATGAGTGATATAAGACCGAGCAAAGGTGCAGTGTCCGGGCATAGCGCAGCAATGACGCCTACGGGTTCCTTCATAGCCAGTGCCGTACCGTGCATCGGAACGCCATGCACTTGGCCGTCGTATTTGTCCGCCCATGCTGCATAGGTGAATAGACGGCTGATGGACGCCTCGACCTCTTTTTGACCACTGTTGTCACCTTGTAGGGTGTTTAGGCGATCCGCGAATTCCTCTGCCCGTGCGCTTAGGTTTTCAGCAATGAAGTACAGAATCTGTGCACGCAAATGGCCTGTGGTTTTTGACCATCCCTTGGCTGCGTTCGCGGCCTCTACAGCGTTTCGGACATCTTTGCGGGATGCGTTTGAAGCATGGCCTACTAGTTTTCCAGATTTGGCGAAGACTGCGGTAGAATAGCCGCTGTCAGGACGCGCTTGTTTGCCGCCGATGTACAGCTTCGCCGTGCGGTCCAAATCCTTGTTGGTCCCTTTATTACCTTCAAAGGCTGCGATTGGTTTCAATGGCTTCGTTTGGCTCTTGGCTTTGGTGTAGGCGCTTAGACCTTCCCAGCCACCTTCGCGGCCAAAGCCGCTTTCGCGCACACCGCCAAAGCCGGCAGCAGCGTCAAACATGTTGGTGCCGTTGATCCACACAACGCCAGCGGCAAGCTTTGGTGCAATATCGAGCGCAAGATTAATGTTCTCGCTCCAAACCGTTGCGGCCAATCCGTAGCGCGTGTTGTTGGCTACTTCGACAGCTTCTGCAGGCGTGCGGAACGTTGTGGCGCATAAGACAGGACCAAAGATTTCTTCCTGCATCAGTGTGTCAGCTGGATGAAGATCAGTGACCAACGTCGGTCGATAGAACAGGCCATGCTCAGGCAATGCAGCACTTGATTGGTGCATAGTTCCAGCGGTGTTTTCAGCAACCATGCGGGTTATTGTATCAAGCTGCGATTGATCGACGATAGCACCGACATCGATGGACTTATCCAGTGGGCTCCCTATGCGCAGTTTGTCCATGCGGACTTTCAGCTTGGCATAGAAGGTTTCTGCAATTGGTTCTTGAACCAATAGACGTGAACCTGCGCAGCACACCTGCCCTTGATTGAGCCAAATGGCGTCAACCAATCCCTCAACTGCTGAGTCCAAATCTGCGTCGTCAAATACGATGTAGGGCGACTTGCCCCCCAGCTCGAGCGTCAGCGTTTTTCTGGATCCTGCAGTGGCTTTACGGATCTGTTTCCCAACTGCTGTCGAGCCTGTGAACGCAATCTTGTCCACGTCAGCGGCGACAATCATCTCGCCCACGGTGCCATCACCGGTCACGATGTTTACAACCCCATCGGGCACTCCAGCTTGTTTGCAGATGTCCGAAAACAACAAAGCTGTAAGTGATGTGTATTCTGCTGGTTTCAAAACAACTGTATTACCCATCGCTAAAGCAGGTGCGATTTTCCATGACAACATGAGCAGTGGGAAGTTCCAAGGAACGATTTGACCGCACACCCCCAAGGCTTCGCGGTCAGGCAATTCACTATCCATCAATTGGGCCATACCAGCGTGATAATAGAAATGACGCTGTGCCAAGGGAACATCAATGTCGCGACTTTCGCGGATCGGTTTGCCGTTGTCTAATGTTTCGAGCACGGAAAGCAAACGGCTGTGCTTTTGCAACAGACGGGCGATAGCGTACAAGATGCGCGCACGGCCATGTCCACCCAATGCTGCCCAATTCGGTTGTGCTTTGCGTGCGGCTGAAACAGCCGAATCCACATCTGCTTGTGTCGCTTGGCTGATTGTCGCCAATACATTTCCATCCGCGGGATTTTTGCTATTAAAACCCTCGCCCGCATCGGTGAATGACCCGTCGATGAAGTGGCCAAATTTGCCACCTTTGTCGACAATCCAAGCCAACGCCTCCGCGGCATTTTCAGGAGCTGTGCCGTAGTCCATGCTCTGGAATATATCTTTGACTGTCATGATTCGGGTCTTTCTATCGGAATTTGTGGGAGGCAAAGTACGGAGGTTAGCCCATTGGATTTCTATGGCTGGCGGAATATGCGCCGGTCAGGTGATGTTCCAGTTGACGTTCAATATCCCCTAACAGGGAAGAAGCGCCAAAACGGAATAAGTCAGGCTGAAGCCAGCGATCTCCCAATTCTTCCTTCATCAAAGCGAGGTAGGTAATCGCATCTTTCGCTTTTGAAATGCCGCCCGCTGGCTTGTAACCAATTCGATAACCCGTGCGTTCAAAATAGTCGCGAATGGCGCGGATCATAATGAGAGTCACAGGTAGGGTTGCATTGACGCTTTCCTTACCCGTTGATGTTTTAATAAAGTCGGCACCAGCCATCATACACACCAGCGAGGCGCGCGCGACATTGCGTAGAGAGCCCAGTTCGCCAGTCGCTAGGATCGCCTTAACATGGGCGTCACCACAGGCTTTGCGCATGTCTTTCATTTCGTCGTATAGCTTTTGCCAATCGCCTGTCAGCACGTGACGACGGGAGATAACGATGTCGATTTCCCTAGCGCCTGCTGCAACGCTTTCCTTGATTTCTTGGATGCGTAGGTGAAGTGGGGATAGCCCTGCGGGGAAGCCAGTTGAAACAGCTGCGACTGGAATGTTCGTTCCGACAAGTGCGCGAACAGCGGCTGGTATCATCTCGTGATACACACATACAGCTCCGGTCGTCAGTCCGGTCATTTCAAGCTGCGCGAGGACGCTAGCGTTCACAGGCTGACGAGCTTTAGCACACAACCGACCAACACGCATTTCGGTGTCATCGCCAGACAAAGTCGTCAGGTCAATGCAGCTAACAGCTTTCAGTAACCACGCAGCTTGATGTTCTTTTTTGACAGAGCGGCGGGCTGGCAATGCAGCGCATCGACGCTCAATGGCTGATGTGTTCGCCTGAACCCGGGCAACCCAATCTAGGTCGAGCTCCATGCCTGGATTTCGTGGCTCAGTGACCTGAGGCAATTGTGCGACGCTTTGGTTCGCGGTGTCGTTGGATGATTGTTCGGCTAGTGGATTGTGCATTGGGCACCTCATTGCGCAGTTGCAGCATTCGAAAGTTACATGGGATCACGACAAAGGCAAGCATGGGTGTTTAGAACGTGTGATAATTTCTCGCCCGAGAAGAAAGACAATCGCATAAAAATTGAAGGTTAAGGATATTTGTTTAATTTCTGTATGTTAGCTTTTTCGAGCATTCGGAGGGCTTAGTTTTTTCTTGCCCGAAGTCCTAATGTGGCACCATACTTCCGCTTAGCCGCACTCAAGACGGCGTTTACTCAGGGATGGTACGAAAATGACTGATTCAACAGGGTCCTACTCAGACCCAAATCAAACACCACCTTTGGCACAAGCCGTGCCATTAGGTCTGCAGCACGTATTGGCAATGTTCGCGAGTAACGTGACACCTTCTATTATCGTTGCTGGTGCAGCGGGTCTTGCATTCGGCGGCGCCGAACAAGTTTATCTTATTCAAATGGCAATGTTGTTCGCTGGTATCGCGACATTGTTCCAAACTGTTGGCTTTGGCCCAGTTGGTGCCCGTCTTCCAATCATGCAGGGCACCAGCTTTGCGTTCGTTGGTGTTTTGGCTGGCATTGCCGCAACACAAGGTTTGAGCGTGGCGCTGACTGCCTGCCTAATTGGTGGTCTCATCCACTTCGCTCTTGGTTCAGTAATCAAGAACTTGCGCTGGATGTTCCCGCCGTTGATCACTGGTTTGGTGATCTTGGCAATCGGCCTTTATCTGATCCCAGTTGCGATTAAATATGCAGCCGGTGGCGCTGCAGATTTCCAAATGGCAGCTGATAGCTTCGGTTCTTTGAAGCACTGGTCAGTTGCGCTTAGCGTTGTTGTTGTGGCTTTGGGTCTGAAATTCTTCACCAAAGGTGCATTGAGCAATTCAGCAATCTTGATCGGCCTTTTGGTTGGTTATGCAATCGCATTCGCAATGGGCATGGTGAACTTTGGTGCCGTTGCAAAAGCAAGCTGGATAACATCAATCAAACCACTTCCATACGGTTTCGAATTCAGCCTTGGTGCTGTTTTCGCAGTAACATTGGTTTCTATCGTTTCAGCAATTGAAACTGTAGGCGATGTTTCAGCAACAACTAAAGCTGGCGCAAATCGTGAAGCAACCGATGAAGAAATCTCTGGCGCTACATACGCCGATGGTTTGGGTACAGCCGCTGCCGCGGTATTTGGCGGTTTGCCAAATACGTCTTTCAGCCAAAACGTAGGTATCGTTGGAATGACTGGCGTCATGAGCCGTCATGTTGTGACAATTGGTGGCATCATTTTGATCGTCTGTGGTCTGCTGCCTAAAGTTGGCGCAGTCATCGCATCTATGCCTTTTCCAGTTTTAGGTGGTGGTGTGATCGTAATGTTCGGCATGGTTGCTGCAGCAGGTTTGAACGTGCTTAGCGAAATCGACATGAACCGTCGCAACATGCTTATTATTGCTGTTTCACTAGCTGTGGGCCTTGGTCTAAACCTTGTTCCATCCGCAGTGCAGTACGTACCAGGCGTTTGGGGCACACTGCTAACGAGCGCAGTGGCACCGACAGCGATCTTGGCAATTGCCATGAACCTGATCTTGCCAGACGACGTTTAATACGAACTAAGACTGAATTGATGGGGGCAGGCGTGTTGAAATGCGTGCCCCTTTTTCTATTTTCGTGTTCATTTAGTTGGAAAAACCAACATAGGGTTGATTATGAAAGACGATAACTTCCTTCGTGCGAATAATGCAAAGCATATGTGGCACCCGATGGGTCACCCAGGCGAAGCGATTGAGCATGCTCCGACAATTATTGAGACCGCTGTAGGTTCAACGATCAAAGACATCGATGGGCACGAAGCTATCGACGCCGTCGGCGGTTTATGGTGCGTTAACCTTGGCTATTCCAACGACGTTGTTAAAGACGCAATCGCCAAGCAGCTTTATGATTTGCCGTACTATTCAGCGTTTTCTGGTACGTCTAATCCTTCTGCTATTGAGGCATCATATGCGGTGCGTGAATTTTTTGCCGAAGATGGGATGGCACGCGTGTTCTTTACGTCTGGTGGATCAGACTCGGTTGAGACGTGCTTGCGACTTGCGCGCCAGTATCATCGGATCAAAGGAGAGCCGAACCGCACAAAGTTTCTCAGCCTGAAAAAGGGTTATCACGGGACCCACTTTGGTGGTGCATCTGTAAACGGTAACAATCGTTTTCGTATTAATTACGAGCCTTTGCTGCCGGGCTGTTTCCACATGCCCAGCCCATACGCTTATCGCAATCCTTTCAATGAAACGGATTCCGCAGTTTTGGCGCAGAACATTGCCGCTGCGATGGAAGACGAGATCATGTTCCAAGGTGCTGGCAGCATTGCAGCGTTCATCATGGAGCCGATTCAGGGGGCCGGTGGTGTCATCGTGCCAAATAAGACCTTCATGCCGCTGATGCGCGAAATTTGCGATCGTCACGGCATCCTGATGATTGCGGATGAGGTGATCACAGGGTTTGGCCGTACGGGTGCGTGGTCAGGCAGCCGTCATTGGGGCGTAAAGCCAGACATGATGTGTTGCGCAAAAGGGATCACATCGGGGTATTTCCCAGTTGGTGCAGCATTGATGAGCGATGCTGTTGCTGAGGTCTTTGAAAATGGTGGCGCGGAGGCTGCGATTTTCCATGGTTACACCTATTCAGCACACCCTGTTGGCGCAGCTGCGGTTACGGCATGTCTCAGTGAAACCATACGTCTGGATACAAAGGCAAACGCGGCAGCTCGTGGTGCCCAATTGTTTGATGGATGCGTTGCCTTGATGGAGAAATATGACATCGTTGGCGATGTGCGTGGTGGACACGGATTGATGACTGGAGTTGAGATCGTGTCTGATGCTGCGGCCAAGACACCGATGGATATGCCAACGATGAAGAAGATTCATCAAGCTACTTATGACGCAGGTGTCATGGTGCGGTTGGGTGGGAATAACATTTTGATGTCTCCACCTTTGGTGATCACGAAAGATGAAGTTGACCGCGTGCTTGTTGCGTTAGATGCCGGCCTGAGCGCGATTTAATCGGCATATTGGCCCATTAACCATTCTTAAAGTTGATGGGTCAGATCCGCTTATGCGGTGACTTGGCTGCTGGCAGAATCGGCATGTTTGGTGCTAGGTATTGGGGTATGGAAACAAGCAGACCCAATATCCACGAAAACATGCCGGTTATTCGCCAACTTGATGAAGCAGCAATCAATCGCATTGCTGCGGGTGAAGTTGTTGAACGACCTGCGTCAGCCGTCAAAGAACTGGTTGAGAACGCGATCGATGCGGGCGCACGGCGTATTTCCATTGATATTGCAGATGGCGGCAAAACGTTGATCCGCGTGACGGACGACGGCTGCGGTATTGCAGGTCATGATTTGGCGTTGGCTTTATCACGCCATGCTACGTCAAAGATTGACGGCTCTGACCTGCTTAACATTCACACCTTCGGTTTTCGTGGAGAGGCACTGCCGTCACTGGGCGCTGTTGGCCGCCTTAAGATCACCTCACGCGTTCAGGGGTCTGAAGCGTTTGAGATCAATGTTGAAGGTGGCAATCTAGGGCCAGTGCGCCCAGCTGCTTTAAATGGTGGCACAGTCATAACTTTGCGTGACTTGTTTTATGCAACACCAGCCCGACTGAAATTTTTGCGTACTGACCGCGCAGAAGCGACGGCCATCAATGATATCGTAAAACGCCTTGCGATGGCGGAACCTTTTGTACGGTTTGAGTTGCGAGATGTGAGTGGCGATAGCCCACGCACCACCTTCAGGGCAGAAGCCGAAAATGGCGATATGTTCGATGCGTTACATGGACGGTTGTCGACTGTTTTGGGGCGCGATTTTGCAGATAACTCCCTGAAAATTGACGCACTGCGCGAAGGATTGCATTTAACAGGGTATGCTGCATTGCCAACCTATTCGCGTGGTTCCGCTGTACAACAGTATCTGTTCGTAAACGGTCGTCCTGTACGGGACAAACTATTGGTTGGCGCATTGCGTGGAGCTTACTTTGACTTTCTAAGTCGTGACCGTCATCCAGCGGCGGCCCTGTTCCTTGATTGTGATCCAACGCTTGTGGACGTCAACGTTCACCCTGCAAAATCAGAAGTACGTTTTCGCGATCCTGGTCTTGCGCGAGGGCTAATTGTATCGGCATTGCGCCAAGCGTTGGTAGAGGCAGGGCATCGTGCGTCAACAACAGTTGCGGGAGCGACTTTGGGGGCGATAACACCTGAACCTATTGGTGGTGGACCACGCGTTTATCAGATGGATCGTCCCTCAATGGGATCACGTTCAGCATCCTACCAATCCCAAGCGCCGGGTTTCGCGGAAATGACCCAGGCCTATAGCGGGCAAGTTGTTGAGCGAGAGCAGGCGAATGAGACACCACCAGAAGATCTGCCACTGGGCACAGCCCGCGGTCAGGTTCATGAGAATTACATTATTGCACAGACGGCAACTGGCATGGTTATCGTTGATCAACATGCAGCGCATGAGCGATTGGTGTATGAGAAACTAAAAAACCAAATGGCGGTGAATGGGGTCGCGGCTCAAGCCTTGTTGATTCCAGAAATTGTTGAGCTATCGGATGGCGATTGCGCTCGCTTACTCGAAGTGGCGGACGAATTGGCACGCTTTGGTTTGGGTATTGAGCCCTTTGGCGGTAGTGCAATTGCTATTCGCGAAACGCCTGCGATTTTGGGTGAGGTGAATGCGCGTGCTATGATCCTTGATATTCTGGATGAACTTGAGGATCAGGGCAGCTCCAACATGGTTCAAGCTAAGGTCGAAGCGATCCTTAGTCGCGTGGCCTGCCACGGGTCTATTCGGTCGGGTCGTTGGATGCGGGCTGAGGAAATGAACGCGCTGTTGCGCGAAATGGAAGCAACCCCACATTCGGGGCAATGCAACCACGGACGCCCTACCTATGTAGAGCTGAAACTGGCAGATATTGAACGGTTGTTTGGACGTACATGATTGAGATTTCAGGACAAAAGTATGCCTTTAGCGATCCATTGATCATTGTGGGATTGGTGGCCATTGCTGTGGTCATTTTGATCGTGATGATGTTGATGGTTGTGGTGCGGTCGGCAGGGCGTTCCGCGGCGGCTGCGGCACCGTTGGCGCATCAGATGGGCATCCTTGGCCAGCATGTTCAGCAGCTGAATATGGGGCAGGCCGCGTTACAAGGTGGGTTGCAAACTGTGTCTGATACGCAGGTAAATGCACAGGCCCAGATTACCAACACGATGGAAGTGCGATTGGCGGCTGTTCAACAGCAAATGCAGGACCGTTTGGCGGAGAATGCTATGCGTACCCAACATTCGATGGCAGAGATGCAGGAGCGGATGAAAGAGACGTTGAACGGCTCATCTAAGCAAACCACGGTTAGTTTAACGCAGTTGCAAGAACGTCTCGCTTCTATCGACAAAGCGCAGGACAATATTGCGAAGTTGTCTGGGGATGTTTTGTCGTTACAGGACATTTTAAGCAACAAACAAACGCGCGGTGCTTTTGGCGAAATTCAACTGAACGACATTGTCGGTAAAGCATTGCCAAAGGACAGTTTTCAGTTGCAAGCGACGCTTAGCAACGGTAAGCGCGCTGACTGTTTGATTGCGTTGCCGAACCCGCCTGGCCCGATTGTGATCGACAGTAAATTCCCCCTTGAAGCCTATGAGGCCTTGCGTCGGGCTAAGACTGATTGGGAGGTCAACGAGGCTGGCAAAGCGATGCGTGTTTCCGTGAAAAAGCACATCCGTGATATCAGTGAAAAATATATCATCGAGGGCGAAACTGCAGATGGCGCGTTGATGTTTCTACCATCCGAAGCGGTATATGCAGAGCTCCACGCAAATTTTCCTGAACTTGTACGTGATGGTTTTGATCACCGCGTTTGGATCGTTTCACCAACGACCTGTATGGCCACGCTGAATACAATGCGTGCAATTCTTAAGGATGCTCGCATGCGTGAACAGGCGGGTGCTATTCGCTCAACGCTCAAAAGCTTGCACCGGGATGTCGAGTTGGTTGTTGAACGTGTCGACAAACTGAATACCCACTTTGGTCAAGCACGCAAAGATTTGGACGGAATTAGCACAGCTGCCGAACGTGCAGGAAAACGTGCGGCGCGTTTGGATAATTTTGACTTTGAAGAATTGACGCCAGAGGAACAAAACAACGTGGCGCCTTTGGCCCAGCCTGAGCCTTAATAGGCAAATGGATAGAGTCTCATTTGTACTGCAGTTCAAGATCAATCAATTTACGTTTACGCCAAAGCCCGCGACCGTATTCGCTTAAGTTACCATCGGCACCAATTACCCTGTGACAGGGAATGAGTATCGAAATTTGGTTTGCGCCATTGGCGCGCGCAAATGCACGAGTAGCTGTAGGGCGTCCGATTTTTTGTGCAAGTCCAGCTTAGGTTTGAATTTCCCCCGCTGGAACCGCCATCAGCGCCTGCCAAACTGATTTGATGAAGGTAGTTCCATTGAGTGCAAGAGGGACGGTGAAAGCCGCCCTTTGACAGTCAAAGTCTTCAGTTAGTTCAGCTTTGGTTCGTTCGAGTGGTTCGGCTGTTCCAAACCCAATCCCACCAGCGGCTTTCTGCAAGCGACTAAGCTGGGTTGGTAAAGCTTTTTGATCTGCGAATTCTAACAAGTGTAAATGTGTATTATCTGCCACCGCTACCATTGGGCCAAGTTTCGTTTGAAACTAATAGGCACGCAACAACGCGGTGTCTGAGAACGCACTGGGTTTGCCCACAACCATCTTTGCAAACGCGGTGCGAAAGGCTGCACCACTTTCAAACCCTGCTTCAAGCTGGCGTCGATCACGCGGTCTCCGTTTGAAAGAGCGGTGAAGCCCGCTTGTAATCGGCGTGCCCGAGCTAAAACAAGAAATGTGATGCCAAACGTACGTTTAAAGGTATGCCTTATTGTAGAAAGATCATAACCCAACGCACTAACTTTGCCCTCAGACCATCGATACGTTGGGTCGTTGTCCCGTCGGGTGAGAAGGTCACGAACAGCAGGATCGTCAGATACCATCGCTTGCATTGGATGGCACCGTTTGCAGGGACGAAAACCAGCGTCGATGCATTTGGATAGACTTTCGTAAAAGGTACAATGCTCCCGCTTTGGTTTGCGAGCAGGGCAGGTCAAACGATATAAGGCACCTGTTGAGTGCACACCAGCAAAGACGCGACCATAATTTGGGGTCGCAGCCTAAAAGGGCTATGTATAGGCTGTCATTGTGTGGAAGGGTAAAACGCATGATGAAAGCTTAACCCTGAAACAAGATACGTACCGACTGAAATTGGGCAGTTATTCAAAATAATGTCTAGTACGTCGCCTAGATGCGAATAAAGCTCTGCATGATGCGAGGGAGGATACCCTTAAAGCGCAGTGGCGCGTCGCTTACTGCAAGACAAATACAATCTTCATGGATGTCCGCCATCGGCGTGTGCTCAAGATCGCTGTCAGCAATGTCGACATCACCGCGGACAAAATACCCATCATCATCTTGGAAAGCACCCTGCAACACCATCGTCATCTCAAGACCGTGGTGGCCGTGATCTGGCATGGCTGCACCGGCAGGGATCATCAAAAGGCGTGCGCTTGCTTGTTTTGATGTTGGTAAAATAGCTTGTTTTACACCCATGCCAATAGGGCGCCATTTAATTTCGCTCAAGTCACTACCAATGTAGTCTCGCAGCGGGCTTGGCAGCACGGATGGCTTTTTGACGGCCGGTGCTTTGGTTATTGGCACGCCTTGCTCAATCATCGCAATCGTCGCGGCAAAGCTGCCAGGCTGCATCTGAGTGTTCGGGATGTCGTGTTCATCCAACAAGATACCGCCAACGGCATCGCATGCCGCTAATTGAGTGCGACAAGCATCACACAACGAAACATGCGTTGCGACCATAAGATTAAAAGCCTCAGGCAAAGTGCCTGCTGAGTAGCCCATCAGGATTTCATCCGTCAGGTGATGTTTGATATCTGTGCTCATCATTTTGTTCATTTCATCGTTTGGCGTAAGCGCTCGAGGCCTAACCTAATTCGCGATTTGATCGTGCCAAGGGGCAGACCTGTTTTTTTAGCAATCTCGCTGTGGGACAAATCCCCGAAGTACGCCTGTTCTATCAGTTCTCTTTGTGCTGCAGGGAGTGTCGTTAACGCCTTGCTAAGAGTCTCAGTTTCTTGCTGCAGCGCTAGAACGTCGGTTTGATCGGGTTCTTCTTCTGGACCCCATGTGAGGTCCTCGGGTTCCGGACGGCGTTGTTTGCGCAGAATGTCAATTTTGCGGTTTCGTGCGATTGTGAAAATCCAAGTCGCAACTGATGCGCGGGACGGGTCGAACAAGTGGGCTTTGTGCCAAAGGGTCGCCATCACCTCTTGTGCGCATTCCTCGGCCATGGAACCATCGGCACCAGAATTGATTAGAAATCCCTTCACCCTCGGTGCAAAGTGAGCGTACAGGTCTGCAAAAGCTGCTTTGTCTGCGTCATCGCGGATACGATGGATATGAGAAATCCATAAATTACGTTTGTTTTCGTTTGTCACGCGTTTCGAACCCACTGCAACCAAACGGGCTGCAGCCGTCTGAAAGTTAACCGATGTTTTTCTCGATAACACATTATGTGAACGGGCTGACATAACAAATCTACGGTTGTAGCGCTGAATTGGATCAAATTTCTTTTTTCGCGTTTTAACATCTGATCCAGAACATGGCGCGTATACATATCAAACTCATTCATCAGGACCATATTTTCATGCCATCCGATCGACCAAACCCAACGCCACAAAAAATCGCCATTATTGGTGGCGGAATTTCAGGCATGGGATCTGCCTACAAACTAATGGAAAGTAATCAGGTCACATTATTCGAAGCCGAGCCGCAGCTTGGTGGGCACGCACGAACCAGAATGGCGGGGAAGCGTGGAGATCAGCCTGTCGATACAGGTTTCATTGTATTCAACTATGCAAATTATCCACACATGGCGGAGCTGTTCGCTGACTTGAACGTACCAGTAGTGAAGTCAAACATGAGTTTTGGTGCCTCAATCGGAGGAGGTCGCCTAGAATACGGGCTGGCCAGCCTGGATGCACTATTTGCGCAACGTATGAATGCTGTGAATCTAAAATTTTTGGGCATGGTGCGCGATATTTTACTTTTTAATAAAAACGCGCTTGAGGTGGCCAAAGACCGTACAATCACTGTCTCGCAGTTTTTGGACAAATTGGGCACTGGTGCTTGGTTTCGTGATTACTATTTGTTGCCACTGTCGGGTGCAATTTGGTCGACGCCGACGCAAAAAATTATAGATTTTCCAGCGCACGCGATGATCCAGTTTTTTGAGAACCATGCGCTTTTGAGTTCAACCGGACAGCACCAATGGTACACTGTTAATGGTGGCTCAGTTGAATATGTCCGCCGTCTCAAAACAGCACTTTTAAGCCACGAAGTGGATATTAGATTGAATTCGCGGGCCCAATCAGTACGCCGTGATGGAGGCGGTGTTCAGGTTAAAGCTGTGGGCGGTGAGTGGGAGGCCTTTGATCAAGTAATCTTTGGGACGCACTCGGATGATACATTAGCCTTGTTGGCTGACCCAACGGATGAAGAACAGGCGGCGTTGGGTGCGATCAAATATCAACCAAATGAGGTTACGCTGCACGCTGACGAAAACATCATGCCAAAGCGCCGCCAAACATGGTCTTCTTGGGTTTATACTGAAGATGAAAAAGGGACTGGTGATCATATTGATCTGACCTATTGGATGAATTCACTTCAGCCGATCCCAATGGACGATCCACACTTTGTGACGTTGAATACAAAACGCACTATCCGCGAAGAGCTGATCTATGATCAGGTGACGCTTCGCCACCCGGTTTATGATCTAGCGGCCCTTGCCGCGCAGGAAAAAGTGCGGGCAATGAATGGTGCAAACAGCACGTGGTTTACGGGGGCTTGGTTGCGTCACGGGTTCCATGAAGACGGTCTTGAAAGTGCTGTCACTGTTGCAGATGCGATCATGAAGAATTGTGCGGAATGTGAACTTATCTCGTGAGAAGCACTGTTGATCATATTAACGGTGTGACGTTCCACAGTCGTAAAGGCGAGGTCAAAAACGCCTTTCGATATTCCATCGACTACGTTCTTCTTGATGCGGATGCGCCAACTTGTACCCCTGAATTATTCGCGCGCAATGGTCGTGGGGTTGTAGCTTTAAACGATTTGGATCATGGCGGTGTTCCAAAGAACGGCCGCGGAAGCACATGGGTTCGCGAAGTGCTTGAAGCTCACAAAGTGACTGGCGTCGCAAGAATTGAAATTCTAGCGCAACCCAAAGTTTTAGGTCACGTATTTAACCCGGTTAGTTTTTGGCTTTGCCGCAATGCCGCCGATGACATGATTGCTGTCATTGCGGAGGTGTCTAACACCTTTGGGGATCGCCACTCATATTTGTTACACCATCCAGACCTAAGCCCAATTCTTGCGACAGATCGGTTAAAATCGACCAAGCTAATGCATGTATCACCCTTCCAACCGGTGGAGGGTGGATACGAATTTCGGTTTGATATCCGCGATGACAGAATTGGTGTCTGGATTGACTACACCCAAGGCGATGGTGGGGTGATTGCAACGCTGACTGGAACCCGCGCACCGCTTACCAATGTCGCAATCCTTCACATGCTATTGCGCCGTCCTTTTGGGTCACGTCGCGTTCTAAGTTTGATCCACTGGCAGGCGTTGAAGCTGTGGTGGAAAAAGGCGCGTTTTCGCTCCTGTCCAGAAGCGCCATCCAAAGAGATTTCGCGCGGATGACCGTGTCACCATCACTTATTGAGGTGCGCAACAATAACCTCCCAGCATATGCTGTTTTTGCCGCGATGTTATCGGCAGCTGGCCTGCCAATTTACATCCATGCGCCAAAGTATTTTGTTGATGAATACGGAGTGTCCTTGGTTGCACTCGGTTCAGTCTTGTTTATTTTGCGATTGCTGGACGTTGTTCAAGATCCGTTTTTTGGGCGTCTATCTGCGCGCTTGGGTCGTCGTCGGGGGGTTGCGATTTCAGTCGCCTGCGTTGTTATGGCGCTGGGAATGCTAGGGCTTTTTGCTGTCGAGCCGTTGGTATCTCCCTTGGTGTGGTTTGGCTTGATGCTGACGTTGGTTTTCTCGGCGTTTTCATTCTTGACCATAAATTTTTACGCACAAGGTGTCGTCACCGCATCATCATTGGGGCAATTCGGTCACTTGCGCTTGGCGCGCTGGCGGGAAAGTGGGGCGCTGTTTGGCGTCTGCGTTGCTGCGATTGCGCCATTGGTGTTTTTATATCTCATCGATGCACCTTTCGTTGGATTTGCGATTGGGTTTGCAGTTTTGGCTTTGGTTGCTGGCACAATGATGCGGGCTGAATGGGCGGAAGGCAGGGGCTTGAAATCGGCTAGTTTTCAGACCGTGTTGCAAGACCCTATGGCACGCCAATTGTTGATCATCGCATTCATCAACGCTGCTCCCGTTGCAGTAAGTTCCACGTTGTTCCTGTTTTTCGTGGAAACACGATTGTTGGCATCTGGAATGGAAGGCCCGCTTTTGTTGCTGTTCTTCCTCTCGGCCGCCTTGTCAGTTCCGCTGTGGGGGGAATCGGCGGAACGATTTGGAACCAAAAATACGTTGATGGTTTCGATGACCTTGGCGATTGGGGCCTTTGCTTTCGCGATACCTTTAGGTGCAGGCGATTGGGTTCCATTCGCTTTCGTATGTGTAGCGTCTGGTGCTGCGTTAGGTGCTGATCTGACATTGTTGCCTGCGATATTTGCTAAACGGATGGCAGAGATTTCACCTGCCGCTGCCGAAGGTTTTGGTCTTTGGTCATTTGTTTCGAAATTCACCTTGGCATTTGCAGCTGTGTTGCTGCTGCCAGCTTTGCAGCTTGCAGGCTTTGAAAGCGGTTCAGCCACAAACTCTGAACACGCCTTATTCGCATTAACTTTGATGTACGCGGCTGTGCCTTGTGTCTTGAAAATATTTGCTTTGATTTTGTTGGCATGTACTGCCGTAAATGAGGAATAATCTATGAATAGTTTACTCTATATCCTTCTGGGCGCGGCGCTTGTGCTGGCTTTGAACCTGCTGTGGGGTCGGTACGCAAGCTTTGTAGCGCAAAAACCAAGTGACTATATGAGCGGCTCAGAAATGTTTGATTTGCGTCAGCACATGAATGGTCCAATCGCTTGTGAGGGTGTGATTTATGGTCCTTTTGGTCGCGTAAGCAGCCGATTTGTGGGTGCTTTTGAATGTTCGTGGGAAGGTAATGACGGGGTCATGAGCGAAGAATTTCGTTATGACGATGGTTCGATACAGAATCGTCGCTGGGATTTAACAATTGATCAGAACGGTGCAATCAAGGCCACAGCTCCTGACGTTGTTGGCGAAGGTGAAGGGTTTCAAGTTGGGTCGTCCGTTCAATTGAAATATCGCTTACGTTTACCAGATAGCGCGGGTGGCCACGTTTTGAACACGGTGGATTGGATGTACCTTACGCCAAATGGTTCAATCGTGAATCGATCCCAGTTCCGTAAATTTGGTATTCAAGTCGCTGAACTTGTAGCTACGATGCGTCCTGTCAGTATCGAGATGAAGGATGCCGCGTAATGCGCGAGTGGCAGGGTAAAAGGTATTGGCTGGTCGGTGCCAGTGACGGTTTAGGTGCCGCACTTGCACAAGTCATGAGCCGTTCTGGTGCAGAGGTGATTGTATCAGCGCGTTCAGAAGACAAGTTGGCCCAGGTCGTCGCTGGATTGCCTGGAAAAGCCAGCTATCAAGTTATGGACATCGCTGACGATGAAAGTGTGAAGTCGGCTGCTGCTGCAATCGGTGATATTGACGGGGTGGTGTTATTAGCTGGGGTTTATTGGCCTTTTGGTGCCAGTGAATGGAACGCAGATCAGGCAACTGCGATGGTTGATATTAACTTTACCGGTTATGTGCGTGTGTTGGGCCAAGTCGTTCCGAATTTTGTGGCAAAAGATGATGGACACATCGTTATAACCTCAAGCTTGACAGGTTTTCGCGGATTGCCGAGATCTATAGGGTACACAGCATCAAAAGCAGCAACTATGTCGCTTGCCGAGTGCATGTATGCTGATCTACGAAAAACGGGTGTAAACGTTCAGATTGCCAACCCAGGTTTTATCAAAACACAATTAACGGCTAAGAATGACTTTAAGATGCCATTTATCATGGAGCCAGAGACTGCGGCCTGCGAGATGTTTGAGCATATGAATGACATAGCTTTTAAGAAAAGCTTTCCACATTTATTTTCGTTGCTGTTCCGCGGCAGTCAGTTCTTGCCTGATTGGATATACTACCGAATTTTCAGCTGATTAGATTTCAGGGTGCCTTGATGTGCTCCAAATAGATCCTTTTCGCACGACCCCAAACGCCAGTTTCCAAATCAAGTAGCTCGATCAATGAAGGTAGCAATTGCGTGGCATAGTCCTGAGAGCTTTCGTTCGGGAGCATTGATGGCAAGTTGTCAATTGCGGTCACATCCAACGGTGGGTTGTCATGGACCCGCAGGGCGGGTTGGCTCCAGTTTGTTGTGCTGTCATACACCTTGATGGGTGAAAAACTGCTGTCAGGGTCGCAAGCAATGTCACCGATGACTGTGAGTTGACGAGTTGTCATTTTTGCAGTTTTAGGCACAAACACAGGCGTCCCAGGAGCTGCCAAGATGCAGTTAAAAAAGATGTCGTGTTCGAGGACTTCAGGGAATGGTCCGCCGCCCGCAGTTTCAGGAATATCCCACTTCGTTGTCGTTATTCCCATTTGGGCGCACAAATCAGACGCACCGGTGCCAACACGGCCCAATGCGCCGATGACCAATGCGCTTGGCATTGTCTGCATGTTCATAAGATCGTTTTTCAGGTCGGCCACCAGATTAGTGGCGTTTGGATAGGTTCCGACGGCCTCCGCCATCTTGCCGCGTTGTTGAGCTGCCCAGCACTTGAGTGCAACCGCGGCACCTGCATATCCTGCCCAATAGCCGAACGCTGCAACTCGGCGCCCTGTTTCATCAACAAGATACTCCAGGTCATACAGTGTTCCACCACCTTCAATGAAACGGCGCAGCAATCGCTGGCCTGCGGGCTGTCCTTTGAAGGCGTGACCAAACATGATGTGTTTGTGTGGTAGGGGAGTACCGTCTTCAGGGAGTTCTTTTAAGCCAAAGATAATAGCATTAAGCGGAGCAGATGACCAAGTGTTCGCGGGCGCGATATTGCACCCTGTATCGATGTAGCGCTGAATGGGCGTGCAGCGACTTTGGCTTTCTTCAATAGTGACCTTTATGCCTGCTGCTATCAATGTGGCGGCACCTTCAGGACTTAAGCCCACGCGTTCTTCGTTGTCGCGTTGCTCGGCACGCACCCATAAATGTGTCATGTGAGAATTCCGAGTTCGCGGATTTTCTTAACCGAGGCGCGGTCTTCCATTGCTGTCATATGTGCGATGAGTTTCGGGTAATTTTTGACTTCAACTCCATCGCCATTGAGCCATGTGCAAACGTTAAATAAATAGATGTCGGCAATGCAAAAATTATCGCCCAGAATAAATGGACCTTCCAAGCATTCTTCTTCGATGTAGCTTGCAGAAGTAGCCATTGTTTGCGGCACTTTTGATGTCATGTCGTCATAGCTGGTTTGTGAATCCGCCCAACGCGAGCCGCGCATTTTGTGAGCGTGGTTTACGTGCATTGTGGAGGCCAGATAGAACATAACGCTGCGCATTTTGAAGGCTTGCAATGGATCAGTTGGCGCAAGCTTTTTTTCGGGAACAAGTGCCGCGATATATTCCAGCAATGCACCTGTTTCGGTGAGTGCCTTGCCCCCAACGATTAAAGTTGGCACGCGACCTTTTGGGTTTTTAGCGAGATAAGCATTGCTGGTTTGCTCAGCTTTGGCAAAGTTCACACGGTTCAATTCATGCCCAAGGCCTGCCTCTTGCAATGCTATAGCAACTGACATCGAGATGGTATTTGGAGCATAAAACAATTGCATGATTTGATCCTTTAAACGTATGTTTGTGCGTGGTGACGCTCGGGTGCTTCGAGGTGGGGAACTGCATTGAACATAACTGGTGATATTGTGCCACCGATTGGGTGCAAACGATGGATCGAGCTGTTCATTATGGCAAGGGCTAGATTGGCCATTTTGAGGATATCCAAATCAAGGTGCTGGCGCATAACCATTGAAATGAGGCCGCCAGATGTGACAACCAATGAGGGGCCAGGGCGCGCAGCGATGTCTTTGATCACATCGTTTACACGTGTTTCAAATTCGCTAAAGCGTTCTGGTGCTCCTTCGATTTTATCCGCTTTCCACGCCTCAAAAACGAGAGGTAAGTGATGAACAAATTCTGACTGTTGAGTTGGCATTGCAAGCCCGTGTTCAGCTTCAAGCGCGATGGCGAGTGTGAAATATTCAAGCTCATTTAGACGTTCATCACGGATAGGCGTTAGGCCAGTGGCCATACCATCTGCGGTTTCTGAGTGACGGCGCAAAGTGCCTGTATAAAGGTTTTGGTGCACTTGGTTTGTGTCGATGAGGTGTTCACCCAACCACTTTGCCTGTTTGTGCCCAAGGGCGCTGAGACGGTCATAACTGGCTTCGTCTGTCGCGGTGGAGTTTGCTTGTCCGTGACGAATGAGGGTGATGTGGGACATGTAGGTTCCTTCTACGGTTTTCAAATGGATAAGTGAGGTCTGCGCGGGTTGGAAGGGGTGGGACGCTCCGCGGGGAGTTTATTTGGTAAGATGAAGTTGGTGTTGCCGCATGTCTTGGCGTAAATTCGAGTATGAATGTCGCGATTGGATGCCCGAATTCACCTCATAGTTTGTTAGAGAAGTCTACAGTAGAGGGAGGCATCACATGTCCGATAAAGTGAAATTTACGCTAGATGGCACAGAAGTTGAGGCCGAAGCCGGTCTGACAATCTGGGAAGTGGCCAATGGTCGTGGACTTGTTATCCCTCACCTGTGCCATAAGCCAGCACCCGGCTATCGACCTGATGGAAATTGCCGCGCCTGTATGGTTGAGATCGATGGTGAGCGCACGCTCGCCGCCTCGTGTATTCGGGAGCCGTTGGATGGCATGGTGGTAACCACCAATTCCGCCCGCGCTGAGAATGCGCGCAAGATGGTGGTTGAAATGTTGGTTGCAGATCAACCAGTCCGTGAAAATTCCCATGATAAGTCAGCGCACCTGTGGGATATGGCCGAGTTGAACGGTGTGTCAGAGAGCCGTTTTCCAAAATTGGAAGAGGGTCGCATTCCGTTGTTGGATGACAGTCACGTCGCGATGTCTGTTAACTTGGATGCTTGTATTTCTTGTGGTTTGTGCGTGCGCGCGTGTCGTGAGGTTCAGGTCAACGATGTGATCGGTATGTCGGGCCGTGGCCATGACAGCTATCCTACTTTTGATATGGCCGACCCAATGGGTGATTCATCTTGTGTGGCGTGTGGCGAATGCGTTCAAGCCTGCCCAACAGGTGCTTTGATGCCTGCCGCTGTGACTGCGGGTGACGGCGTTGGGGACAGCAAAGATTTTGATAGCGAAACAGAAAGCGTTTGTGCGTTTTGTGGTGTGGGTTGCCAGATTTCGATTAAGGTCAAAGATGGCAAGGTGAAGTATGTTGAGGGCATCAATGGTCCTGCAAACGAGGGTCGTTTGTGTGTCAAAGGCCGCTTTGGTTACGACTATATCCACCACAATCACCGTCTGACAAAACCGTTGATCCGGCGCGAGGGTGCACCAGCCAAGGGTTTGAATGTTGACCCCGGAAATTGGGGCAGTGTTTTCCGTGAAGCAACTTGGGATGAGGCGCTGGATTTTGCTGCGAATGGCCTGAAGGGGCGCGGGCGCGAAGTGGCTGGTTTTGGGTCTGCCAAATGCACCAATGAAGAAGCCTATTTGTTCCAAAAATTCATCCGAGAAGGGTTCAAGCACAACAACGTCGATCACTGTACACGTCTGTGCCACGCGTCATCTGTTTCAGCGTTGATTGAAAACGTTGGATCGGGTGCAGTAACTGCAACATTCAACGAGATTGAAAATGCGGATGTGGCCATCGTAATTGGTGCCAATCCGATCGAAAACCACCCAGTGGCGGCGACCTATTTCAAGCAGTTCACCAAGCGTGGTGGCAAGTTGATTGTCATGGATCCACGTGGTCAGGCGCTTAAGCGCTTTGCCACACACATGCTTCAGTTCCGCCCAGGAGCGGACGTGTCAATGCTGAACGCGATCATGCACGTGATTGTCGAAGAGGGTTTGTACGACCAACAATATATCGAGGCGTACACTGAAAACTGGGAAGCTGAAAAAGCCCACCTTAAGGATTTCACTCCAGAGAAGATGTCTGAAATTTGTGGCATCGACGCAGAGACTTTACGTGCGGTCGCCCGCACATTTGCAGGTGCTAAGGCAGGGATGATTTTCTGGGGCATGGGCGTCAGTCAACACATCCACGGTACGGACAATGCGCGTTGCTTGATTTCTTTGGCGTTGATGACGGGCCAAGTTGGTCGCCAAGGCTCTGGCCTTCACCCACTGCGTGGTCAGAACAACGTACAAGGTGCGTCTGACGCCGGCTTGGTTCCGATGTTCTTACCTGACTACCAGTCGGTGACGGATGATGGTGTGCGCTCTGCATTTACCGAAGTTTGGGGGTCTGGTGATTTCTCAAATGAGAAGGGCTTAACCGTGACCGAAATCATGGACGCGGTCCATGAGGACAAGATCAAGGCGATGTACATTTTGGGTGAGAACCCAGCGATGTCTGATCCAGATGTTGAACATGCGCGTGATGCTTTGGCCAAACTTGACCACTTGGTTGTCCAAGACATCTTTATCACTGAAACTGCGAACTATGCCGACGTAATTTTGCCAGCCTCTGCGCTGTATGAAAAATCGGGCACCGTTTCCAACACGAACCGTCAGGTGCAAATGGTGCGCCAAGCTGTTGTACCGCCGGGTGAGGCGAAAGAAGATTGGTGGATAGAAGTTGAGTTGGCGAAACGGTGTGGTTTGGATTGGGCCTATACGCATCCAAGCGAAGTGTTTGCTGAGATGACAGTGAATATGCGCAGCCTCGACAATATAACATGGGATCGCCTGACAACTGAGGCGGTGACCTATCCGTCACTTAGCCCGACTGATCCTGGTCAGGCGGTCGTGTTTGGCGATGGTTTCCCACGCACCGATGGGCGTGCTAAATTTACGCCCGCTAGTGTGATTGCCCCAGATGATGTGCCTGATGCGGAATACCCAATGATCCTGACAACGGGCCGTCAGCTAGAACACTGGCACACAGGTTCTATGACCCGTCGTGCGACTGTGTTGGATGGGCTAGAGCCTGAGGCGAACTGTTCGCTGCACCCATCTACTTTGCGCAAGCTAGGCGTAGAACCGGGTGGGCATGTACGTCTGACCACGAAGCGTGGTTCGATTGTGATCATGGCGCGTATGGATCGTGCCGTGGCACCGGACATGGTGTTCTTACCATTTGCTTTTGTCGAGGCGGCGGCAAACATTCTGACAAATCCAGCGGTTGATCCGTTTGGGAAGATTCCAGAATTTAAGTTCTCGGCTGTAAAGGTTGAAGCTGCTGCTGATGTGATGGCGGCTGAATAAATAATCAGAAGGCGGGCTGCGGCCCGCCTTTTACCCAAAGTTTAAGCGCGTTTATAACCGCGTTTTTGGGCGCGGATGCGGTAAGCATCGGCGGCGTGGGATGCGTCACGTAAATTGCCAAAGCTGGTGATCGTTTCACACGGTGCGCCACCTTTGACACCCCATTCGCGCAACACCGACACTTCGGAAAATAGATCCATTGCGATTTCGACACGGTAAAACCGTGGTCGCGCCTTGCGGCTGGGGCGATATAAAACAACGTCTAACATTGCAGTGATTCTATCACTGTTTTCAGTGAGGTGAAGAGGCAATTGTTGTTTTAGCTGGTTTTTGACGTGTGCTTAATTTCTGTTTAGCTCCAGCTGACATCCCCAAGAAAAATATACCCGGCACCATAGATCGTTTTGATCAGCTGTGGGTTCTTGGGATCTTCACGCAATTTAGTACGCAGGCGTGAAATACGCACATCCATCGCGCGGTCAAAACTTTCGCTTGCGGCCCCGCCCAATGACTCTTGCATCTGGGTGCGAGTGATTAGACGCTTTGGGCTATCAAGGAATAGACGAAGCACTTCGCCTTCTGCATGTGAAAAAGGAGTGGCATCTCCTCCATCGTCGATCAAAGTGTAAGCATTAAAATGAGCGGTCCAACCATTGAATTTGGCGGTATTGCTGGTTTGAGTTACGGCTTTGCCACCGCGCAATCGGGCACGAACGCGCGCAACTACTTCCAAGGGGTCAAACGGTTTGATGATGTAGTCATCTGCGCCCAGTTCCAGACCAGTCACTCGGTCCTGCACCTGCGCACGGCCAGAAATGATAATTACAGACGCGCCTTGTTCCAAGGCAAGACGGTGAACAACCGTTAGCCCATCGGTGTCAGGCAAGGATAAGTCGACCAAGCAAACATCAGGCGTGTGCTTTTGCAACGCGGCTTCAAATTCACGGGCACGTCCAAAACACATCGTCCGGAAACCAGCATCTTCCAGCGCATCAGCCAACATAGTGCGAATGGCTGGCTCGTCATCAAGGATGGTTACTAACGGCGTTGTCATCGTTGCACCTTCGGTTTGAGGACATTGGCCAGATCGTAGGCTGTGAATGGTTTTGCAAGGACAGTTGTCGCGGCTTGGGCCTCATGGTGCAATGGGTCATTTGGGGACAAAGAGGTCATAAGGACGACAGGTGTTTTTCCCTTTTCGATCCGCTTAAGCAAATCCAGCCCCGTACCTTCACCGCTTAGACGGATATCCGATAGAATTAAGGCGATGTCAGGCAGGCTGGCGATAAGCGCAGTTGCCTCATCTGCCGAAGTTGCCTCAATAACGCTGTGCCCCATGTCGGTCAGCATATCGCGGTAAAGTGCACGTAGGTCGTCGTTGTCTTCAACCAGCAAAGCCAAGCCGCCAGTGACCTCAGGGCTAAAGCGCAGCGGCAGGCGCAGACGGATTGATGCGCCGCCCTTTGGCGTGTTTTGTAGCCTAAGATCACCGCCTGCCAGCTTGGTAATGTCATAGACCATTGGCAGGCCTAAACCTGTGCCTTCGCTACCTTTGGTCGTGTAAAATGGGTCACATGCGTGCTTCAAGGCATCTTCGGAAAATCCCGTACCTGTGTCCGACACCGTAAATTCGATCCAAGTGTTGTGAACCGTAGATGCACTTAGCTTTATTGTCCCGTTTGAACCACAGGCATCTCGAGCGTTCAGTATTAGGTTAAGCAACGCGTCTTTAATCGCACCTTGATCCAGTAGAACCGCTTTGTTTGGCAGTTGGCCGGTCACTGTGAAAACGATGTTTTTTGGCAGGGTTGGGGCCGCTAGGGTTTCCATCTCTCGCAGCAACGCATGCAGATCGGTCACACGGGGGCGTTGGACACGTTGGCTGGTAATCTCAGCAATGCTGCCCAATAGATCGCCGCCGCGTTTTGCTGCATTCAAGGTACCTTCGATCAAGGGTTTGGCAGCCGAGGGCAGTTCGTCAAGGCGTGCCAACTTAGACTGCATCCCAAGAATGATGGTCAGTAAATTCGAGAAGTCATGCGCCAATCCTGATGTCACTTGGGCGGCCAGTTCACGTTTGCTGGTTTGCTGTAGTGCTACGCGCGTTTGAGTTTCCAACGTTACATCGGTGGACAAGACATAGGCACCACCACGGGTGTCAGGCGTAAAGGCAGCGCGGATGCGATGGGTGCTGGCGGCATCTGTGAACTCAGTCAGAGTGTTCTCGCCTGCAAATGCGCTGTGAAGCATGGGTTTGATTTTCTCGTAAACGCCCAACCCAAGTGCATCTGAAATATGCATTCCAATGATGTTGTTCGGGCGCCCTGGGATGATCGTGCTGAGTTGTCGGTTAGAGTAAGTGTAATGACCTGTTTCATCAATGTGTGCGATGTGCGCGGGCATCATTTCAGTCGTCAGGCGTGTCCGTGCCTCTACCTCTGTAAGGTGTCGTTTCGTTTCACCAAGCACGGAAACTGTCGCGGCAAGTGCGCGGTTTGTACTGGCCAGTTCTTCGGCGTGGGCCAGCACTTGATCAGTCAACTCCTCAGAGCGGGCATATAGTAAGGTTTCTTGCTTCTTGTTGCTAGTGATATCGGTGTAGACGGTGATCCACCCGCCTTGGGGCAGGGGAGACCCTTCCACAGATATTACCGTACCATTGGAGCGATAGCGCTCAACATAGTGAGGTTCAAACGCACGGGCGACTTCGATCCGCTCAGCAACAAACGCCTCAAGATCATCGATGTCACCGTACTCACCGCGCAAAGCGAGATGACGAATAGTATCCTCAAAGGGGGCACCGTTGGCGACCAACTCGTCTGGGAGGTTAAACATTTCTTTAAAAGGCGCATTACTGACTGCCAGCCGAAGGTCACTGTCGAATATGGTCAAGGCCTGCCCGATCAAATTCAGACCAGCAGCCGTCATAGCATGTGTAGCAGTGCGATTGAGCGTCACGTGTGGCCCCTTAGTGATCGTGATTTCGTGCCCAGTGTGGGGCGGTCATTGCTGAGAATTCAAGCACTGATCGAGCGTTGTTACAATTCGTTAGAATTGAGAAACCTTCAGGAAAAAGTTGACCTCAAAGATAAAGCCAGCATCCTTGAGTGACATAGAATCGCTGAAGTGATCGTGGCCGGTAACCTTTGTTGCTGGTTTGGGAGGAGAATTCATTGTCGAAGACGCTTGATGGCGCTGGCGGATTAGTATCCGTTCCAGCACTTTTGCACCGCAACGCAACTCAGTTTGGGTCCGCTCCTGCGTACCGTGAAAAAGAGTTTGGAATTTGGCAAAGTTGGACATGGTCACAGACCAATGAGGAGATTGAGGCACTTGCCTTGGGTTTTCTTGATCTAGGTGTGGCTGAGGGTGATTTCATCGCAGTGATCGGGCGCAACCGTCCGTATTTGTATTGGTCGATGATGGCCGCCCAAATGGTCGGGGCCGTTCCGGTGCCTTTGTACCAAGACGCATCTGCCGAAGAGATGGCATATACAATGAGCCATTGTGGGGCGCGTTTTGTGATCGCTGGTGATCAGGAACAAGTCGACAAGGTCATGGAAATCCAAGTTGAGCTTACAGAATTTGAAGCGATGATTTACCTCGATCCTCGGGGTCTTCGTAAATACGATAGTGCAAAGCTAACGCAATATAGTGCAGTGCAAGAAGCGGGGCGCTCAAAGCGCGCGGCACTAGAGCCAGAGATGAAGGCACGTATTGCAAAGCTGGATTACGACAGCACATGCGTGATGCTTTACACCTCTGGCACCACGGGAAAACCAAAGGGTGTTGTTCTGTCTAATCGCAATGTGATTGAGACGGCCAAGTCCTCATCCGAATTTGATGACTTGCGCCAAACCGATGACATTTTGGCTTACTTACCGATGGCGTGGGTTGGTGATTTTATCTTTTCTGTGGGGCAGGCGCTGTGGTGTGGTTTCTGTACGAACTGCCCTGAAAGTGCAGATACAATGCACACGGATTTGCGTGAAATTGGGCCAACTTACTATTTTGCCCCGCCCCGTGTTTTTGAAAATCAGCTGACCAATGTGATGATCCGCATGGAAGACGCGAGCCCGATGAAGAAGCGGTTGTTCGATTACTTCATGGGTGTTGCGCGCAAGGTCGGACCATCTATTTTGGATGGAAACCCTGTGAGCTTGATTGACCGGATTAATTACCAGTTGGGTGAATTTGCAATCTACGGCCCGTTGAAAAACACACTTGGTTTTAGCCGTGTGCGGGTGGGTTACACCGCGGGTGAGGCCATTGGGCCAGAGATCTTTGATTTCTATCGCTCCCTTGGGATCAACTTAAAGCAGCTATACGGCCAGACAGAAGCGACGGTGTTTATCACGGCGCAACCCGATGGTGAGGTGCGTTCAGATACCGTTGGCGTGACGTGTCCAGGTGTAGAATTGAAGATCGCTGAAAACGGTGAAGTCTTTTATCGAAGCCCTGGTGTTTTTGTTGAATACTACAAGAACGCAGAAAGCACAGCAGACACCAAGGATACTGAGGGCTGGGTTGCGACGGGTGACGCTGGGTTCATTGAAGAAAGCAGCGGACATTTGCGGATTATTGACCGTGCCAAGGATGTTGGGCAGACTGGAAACGGCCATATGTTTGCGCCTAAGTATGTTGAGAATAAACTGAAGTTCTTCCCAAATATTCTTGAAACGGTCGTTTTCGGAAATGGCAAACCCTATTGCACAGCTTTCGTGAATATCGATCTGACTGCTGTTGGTAACTGGGCTGAGCGCAACAACATTGCATATGCATCCTATCAAGAGCTGGCAGGCCACCCAGAGGTTCTATCGACCATCCAGTCACATGTTGAAGAGGTTAATGCCTCTGTTGCGCAGGACGCGATGTTGTCTGACTGTCAGGTGCACCGTTTTGTTGTTTTGCACAAACAGTTGGATGCCGATGACGGCGAATTAACACGTACGCAAAAAGTACGTCGTCGCATTATCGAGGAAAAGTTCTCAGATATTATTAACGCGATGTACGATGGGTCCGATACGATCTCGACCACCACAGAAGTGACCTATGAAGACGGCCGTAAGGGCGCGATTTCTGCGACCTTGGATATTCGTGATGCGGCGGTTCAAACCGTCGGCGCAAAGATTGCAGCACAATGAGTGTTGTGAGTGCGGGAGCCTGCGGCGCGAGTTTATTTGGTAAGGTGAAGATGGGACGTTTCAATGCTTGATCAAGCTGATGGATACATGACAGCCGACGGTCGCCAGATCGGTCCAGTTGTTATGGAGATGAAGAATATTACCCTTAGGTTTGGGGGTGTTGAGGCGATCAAGAATATCTCCTTTGACATTCGTGAAGGCGAAGTGCGTGCCATCATTGGTCCCAATGGTGCTGGAAAATCTTCGATGCTGAATGTCATCTCTGGGTTTTACGTTCCGCAGGATGGTCAGGTTTTGTACAAGGGTGTGCAGCGCCCACAGATGCGTCCCTATCAAGTCGCCCAACAAGGGATCGCGCGGACGTTTCAAAACATCGCCTTGTTCGAAGGCATGAGCGTTTTGGACAACGTGATGACCGGCCGATTGACCCATATGAAAACGGGTATGTTCTCCCAAGCTTTGTGGAAGGGCCGTGCGGAAAAAGAAGAGACGGCGAACCGTGAAGTTGCTGAAAGAATTATCGATTTTCTGGAAATCCAAGCGATCCGCAAAACGCCGGTAGCGCGTTTGCCTTATGGCTTGAAGAAGCGTGTTGAGTTGGCTCGCGCCCTGGCTGCTGAGCCTTCATTGTTGCTTTTGGATGAGCCGATGGCGGGGATGAATGTTGAGGAAAAAGAGGACATGAGCCGCTTTATCCTATCAATGAACGACGAGTTCGGCACCACGATTGCCCTGATCGAACACGATATGGGCGTGGTCATGGACCTGTCAGATCGCGTTGTTGTTATGGACTATGGCAAGAAAATTGGGGACGGGACACCAGATGAGGTGCGCAACAACCAAGCTGTGATTGATGCGTATCTGGGTGTGGCTCATGATGAATAATTCAATCCAAAAACCACGTCGGTATAACGTCGGTATCGTGTCGGTATTGCGTCGGTGCGCCAAGGGCGAATCCCTAAATGTAAAAATGAGAGGGGCGCGATATGCCTACTGATCTTTTATACGGGGCTGAAGTTGTCCTGAACGGTTTGATGGCTGGCGTTCTTTATGCGCTTGTCGCGTTGGGATTTGTTTTGATCTATAAAGCCTCCGGCATTTTCAACTATGCCCAAGGCGTCATGGCGTTGTTTGCCGCGCTGACCCTTGTTGGGATCATGGAAGGTCAGGTGCCGTTTTCGCATCTTATCAACGCAGCCTTTGGCACGGATATTCACCACTTTGGTTGGCATGTTCCTGCCTTTGCGGCGATCCTACTTACGCTTGCGGTAATGGTTGGGTTTGCCTACCTCGTCCAGCGCTTTGTTTTCCGCCACTTGGTTGGCCAGGAGCCAATCATCTTGTTCATGGCAACCATCGGGTTGGCCTACTTCCTTGAGGGCGTCGGCGATTTGATGTGGGGGTCCGAGATCAAGAAGATGGCCGTTGGCCTGCCGCAAGGTGGAAGCCTTTGGGTTGAAGAGAACACCCAGTGGCTGGGCTTTGGCAACGAGGATTTCTATGGCTTCTTTATCGACAAGCTAGACATGGTTGCGACTGTGATTGCTGTGGTTCTGGTTTTGGCGCTGGTTGCTTTCAGCCAGTACACAAAACAAGGCCGCGCGATGCGTGCGGTGGCCGATGATCACCAAGCAGCCCTATCGGTTGGTGTGTCGCTGAATTTCATCTGGATCTTAGTGTGGTCACTGGCGGGCTTTGTCGCCTTGGTTGCGGGTATCATGTGGGGCGCTAAGTCAGGTGTACAGTTTTCCCTATCTTTGATTGCGCTGAAGGCATTGCCGGTCTTGATGCTGGGTGGTTTCACGTCGATCCCTGGTGCGATTGTTGGCGGCTTGATTATCGGTGTGGGCGAGAAACTGTTTGAGTTCTCGTTTGGTCCGATGTTGGGCGGCGCGACAGAAAACTGGTTTGCTTATGTTCTCGCGTTGGTCTTCTTGGTGTTCCGTCCCCAAGGCTTGTTTGGGGAGAAAATCATTGAACGTGTGTGATCAATCCAGCGCTGTAAACAGCTTGATCGTGAATGCGGCAAGTACGGTTATGCCCAATGTTGATGCAATGGCGATGTTACCTGTGATGGCCCATGTCGTTGAGGCACACAGCACGGCAGCGACCAGCCACAACAGCAGCATATCCCATAGGGTGTGTGAATTTGTTACGGATCGTTCAACTACTGTGAAATCAGTTTCCAATGCGTCTGGAACACTGTCCAAGATTGCGGTCTTCTGTCTGTCGAACTCAGCTTGGGACAGCGCGCCACTGGCGCGTTTGGCCTCAAGCAGCAGCAAATCGTTGAATATTGTCGACATGGATCCCACTCCGTTTTCCCACGCTGAATGTGCGATAGGAAATGGGGTAGAATGTGGCGAAACGCTGAAATGTGAATTGCTAGTTAACGCCGCGTTGAAAATTAATGAAAACGGATCGCGGTTTGCGGTTTGGGGAGCACACTAATGTTTTATCGTGAAGCTGGCGATTTCAGCACATCCTATCCCGAAGACAGCCAAACCTTTCCAATCCGGTTTGACCGCTATCGCTATTATTTGGTCCTGTTTGTTGCGATCTTCGTGATCCCATTCACAATTAATGACTACTGGGTGAATTCGATTTTCCTACCGTTCTTAATCTACGCGATCGCTGCAATCGGCCTGAACATTCTGGTGGGCTATTGTGGGCAGGTTTCTTTGGGCACAGGTGGTTTCATGGCTGTAGGGGCGTATGCCTGTTATAAGTTGATGACCTCGTTTCCCGAAGTCAGCATGTTAATCCATGTCCTGATTGCAGGTCTGATCACGGCGGGTGTTGGCGTCTTGTTCGGTCTACCGAGTTTGCGGATCAAGGGGTTCTATTTGGCAGTGGCAACACTGGCCGCGCAGTTTTTCCTCGTTTGGTTGTTTAACCGCGTGCCGTGGTTCTACAACTACTCGGCTTCTGGCCAAATCTCAGCCCCTGAGCGCACAGTTTTTGGGATTGAAATCACAGGCCCGAATACAGAAGCATGGGCGACCTATTTGTTCTGTCTGGCTTTTGTTATCTTCAGCGCGGTTATTGCTCGCAACCTGACGCGTGGTGCTTTTGGTCGCAAGTGGATGGCCATTCGCGATATGGATATTGCGGCGGAAATAATCGGGGTTAACCCGTTGATGGCAAAGCTAAGCGCGTTTGCTGTTAGCTCGTTCTTTATCGGTATTTCAGGTGCGTTGTTCTTTGCGGTTTACCTTGGTGCAGCCGAAGCTGGTGATGCATTTAGTATCCAGAAATCGTTTATCGTCCTGTTCATGGTTATCATTGGTGGGCTCGGTTCGATCTTTGGGTCATTTGCGGGTGCTGCCTTTTTGGTGGTTTTGCCGGTGGCGTTGAAGCTGGTTGGTGTGGATTGGATTGGTTGGCCGACAGACATCGTAGCCCATTTGAATTTGGTTGTTGTTGGGGCTTTGATCATCATTTTCCTGATTATGGAACCGCATGGTCTTGCTCAATTGTGGCGCGTTACCAAAGAGAAATTAAGACTGTGGCCATTCCCGCACTAACGGATTGGCTGCTGATGACGGCGGGTTAAAACCTGTCTTACGAAAGGCTGGGACAACTCGGCACATATCGAAAATCCAAGGGAGGAAACCTCGATGAAAATGAAACTAGGAACTATGGCTGTAGCAGCCGTGATGGCCGCAAGTCCAGTCATGGCGGATCTTGTATTCCCATCGCTGAGCTACCGTACGGGCCCATTTGCTGCTGGTGGTATTCCATTTGCTGATGGTTACGCTGATTATTTCACATTGCTGAATGAGCGTGACAACGGAATTGGTGGTGAACTTGCGAACGTGATTGAATGCGAAACCGCATATAACACAGAAAAGGGAGTTGAGTGTTACGAGGCCACGAAGTCTCAAAACCCACTTGTCTATCAACCGCTCTCCACTGGTATCACATACCAGTTGATCCCAAAAGCTGATGCTGATGGCATTCCTTTGCACACAATGGGTTATGGCCGGACGTCCGCTAAAAACGGTAAGGTTTTCAAAAATACCTTTAACTATCCAGTAAACTATTGGGATGGTGCATCCGCTGGTGTAAACCACTTCTTATCGCTAAATGACGGGTCACTTGAAGGTAAGAAAATCACCTTGCTGCACTTCAATGGAGCGTATGGTAAAGAGCCTATTCCTACTTTGACAGCCCTGTCAGAGAAGCACGGATTTTCATTAAATACGATTGCGGTGGATTATCCTGGTCAGGAGCAGAAATCACAGTGGTTGCAAATTCGCCGTGAAAAACCCGATTACGTACTGTTTTGGGGTTGGGGTGTTATGAACCAAGTTGCAGTTCAAGAAGCCGCAAACATCCGTTTCCCGATGGAAAATTTCATGGGAATCTGGTGGTCAGGATCTGAAAACGATGTGTTACCAGCTGGTGACTCTGCAAATGGGTACAAAGCATTGGCTTTCCATAATGTAGGTGCAGATTTCCCCGTATTTGATGACATCCGGAAATATGTTGTTGATGCTGGCAAAGCGGCTGGTGCTGGTGATCAGGTTGGTACAGTTTTGTATAACCGTGGTCTTTATGCGGCATTCTTGGCAGCGGAAGCTGCAAAAGATGCTCAAGCGGCAAGCGGCGTTTCTGACATCACTGCAGCGCATATGCGTGACGCGATGGAAGCTTTGAACATCACCGAAGCCCGTATGGCGGCAGCTGGATTGCCAAACTTTGGGCCAGAGTTTCAAGTGACTTGTGAGAACCATGGTGGTCGTGGTGATGTAGCTGTGGCCCAGTGGGATGCGTCCGCAAAATCGTGGTCTTTGATTACTGAATTTGCGCCAGCAGATGCCTCTGTTCTTAACCCGTTGATTGAAGCGGATTCTGCAGCCTATGCGGCAGAAAATAACATCAAAGAAGGCTGTAAGTAAGCTTACTACTCTGGCGGCGCTTTTGGGTGCCGCCAGTTTCCCCAAATTTTTGCAACAATGAAGTGAACCCTATGTTGGACAGCGGACAAGACACTGAGACCCTACTTGAGGTCAACAACATCGAAGTGATCTACAACCACGTGATCCTTGTGCTGAAGGGCGTTAGCCTGTCGGTTCCAAAGGGTGGTATTACGGCATTGTTGGGTGGCAATGGTGCGGGTAAGACGACCACGCTTAAGGCCATTTCAAACCTTTTGGCGTCAGAGCGTGGTGAAGTGACCAAAGGCTCCGTCAAATATCGTGGTGAGGATGTTCATGAAACAGATCCCGCCGACATGGTGAAACGTGGTGTGGTTCAGGTGATGGAAGGTCGTCACTGTTTTGAGCACCTCACAGTTGAGGAAAACTTACTGACAGGTGCATACACCCGCACAGACGGTAAGGGTGCCATCGCGGCTGACCTTGAGATGGTGTACAACTATTTCCCGCGTCTGCGCGAACGACGCAAATCCCAAGCGGGCTATACTTCGGGTGGTGAGCAACAAATGTGTGCAATTGGCCGCGCTTTGATGTCCCGCCCTGAAACGATCCTTTTGGACGAACCATCCATGGGTCTTGCCCCACAGTTGGTGGAACAAATTTTCGGTATCGTGAAGTCTATCAACGAAAGCGAAGGCGTGTCGTTCTTATTGGCTGAGCAGAACACCAACGTCGCTTTACGCTTTGCCCACTATGGCTACATTTTGGAATCTGGTCGCGTTGTAATGGATGGTCCTGCTGCTGAATTGCGCGAGAACCCAGATGTGAAGGAATTCTATTTAGGCATGTCTGATGACGGACGCAAATCGTTCCGTGATGTACGGTCGTACCGCCGTCGTAAGCGTTGGTTGAGCTGATACGCCACGCCATTTGAACACCCAGTTGGATACGATTTTGATGACCACATTTTACGACGACCTAGAAACACGCAGCGCCGACCAGCGCGAGGCCGATCAGTTGGCTGCGCTGAACGGTCAACTGGCGCGTATCGCAGGTCATGGTGGCACATCGGTGTCAGATGCTGACAAACTGCTGGATCTGTCAGGATTGGCTGCGCTGCCAGTTCTGCGCAAATCTGATCTGGCAAAGTGGCAGTCTGAAAAGCCGCCCTTTGGTGGCATGCCCGTCTCTAACGTGGCGCATATTTTTCAATCTCCCGGTCCGATTTATGAACCAGGAGGCATCACTCACGATTGGTGGCGCATGGGTCGTTTCTTGCATGCTGCGGGATTTGGCAAAGACGATATTGTGCAGAACTGTTTTGGGTATCACCTGACACCTGCGGGTATGATTTTCGAATCTGGTGCGCGCGCTGTTGGGGCAACTGTTCTACCGGCGGGTACTGGGCAGACTGAACTTCAAGTGACAGCGGCCCGTGATGTGGGCACGACTGCTTATGCTGGGACACCTGATTATCTGAAAGTGATTTTGGACAGAGCCGATCAAATGGGTGTGACCCTTGGTTTTACCAAAGCGGCTGTTGGTGGTGGTGCGTTGTTCCCGTCCTTGCGCCAGGAATATGCGGACCGTGGCATTGCGTGTTTGCAGTCGTACGCTACTGCTGATGTTGGAAATATCGCGTATGAAAGTGCAGCGATGGAAGGTATGATTTTAGACGAACAAATCATTGTTGAGATTGTCATTCCGGGTACCGGCACACCTGTGTTCCCTGGTGAAATTGGTGAAGTTCTTGTGACCTCATTGAACCCAGATTATCCACTGATCCGTTTTGCTACCGGTGACATGAGCGCTGTTATGGCAGGGCAATCACCATGCGGCCGCACAAACACTCGCATCAAAGGTTGGATGGGCCGCGCTGATCAAACGACCAAGATTAAGGGTATGTTTGTACGCCCCGAACAGGTTGCTGCCTTTGTGTCACGTCACGAGGAAGTGGACCGCGCCCGCGTAATTGCATCGCGTGAAGGCGAACAAGACATCCTAACGGTTCAGGTGGAATGCGATGGCGGTGACGCGGATGCGTATGCTGCCAGCGTCGTCGATACGATGAAGATGAAGGGCAAGGTTGTGGTCTGCGATCTCGGTGCTTTGCCGCGTGACGGATTGGTGATCGAGGACCAGCGCACCTACGAGTGATATGTAGCACTGGATTTCCTGAGTGAATTAGTCGTAATAGACCTTAATGACTGATCACGCCGCATATACCCCCGCATTGAAAAAGCGTGCGCGCCATGTGCCACTTGGGCTATCCGCTGTTGCCGTACTGGTTGCGGCGATCTGCCTGTTGCCGATGATGGCGGTAGCCATCGCGGCGTTCAATGGTGGTACGGGAACGGTATCGCAGCTGTTAGGCTCTGTTTTGCCGCGCTACGTTGGCAACACAGCGTTGCTGGTTTTGCTGGTTTCAATTGGGACGCTTTGCCTTGGGGTGGGCACCGCATGGTTGGTGACGATGACACGCTTTCCCGGCGTGCGATTGTTTGAAATCGCGTTGGTTCTGCCACTCGCCTTTCCCTCCTATGTTTTGGCTTACGCTTATACCTACATACTGGATCATCCAGGGATCGTACAATCGACCCTGCGCGATGTGATGGGGTGGGGACCGCGTGATTATTGGTTCCCTGAGGTGCGTTCCCTCGGTGGTGCTGCCTTCATGCTGGTGCTGGTTTTGTATCCTTATGTCTACTTGCTCGCGCGCGCTTCGTTCCTGCAGCAAAGCGGAACAACATTTCTTGCTGCTCGTGCCCTTGGCAGCAGTGCATGGTCTGCGTTTTTTCGTGTGAGCTTGCCTTTGGCGCGCCCTGCGATTGCGGGCGGTGTTCTGTTGGCCGTTATGGAAACGATCGCTGACTTTGGAACGGTTGCGTACTTTGGCGTTCAGACATTCGCGACAGGTATTTACACAAGCTGGTTCACCTTGGCTGATCGTGTTGGCGCAGCACAACTTGCGCTTTGTTTGCTCAGTTTTGCACTGCTGCTTGCGATGTTGGAGCGCATCCAACGGGGACGGGCGAAATATTCAGATGCCGCACGCGGTGGTCAGGAAAAGACGCAGCTTCAGCTACACGGTGTTCACGCCTTCGCGGCCTTTGCGTTGTGTTCTATTCCGGTGCTGTTGGGGTGTGTGTTGCCTGTTGTTGTTCTATTTAACATGGGGCTGATATCAGAACAAGATTTGCTAAGCAGTCGCTACCTAGCGTTCATTCAAAACTCGCTCACCCTTGCGGGCATTGCAGCGGTTGTTACCGTTTGCGCGGCTGTCTCAGTTGGCTTTTTCCAACGTATGCAACCGGGGCGGTTTTCCAGCACCACAGCTTACATAGCGCGTCTTGGTTACGCAGTGCCAGGCGGCGTTGTTGCCGTCGGCCTGCTGGTGCCCTTTGCAGCCTTTGACAACGCGTTGGATGCTTGGATGCGCAGTACGTTTGATATTTCAACCGGACTGCTGGTGACGGGTTCCATCTGGTTGCTGATCATTGCCTATCTTGTCCGGTTCTCTGCTGCGGCCCTTGGGGCGTATGAGGGGGGACAAGCATTGGTTCACGCCAACATGGACGCCGCCAGTCGATCCTTGGGGCAGACCCCTTGGGGCACATTGCGCCGTGTGCATTTGCCGATCCTCACACCCAGCCTGTTGACTGCACTGTTGATCGTGTTCGTGGATGTGATGAAAGAACTCCCTGCGACCCTGATCATGCGACCGTTCAACTATGACACTTTGGCTGTGCAGGCGTATCGCCTCGCATCCGATGAACGGCTGGAGGGCGCAGCGGTGCCCAGCTTGGTCATTGTTGCAATGGGGTTGTTGCCCGTAATCTTGATCTGTCGTCAGGTCGGGCGGGGGAAATAGGGGGCGCGAACCCCCTATTGGATTTTAGGAATTGTCGCCAATTTTGTCTTGAGTCTGAGTGTCAAAATCTGATGCATCGTGACGTTCATGAAGTTGCTCGGATGGCTCACCAAATCGACGGTTTACCATGCGACCCCGTTGAACGGCAGGACGCGCGTTGATCTTTTCAGCCCACGCCATAACGTTTGTGTAAGACGCAACATCCAAGAATTCAGCGGCTGAATACAGGTTGCCCAAGACAAGCTGACCATACCATGACCAGATTGCGATATCGGCGATGGTGTATTCGTCGCTAGCAATCCACGAGGTCTGAGCTAATTGGCGGTCCAGAACATCAAGCTGACGCTTGGCTTCCATGGTGAAACGGTTGATTGGGTATTCGTATTTTTCCGGTGCATAGGCATAGAAGTGGCCAAAGCCGCCGCCCAAGTATGGTGCGCTGCCCATTTGCCAGAACAACCAGTTCATTGTCTCAGCGCGTTCGACAGGATCGCTTGGGACCAATGCGCCGAATTTATCAGCAAGATACAGCATGATTGATGCGCTTTCGAATAGGCGCACAGGTTTGTCACCTGAATGGTCCATCATCGCAGGAATTTTTGAGTTTGGATTGATATCGACAAAACCAGAACCGAACTGATCGCCTTCGCCAATGTTTACAAGATAGGCGTCATATTCTGCGCCCTCAAAGCCCATCGCTAAAAGCTCTTCCAGCATGATGGTGACTTTGACGCCGTTTGGTGTCGCAAGGGAATGAAGTTGTAAAGGGTGCTTGCCTACTGGCAGCTCTTTGTCGTGGGTCGCGCCAGCAATAGGGCGGTTGATGTTGGCGAATTTGCCACCGCTGCTTTGCTCCCATGTCCAGACGGCCGGTGGTGTATATGTTGGATCGCTCATGGCATTGGCCTTTTTGTTTGAAGTTACTTTCTAACTTATGGTGTCGACTGTCAGGTACAAGGGGACATCGGTAAAACTGACTGAGGCTATCGAGTGATGTCGAACCAGACAACGTGATGGCGGCACATAATCAACACGCATGTTCCCCAGTCGGGGTTCTGACCAATCAACGGTGTCAGTATCTTGTGTGGGGCTGTTCCCGCGCGGTTTGGCGTCTTGGACCCGTTGATCAGCTAATAGGTTGATGATCGCCCTGCGTCGCCCTTCACCTGCGTTAGGAGCTGGGTTTGCGTCACCCGCGATGACAAAGGGGGGTGGCAATGGGTTCGCCAATGTGGCCGTTTAAGAATTGTTGCCGCAGCCTGATTTTGTCGTGATTGCAGTTACCGTTTCGGTCTTCGGGGCCGTCAAATACAGGTGGCGTTTTAGGCGGAGGGTGTGGTGCGTTCTGGCATCATAAATGTGGCGAGATCACGTCAGCCTATGCGAGTGATGACATATGTTGTGGGCGCGAGAGCCGCGCCCACAAGTTGCAACTTTGAATTGAAAATTGGCTTTAACCAATTCAGCCAATATTTAGACCCAAGGGCGCTGAGTTTGTGCTGCAGCTTCGAAAGTATCGATTGATGCAGCCTTTTCCATTGTAAGGCCTATATCATCCAAGCCCTGCATCAGGCAGTGCTTTTTGAACGCGTCGACTTCAAACTTGAACACTTCGCCATCTGAGGTTGTGACAGTCTGTTCTTCGATATCCACTGTCATGCGGGCGTTTGCCCCTTTTTCAGCGTCCTTCATTAGAACGTCGATTTGCTCTTGTGGCAAAGCGATTGGCAAGATGCCGTTCTTAAAGCAGTTGTTGTGAAAGATGTCAGCAAAGCTAGGCGCGATAACGCATGTGATGCCAAAGTCTGCAATCGCCCAAGGCGCGTGCTCGCGGGATGAGCCACACCCAAAGTTGTCACCAGCTATGATGATCTGTGCATCGCGGTATGCGTCTTGGTTCAAGACGAAAGTCGGGATTTCGTTGCGATCGTCGTCATAACGCATCTCGTCAAACAGGTTCACGCCTAGGCCTGAACGCTTGATGGTTTTCAAGAATTGCTTTGGGATGATCATATCCGTGTCGATGTTGATCAATGGCATTGGGGCTGCAATGCCGGTGAGTGTGTTGAACTTTTCCATTACATCATCTCCCGAACGTCGGTTAGTTTGCCAGTGATCGCTGCAGCAGCTGCCATGCCCGGAGACATAAGGTGCGTACGACCGCCGCGGCCCTGACGGCCTTCAAAGTTACGGTTAGAGGTTGCTGCGCAACGCTCGCCCGGTGCCAATTGATCGGGGTTCATCGCAAGACACATGGAACAACCCGCAAGGCGCCATTCGAAGCCAGCGTCTTTGAAGATGTCAGCAAGACCTTCTTCTTCAGCTTGTGCACGTACAAGGCCAGAACCAGGAACGATCATCGCGCGGATACCGTCTTTGACTTTCTTACCTTTGAGGATTTCCGCAGCGGCGCGTAAATCTTCGATACGGCCGTTTGTG
>JAOKHV010000011.1 GCA_028248455.1 Ascidiaceihabitans sp. | reverse complement strand
CTGTCAGATCCACTTGAAATGATCAAACAACGATCCTTGCTGGATGGTTGCGCAACTTCATCATCGCCAGAAGCCTTCCACTCCACACCCCGCTTATCAAGGGCGGTGCCAATTTTTTCGGCAAAAGCTTTGTCACCACAGTCCACTATAAATTTTGACATATTTAACCTCCACCTCAGTAGCAGCATTTACTGTGCCAAACAAATTAAATATAATTATTTCATAATCTTACGATTAAAATTCTGAATAATTTCTAACAATAATCTGAAATTCATTTTTTTGACAGCTCACTAACAAAATATCAAATATGCCGTTAAGGTTAGTAGAACAGGAGACCATTATGAATGCTTCGGTAGCTATCAACGCCTACTCAACAACTAAAAAACAGACAATTTCTCCCCAAGACGTTGGATACAAAGTTATTAGCAGCGCTCTTCATAAACTTGACACAAACTTGAGCATTTTGATTTTCAACCAAGACTCAAAAGAAAAAGTCAAAGCATATGAAGTTAGCTTACTGACAATTTACTTTCTTCAAAAAAGTTTAGATTTTAACTCAGGAAGTGATCTCGCCAAAAACTTATTTCGATTATATGAGTTCTGCCGTATAACCCTTCTCGACAAAGGCATCTCTGAAAGCCAAAATGATCCAGATTTAAAGAAGTGTCATTCTTTTATAAGTGAAATAATGGAAAGTTGGGACACTGTTAAACCACAATAAACGGTGATTAGACTAATGTATGCCCCAGATTTCATATTCGCGATAACGGCTGCCGTGGTAGCAGATAGGTACATAACAAAAAGTCTGGATTTTGAAACCATTGCATACAAATTCTCGTCTTTTCTGAACGCAAATTTTGAGTTGGAAAATGCTGAGACGTTAAAGAGTGCAGCGGAAGCGTTCATGTACACTATGGCTGAGGCCAACATCGAGAACGCTGACAAAATACTTATCAACTACCAGCATAACAAATTTATTTTCAAACCAAATGGAAAAATTCGAAACTGGACGCCAATATTTGGCAATCCAATTCAGGGAGTTAAGACAAAAAATTACACCCCAGGGACAATCAATCGAGATTTTAAAGCTTTCGTATACAGAACCAAACAGAGCGGAGAATATAATTGTCCTTCCGGCTGGTCGCTAAGCAGTCAGACATTAAACAAATTTTTTAAAGATATGGGAAGCTTAGAGGTAAGCGCATTTGATATAATAAACATCAAGCAATCAGATTAGTGTGCAAATGAGGTAGCAGTTTTGGCGTGGTCGAAACATTGAAATATTTGGTTAAAGCTATATTGTTGCGATAAACTGGGGCTATACTACTCTGCGCCAATTGCCGATTTTCTACATGTACTGCTGATGGAGTGAGATGGGGGCTAAATATTCGAGACACATACTCAACTGGTTTCAGAGATTTATCAGCACCTGGAACAACAATAGAAGTCTCGTCAACAATAAGAGCTTTACTCGGTTCAGGGTTCTCCGCGATCGGCGCTGGTAATTGAATTCTAGCAGACGAAAAATTCTCAGTTTTTAAAAACAGTAGCTCCATGTTACAATTGTAAACATAGTTTAAACGCCACTTCAACCAATCGAACAAATAGGAAAAAAAATGGAAAAGAAGTGCGCTCATTGCGCCAGAGTTCGCTCAGCTTTCATTTGGATTGTAACCGCAGGAATAATTATAAATTCAAGTTATTATCTAACATACTCACCCGACCCACTAACTATATTTCAAATACTAAAGATACCATTGGCTCTCTGTGTAGCGGCACTAATATTTAAAATATTTTCAAACTAAAACATATAGTTGACCGAAAAAAAGTTATGCCGGAGAAGAAGGTACAGAATGGTTTTCGAATGTATCTGGAAGTTTTTTTTGGTTTAAGTCGATCAACAAATCAGTCATGTGAGTTTTCTCATCTGCATCGTTGAAATACTCGCACGAGATTACAAATCTGAATGCCGTTTGAGGGTAGTCGTTAATTTTAGCTAAGTGCATTTGAAACCTTCCAAAGTTCTAATTGCTTTTAACGAGCATGATTCGTGCCAAAACTAAATTATGTTATAGTTAATAATGTAAACATAGTGGATGTCAGGACTGAAACCCTCACCAACCAAATAATCATTTAATCCATTCATTATTTTATCAGTGATAGATTTACGCCCCACTAAAGTGGTGAGCTCTTCGCTGGTAGTATCCAGTATCAGGGTAGATATTTCACTAACCATGTTAGTCTCAATTTCATAAATTCCTTTGATAAAAAAATCCGCGGTGATATTCATCTGATAGGTTGCAACAGCAATCTCGAGACTAAACAATTCCTGAGTGTCGTTCAGACGTCCCTGAAAGACATTTTCTATTTTGAGGTAATTATATTTATCGGCAAGCAAAGGGAGCCCATTCTCATCCAACTCAACGGTTAATTCCTCCTCGTCAACAACACTGTCTCCTGTTTCAGTTGCCAAACCTTCCGTTGGGGCTTCCTTGAAATATACCCCAGAATAGTCGGCTTCAACGTATAGATGCCCTATGCCAAACAACAAAAAAACTAGGGTGGCAGGTATGAACAATTGCAAATAAAACATATTTTCTCCTGGTAGGTGAGTTAGCAAGAAATATGCCAGAGGTAGTTACACAGCCACAGAAACTACTTAAGTTAATTCTTCTTCCAATTCGACAGTAACGCCTAGCCGATCCTCCCCATCCAATAAAAATTGAGATGAAGACAGAGACGTCAATCCCTCGATGTCCAGAACTTTAAAAGAAACAGTGGCTTCTGAAGGTGATACTTTGGTTATCACTTCATTCGTCACAAATTTCTTTCGGAGATGCTCGTAACTTTTAAAGAACAAAAACCATTCATCAAAATCACTTTTTAAAATTCTAACAGTTGCTATTATCTTCATATGCCCACCCATCTTTTTAGTTCCAAAAATATTAGCCAATACCTAATTATCATTTGATATTAGCCTCCTCAAAAAGAAAATAAAATAAAAATTTAGCTCGAAAATGGCATGAAAATTGCTAGACAATTAGCGTAGACTTCAAAGATCAGGAAAGCAGAAGGCATCATGATAGCTATGTTGTATCGTCTTAATCAGCCTGCAAAACACTTGACTTTAGTTCTTTTAATGATCTCGATACCGAACATTTCAAAAGCAGAAAAGCAATGTATTAAGGGAAATGAAAACTCAAAATTTTGTCAATATTTCATACCTTTAAATACTTCAGATAATCTTAAAGAAATTCAAAATTCCAGCGCATTGGCGTTATACTATTCAGGCGGTATTCTAAGCAATTTGCAGCCAAGCGTAGAGCCAAAAAAGCAATTGGAAACCGTAAGCTTAGCCAATACAAAATTAACAGTAGACACTGATGAACAGTTCTCTGAAACATCAGAACCCAATCTTAACACTACTGGATTGTATAGAAAAATTCGAAAGCGCTTTCGAAACCTTGATTTAATTTCTCGAAAAAAGATTCAAAAATGTTTGCTCCACGGCTCCTACCAAGGCAATATTGACGGCCTATGGGGGACAAGAACCTTTCAGGCAATCGTAAATTACGAAGACGATTTAAACACGCAATCGGCTGAAGAAGGCGTTCACACGTTTAAAAAAGTTCAAGAATTTTTTTCAGGTGTAAAGAACTGCAAACGATTAGTCATGGACACTTTTGAGTCGTAAAGCCGCTTAGCGAACACGTTCCAATAGATTTATCTTTTAAAATACACCCAAAATTGTTAACATAAGGCGTTATCAGGAGAGTAATATGTCAGAAGCCACCGCAAAAGAAGAACATAAAATAACGGCTGATATACTTAAGGTAAAAGAGGTCGAAAACACTTATATCAACAGCTCAAAAGAGCGAATGTTTGATGTAGTGAAACTATTTGTAACCAATGCTGAAGGCTCTATTTCACTCAGTGATTTTTCCCAGATATTCAAAACAGTGACTGTTTGGATCAAGTTTAGGCCGCGCAAACTTGGAACATATGTGGAAGTCATGAAAGAGCGAAATACTGACACGACGATTAGTGTACGTTATAGCGCTGACGAGTATATTCCTCATGTGAAAGAAGTATTACGAGATCATAACATTCGGGTTAAATCGATAGCAAATAACGTCATGATCTGCCAAATACCGAAGCCAAGTGAACAGGACATAGAAATTGCAGTTCAGAAAGTTAAGGTTTTAGCAAATACTGCACGCTCTTCCCTCTCGCAAGTGAAAGCAGACACTATTCAGAGACTTCAAGCTGCACTCAAAAATGAGTACTTAGAGGCAAAGGATGTAAAATACGCCATAACCAGCATAGAAAAAGTTGAGCAGCAAATGGCCGCCATGCTGACTTATTTTAGATTGGAAAATGAGAAAAAACTTAGTGGGCGCAAGTTTGAATTTGATACTGTTGAAGCTAAAGAAATTTGGTCGACTATTAATAAAAAAATAAAGAAAAATGGTAGTATTGAAATATAAGATATGAAATCAATTACTTATATTTTCGATCTAAAATTAATAGCACTAGCTTTATCATGTTTTTTTGCTACTCCGGCGAAAGCTGAAATATTATTATCGCGACACAGTGAAGTCGTCTTCAATTGCGCACAAGATGGGCCAACGGCGTATTTCTGTACTAATTTAAAAGTAAGCAATCCTGATATTATTTTGAAATTGCCTCGATTTGAACGAAGAAAAATATCTACTTATGTTGATGCTTTTAGGATCATGCCTTCGCTTACCAACTTGACTTCAAATACAATTCGTGTAGCAAAAGTACGTCTCACCCTTTGGGATCAATCGGAAATTTCACACGACTTCATTATCAACCAAAAGCTAATTCCAAATTCAACTTCAGACACAAAACTATCTTATTTGATTAGAAGTGATGTACCCGCTCAAGCCGCTTTGTATAGCGGACTTACATCGATATCAAAAAAATCATCATACAACCAAATAATTTTAGAATTAATAGAGGTTAAGTACAAGAAATAATCCGGAAATAGAATATCTTGTTGGGCTTGGATTTATAGAAGAGTAGTGAAAAAAACCTTATGACAGGCAAGCTATTACATTTATGGATAACATCAATTTTTGTCGGAATACTCTTAGGGTTCTTTGGAGCAACTGCTGCTCACTATTTTCGTGCAGGCTTATATTTGGTTGAAACATTTTCAAAAGAATATTTTGCTAACACGACAAACTTCATATTTCTTTTTTTTAGCTTAAGCATTGCTGCCTTAATAACTCATTTTATAAAAAAATATTGTAAAATAGTCAGATGGGAAGGACCAGCAGATACAATTTATGCTGCACATAGGACCGATAATGAACTAGACGTGAAAACAGGTATCGCAAGCACACTCGCTGCTTTCGTTTCGGCAGCTGGTGGGGCATCTGTAGGTCAGTACGGGCCGTTGGTCCACTTTGGAGCCACATTAGGTGCCTACATAAAAGCCTTTTTAAAACTGCGTATAACAACCGATGTCATTATTGGTGGTGGGGTGGCAGCAGCTATTTCTGCTGGCTTCAACGCACCGTTAGCAGGTATTGTTTTTGCCCATGAAGCGATATTACGCCACTTTTCAACTAAGGCTTTGGCTCCAATTGCGCTTGCATCCGGAACGGCCTTTGCAATCCATAATTATCTATGGGTAGCATCCACACCATTTCTGCAAGAATACCCCCCTACTGAAATTGGACCTATGATATTGGTATCCATAGCAGCAGGACCATTTTTTGGGCTTATTGCAATAATATTTATGTCTGTTGTGATTACGTTTGCTAAACTCCCCGCGAAGATGGGCTTTACATCTTTCCAGTCATTAATAATTGCAATCACTGGATTAAGTATAATTGGTAACTTTTATCCTGAGGTAATGGGACTGGGCACTCTTAGCATAAAAACCCTTACAAGTGAGCATGCATTGTTGATGGTGGCACTAGCAATATTAATTGCTAAGATCCTAGCAACAGCACTATCACTCGGATTTGGTTTTTTTGGCGGTGTGTTCTCACCCGCATTACTGATTGGTGCGGCTGCAGGGGCGGTAGCAACAGGGGTTGTCAACTGGACTAATTTACACTCATTTCAAGGACCCGAACTCGTAATATGCGGAATGGCAGCAGTTGCGGGCGCCGTTATTGGTGCCCCTTTGTCCATGATAATAATTGTTTTAGAACTCACAGGTTCTTACGGTTTAGCTCTTTCAACAACGGTTGGTATCGTCACTGCTACAATGATTAGCAGTCAACTGTTTGGAAATTCAATATTTGACAAACAACTCTTAGGAAGAGGCATCGACTTATCACAAGGCCGAATGGGTTTAAGATTAATGGAAGAAGGCATTTCATCAATAATCTCAACACAAACACTAAAATTCAATCCTGACATGAAAGTTGAACTAGTCAAATCAACAATGATCAATCATGAAAGCACCGAAGCTTATATTGTGACTGAAGGCGATAAATATGTTGGAAAACTGCATTTATTAACACTTTCTGTTGCAAATCCACATAAAAAAATCATCGATTTTGTTGATCGAAATGCCCTAAACTTGAAATCTGATGCATCTCTTCAACAAACGATCGAAGCTGCAGCAAACTTTATTGGCGAGACAATTCCGGTAATTGACAGATCTGATGATAGATTTATGGGCACAGTAAATGAGGGGGACATATTTAAACTATATCTTGAACTACAAGGCCAAACGATTGACCTTGAAAAGAAATAATCCTTAAGAGTGCCTAATATTCTGTTTATATGATGCTTCTTTGGTATGTTAGTTGCTCTTCAATAATATGGTTAACAAAACTAAAATTTCTCGTCGTTTATTTTTATCACTGATTTTGAGCCCAACATTGTTACCCGCTCAACCTTTGGTGGATTTTGAGCGAAATCTTGGGCTGTTTTCAGATCCCTTACAGCCTCGGAATAAACAAAAACTCACTGGCACAAATTGGTTCAATGACCCGGAGCCTGAAATAAAATTTGCTAACCAATTAATATCTAGTGAGACAAAAAAAATCGTCTTAGCTAAAGATTTCAAAGTAGACATGATCAATTCGAATACAAAACAAAAAATTTCGTTAAAATTTCAAAAAGAACATAAACTCACAAGTAATCAAATTTCGGAGCTAAACGATCTCTTAAAAGACTGGCGTACAAATGAAATTAAAGAAATTGATTTTATTGTATTAAGAGATTTTCTTAAGGTTTGTGCAACTTGCTCAAAAAAGAATGAAGTTTTAACTGTAAATGTTCATTCAGGATATCGTTCTAAGAAAACTAACGAAAGCCTCCGGAGAGGTAGTTATAAGGTTGCAAAAAACTCAATGCATATTTTAGGTAAGGCGATAGATTTTTCTGTCGATGGAAAAAGCCCAAAACAATTAGCCAAAATTGTCAGAGCAAACACTCTCGGAGGGGTGGGAAGCTATACAAACTTCGTACATCTAGATAGTGGACCTTACAGATCCTGGACATAAAAAAGCGTTATCTACAAAATTTTGAAATCTTTTACAAAATTAAATTTTTTATAAACATATTTCCAATAACTATTTAAGTTCTTTAAGGCTTTACTACAGCCTGAAACCGTCAATCTTTTAAACAGATACCCAATCTTCAGAAACAATTAACGTATCCGCTGGACATGCATTTTCTTGCCTGAGATATTGCAGAAAATACTTCGTCCGCTGACATGGACTTCTCCATAATTTCTTTATTTTCTCGTGCTGTTAAATCACCATTTGATGCTGCCAAATTATACCATTGATGAGCATGAATATAGCTTTGCTCAACACCAGCACCAACCTCATACATATTTCCTAAGTTGGCCATGGCTGTAACGCTACCCAAACTCGCTTTGTTTCGCCATTCTATTATAGCTGTTTCATAATCGCCCAACATGTAAGCCGAGAAACCCCTATCAAAACCCTGCGCACAAGTGAGCTGTGCATTCAGAAAAAATATCTGAATACCAATGACAATAGTTTGTTTAATCTGTGACAAGCCCCTACCCTTCATAACATCACATTACTAATACTCAAAATTAAAGGGGAAAACTCGTGTTAGCCATAAGAATGTTGGCTTATGAATTTAAAACAATTTCCCAATACCAAAAACAACTGCAAAAATTGGCAAACTTATAATCGCTACCGTTAGAACTAATCGCACGAAGTGCCAAAAAACATAACCAGTAGTATGTGAAGTGTCGCTCATTTTATTCCGCTCTCTTTTTATATTTATTTTCTAAAAATTAATAGAATTATCAAAAAGATCCATCAGCAAAAAAGGGTATCTACAGACGACTATGGTAGCACACTGCTAATAGATAATTCGTATAGAATTTAACTATATATAGCAAAAAATGTTGCCAAATAATCACAAATTGCTTAAAATCATACGCTTTAAGATCATTGTAAAGCGCAGATTCTCAATAAATATTTTATTTCATAGGCTTATTTTAATGATAAATGTTAAATTTTACTCAATGAGACGCAGACGTACTGGCCAAGAAAACTCTAGGGAAAAGCGATGAACGAATTTCAGCGTATTATCATAAGCTCGCATGACGAAAGAGCGACGAGTAACGTCCTGAAGTTGAAAACCAGTTTCCCAACAAAAAATTTCAAAAGTCATAGAGGGGTCCATGCCCAAGTAGGCAGCATATACTTTTATGTAATTTGGGATAAAAATTTTGCTATTAAAAGCAGATAAATCACCAGCTTCAATTGCGATTATGTGAGATTTTCTGAGACGCAGCTCCAAGCGAACATCAGTGACTGATATTCCTTGAGTGGCCCGTTCACCGCGCATTATATCGCCCAAAGTTACGTCAAACTCGTCAAAAAACTTAAGCTTGTAATTAAGAGACTTAATGTTGAGATGTCGAGATTTTTTAGTGCTTTTGTATTTTTGTTGCAAACGAGTATTCATAATCCAAAAATACACAACACTTTGAACCAAAGCAACAATCAAACACTACTGATAGACATAAAACAGAAAAATGTAATCATTAACTATTATGTTTATAGCTTTATCCATCTGATATTCATTGCAACTTGGATCAAACTGATAGACCCTCAATATCTAGTTGGCTTGAAATCAAATCGCTTCGTACGGACTTCATAGGAAGGGAGCTTTTATTATATGCTCAAAGCAAAGTTTAAAAAATTCTCACCAATTGGATTAATATTAGCTTTAAGCATGTACAGCACCGTGGCATTGAGTGCCAACATGCCCTGCAATGTAAAACTAGAGTTTGATAGTAATTCGACTGGTTCAGTAGCAAATTACGTACTTTCACTTCAACTTAAGAATACCACCGGAAGGGCCGTTTCTGGTGCTTCAGTGATTTATATGGACAATGAGGAACAGCCTTTGGGTAATACCCTCCTCCACTGCTCATCCAACGCAGATCGATTGAATGAAACCGTTAATCCAGGAAGCTATGGTAATTGCACATCAATCTTACAAAAAGTGGATGGTGCTTTTCTGAGCGCATTTGGCAGCCAAAAATGGACGCAAATTGTAAACACCCAGTTAGCCGCGTTAAATGCTGTCACACAGTGTGAAGTACTAGGTTTTGCATATTAAAAGGAATTAATTACTCTGCACATTAAGCTTAGCAGAACACCACTGCCATCTGCAGCGTTGTAGACGACAGTCTAATTGGCACAAACGAATTGATAAAATATTTAAAAATCAGCCAAGATCTTAACTTACATCTTCAAAAGATCCCAAGTGCCTTAATTTTTGAAAGTGTTTCTGAGCGAATTTAGAGTATCTTTTAATTTATTTGAGATATTGCAATCCAATTCAATTTCCATCTTCTTGGTAGCTTTGTGAACTTCAAAATCAGAAGTTACATCGCTGAACTTAGGATTCATTTGAATTTGAAGTGAGTTGCCCTCAACAGTTTGTAAGTAAGCTTTACTTAGGTTGAAGACGACAACTTTGCTTGTATCTAAATCTTTGATAAGAAATGATTTATTAATCAAATCACAATTTGTTTTTAGTTGGATTTCAGAGATTATTGATACTTTATTTGGAGTGACGAAACCACTGATTTCACGACTGAACCAATATGTGACTGAATTCGTCAACAAGAGTAATAGACTGACGAGCACAAAGTTTTTCATCCGAATACCGCTTCTATCTAACTTAATAATGTTTAATGAAAAATAACGATTTTGTTTCATTATGAATGAATTATATACTATACAGTTATTACATTTAATACACGAGTATTAGGTCTAAAAATTTTTTATTTTATCGAATTTAGCAGGAAGAGGGACTTTGTTCAAAATAAGAAAATCCTTCGACAACGACTTAGAAAATAAATACAGTCGTAGATTTAAGAAATATGGTGCTACTGCTGAGGGTAGTTACTGGATAAGCAAAGCTCGGCAAGAATTGCGCTTTGAGATTATGATAAAAGAAATGCTTAAGCTCCAAAACAACTTGGAACTATCTATAGGTGACATAGGGTGTGGTTACGGTGCTCTAGTGAATTACATCGCCACAAAATATAATCCAAAAAATATACGTTATTTTGGTGCCGACATTTCCACAGATCTAATAAAATATTGTACCAAAAACTACGACCTACGTTGGGCTAAATTTACCGTCGGGTCAAAACCTCATAGTGATGTGGACGTGTGCTTAATGTCTGGAACATATAATCTTGCTGCAACTCACAATGCTTTAGATTGGGAAAACCATATTTTTAAAAACTTAACAGAATGTTGGTCCAAGACCCAAAAAATGTTAATTTTTAACCTACAGACAAGTGACACCACACACATTTCAAGTGGAAAAATTTTTTATGCGAATAAAAAAAATATCTTGAATCGGTGCAATGCTCAGCTTAACACAGCCGTCTGTGTTGAACACATTGACCTCCCTTTTGACACGACCTTTGTCATCAAAAAAAATAATTCCAGACGAACAGATCTTCCCTCAAATGGCATTACCCAATCAGCAAAGTTTCCAACTTAATTTTATAGTCGAACATTCTTTACTTGTTCGACAAGAGCGTCGGCTCGTCGTTTAGACATACCAAACCGTTTTCTAAGTTCTTCAAGGTCTTCTTTTTCAGAATTATCTAAAATACCATCTAAAAGCGCTTTACGCACTTGTTCCTCAAAAATAATTTTTCGCCTTTCCATTTGAGCGTTAAAAGAAGAAGCGATTATACCGGTGACTAAGGCGACCACAACGACTCCCGAAACCGCCGAAGCCACAGCAATAAACTTCCCAGCTGCAGTAATCGGGGTCACGTCACCGTAACCAACTGTCGTTAAGGTTATCATAGCCCAATACATAGAGTCTGGAATTGATTTGAAGCCTGTTGGATGCACCCGGTTTTCAGCAAAATACATCAGGGATGATGAAACAATGAACACAATAATAAAAAGGTACAAAGCAGCATAAAGTGACTTTCTCTCTTCAAAAATGGCCTCAAAGAGATCTTCCATTGCTGAGTTATAATTTGAAAGTTTTAGGATTCGTAAAAGCCTCAATGCCCGCAAAACTCTTAAATCTAAGTAGGGAAAAAACGATCGCAGGTAAAACGGCAATATTGATAAAAGATCAATGATCCCACCAAAGCTGAAAATGTACTGTAATCGGCACTTACACGAGAGGATAAACCCTATGTTTGCGTGTCCTTTGGCGGGTGCAGTCCACAATCTAGCAAGGTATTCTAGCGTAAAAACTGCGACACTAAACATCTCTAGGTTTGCAAAAGCCTTACCTTGAGCCACGTAAAGTTGTGGCACTGACTCCAAAGTGACTGATATGACATTAACGATGACTAAAACCGTTAAAAAAATATCAGTTCTTCGACTAATGTTATCACCAAAATTAGCTCTCTCGAGAATTTGATGTAGTCTTCTCTGTACGGATAAATATTTAGACATCTCGCAACCTAACTTTGACAAAGGTACCCAATTGATGCCCAGAAAAATATTTTTTACAAGTTCGTAACTTTCAAACATTGGAACATTTAACGACCTACCCAAAAATCACTTTTGGTTACCAATAAAAACACCACGTCGAAAGTGGCCACTTCGATAAATTCGTTATCAGCCCCCATCTAGAAAGTAGGAAATTGATAGTCAAAAAACTGACTTTAATGACGATCAAGAAAAGTCATGATTAACGATTTTAAACTGCTTTTTGACCACAATTTCATAAATCCTTCTTATGATTTTTTTAAAAGAAATCATCACTTCAGAGCATTAGCTTCCAACCAAAGATGGCAACCAAAGAACTATGCCTGGAAATGAAACCAATAACGCTATCGTCACAGCATCAGCCAAGAAGAAGGGCATCACACCTTTGAACACGTCCTGAACGGTCAAGTCATCGCGCACACCAGCCACAACAAAACAGTTGAGTCCGATGGGCGGGGTGATCAAACAAAATTCTGCCATTTTGACCACCAATATCCCGAACCAGATGGCACACATTGGGCCTGACATGCCAAAGGCACTGTCAGCAGCCGTCACGTATTCGCCGCCATTCAACGCCATGACTGCAGGGTAAACCACAGGCAAGGTCAGCAACAACATCCCAATAGCGTCCATGAACATGCCCAAGACTGCATAGGCCAAAAGGATGCAAATCAGAATCGTGAGCGGTGCCATATCTAGCGATACTATCCAATCCGAAAAGGCGTCTGGCAGTTTGGCGAACCCAAGGAAGCGCACATAGATCAGCACGCCCCAGATGATGGTAAAAATCATCACCGTCAGTTTGGCTGTTTCAAGCAGGGCTTCTTTCAACTGGCCCCAGCGCATACCGCGATACATCGCCATGACGAAGACGATAAAGGCACCAATCGCGCCCCCCTCGGTCGGGGTTCCCCATGCATCGCCAAAGGGGTTGTAGACGAAGAAGATGATGATCACGACAACCAAGACGATTGGCAAAGCGGGCGGTAAGGATTCAAAGCGTTGCTTCCATGTAAATCCGCGCACAGGTGGACCGACGTTTTTGAAGGTCATCGCAATCCCGATAATCAAGATCGCATAGACCACCGCCGAGAACGCCCCGGGGATGAAGCCCGCGAGCAACAGCTTGCCTACGTCCTGCTCAACGATAATCGCGTAGATCACTAGGATCGCTGAGGGCGGGATAAGCGAGGCCAGCGTGCCGCCCGCCGCCACAACACCGGCCGCAAATTGTTTGTTATAGCCGATTTTCAACATCTCAGGGATGGCGATACGGGCGAATACGGCAGCCGTGGCCACCGAAGCACCAGACACCGCGGCAAAACCAGCGGTGGCGAAGACGGTTGAAACAGCCAAGCCGCCCGGCACCCATGCGAACCAACGTTTGCAGGCCTCGAACAGGGCGGTTGTTAGTTTGGCGTAATAGGCCAAGTATCCGATCAGAATGAACACAGGGATCAATGACAAAACATTCGCGCTGACCTTTGATTGCGGCGTTAGGCCTGCAATTCGCACACTGACTTGCAGCGCTTTGCCAAACTTCTCAGGGTCATAATCATATCCATTCCACCTCAGCCAAACGAGGCCTGCAAATCCCGCCATACCTGCGGCAAAGGCCACACGCATGCCCAGCAACACCATGACCAGCATACCGCCGCTGACCCACAATCCGATTGAAATGCTATCCATCAGTCTGCTCCCTCAAGTGCGCGCGCTTCAATTGCAGCCTGTTGAGCTACCGACAAGGTCAAAGGAACGCCAGCAGGGTTTTCAAGGCCGAATACAAATGCACGGCCATAGCCCCATGCCTGCAAAATCAAGCGCAGCGACAGAACGCCAAATGCAAACGGAACGACCAGTTTGGATGGCCATAGCGGAAGGTAAATATCGGTGGTGCTGTCTTTACTACACAGCGGGCGTGCGCAGTCAAAAGAGCGCATAAAATGATCCCAAGATCCCCAAGTCAGAGCAACCATGAGGATGAGGATCAATAGAATAGAGATCAGCTCGAACAACCAAAGTGTGCGACCACTTAGCTTGGAAACCAACATATCCATGCGGATGTGCGTGCCATCACGCTGGACGTAAGCAACACCCATAATAGCGATAATTGGCATCGCACTCTCGATCAGGTCAACGTAACCCATCATCGGCGCACCAAAGAATTTACGGGTCGTGACAGAGTACGCAGCCAAGAACATTAGAGAAAAAATCGCAAGGCCGCTGATCAAAGCGCAGAAACGCTCCAGCGGCAACAATGCTCGATCCAATCTACTCAGCAGACTGGGATCCTCCAGTACCGCAGCTGATCCTGCCATTGGTCTACTCCCCCCGAGTATGTTTTAGATAGTTAGGCCGCCCCAAATGTGCGGGACGGCCTATTGATAGGAATTGAGGCTTAGTTTGCAGCTTTGGCTTCTGCCAAAGTCTTCACAACTAGGTCATATAGCTCTTGGCCTGGTAGGCCTTGCGCTTCCATGTCTGCGATCCATTCGTCACGGATCGGATCAGCGGCCTTGGCGCGGAATTCGGCGATGACATCATCGTTAATTTCAACCTTTTGAACGCCTTTTTCTTCCAACACAGCATCCCAACGGCCCAACAATTCACCGTAGTTGGCCAAATAGTGATCCAACGCTTCTGGGATTGAGCTATCAAGTGCTTCACGTTCTGCATCAGACAGATCGTCGTAAGCATCGATGTTCACAACAACTGGGCAGTTCACGGTTCCTGGGTTCAGGTTGGCAGTCCACCAAGTCGCTTGATTGATTGTGCCGAATGACAGGTGCGCGTGCTGTGCGAACGCAACCGTATCGACCAATCCACCTTCCATAGCTTGATATGCTTCAGTCGCTGTTACAGATGTTGGAACACCACCAACCGCTGAAAATGCTTTGCCGATACCCCCGGTTGCACGAACGCGCATACCTTCGAAATCAGCCAAAGTTTGACGTGGCTCGCCAGTACCAACCAAGTTATACTGTGGCATTGGTGACGTCATCAACAGCTTAGCATTCCATTGCGCCATTTCTTCAGTCGCAGCTGGGTGTGCGTAAACTGCTGAAGATACGGCAACTTCTTGCGCAAGATTTTCAACGCCCAAGAATGGTAGTTCCAAAACAGTTACAACACGGTTTTTGTCGCGATGATAACCAGCACAGAACTGTGCCATCTCGAATGCACCAATGCTGATTCCATCAAGGTTTTCACGGTTCTTGGACAGGCCGCCATAGCTCACGTTCATTGTGAACTCGCCATTGGTCTTCTCCGAAACCAACTCAGCCAACTTCTCAACGTGCTCAGTAAATGCGCGGCGTTTGCCCCAGACAGATACGTTCCATTCAGTCGCAGCCGCTTCCAGTGCGAATGTAAACGAGACTGTGGATGCAACAGCACCCAATACGAATTTGTTCATTTTTCTCTCCCAATTTTGCGGAACTGATTGCCAGAATGCAACGTACCACCTGAAGAGAGGCTAGCGCGAGCCTGCTGGTCTGCCAAGTGTTATTACGTGACTAGGTGTTTGATCAGTTAGGATAATTGATTGTTTGTTCTGCTGAAAATTTAAGCACTTACGAAGTTCTCACGGCTCCCGTGTACGTAATACCCACCATCCACCAACTTTTAAAATCGAACCAGATGTCTAAGAGACTCAGCGCAGATCGTTAAGTCTAGGCCTTGAGTATTGGAATCTTGCGGCAGCTTTATTTGCAGCTTTATTTGCAGCGTTATAAAGCCACCGCTGTATGATAACAGTTGGCCAGCCGCTGTAATCGGGTAAAGCACACGACCACCACTCTATGTTTCGCCTTCGCCATTGCATCGGAGATCATAAAGGATCGAGTTACACATATCTCTTAATTGTGTTGCCTGAACCATTTCACAGGTCGACTCACAATAATTAACCTGATTGCCAGAAATTGTGAGTCGAAAGTCACAAAGCTCTAAAGAACACGTTTACTGGAAGGCGTCCCAGGTACCTTTCAAATGGACCAGCCATCACGGTGGCTGAAGCGAGGCTAAGCAATATTGTAGCAGCATCAATGCCCATATTTTATCTTATTGAGTTGTTTTGATTTTAAAGCTGCACACTAAAACCCACCCTACATCTGGCAATCATAACCACCATCGACAGGTTGATCTTGTCGCGTGAATTCGATCCGACGGGTTGAAAACACAATCACAAATCCACCGTTGGCCCAAGCCCAAATTCCCTGTTTTTCTTTATCTGACAAAGCATCAAAGTCTTTACCAAGATAGATTGTCTCATTCGCACTCTTAAGTGCGGCACCATGGGCATTTTCGTTGCAATGTAAGTGGAGCCATTAGACCCCTCGTAACCAAAAGAGGGCCCCGCAATAAGAGCCAGTAAAGCAACTGTTAGCATGAAGTTGCTCTTACGCATTAAATCCCCAGGCCTTTTTGCGTCGAGGATGTTAGGTTATTCCGAGGTCCAGTCATCGACAATACGTAAAAAACGATCTTAAGATACTACACAAAATGAGGGGCTACCTTCCTAAGCTTGGAGCGCCCTGGAGACATAGACGATTCTGCAAAATGGCGGTGCGCCGGGCAGCACAACCAGGGCATTGGCCTTACACATTTAACAGCCTTTACAACTTTTGCTTGGTAAAGATCAGGAATTAAATCGTATCATTAGTCATGTTGCTGGGCTAATCCTTGACATTTAATCCACCGAAAATGTAACAATATTTACAATATATTCTCAAATAATTTACAAAAATACCCCTCAATCAGAAAAAAATTTACAATGAACTCTTTATATTCCAGTCTCTTATTCCCTTCTTTTCAATTCGCGTTATTATCCGGCTCAAAGATCAAAGCTGAACTGTGTGGGAGTGACGCATTCAGGCCAACACTTGATCGATGAACGCCCCAAAAGGGCAGGCCATTAGGGAGGCGCCAACCATGTCAGAGACCCAATCAAAAACATATCCCCCGTCGGCAGAAATGGCAGCAAATGCTAATGTCGACGCAGCAAAATATGATGCAATGTACGCCGCATCCATTGCCGATCCCGACGCATTCTGGAGTGAGCACGGCAAACGTATCGATTGGATTAAGCCATACGCCCAAGTCAAAGACGTAGACTTCACTTTGGGCAACGTAACAATCAATTGGTACTCTGATGGCACATTAAACGTAGCAGCCAACTGTATTGACCGTCACTTGGAAACTCGCGGTGATCAAACTGCGATCATCTGGGAACCAGACAGCCCGACAGACGATGCTCTGCACATTACGTACAAGCAATTACACTCCTCGGTTTGCAAAATGGCTAACGTCTTGAAAGATCTTGGTGTAGGTAAAGGCGATCGGGTCGTGATTTACATGCCGATGATCCCCGAAGCAGCCTATGCTATGCTTGCATGTGCGCGCATCGGCGCGATCCATTCGATCGTATTTGCTGGGTTCTCTCCTGATGCTTTGTCCGCACGTGTGAACGGTTCTGAAGCTAAGATTGTAATCACCGCAGATGAGGCCCCACGTGGTGGCCGCAATACTCCATTGAAATCAAACGCTGACAAGGCTCTGGCTGACTGCGACATATCAGTTCAATGCCTTGTTGTGCGCCGCACAGGTGGTGATGTTGCCTGGAACGAAGCTCGTGATCGCGATTATGGTGTCCTAAGCGAAGCCGCATCAAGCGATTGCGCAGCAGAAGAAATGAACGCTGAAGATCCGCTATTCATTCTTTATACCTCTGGTTCGACAGGTATGCCAAAAGGCGTGGTTCACTCGACAGGCGGTTATATTGTCTACGCAGCGATGACACATGAAACCACATTCGATTACAAAGATGGTGATGTGTATTGGTGTACCGCAGATGTTGGTTGGGTCACCGGTCACAGCTATATAGTATATGGTCCATTGGCGAACGGCGCGACAACTGTCATGTTTGAAGGTGTCCCAACTTATCCAGACGCTTCTCGCTTCTGGCAAGTTTGTGAAAAGCACAAGGTTGCACAGTTCTACACAGCCCCAACGGCGATCCGCGCCCTGATGGCGCAAGGTGATGATTTTGTTAATAAATGTGATCTAAGCAGCCTACGCGTCCTTGGTACTGTGGGTGAACCTATTAATCCAGAAGCTTGGAACTGGTACAACGAAGTTGTGGGTGGCGGCACCTGCCCGATCGTCGATACATGGTGGCAAACTGAAACTGGTGGCCATTTAATGACTCCATTGCCGGGCGCACATGCCATGAAACCGGGTTCGGCGATGAAGCCGTTCTTTGGAATTGAACCCGTGGTGCTTGAGCCAGCAAGTGGCGAAATCATTGAGGGTAACGATGTTGAGGGCGTCTTGTGCATCAAAGGCAGCTGGCCCGGTCAGATGCGGTCTGTTTGGGGCGATCACGAACGCTTTGAAAAGACGTATTTTGCGGATTATGAAGGCTACTACTTTACCGGCGACGGTTGCAAACGCGATGCAGACGGCGATTATTGGATTACAGGTCGTGTCGATGACGTGATCAACGTTTCTGGCCACCGCATGGGCACAGCTGAAGTTGAAAGCGCACTGGTGGCACACCCACAAGTCGCCGAAGCTGCTGTTGTTGGCTATCCTCATGATATCAAGGGACAGGGCATTTATTGCTACGTCACATTGATGAATGGTGAGACCCCCACCGACGAGCTGCGTGTTGAACTGCGCAACTGGGTCCGTAAAGAAATCGGTCCTATCGCCTCACCAGATCTGATTCAGTGGGCACCAGGCCTACCCAAAACCCGTTCAGGTAAAATCATGCGCCGGATCTTGCGCAAGATTGCAGAGAACGACTTTAGCGCATTGGGCGACACGTCAACCTTGGCAGACCCAAGCGTTGTTGATGACCTTATTGAAAACCGCATGGGCTGATAACGATCACAGTGGTGTTTGCCGCATCATCGCGGCGAATACCATTGACCAAAGGAAGTATACTATGAATACCTCACCTGTTCTAATTTTACTTGGCCCTCCCGGCGCAGGAAAGGGCACCCAAGCCCGGATGCTAGAAAAGCAATTCGGCCTCGTCCAACTATCCACTGGCGATCTGCTGCGCGCAGCAGTTGCCGCAGGAACGCCCGCAGGACAAGCTGCTGACGCCGTTATGAAGGCTGGTGCGCTGGTCAGCGACCAAATTGTGATCGATATCTTGCGCGACCGCATGACCGACGCTGATTGCGCCAAAGGCGTGATTTTGGATGGTTTTCCGCGTACCGCTGTACAGGCTTCTGCATTGGATAAATTACTAGCAGAGAAAGGCCAAAAGATTGATGCGGCAATCAGTCTTGAAGTGGATGATGCTGCAATGGTCGAACGCGTCGCAGGGCGCTACACTTGTGGCGACTGCGGTGAAGGATACCACGACAGCTTCAAAGTTCCGGCACAAGACGGCGTTTGTGACAGTTGTGGCGGAACAGAAATGAAGCGCCGTGCAGATGACAACGCTGAGACCGTGAGTGGACGATTGGCAGCCTATCACACGCAAACTGCGCCGTTAATCAGCTACTATGAGGACAACGGTGCATTACAGCGTATTGATGCTATGGGCGAAATCAATGTGATCAGCCTAGCGCTCACCGCGGCCGTGAGCAAGATTATTGCCTAATGGTGTGAATTCTTAAACAGCTAAATATAGACTTCCGCAAAAGCGGAGACTCCCCTAACGTCGTGATCAAATACGTATTTGATTGAAGGATCACGGCCATGGGGTTTAGTGCAGCGATAGATGACAACGACGTTAAGTCGATCACAAACTGGATGCAGACCGCGCCCGAGACAACCTCGGTAGCGGACTTTTTTCCGGGGCCTGGCATACAGAAGCTAGAACTTAAGTTTGACATCGATGAGTTGCGTGCGGCGCTCGACGAATGTTTGGCACGCGAGGCCTTCAAAGGCGGAATGCAAGATCAAGGATTTGCCGCCCTCCCCCTCACCCAACGACCTGGTCAGACTGAATGGACAGAAAACGATCTTTCTGGTCGTTACTGGTTGCGTGGCGATGCGCGATACTTTGAAGAGGCCCGCGAAGATTTGGTGCCGGAAATCGACTTTTCCGAATTCAACCCAAAATTCAAAGGCACATACTTTGAATACGTTCACGAAGAACTAACCAAACGCTTTCCGATTGGACGTACCCGTGTGTTGGCCAAAGGTCAGTATAATTGCAATTCTTGGCACCGTGATCCAGAACCTCGCCTGCACATTCCGGTTACAACAAATCCTGGTTCCTTGTTTGTGGTCAATCACCATGTAACCCACTTGCCAGCTGATGGTTCTGTCTACTTCACAGACACCCGTGGCTATCACACCGCACTTAATGGCGGCGACACAACTCGCGTCCACATCGTCGCCGCCCTAGCCTACACTCAGGTCACTAAATGAGCACTTATGGTGCAATGCATAGCGGTATCCGTAATTCAATTTTTTGTGATTTGCGTAGTGACACAGTCACCTGCCCTGACGACGCGATGCGCTCGGCAATGGCAGCCGCTGAAGTTGGTGATGATGTTTACGGCGAAGACCCCAGCATTATTGCTCTTGAGAACCGCATGGCAGGCTTGCTTGGAAAAGACGCCGCCATGTTTGTTTCCAGCGGTACACAAAGTAACCTTTGCGCAATCATGGCACACTGTGGCCGTGGGGACGAATTGATCGTGGGCGACGCTTATCACATTTATGCTGATGAAGCCGCCGGTGCTTCGGTTCTGGCTGGCGTTTCGATGCATGCGATCCCCGTGGGCGATGGTAACGCCGTTTCAGCAGAGCAAGTCAAAGGTGCCGTTAAGGATGACGACCCACACTACGCACGCAGTCGCTTGTTGTGTTTGGAAAATACCGTTGGCGGCAAAGCCATTTCATTGGAAAAGATGCGCTCCCCCGCACAGGCGGCATGGGACGCTGGACTATCCGTTCATTTAGACGGCGCGCGCTTTTTTAATGCAATAACGGAACTTAAGTGCACTGCTAAAGAACTCGCTGATTGCGCCGACAGTATTTCCGTCTGCTTTTCAAAAGGGTTGGGCGCACCAGTTGGTTCGATTTTGGTCGGTAGCCATGCCATTATCGCAAGGGCTAGGCGCAATCGCAAAATCTTGGGCGGGGGATTGCGACAGGCAGGCGTCTTGGCCGCTGCCGCAACGCATGCGTTAGATCATCATTTGTCACTTCTGCCCGCGGATCATAATCGCGCAGGTCAATTGGCCGATGCCCTGCATGACTTGGATGTTGGAAATGTTCACAGTGGTACGAACATGGTGTTCTTCACGCCCAACGCAAGCCAACATAACGCATTACATGCTCATATGGAGGCTACAGGTGTGCGCATTGGTGGGCAACATCCTACGATAAGAATGGTCATGCACCGCGACATTGATGATGCGGGATTAGAGGCCGCGATCACAGCCTTCCGCAGTTTTTACGCATAAGGAACAATGCACATGCCGGCAGTAGACTTCATCCTCGACACCAAGTTTGACGATCTACCTGCCGCCACAATCCATGAGGCCATTCGCTGTCTGGTCGACACCTTAGGTGTGGCCGTTGGCGGGTCGCAAACCCAACTATCAAGCGTCATTCACAACCATGCCGCACACCAGTTTTGCGGAACAGACGCCATCCTTTGGCAAGACGGCCGCAAAGCCAGTGCTGCGGGAGCAGCCATGGCCAATGGTATGACAATAGATGCGCTCGATGCCCATGACGGTATGAAACTGACCAAGGGCCATGTCGGCTGCGGCGTCTTCCCTTCATTGATCGCAGTCATGCAGGCCGAAGGGATTGATGACCCTAAAGAATTTCTAACTTCCATCGTAATTGGATACGAAATCGGCACCAGGGCTGGCATTGCCTTACATGCAAGTGCCTGCGATTTTCATACTTCTGGCGCATGGATTTCTTTAGCGGCAGCCGCATTAACTGCCCGTCAATTGAAGTTGACCAAGGGCCAAACCCGCGAGGCGCTAGGCATAGCTGAATACCATGGCCCACGCAGTCAGATGATGCGTGTTATTGATTCGCCCACAATGCTCAAAGACGGCTCTGGTTGGGGCGCAATGGCGGGGGTTTCGGCAGCTTATCTTGCACAGGATGGGTTTACCGGTGCCCCAGCGATCACCATGGAAGCTCCTGAATTAACAGCATATTGGGATGATCTGGGTCAGAACTGGTACATTGAGCAGCAATATATCAAGCTTTATCCGGTTTGCCGCTGGGCACAGCCTGCCGTGGAGGGAGCGTTGGCTTTGATCCATGAACACGGTATCAGTGTCGATGAGATCGCAACGATCAAAGTGGAAACATTTCACGAAGCGAAACGCCTTGCCTCTATCCCCACAACGACCGAACAGGCGCAATACTCGCTACCATTTTCAGTCGCTGCAGCAGTTGTGCGTGGCACAATCGGTGTGGCCGAGATCACAAGTGATGGCCTCAACGATCCACAAATTATCGGGTTGGCCAAGACGGTTGAGATTGTCGAAGACGACGCATTTAACGACGCCTTCCCCGCCCGTCGCTTTGCGCGCACCCACTTCTACCTTAATGATGGGCGCATCCTGTCCTCAGTTGCCACGGAGGCACAGGGTGATCCAGAAAACAAAGTTTCAGATAAGGTGATTTGGGACAAGTTTCGCGGCCTCACAACACCACTATTGGGTACGGCATGGTCAGAACAGTTTTTATCCTTAGCCTGGGGCATTGCAGATTCGCCATCCATTACGCCATTGTTTGAATTGATGGCGCAGACCGCACAAACCAAGGACCTAAAATGATAAACCTTTATTCATGGACAACTCCGAATGGGCGTAAAGTCTCGATCGCATTGGAAGAAATGGGGCTGGAGTACAAAAGCCATGCCATCGACATCACCAAGGATGAACAATTTGCACCAAATTTTCTAAAAATTAGCCCCAACAATCGCATCCCTGCAATTGTTGACGGGGATCAATCTATATTTGAGTCTGGTGCAATCCTAATGTACCTCGCCGAAAAAACTGGCTTATTCGCACCTGTATATGGGAGCTCTGAATATTGGCAGATGATGCAGTGGTTGATGTGGCAGATGGGCGGTTTTGGCCCGATGATCGGCCAAGCGCACCATTTCTTAAAGTACAACAAGGGCAAGTCTGAGTATTCAGAGCAGCGCTATCATGCAGAAACACTGCGCCTTTATGGGGTTTTAGATCAGCACCTTACCACTTCCCCATATATAATCAGCACACTCAGCATTGCTGACTTTGCTACATGGCCATGGGCCTCCCGGTTTGAATACCATCAAGTTGATCTAAACGATTTCCCGAATGTAAAACGTTGGTATCTTGAGCTGGCGGCACGTCCTGCATTTGCACGTGGCTATGCCCAACCCAAAGATGCAGGCCCAATTCCTTTACCATAGCCACTGGATTGGAAGCACGCCTTTGCTTATCTGTGCACTAACGCAAATAGGTCTCAAGAGGACATCATCATGCAAACTTCAAAATCCTACATGGAAGCGGCAAACGCAGCCGTTCCACGCATATCGGCGGTTGAAGCAGTAACCCGTCACGCGAAAGCTGCAGTCGTTTTCGTTGACGTCCGCGACAGCGCTGCCATCGCTGCAACAGGCACGATCAAAGGCGCGCAACGAATTCCTCGTGGCATGCTTGAATTCATGGCTGATCCAGCAACCGCTGCTCACAACAAGACGCTCACCAAGGATGCTGAAGTCTATCTGGTTTGCGCAGCTGGTGGACAGGCGGCACTGGCAGGTAAGACCTTGCTCGACATGGGCTACACAAATGTGACCAACATTGGCGGCATCGTTGACTGGGTCAAAGCTGGTGGGCTTGTTGAAGAGGCTTAAGCCGCTTGCTTAGACCGCATATTTGAACGAATAAACGCGCCGATGAAAATGATCGTTAAGATCAAAATGATCGTCGGCGCAGGTGCACTGTCGATAAAGAAGCTAACGTAAACGCCCAATATTCCAGAGAATACAGTTACCCCAACCGCAATCAGCAACATGCGTTTGAACTGGTTCGTTAACAAAAATGCAATCGCCCCAGGTGCAATCAATAATCCAATTGATAGAATTATTCCTACCGCTGAAAGCGTTGCCACAATCGTAAGTGAAATCATTGACAACAATCCAAAGTGCAGCCAATTCACCCGCAGGCCAACCGCTTGGGCCTGTATCGGATCAAAGGCGTGCAACAGCAGGTCTTGGCGCTTAGCAATCACAACAGCAGCAACGAAGGCTGCAATCAGACCAGCGGTCCATAGATCGGTTGCGCCGACGCCCAACATATTACCAAACAGAATATGATCCAGATGCACGTCTGTAGTAATTTTAGTGTACAGAACTATCCCAAAACCGAACATTCCTGAGAACACGATACCCATTACCGTATCTTGTTTCACGCGGCTGTTCTCAGACAGAAAACCCGTGGCGAGAGCACAGAACATACCTGCAAAAAACGCTCCGATGATCAGTGGAATACCGATGATATAGGCGATCACGACACCAGGTAATACCGCGTGGCTGATAGCATCCCCCATTAGGGACCACCCTTTGAGCACAAGGAAGCAAGAAAGCAAGCTGGTTGGCACTGCAATGATCGTCATGATCAGGAAGGCGCTGTTCATAAACGCAAATTGGAACGGGAGAAGCAGTTCATTCATCATCATGACACCAACGCTGCAGCTGCGCGGCGGCGGACGGCGATATAGCCGTATTTAGGTGCGAAAAAAAACGCGATTAAGAAGATCACGGTTTGCAATGAAACAATCAAACCACCCGTGGCCCCATCAACAAAGAAGCTGAGGTAGGCCCCAAAAAAGCTCGTCCCTGCCCCTAGTGCAACGCTGAGCATCAGCAAGCGCGGGAAACGGTCTGTCAACAGATAGGCCGTAGCCCCCGGTGTGACGACCATCGCGATCACGAGAAAGGCACCAACTGTTTGCAGGGCCGCGACGCAGGATGCGGATAGCAATGTGAAGAACACAACCTTTAAAAAGTCCGGCTTTACCCCAATGGAGCGTGCGTGGTTTTCGTCAAAAAAGGTGACCATCAAGTCCTTCCATTTAGCCAGCAGGATCGCGAGGGTCACGAAACCGATGATCGCCAGTTGAAGTGTGTCGGATGGTGTGATGGCAAGGATGTTGCCCATGGTAATAGTTTGGATGTTCACAGATGTGGGTGACAGCGAGACCATGAACAATCCCAACCCAAAGAACGACGTAAAGATCAGCCCAATAATAGTGTCCTCTTTCAAGCCCGATCTTTGGTTGAGAAATAGCATCGCACCAGCCGCCAATCCGCCCGCAGCAAATGCACCCAGCGCAAATGGCAGGCCCAGCATATAGGCCCCTGCAACGCCCGGTACGATAGAATGACTAAGCGCGTCACCTATTAGTGACCACCCCTTTAGCATCAGGTAAGCCGAAAGAAATGCACAGACCCCGCCAACAAGTGCGCTGACCCACATGGCGTTGAACATGTAGTTATAGGTAAAGGGCAAAAGCAATGTTTCGATCACTCTTTGGTGCCCTTCTCATCGCTGTACACAACAAATGGACGTTCATCATCAGTGATCACGCGGATTGTCCGGCCATCCTCATCGTCATGCAGATCGGCTCCACCAAGAACGAAGTGGCGCAGTACGCCGCCAAAAGCCAGTTCCAGATTGTCATGTGTAAAAGTGGTTTCGGTCAGCCCATAAGCCAGTACGGTTTCTTTAACCAAAACAGTCCGATCACAGAATTCTGGGACAGAGCCAAGGTTGTGTGTCGAGACCAACATAACCCGCCCCTCATCGCGCATTTCGCGCAACAGCCTGATGATTGCATCCTCAGTCTGAACGTCCACACCAGTAAAGGGCTCATCCAGCAAAACAACCTTGCCCTCTTGGGCCAAAGCACGGGCAAGAAAGACGCGTTTACGTTGACCGCCTGACAGCTCACCAATTTGGCGGTGGCGGAAGTCGATCATGTTGACCCGTTCAAGGGCCGAAGTGACCGCCTCGTTATCCGTTTGTTTGGGACGGCGCAGGAACCCCATGTGTCCGTAACGCCCCATCATCACCACATCTTCGACAAGGACAGGAAAGCTCCAATCGACTTCTTCAGACTGAGGCACGTAGGCCACGATGTTTTGGCGCAACGCGTCTTTGACAGGCATGCCCAGCACGGTGATCTCGCCTTTGGCGGCGGGAACAAATCCCATGATCGCCTTGAACAGCGTGGATTTACCCGCGCCGTTCACCCCCACCAATGCGGTGATCGTCCCCGTCGGGATTTCAAAGCTGGCGTTGCGCAGAGCCGTGTGGCCGTTGCGATAGGTGACTGTGACGTCATTTGCGGTGATGCCAGTTGATGCGCTCACTCAGATTGTCCTGTGGCAGATAGCCCTGTGGCAATTGTTTCGATGGTGGTGCGCAGCAGGTCGATATAGGTCGGCACTGCGCCATCGGCCTCTGTCAGGCTGTCCACATATAACATGCCGCCATAGGTCGCATCTGTTTCGCGCGCGACCTGCTGGGCGGGGGATTGGTTGACCGTGCTTTCACAGAACACCGCAGGAATGTTGTGTTCGCGCACTCCGTCGATCACCTTGCGCACCTGTTGTGGTGTACCCTGCTGATCGGCGTTGATCGGCCATAGGTACAGTTCCTGCATTTGGAAATCGCGGATCAGGTAGCTGAACGCGCCTTCACAACTGACCAACCAACGCTGCCCTTCTGGCACTTTAAGGATGTCGGCCTCAAGCGGTTTGATAACTGTCGCGATCTCATTTTTATAGGTTTCGGCATTGGCGGTGTAAATCGCTGCGTTCTCAGGGTCATATTTCACAAAGGCGTCGCGGATGTTGTCCACGTAGATCATTGCGCTGGTGGTGCTCATCCATGCGTGTGGATTTGGTTTGCCGTTATAGTCACCACCTGAGATGCTCATCGGGACGACGCCATCGGTCAGTGTCACGCTTGGCACATCTTTGAGGTTTGAGAAGAATTGTTCGAACCACAGTTCAAGGTTCAGACCGTTCCATAGGATCAGGTCCGCATCTTGGGCGCGGATGATGTCACGGGGCGTAGGCTGATAGCCGTGGATTTCGGCACCCGCCTTGGTCACACTTTCCACGATGGCGGCGTCCCCTGCCACGTTACGAGCCATATCGGCGATCACAGTGAATGTGGTGACTGCCTTGAATTTGTCGTCGGATGCTAGAATTGGAGAAGCACATACGGCGCTTATTGCGAGAGAACAAAATCCTAAAATAATCCGTTGCATATTAACTGTTCCTTCAAAGGGTAGGCAAAAACATGTGACTCTAAATGCGAATTACTCGCAACAGATACTTTAGTTGAGAATGAATCGCAACTGAAGTTAACAACATACCTTCAAACCACGCCTTCCAATAAGTAAACTTATTCACTAAGGGATATACAATTAATTAAACTGATGGGTGTGGTGCGTGAAAATTAACCTCAAACAGCTTGAAGCGTTTGTCTGGGTTGCAGACCTTGGCAGCTTTCGCAAAGCAGCGGATCGCTTGAATACAACACAACCAAACGTTTCATCCCGTATTGCACTGCTTGAAGGGGCAATGAAACGCAAGCTGATGGAACGCGATGCAGGGTCTGTGCGGCTTACGTCTAAGGGTATCCAGATGCTTGACTACGCCAGAAAGGTTTTACAGGCAGCGGATGCTTTTGCTGATGCGGCTGCAGAACCCAGCCTGATCGATGGCACCTTGCGCCTTGGCGTGACTGAGATGATCGTGCACACTTGGCTCAGTGATTTCCTCAAGGCGCTCAGCGCGACCTTTCCGCAATTGCATGTGGAGCTGACAGTAGATCTGTCCGTCAATCTGGAACGCGAATTGGGGGCGCGCACCCTTGATCTGGCTCTACAGAACGGCCCGTTTCGCCAGCAGATGACGGGCGAAATCCCACTGGGTGATTACCCTTTGGTCTGGGTTGCCTCGCGTGGTCTGGGACTGCTCGGCATTGCCAATCCAACGATTGAGCATATTGCGCAACACCCGATCCTGACCCACAGCCGCGACACCCGCCTTTATACGGAAACCGCTGCACACTTTGGGGCGCGCAAGGATTTGGATGTGCGCCTTGTCCCCTCAAGCAATCTTGCAGCCTGCCTCTACATGACCTTGAACGGTATGGGCGTTGCCACCCTCCCCGCGGCAATGATCAGCAAAGAACTAAACCAAGGCGATTTGGTCCAGATCCAATACCAATGGCAACCAGATGACCTGGAATTCTTTGCACGCTTTGATGCCGATCGCGCGCCCAGCTTTGTCGCTCAGGCCGCAAAAATTGCGAAAAATATGGCAGAAATTCACAATGCCGAAGGATAGATTTTTCTTATCATCCCCATTCATTTTAACAATTTGATTTGATACATGGACTCACCCTAATTTGAGTAAACAGACTCACACCCACAGGGATCAAAGTACACATGGGCAACAGCGCAATTCGCATAGGCGTCGATATCGGCGGCACCTTCACCGACGTGGTGATCGAGGTCGAGGGCAAGCAGTTTTCGACCAAGGTTTTGACCACTTACATCGCCCCCGAAAACGCCATCATCGACGGCTTGCATCAGGTCTGTGCAAAGGCGGGTGTGGCCCCGTCTGACATCGGCCAGATCATCCACGGCACCACCCTTGCCACCAACGCGTTAATTGAACGGCGCGGTGCCAAGACGGCCCTGATCACCACCGAGGGTTTTCGCGACGTGATCGAGATGCGCACCGAAAGCCGGTTTGAGCAGTATGATCTGAACCTCACCCTGCCAGATCCATTGATTCCGCGCCAAAGCCGTTTTACTATTTCTGAGCGTGTGGATGCCACTGGCGGCGTGTTGCTTGATCTGGACCGCGCCGAGATTGAAGCGGTTGCGGATCAGATCAATGCGGCGGGATATGAAAGTATCGCTGTTGGTTTGATCCACTCATATCTGAACCCAGATCACGAACGTATGGTGCGTGATGTACTGGCTGAGAAACTGCCGGATGTGATGGTGTCGCTGTCTTCTGAGGTCTCCCCACAGATGCGCGAATACGAGCGGTTCAATACGGTTGTTGCGAATGCCTATATCAAACCATTGATGAAATCTTACCTTGGCCGCCTGAAAGGTCGCCTTGAAGATGAGGGCGCGGATTGCTCTGTCTTCTTGATGCACTCTGGCGGCGGGATCATTTCCATTGAAAGCGCGGCTGACTTCCCTGTGCGCCTGGTTGAATCCGGTCCTGCGGGTGGTGCTGTTTTTGCTGCAAACATCGCCGCGCGTTATGGTTTGGACAAGGTGTTGTCCTTTGACATGGGCGGCACCACAGCCAAGATTTGCCTGATCAAGAACCAAACCCCAAAAACATCTCACGTCTTTGAAGTTGCCCGCACCTATCGTTTCAAAAAGGGCTCTGGAATGCCAATTTCGATTCCTGTGATTGACATGGTCGAAATTGGTGCTGGTGGTGGGTCGCTGGCCCATATCGACTCTATGCGCCAAATTCGTGTGGGACCAGAAAGTGCAGGTTCTGAACCAGGGCCGGCCTGTTATGGCCGTGGCGGTGAAAAGCCTGCCGTGACCGACGCGGATTTGGTTTTGGGCAAACTGGATCCTAACAACTTTGCCGGTGGATCGATCCAACTGCATGCTGACAGTTCTGCGGATGCTTTGGTCAATGTGCTGGGTAAAACGCTAGATATGGATGCGCAAACCGCTGCATTTGGTCTGGCCGAGGTTGTGGACGAAAACATGGCCAACGCGGCCCGTGTTCATGCCGTGGAAAACGGCGAAGACCTATCTGAATACACCATGATCGCCTTCGGCGGTGCCGCCCCGCTTCATGCTGGTCGTTTGTGTGAAAAGCTGGGCGTTGATCGTTTGCTGGTGCCAACGGGCGCTGGTGTGGGATCAGCGATTGGGTTCCTTCGTGCGCCTTTCAGCTTTGAGGCCAATCGTTCTGTTTATATGAAACTGTCAGACTTTAAGCCTGAAGTTATCAAATCCTTGCTCACGGAACTACAGGACGAGGCCACAGGATTTGTACGCTCATGTGACGCGACATCAGACATCATTTCTGAGTTCAAAGTCTACATGCGCTACACGGGTCAAGGTTGGGAAATCCCGACTTCATTGAGCGCTAAACAGGCCATGTCACCAAAGGCGGATACCTTCCTTAAGCTGTTTGAGGCCGATTACTCTGCCCTCTTTGGCCGCACTGTGGATGGTATGGATGTTGAAATCACTGTTTGGTCGGTGAACGCGACAACCCCGCCAGAGCAGGTCGCGCAAATCGCGCTGGCCTCTGACGCAGGAGCCGCAACGGTTGCAGGTCAACGCGCCTTGTTTGATCCAGCCCTTGCCACTGTGACCGATGCCCAACTGGTGCTGCGCAATGACATGAAGGCAGGCCAAACCGTTCAAGGCCCCGCCGTTGTTACAGAGGATGAAACCACCATCATCGTTCCATCGTCGCGCCAAGTCACGGCCCAGCCAGACGGCACAATCGACATGACCACCAAAGGAGCGCAAGCATGAGCACCCCGTCAAACGTTGCCTATCAGGTGATGTGGAACCGCATGATTTCGGTCGTAGAAGAACAAGCGCAAGCATTGGTTCGCACCGCGTTTTCTACATCCGTGCGCGAAGCCGGTGATTTGTCCGCAGGCGTCTATGACACCGCAGGTCAGATGTTGGCCCAAGCGGTGACGGGCACGCCCGGTCACGTGAACGCAATGGCCGATGCGGTCGGCCACTTTATCCGCCGTATTGGACGCGAAAACATCTTTGAAGGTGACGTCTATATCACCAACGATCCATGGGAAGGCACAGGCCACCTGCACGATATCACAGTTGTGACGCCCTCGTTCCACAAGGGGGAGTTGGCGGGTTTCTTTGGGTGCACCGCCCATATCGTGGACATCGGTGGCCGTGGTTTCGGAGCAGATGCGGCCAGCGTTTATGAAGAGGGTCTTTATATCCCGATCATGAAGCTGGTGAACCGCGGCGAAGTAGACCAAACCCTAATCCGTATCGTGCGCGGCAATGTACGTGAGCCAGACCAATTGGTGGGTGACATCTATGCCTTGGCCACCTGTAACGAGATCGGCCACCGTCGCCTGATCGAAATGATGGAGGAATTCGGGCTGGATGATCTGAATGGCATTGGCGGATTTATCCTCGAGAATTCGCGCCGTGCCACGCTTGAATGCATCAATGCCCTTCCCCACGGTGAAGCATCAGGTGAAATGACGGTTGATGGGTTCTCTGCACCGATTACGCTGAAGGTGAAGCTAAGCATTGAACAGGATCGTATACTATCCGACTTTGCAGGCACCTCTGGTGTGGACAAAAAGGGCATCAACTGCCCATTGGTCTATGCCAAAGCCTATGCCTGTTACGCGTTGAAATGCGCCATTGCGCCGGAAATCCCGAACAACGCGGCCTCTTTGGCCCCATTCGAGATCACAGCGCCTGAAAACTCGATCGTGAATGCGGTGCACCCTGCCCCCGTGGCCCTGCGCCATATCGTGGGTCACTTTGTGCCTGATGCAATTTACGCGGCTTTGGATCAATTGCTGCCCAACACTGTGCCTGCCGAGGGCGCTGGATGTTTGTGTAATTTCCAAGTGTCCCTGCGCCCCCGTACGGACGCGGCACACACAGTTGGCGCGCGCCGTGCTGAGGTGCTGACCTTCAACTCTGGTGGCACAGGTGCCCGTCCACAGTTTGACGGTTTGAACGCCACTGCCTTCCCATCGGGCGTGATGACCATGCCGATTGAGGCGACTGAACACACAGGCCCCGTTATCGTCTGGCGCAAAGAGTTGCGCCCTGACAGTGGCGGCGCGGGCAAGTTCCGCGGGGGCTTGGGCCAATACATGGAAGTGGGCGCACAGGAAGGCCACGAGTTTGATTTCCAAGCGATGTTTGATCGTGTGGATCACCCTGCGCGTGGCCGCCAAGGTGGCGAAAACGGTGCACCAACGACTATCATCCAAGACGACGGCGCTAAAATGTATGGCAAAGGCAAACAATTTGTGGCGCATGGGCGCCGTGTTGTTTTGGCCTTTCCTGGTGGAGCCGGTTACGGTCCCGTCAGTGAACGCGATCCAGAGCTGGTAAAACGCGATTTGGCCCGTGGATACATATCCGCGGAGACTGCCGCGCGCGACTATGGAATGACACAGCAAGACATTGAAGCGGTCCAAACCGCCGTCACAAAGGGAGAGATGATATAATGAGCAAACTGCAAACACCCAAAGCCAACAGCTATGACGTTGTAATCGTCGGCGGCGCGATGTTGGGGTCCTCGGTGGCATGGTTCACAGCAACTAATCCAGACTTTGATGGTAGCATATTGGTCGTTGAAAAAGGCCCAACATATGAGTTTACCTCAACGGTTCACACCAACAGCTGTATGCGCCAGCAGTTCTCGAACGAGGTGAACATCCGCGTTTCCCAGTTCGCTGCTGATTTCGTGAAGAACTTTCGCGAATACATGGGCGGTGATGAACGCGTGCCCCACCCGATTTTGCAAAGCTATGGCTATATGTATTTGGCCGACAACGCAGAATTCGCCGCGACCTTAAAAGAGGGCCAGGAAATTCAGGACAAATTGGGCGCTGGTACTAAGCACATGACAGCTGAGGAAATCAAAGCGGATTACCCGTTTTATAATCTGGACGATATCTTGGTGGGCAACCACAACCTGATCGACGAGGGTTATTTTGACGGCAACACCTTGTTTGACTGGTGGAAACGGTCTGCCCGTGAACGCGGCGTTGATTACCTTACAAATGAAGTTGTCGCGATGACCAAATCAACGGATGGTTCCAAAGTGGAAAGCGTCACGTTGGCCTCTGGTGAGGTCGTGACATGCGGCACGGTTGTGAACTGTTCGGGCCCACGCGCGGCGTTGACGGCGGCGATGGCGGGCATCAACATCCCTGTTGAACCACGCAAACGCTACACCTTTATCTTTGACGCAGAAGCGCCACTGGATCGCGATCTTCCGCTGACGATTGATCCGTCTGGCGTACATATGCGTTCTGAAGGGACCTACTATTTGGCGGGTTGCCCTCCAGATGATGACCCTGCGGTGGATTTTAACGACTTCGTTCAGGATCATTCGATCTGGGAAGAAAAGGTATGGCCTGTGCTGGCCACCCGCATTCCAGCATTTGAGCGGATCAAATTGATCAACTCATGGGCGGGCCACTATGCCTATAACACCTTTGACCAAAACGCGATTGTTGGCCCGCACTCAAAAGTCACCAACTTTATTTTCGTCAATGGCTTCTCCGGTCACGGGTTCCAGCAGTCCCCTGCCATGGGGCGCGGCGTGTCTGAATTGCTAACATATGGGGAGTACCGCACACTGGATTTGTCAGCCTTCGGATATGAGCGTATTGAGAAAGGTGAAAAGTTCCCAGAAAAGGCCATTATCTAATGAACCTCCCGCAAAACCTATTCACCCGCGCCATTGCTGCTGGAAAAAAACAGATCGGCCTGTGGGTCACACTGTCTAGCAATTTTACAGCCGAAGTCGTTGCTCCTTCGGGTTATGACTGGGTCCTCATCGACATGGAGCATTCGCCCAACGACCTTAATTCAGTCATCGGACAGCTACAGGTCTTTGCTTCAACCGGAACCACCGCGATTGTACGCCCAGATTGGAACGACACGGTTCAAGTGAAACGCTTACTAGACTCCGGTGCGCCAGGCCTATTGTTCCCGATGATCCAAAATGTAGAAGAGGCACAAAAGGCAGTCGCTGCAACACGCTATCCAACACATGGCGTGCGCGGTGTTTCTGGTTCCACTCGGGCGAATAAGTTCGGTCGCATCAAAGATTATTTTGCCAAAGTCGAGCAGGAAACAACCGTGATCCTGCAGCTTGAAACTCAATCAGCCGTCTCGATGGCTGAAGAAATCGGGACCCAAGACGGTGTTTCAGGTGTGTTTTTTGGACCCGCGGATATTGCTGCGGACATGGGCCTATTGGGCAAACCGATGGACGACGCGGTTTGGGACCTGATTTTGCCGGCAGCACGTGCGCTGATGGCCAAAGGGGTTCCCGTTGGAACGCTGGTTTTGGACACAGAATTTGCAGCCAAACTGCTGAACGAAGGCTTTACCTTTGTCGCATGCGGGTCTGACGCATCAATTCTTGCCAAAGGGTCGGATGCACTACTTGCTCAAGTCAAAGGTGGGTTAGAGTGAACTACCTGGCAAAGCGGTTGGATGCAATAAAATCCCCTGCGTCAGCAGCTGTTAGCCAAAATGCCAAAGCACTAAATCCGAAGGTAATGACGTGATCAATTTGGGATTGGGCGAGCCAGATTTTGATACGCCGGCCCACATCGTTGAGACAGCTTATAAAGCTGCTAAACTCGGTGAACCGCGCTATCCACCAACGGATGGAATCGCCGCGCTTACGCTGGCAATTATCGATAAATTCAAACGCGACGACACCCCAAACTTTTCTCCAAGCGAAGTCATTGTAGGAAACGGTGCCAAGCAGGTCATCTTTGATGCGTTCATGGCAACATTGGAAAACACGTCCGAAGTTCTGCTTTGTGCCCCATATTTCGGTCAGTACAAGGACATGGTTTCGATCCTTGGTGGGCGACCTATTGTTATCGATTGCCCGCCCGACAACGGTTTTCGTCTAACTCACGAGTTGCTTGAGGCAGCAATTACGCCTCACACCCGTTGGCTTTTGTTGAACCTGCCGTCCAATCCATCTGGGACGTCTTATGATGCACAGCAACTTTCAGAGCTTGGCGATGTAGTCCGCCGCCACCCGCACGTGTTGGTTATGTCGGATGAAATTTACGAAGACATCACTTTTGATAACAAGAAACATGTTTCATTCCTTTCGGCCAATCCAGATTTGAGCGGTCAAGTGTTGATAGTAAATGGATTATCAAAGGCCTATACGATGACCGGCTGGCGCATTGGTTATGGCGCAGGCCCTGCCCCTTTGATTAAAGGTATGACCAAAGTGCAGTCGCAGATATCATCAGGTGCATGTTCGGTGGCCCAAGCAGCTGCAACGGCCGCACTGAATGACCCCCAAAACAGCGTCGCCCTCTTCAAATCCGCATTTGAAGAGAGCGTAATCTGGTTGTCGAAGGTATCAAAGGGATCGATGGCTTGACGCTGGCTCCACCAGACGGCGCATTCTACGCCTATATCAATTATGAACATTTTATAGGTGCCACGACTGCAGAAGGTATTGCACTAGAAGATGACACAGCATTTACCGCATACATCTTATCGGAAGCCAAAGTCGCCGCAGTGCCAGGCAGCGCCTATGACTTATCGCCTTTCTTTCGCATCTCCACAGCTTGCTCTGAAGATGTCTTGAACATCGCTCTGGACCGCATCGCCGCGGCCCTTTCTAAATTGACCGTCAAAGGAAATACACCATGAAAAAGATCGTTCTAACAGGCGCAGCTGGCCGTCTTGGCTCCCACTTGCGTGAACCTCTTAGTAAAATAGCGGATCAGTTGGTATCTACCGACCTCGCCGACGAAATCGGCACACTTTACGCGGGCGAAAGCTATGTCAAAGCGGACTTGGCCAGCCTTGACCAAATGGTTGATCTACTTAAAGACGCAGACATGGTTGTCCACTTTGGCGCAATTGGGGACGAAGCCCCTTTTGATGCCATCCTTCAGTCCAACATCGTTGGTGCCTATAACGTGTGGGAAGCCGCATTTAAAAACGGTGTGCGCCGTGTTGTTTATGCTTCTTCAATCCACGCAGTTGGTATGCACCCTAAAAACGAATTCATTGGAACCGATGCGCCGCACCGCCCAGACACCTACTATGGCCTGGCAAAATGCTTTGCGGAAGATTTGGCTAGTCTTTACTGGGACAAACGCGGAGTTGAATCCGTTTGCATGCGCATTCTGTCTGCCGCAAACGTCGGCAACCCTCGCGCTGTCGGGTCTTGGTTATCATACGATGATCTAATCCAACTGGTGACACGCGCTATCGATACACCTGTGACAGGCTTTGCTGTCGTCTACGGCGTATCAAACAATGACCGGGTGCCTGTTGACAACGCAAAAGCCAGCTTCCTTGGCTATCGACCAAAAGACAATGCTGAACAGTTTACTGCAGAAACATTTGCAGCGAGTGATGTGTTGGACAGCCAAGACCCAGGTAACATGTGTCATGGTGGGCCGTTCGCTTCTGTCGAGCTTGGCAATTCTGGCGTTGCGACGATGAACATCGTTGACGACACCAAGAAAACTTAAGTGCTGTTTTCACGCTTGGTTATAAAACTGATTTGTGGTGCAAAGGCACCCCACCTTAAGAAGGTAAAATGGCTGAAGCGTAGCATTACAAGCGCCTCCTCAATTTCTTCAGTTCTGCGAAATTGTTGGCGTTTATATGCAAATCGACCATAACGCACTCAAACATCACAAAAGAGCGAATTTGCCAACTTTTGAATTTCAGACAATCAGGCCATACTTGAAAAAGAGCAAAGCAGGCGGCGCATGGCAAAAAAACCAAACGGAACGGAAACCTTCAACGTTGTTTTCGTTGGCCAGAATGGCCGCTTGGGCTACAAAGCATTGCTTTTTGCTGCATCTCTGTGCCATCAAAGCCCTGATTTTCAAGGAAAATCTCTTATTACAGAGCCACAACCGGGTCCAAAGTGGCCAAACGATCCACGCCTAAAACCCGACATCTTCGAAGCCCTTAAGGGGTTGGATGCTGAAGTAGTGCCCTTTGAATCCAAACACTTTGGCACCGATTACGCCTATGGAAATAAAATTGAAATGTTGTCCGCATTACCCAAAAGCGTACCATTTGTCTTTTTCGATACAGACAACCTGATTACTGATAACCTGATGTACGTGCCATTTGACTTTGACCGCACCGCTGCGGCGTGAAGGCACATGGCCAAAGCCACCGCTTTATGGCCCTGGTTATTCGGGTATCTGGAAGTCACTCTATGACAAATTTGGCCTGGATTTCGACAGCAGCTTAGATTTGTCGGAACCCGATAAGTATTGGAAACTCTACCTCTATTTCAACACTGGCTTCTTTTATTACAATTGCCCTCATGCCTTTGGCGAGAAATTCTTAGAATACGCATTGACCTTACGTCGCGAACCAATGCCTGAACTGGCCTGCCAGAAATTAACGCCATGGTTGGATCAACTAGTCCTTCCCTTGGTCGTACATTCACTTGGCGGTGGTCGCGATACCTTGGAAGCTAGCTATCACGATGGTAAAACCAGCTGTCATTACCGCATGTTTCCGCTGCTTTGTGCACGTGAAAGCCAGCATGTAATTGAAACCATGGAAACAGTTTCCGCACCGAACAAGATCAAAAAATCCTAAAAGGTTATAAAGCGATTAAGCGTACTGTTTATCAAGGTCGCGTTGAAAAAGTGCGTATATTTTTTGATCAAAACCACTTGCCGCGGCGCGAACAAGCGATCCGCAATTAGATTAAGTCCGAAGGCTCCTGGTTACGCTAAGACTTTGGTTTTCAGCCCGCCCTTGATCGTTGGCGGTGCATACCTTACTCCACAGAGCAACAAACAGCCGCTATGGAAAAGGATCTAAACAATGACTGATGGCCCAACTTATGGTTTTGATACGCTGCAAATTCACGCAGGCGCAAAACCTGATCCAACAACTGGCGCGCGTCAAACGCCGATCCACCAAACGACAGCCTATGTCTTTCGCGATGCTGACCACGCCGCTGCGTTGTTCAACTTGCAAGAAGTAGGCTTCATTTACTCCCGCCTGACCAACCCCACAGTTGCCGTTTTGCAAGAACGCATCGCGACGCTTGAAGGGGGCGTTGGCGCAGTTTGCTGTTCATCTGGTCACGCGGCCCAAATCATGGCGATCTTCCCGTTAATGTCACCGGGTATGAACATCGTAGCCTCTAGCCGTGCATACGGCGGTACGATCACTCAGTTCAGTCAAACCATCAAACGCTTTGGCTGGTCCTGCACATTCGTTGATTTCGACGATTTGGATGCGGTGAAAGCTGCGATTGACGAAAACACACGCGCGGTCTTCTGCGAGGCGATTGCCAACCCAGGTGGCTACATCACTGACCTCGACGCAATCTCTGCCATCTCCGATGAAGCTGGTATTCCGTTAATCGTAGATAACACGGCATCTACCCCATATCTGTGCCGCCCTATCGAACACGGCGCGACGCTTGTTGTTCATTCAACCACCAAATACCTAACAGGTAACGGCACCGTTACTGGTGGTTGTGTCGTCGACTCAGGGAAATTTGACTGGTCAGCAAACGACAAATTCCCATCCCTAAGCCAGCCAGAGCCAGCATATCACGGCCTCAAGTTCCACGAGACCTTTGGCAACCTTGCATACACCTTCTTTGGTATCGCAATTGGCCTGCGCGATCTGGGTATGACAATGAATCCACAAGCTGCGCACTACACATTGATGGGCACTGAAACCCTATCCTTGCGCATGCAGCGTCACGTTGAAAACGCTGAGAAAATAGCGGGTTGGCTCGAAAATGATCCGCGCGTTGATTACGTGACTTATGCGGGCCTGAAGTCTTCACCATACTATGATCGCGTTGCAAAAATCTGCCCACGCGGCGCGGGTGGCTTGTTCACGATTGCGGTCAAAGGTGGCTATGATTCATGCGTTAAATTGGTCAACTCTCTGGAAATATTCAGCCACGTTGCCAACCTTGGCGACACACGGTCCTTGGTCATTCACTCGGCTTCAACGACACACCGTCAGTTGACTGAAGAGCAACAACGCGCATCCGGTGCAGCTCCAGAAGTCGTGCGCATTTCAATCGGAACAGAAGACGCAGACGATTTGATTGCTGACCTGGATCAAGCTCTGGCCAAAGCGACAAGCTAAGTCATTACACAATTGCTCTGCGGGATCGGCAATATTCCGCAGAGCATATTTTGATGCAGCACATAAACTGCTCTACTTACCCCCTTATTTCCGTTGGTTAATTCGCAGCCCGCATACACCGCGCGATTTCTGAACACCGTCGTTCGACGAGTCTGCTCCACATTTTAGCGAAATACTTCCCATCGTAGCGTGACTGTTATATCTTTAGGATTGGAGACGTGCTGCTGGGCACGCAAAAAATCGATGGAACCGACATACGATGAAGCCGAATTTTGCGCTTTCCCTTTCTTTTGAGGGCATTTGTCTGCTGCTGCGCGCAGCGGATGGCTGGCGTTTGGTTGATGAAGTTGCTCTCGATTCTACGGATTTGGTTGGCGATCTAGCCAAGTTGGCAGCCAAAGCGCGTCGATGCAGTGATAATGAGATCAGCAGCAAGTTGATCATTCCAAACGATAAAATCAAGTATATTACGCTTGAAACGGGTGACATAAGCGAAGATGAGCGTGAGCAACTCGCGCTTGATGCTCTAGAAGGTGCGACTCCTTATGCCGTTTCTGATCTGGCCTATGATGTAAGTTCGGATCAGTCACAAACCTATGTCGCAGCAGTCGCTTGCGAGACCTTGGCAGAAGCTAAAGCATTTGCAAGAGAGCACAACTTTAACCCCGTAAGCTGGGTCGCGATCCCTGAGGAAGGTAACTTCGTCGGCGAACCATTTTTCGGTGCAACCTCGCCGAATAGCGATTTAACAATTTTTCCTGACCAAACTGTACTTGTCGTAGTGGGAAACGCTGCTGACATTCCGCAGGCAATCATTCCCAAACTCGAGCCTGAGCACCTGGAACCTGAGGTTTCTACCATTCCTATTGTTGAAACAGTAGCCGTTTCTGAGGAAGGCGTGCAAGAACATGAAGAGTCAGAATTAGCCACGCCGATAGCAGAACAGGCGACCGAAAATGGCGTCAGCGAAGAACAGCTAATTGCGGACAGTTTTAACGAGGTCGCGGCTGAAAAACTTGTCTCTCCACCCATAATACCGACTGAAACAACAAAACAAAGACTTGCGCCTGATGCCGTGGCCGTTGCGCCCCCAACAGCCATCAAACCCCCTACCCAGATGTCTGAAAACCCAGTAGATGTTGGCTTCGCAAGTCGTCGGGCACCAAATAGACCGTCTCCATCGCTTGCAGTTGCAACCCGAAACATCCTGGCAACCTCAGTCATCTCTGCCTCTGTCCCTTCGATAGAGGATACACCATCTGAAACACCCGGATTGGTCGCGATCGATCCGCCTGAACCTCAGATCGCAGCAGGGTTCTTGAGCCGGCGAAGCAAATCTGGCAAAGAGTCGTTACCAGCGCCAATTTTAACCCAACCAACAACAGAGGCGCAGCGTTTAACAATTTTTGGTGCACGCAAAGCAGATCGCAAAGCTTTTGTTGGTGAAAAACCAAAATTCTTAGGCCTTATCTTAACTGCCGTATTATTACTTTTCCTTGCTGGTGTGGCCGCTTGGGCCTCTGTCTTTATAGACGAAGGTCTTGCCCGCTTCTTCAACTCCCCAAATGACGACGCAATTGCTGAGGCACCCTCGGGCTTGGCACCTACCCCATCAGAGGGCATCGGGCCAAACATTGAAACCGTATCCCTATGGTCTGGCCTAAGCCCTGAAGACACGGCCGTATTGGACGCCCGACGCGCACCACAGGCTGGTCCTGTCGTTGCATTTCCAGAACTTTCAGCTCAAGAACTTGCGGTAAACTACGCGGTAACTGGAATATGGCCTGTTTCGCCAGAAGTCCCGCAGCCCGCATCATTGATCAGCCTGGATGACCTGTATATTACAAACACTGATCCCGTCAGTTCATCCAACGATGCTATTGCGTTGCCGAATGTTAGCGCGCTGATAACTGACCGCGGACTTGGCGAACAAACAACACCCGTGGCGGCGGGCACATCCTTTGCGCTCGGTTCTAACGGGTTGGTCGTTCCGACTATCAATAGTGCGATAACGCCCAACGGCGTCATTGTCTTCTTAGGTAGCCCAGCAGTTACACCGCCAAAGATGCCAGAACGCAAAGCTTTGCCAGAAAAAGTGAATCCAGCTCTTGCCTTGATTTCAAAAACACGACCACAACCACGCCCATCAAATCTTGTTGAACAAAACGAACGCTCAGTAAATGGGGGGCTTTCACGATCAGAACTTGCCCAATTACGCCCAAAGTTGCGCCCAACAGTTGAACAAGCCGTTGCGCAACGAGATGTCGATCCAGCCACTGAGAACGCACAAAAAGACTCAGCGGCGGCGGCTTCACTTGCGGGACTGGCACCACGTGTTGACGGGATAGTCATTGAAGGTCCAACAAATCTACAGGTAGTTACGGCATCTGTACGCCCAGATGGACGTCCAAAGAATTTCGCACGGATCGTCAAACGTGCCAAGGCGAATCAATCAACAGATCAAGGAACTCGTGTTGCGTCAGTCGCGCCAAAAATTGTTGTTCCTAAAAATTCGTCGTCCGCGAGTGTCGCAAAATCAGCGACGGTCAAGAATGCGATCAACCTTCGCAACGTTAATCTGATCGGCGTTTACGGCAAACCATCTAGCCGTCGAGCTTTGGTCCGTCTTTCAAATGGCCGCTATCAAACAGTTCAGGTTGGCGATCGTATAGATGGTGGACGCGTCTCAGCCATTGGCGACAACGAACTACGCTACAAAAAGGGCAGCAGAAACTTGACCCTCAAGATGCCAAAAAGCTAGTTTCAGCCGTCTGAAACGCCAGCCTCGGCAAAGGTAGACATGCCACTGTGGCAAGCAACAGCGCCCTGTAAAATGCCAATCGCTAACGCTCCACCAGATGCCTCTCCTAGGCGCAGTCCAAGCTGTAGCAAAGGCTTTTTACCCAATGCTACTAGCATCCGGTCATGAGCCTGTTCATTGCTTTGATGCCCTGCAACAGCATGATCCAACACGCCATTTTGTGTCACATGCAAGCATGCCGCGGCAGCAGTACAGATAAAACCGTCTAAGATTACTGGAATAGACAGCACACGTGCCCGCAGGATCGCACCAGCCATAGCGGCCAACTCACGACCACCCAAAGCCGCTAATGCGTCTAAACCGTCGCCTTTACCGGCGTGGCGCTCTACACCTGCAGCCACAACGTCAGTCTTTGCTTGAAGTGCAGCACCTTCAACACCCGTACCACGGCCAGTCCAATCAGCGGCATCACCGCCAAGCAGCGCCATACCAATCGCAGCCGCTGAAGTCGTATTACCGATGCCCATTTCACCCGCAACAAGCAAATCAGCATTTGGATCAACTGCATCCCAACCAGTTTGGATAGCTGCGCAGACCTCCAACTCAGTCATTGCAGGCCCTTGTGTGAAATCAGCAGTAGGCGTCTCCAAAGATAATGCGTGGACGTCCATCTTTGCGCCAAACGTCTTGGCCAATTGGTTAATTGCAGCACCGCCATGTTGGAAATTCAAGACCATCTGCTCTGTAACTTCGGGCGGGAATGCAGATACACCTTTGGCAGCGACACCGTGATTGCCTGCAAATACAATAATTTGTGGAGCGCTGATGACAGGGCGATCAGTCCCGCGCCATCCAGCATACCAAATAGACAACTCTTCTAAACGTCCTAAAGCACCTGGTGGTTTGGTCAGTTGACTGTTGCGTGCCTGTGCACCTTCAACAGCGGCAGCGTCCTTAGCAGGTAAATTTCCCATCAAGTCCCGCACATGATCGAGTCTAGTGAAGGTAATGTTTGTTGAATTACTCATGTGTCGCTTCCTACTCTTGCCAGACGTGTATCGCCTGTTTACCCAATGCGCCTTAACGTACAAGACATGAAAAAGGCGCAGACATGAATAAAAACGACTTGAACAACGCATTCTTCAGCAATTCACTTTGGGATATTGTTGTTGCAGCCACATTGTTGACCCGCCTGCCCTTGCCACAAGCACCCGATGAAGCATTTGAGCGCCAAGCAGAAAATGCATGGGCATTCCCCATTGTTGGGGTAATTGTTGGTATTATAGCCTGCATTATTGGTGCTATCGCTTTTGGCCTAGGCCTTAATGCTCCAATCACTGCGGGTATTATGCTCGCAACAAGTATGATCATGACTGGTGCGATGCACGAAGACGGTCTCGCTGATTGCGCAGACGGCTTTTGGGGTGGGTTTGACCCTGTCCGTCGCCTTGAAATCATGAAAGACAGCCAAATCGGCACCTATGGCGTTCTGGCCTTGGTCATCTTCACTGGCCTACGCTGGTTGGCACTGAGCGCCGTAATTTCCCTTGGGTTTGCCGGTGTTATCGCTGCGGCCGTCTTATCGCGCGGGGTACTGCCCGCAATTATGGCAATGGTAATCCATGCACGCGATACGGGGTTATCACACTCTGTTGGCCGGCCCACGCAACAATCTGCTGCGACCTCATTCGCTATAGCTTGTGTTCTGGCCCTTATTTTGATCGGATCTAGTGCAATCAGTGCTGCAATCATCACGGCACTTATCGCGTTTGCGGTAACCAAACTGGCAAAGGCAAAAGTTGGCGGCCAGACAGGCGATGTCTTAGGCGCAACCCAGGTGCTGTGCGAAATAGTTATCCTAATTTTGCTGATTGCTTAATCGCAGCCAATGAAAAACCGCGCTAGGTTTTCATCTCGCGCGGTTTTTGAAATTTTTAGGCGATTTAGGTCGTAGCAATGACAGGCACAACACGGCTCATCAACACATCTACGATCTTGGTTCCAGCAGCGACTTCGTCACCCCCTTCAACAGCCGCAACTTCACGTGTAAGACGCTCAAGCGCAGCTTCATACAGCTGACGCTCTGAATAGCTTTGCTCACGCTGATCATCAGTGCGGTGCAAGTCACGCACAACTTCAGCAATTGCAATCAGATCACCAGAGTTGATTTTTTGTTCGTACTCTTGCGCACGACGCGACCACATTGCACGCTTAACTTTGGCTTTACCCTTCAGTGTCTTCATAGCGTGAAGAATATCATTTGGAGATGACAAAGACCGCATACCGATTTCAACGGCTTTATATGTTGGCACACGCAAAGTCATTTTGTCTTTCTCGAAAGAAATCACAAACAATTCTAGCGTAACGCCCGCCACTTCCTGTTCTTCAACATCAGTGATTTGACCAACGCCATGGGCTGGGTAAACCACGAATTCACCCGTACGGAAGTCTAGCTTTTTCGATTTAGTCATTCATTTTCCTCAGAGAACAGATAACTTCCATGCAAAAATCAAAGTCAAAACCGCAACAGGAGGGGCAAAAATGCCACGTCAAATTTGCAGTTTTCAGTGATTTCTGGGCCCAGCATCTTGAATATGGCTGGGCCGGGAATTGATCCGTTAGGTTAAATAATAAAACTCGATACCACAAAAAAGCCCCCCAAGAAAGTTCGCTGGGAGGCCTTTTAACTAAAAATAAAAATTATTTTGTGAAATTCATGGTTGAGAGCGTATTTTCAGCCTCAGCACCGCGAATCTATGGTGGCTTAGCCACCTTCACCTGGTGCTTCAGAGAAGAGCTCCATCTTGCCTTCTTTGCCGTCCATTTCCTCCGCACTTGGAAGTTGGTCTTTTTTGGTGATGATAACCGGCCATAGCTCAGAATACTTACGGTTAAACTCAACCCACTTTTCCATGTCAGGTTCAGTGTCAGGGCGAATAGCATCTGCAGGGCATTCGGGTTCACAAACTCCGCAATCAATGCATTCATCTGGATGAATGACCAACATGTTTTCACCCTCGTAAAAACAATCTACGGGGCAGACTTCGACGCAGTCTGTGTATTTGCAGGCGATGCAAGCATCATTTACGATATATGTCATATAGGGTCGCTCGTTTTTAACGGTTCGTTGGACTAGCTAATTCAGTGGGGAGGATCATTCAAGGTCGTCTCTGACGTCGCTGAAGGAATGGATGCGATAAAGATCACCTTTACGGCGATCGCGCTTAGTCGGGCGCCCTTTTCCTTCAAAGCTAGGGTTTGCCGGATGTTTGTTCTCAAGCTTGACCTCAGGCGGGGTCAAATCGGTGTAAAGTTCTTGTGCTTCAGGCGCTGGACCACGGCGATCACCGATATCATCAATCTGAATAACACGTGTTTGTGTACTAACTGCAAAGGTTAAAACATTGCCTGCTTGGATGAGCGTGGATCGTTTGGTGACTCGTTCCCCATCAACCCGGACATTACCAGCAGCAACACGGGTCGCGGCCAATGACCTCGTCTTGAAGAAACGGGCAAACCACAGCCATTTATCTAGCCGTTGTTTGCCCGACAGATCGCTCACTTACTTACCGCTTTTCAATCCCATCAATGCCGCTGCAAACGGATTGTCGGGATCGATTTTCTTCTCAGGTTTTGTTGGACGAGCAGAGAAAGACTTTGCCTTGTCGTCGCGCACACCTTTGTTGGCACCACGTGGCTTACCTTTTGGTTTGCCTTTGCCACGGCTCTCACCGCTTGGCTTATCGCTAGTGCTTGCTGGACGTGTGTTTGCACGCGGTGCACGTGCCCAAGTGAAGGTGTAGAACGCTTCTATCTCAGCTTCGGCAACAGGAGTTTCTGGATCAGCAGGTTCCACAGGCGCGACCTCTGCTACAGGTGCATCTGGTACGACCTCAGAAGGTGCCGCCTTTACCTTAGCCCGCTCACCTTTTTCGCCCTTGTAGCCAAGGCCCTGCATAAGGTCCGCGAATTGCTCAAGCGTCATACCTGTAATGGACAGCATCTCAGCTTTGGCCTCAAACCCACCACGTGAGTCCTCTGAGCGCAACATGTCAGCAAGACGTTCCAACATATCGATGCGGATCGCGCGTTCGCCTGCAATGCGATAGCCAGACATCGTGTCTCCCCCTTCTGCCACAACCTTTTCAGCTGGGATCGTGACCAAGCCGGGGGGAGGTGATTCTGGGAATACATCCAAACCTTTGTTCAGAGACCAAAGCACCAAACGCAAGCGCGTCGCAGCTGGCTTCAACAACAACGGCATGAAGATGGTGAATTGACCAAAACGGATACCGTGTTTGCGCAATGCACCACGAGCATCTTGATCAAGCGCCTTAACTTCGTTGGCCACTACAGAGCGTGGCAACATGCCCATGTTTTCTACCAATTGGAATGCAAAGCCACGTGCCAAACCGGTCAACGCTTCATCGCGACCAAGGTTCAACAACGGCTCAAAAAGGGCCGCAACTTTACGATCGATGAAGTGCTGCAAGCGACGTTGCACTTTTTCAGCAACCTCAGGTCCCGCGACATCATCAACAAAGACTTCTACCCGTGGCTTAAGCGCATCGGCACCAGCAACAAGTTTACCAACGGCGGAGGAACCCCACATAAGGCCACCCTGTTCCGTATAGTCAATTTCGGTATCGGGAGCGTTATAAAAACGATCAGCGCGCAGATGGAACTGCGGGGCTAACGCCTGAAGCGCCGCCGTTTTAATCGTTTTGGCCTCAGCCACTCCAGTGCCCTTGTCCTGGCTAAACCGGAAACCATCCAGCTTGCCTACAAATTCACCCTCTACAGTCACTTCACCTGCGTCGTTTACTTCGGCCACCATGGCTTCCTTCTGTCCCAATCGGCGCAAAAGCACGGATGTGCGCCGATCTACAAATCTTTGGGTCAAACGCTCGTGCAGCGCGTCCGACAACCTTTCTTCTACAGAACGCGTCTGCTCCCGCCAATGACTTTCGTCATTTGTCCAACCTTTGCGTTGTGCAACGTATGTCCAAGTCCGAATAAAAGCGAGCCGTTTGGACAATGTATCGATGTCACCATCCGTCCGATCGATGACTTTGATCTGACGCTCCATCCATTCGTCTGGAATGCACCCACTTTGATGTAAGTAGTTATAAATAACGGCTACGAGGTCTGCATGTGTCCCCCGACCGATGCCGCGGAAGTCCGGCAAACGGCATGCATCCCAAAGCAATCTGACAGACGGTCCATCGGTTGCGCGGGCGCAAACTTCTCCCACTTGGGATAAATTTTTTAGTGTTGCTAAATCGTCAGCTTCACGGGCTTTGACCAACATTTCGTTATCTGGTGATGCCTCAAGTGTCTGAATCAGACGGTCAACGCTACCAAATTGAAGCGCATGATTGCGGAAATTCAATTTGCGCTGTGGCGTGAACTTATGGTCCATAATGGCTTGCGCCATGCCGTCATCCAGGGGACGCGCGTCCCCTGTCACTCCAAATGTCCCATCTTTTAGACCGCGCCCTGCCCGCCCCGCAATTTGCGCAAGTTCATTGGGCGCAAGTGGACGCATACGGCGCCCGTCAAATTTGGACAGTGCAGAAAAAGCTACATGGTCAACATCAAGGTTCAGCCCCATCCCGATGGCATCTGTCGCCACCAGATAATCAACTTCTCCGTTTTGATACATCTCAACCTGAGCGTTACGCGTCCGCGGGCTAAGTGCGCCCATCACAACAGCCGCCCCGCCCTTTTGACGTCGCAGTAGTTCAGCGATCGCGTATACGTTTTCGACGGAGAACCCGACAATCGCGCTACGCGGACGCATGCGGCTAATCTTTTTTTGGCCAACATACGTCAGCTCAGACATTCGTTCTCGTCGCAGAAATTGTGCTTCAGGGATGAGTTCAGCAATCGCCCCTCGCATAGTGTCAGAGCCAAGAAAAAGTGTTTCCTTCAGACCGCGAGCACGCAACAAGCGATCTGTGAAGATATGGCCACGCTCAGGATCTGCACATACTTGGATTTCATCAACTGCTAGAAAATCGCACCCCATGCCTTCTGGCATAGCCTCAACCGTACACACCCAATACTGAGTACGCGGTGGGACAATGCGTTCCTCACCTGTGACCAAGGCCACAACTGAAGGCCCACGAATTGCAACGATGCGGTCATAGACCTCGCGCGCCAGAAGGCGCAGCGGTAGGCCGATGATGCCCGTTCGATGCCCCAACATACGCTCGATTGCATAGGTGGTTTTACCTGTGTTTGTAGGACCTAAAACGGCCACGACACGTCCGTTCAGCGACACGACATTCCCTTAATGGCCCAAGCTTTTAAAGCTCACGCCCGATTCCTTGGCTTTCCAGCCGTTCAAGTGCATTGGTCGCGTTTTCGTGATTGGGATGCAAGCGCAGAACCTCCCTAAATGCCTTTTCAGCACGGGAAATATCTTCGAATGTCATCATCATTGACCCAAGGCCAAAAACAGCATCAAAATTGTTAGGATTCAACACCAAAGAGCGTTTCAAGTCTGCTAACGCTGGCCCAAGTAATTCGATTTCGAAAAACGCTATTGCCCGTCCATGCCAACCCTCAGAAAAGTTTGGGGCATGATCAGTAAGCGCAGTAAAGTGTTCGATTGCAGCATTTGTATCCCCAGAGGCCATCGCTTCGCGCCCGCGCAATAGCAGCAAATCCAATGCCTTAGACCCAGATCGCGACCACTCCAATTTTAACGCCCGTTCAATTCTGGCAATCTCTCCGACTTCGGCAGTTTTTAGCTGCTCCATCAGATCGGAGGTGACCGACTGCGCAGCCAATGGTAAGGAATTTATGACTGTCATCATAATTGCCGCGACGGTAAGTTTGAGGTTCGCTGTTTTGATGCCCATATACAGATATGTAACAGGACGCGGCCGCATTTCCATAGCAGTCTGCGCAAAATAGCCAAAAGGGCCACAACACATGAGTGATATTATCAACGCAGCCGTTACTGTATTGAACGAAAAATTGGCAGGAGCCGCATTTGATGGTTCTGCTAAATTCGAAATCGAAGGCGAAGGCGGCGTGGTAATCGACGCTGATGGTGCACGTTCAGGCGACGATGGAACAGATGTAACCCTCAGCGCAGATGCAGAAACGTTCGAAGGCATCTTGGCCGGTGATACAAATGCCACAAGTGCATTTATGACAGGTAAGCTTAAGGTCGATGGCGACATGGGCATGGCAATGAAATTGGCCTCTGTTTTAGGCTAAGGATCTAACATTATGACTTTGGCTGCCGCACCGTTTTACTCTGACGTTTGCCCATCGGGTGAGAATGCAACGGCCTATTGGGCCCTCACATCAGACAGTAAACGTATCAGACTGGCGGTCTGGGCAGAAACCGCGGCTAGGGGTACAGTTTTGCTGTTCCCTGGCCGCACCGAATATGTTGAAAAATATGCCGCTTGCGCCGAGGGCCTCGAGAGCCGCGGGTATTGCACGATTGCAGTCGATTGGCGCGGTCAGGGTATGGCAGATCGCTTGTTAGACGACCCAATGGTCGGCCATGTCGAGAGATTTCACGATTATCAAAAAGATGTCGACGCGCTCGTGAGCGCTGCAGCAGAATTAAATCTGCCAAAACCGTACTATCTCGTCGCGCATTCAATGGGTGGAGCTATCGGACTACGCGCATTGGAAAATGGACTTGCGGTAAAGGCCGCGGTTTTTTCCGCCCCAATGTGGGGTATTCACCTTGCGCCACATCTGCGCCCAGTAGCATGGATACTAAGCCACTTGATGCCAATACTTGGCAACGGCGCATCATACCCGCCAAACACATCACCTGAATCTTCTGTGCTTACGACGGCTTTTGAAGACAATATGCTGACCACCGATCCACAAATGTTTGAGCTGATGACAGATCAGGTCGCTAAATATGACGCACTAGGCCTTGGCGGTCCCAGCTATGTCTGGTTACGCGAAGCCCTGAAAGAGACGCGGTCACTCGCGGCCCTTAGTTCCCCGAAGGTCCCAACACTGACATTCTTGGGTACCAATGAACGTATTGTCCGTGTCAGTTCAGTCTATGACCGGATGAGACGCTGGGGTAATGGCGCTCTTGAGCTTGTTCAGGATGCTGAACACGAAATTCTGATGGAGCAACAGAGCATCCGCGATAGTGCATTGGATCAGATTGCCGCACTCTTCACAGATCATAGCTGACAAGGTTGTCCATCATCACTTTTGAAAGCGGTGAATGAAAACTCTCGCCCACCGATTTTTTTAAAACATGTATAAAGCGCGCAGGTTGTGACAACCAACGCGCAGCATTTGTACATTTGTGCCTTGTCCCGCCAACGCCTCGCACATACCTATTGGTTTAGAAAATCAATGAGGCTTCAAATGTTCCAACTCCCCTTCCCCGTCCAAGATGTAAACGCAGGATCTGGAGGCATCGATAGTGATGGTCCAATGGGTAATTTGCCCGAATGGAATCTTGATGACCTATATACTGGCGAAGATGCGCCCGAGCTCAAAGGCGACCTTGAGTGGCTTGAAACAGAATGCGCAGCCTTTGCCGCCGACTATGAGAACAAGTTGGCCACTTTGGATGCTGCGAGCTTACTAAATTGCGTTTTGCGCAACGAAAAGATCAACCAAATTGCTGGGCGCATAATGTCCTATGCAGGATTGCGATATTACCAAATGACAACAGACGCAAGCCGCGCAAAATTTATGTCGGATGCGCAAGAAAAGATTACCAACTACACAACACCACTGGTCTTCTTCACTCTCGAACTGAACACACTCGACGACCATCACATGGAAGCTCTGTTGACTGCCAATGCTGATCTGGCACGTTACAAACCCGTATTCGACCGCATCCGCGCCATGAAGAAATACCAACTGTCTGACGAGCTGGAAAAATTCATGCACGACTTGGGTGTTGTTGGTGATGCATGGGAACGCTTGTTCGATGAAACCATCGCCGGACTTGAATTCAACGTCGAAGGTGATCTGCTCAATATCGAGGGCACATTAAACTTGCTCACCGACCCTGATCGCAGCAAACGCGAAGCGGCATCACGTGAATTGGCCGAAGTCTTTGGTGCAAATGTCAAAACCTTTGCCCGTGTTCACAACACGCAAGCCAAGGAAAAGGAAATTATCGACCGCTGGCGTGGCATGGAAACGCCGCAAACAGGGCGGCACCTGTCCAACGACGTAGAACCCGAAGTGGTCGAAGCATTGCGCAATGCGGTCGTCGCAGCATATCCCAAGCTAAGCCACCGTTACTACGAATTAAAACGCAAATGGTTGGGCCTTGATGTGATGCAGGTTTGGGACCGCAACGCGCCACTCCCGATGGAAGACACGCGCGTCGTGGATTGGGCAACTGCCGAAGACATGGTGATGTCAGCCTACAACGCGTTTGACCCACGTATGGGCGAGCTCGCAGCGCCCTTCTTCTCAGATGGTTGGATTGATGCAGGTGTAAAACCTGGTAAAGCACCGGGCGCATTTGCGCACCCGACTGTGACGAATGTACATCCGTACGTCATGCTCAATTACTTAGGGAAACCACGCGATGTCATGACATTAGCCCATGAACTGGGCCACGGCGTGCACCAAATGTTGGCAGCAGAACAAGGCGAAATGCTGTCCTCAACCCCACTCACGCTAGCTGAAACAGCTTCCGTTTTTGGCGAAATGCTTACGTTCCGCAAAATGCTTGATGGGGCTGAAACCAAATCAGAACGCCGCATCCTTTTGGCTGGCAAGGTCGAGGACATGATTAACACAGTTGTGCGTCAAATCGCGTTCTATGATTTTGAGTGCAAACTTCACGCAGCACGTGCTCAAGGCGAACTCACACCAGAAAATATCAATGATATTTGGATGAGTGTACAAGGCGAAAGCCTCGGGCCAGCATTCGAATTCATGGACGGTTATGAAACCTTCTGGGCCTATATCCCCCACTTCGTCCATTCACCGTTCTACGTCTACGCCTATGCTTTCGGCGACGGCCTCGTGAACGCGCTTTATGCGGTTTACGCTGAGGGTGATGAAGGTTTTGAGGACAAATACTTCGAGATGCTCAAAGCTGGCGGATCCAAACACCACAAAGAACTGCTTGCCCCATTCGGTCTTGATGCGTCTGATCCGAAATTCTGGGACAAAGGTCTTTCAATGATTTCAGGGTTCATTGACGAACTCGAAGCTATGGAAGACTGAAACTAAATTGGTCACGCGCACGACAGCGCGTGACCAACGCCATTTCATCTTACCAAAATATACTCTCCCCGAAGGGCCGCTCAGAGAATACGCAAAACGCTCATTTCAACTGGCTTT
>JAOKHV010000101.1 GCA_028248455.1 Ascidiaceihabitans sp. | reverse complement strand
TTTGCCAACTCTAACTCACCGTCATTCTGAGCGTGGTTCAAACGTTTGTAGTGGTTGTGTACAGCGACAGACAAAACACGTTTCGCCATTGCTTGGCCAATCACGTAGTCGTCAAGAACGCCGCAGATGTCGCGTGGCGTTGGGACACCTTCGGTAGACTTCAAACCGGAAGCTTTGGTTTCTTCGCGAATAATATCCATGCATAATTCAACGCATTCATCGCAAATGAACACTGTTGGACCCGCAATTAACTTGCGAACCTCATGCTGGCTTTTGCCACAAAAGCTACAATACAAAGTATTCTTGCTGTCGCTGCCGGAGTTCGATGCCATGATAACCCTTTCAGGTTTTAACGTTTCACTATGCGCCCGGGGCACAAAATACACTAATTTATACCAACTTAGGCCAGCCCCGACATGTCCACAATCGCAAAAGTTCGCGAGGACACGTCGAGGCCTATTTTTTAGACTTCTACGTCGTCAGTTTTCGCACGGTTCTCAACGATTTCGTCAATTAAACCCCAGTCTTTTGCTTCTTCAGGCGACATAAAGTTATCGCGCTCAAGACCATCTTCGACTTGCTCCAGCGTGTTGCCAGTGTGCTTAACGTAGATTTCATTCAAACGTGTTTTCAATTTTTGAGTCTCACGCGCATGGATCATGATATCCGTTGCCTGCCCTTGGTACCCGCCGGATGGCTGGTGAACCATAACGCGGCTGTTGGGCAGCGAGAAACGCATACCTTTTTCGCCAGCTTGCAACAGCAATGAACCCATGGACGCCGCTTGACCGACAACCAGTGTCGATACTTTTGGACGGATATATTGCATTGTGTCGTAGATCGACAAACCAGATGTCACAACGCCACCAGGAGAGTTGATGTACATACTGATTTCTTTTGAAGGGTTCTCAGCTTCAAGGTGCAATAACTGCGCAACGATCAAAGCAGACATGCCATCATGTACTGGACCGCTTAGAAAAATGATCCGCTCTTTAAGCAGTCGTGAAAAAATGTCGTAGGCACGTTCGCCACGGCTGGTCTGTTCAACGACCATCGGGACAAGGGTGTTCATATATGTGTCGATTGGATCGTTCATCATAGACCTGCTTTGCTATACTCTGGAAGGACCATACCTCCAAGATGTTACTTGAATCTTATTATCGCTAAGGAGGGTCTGCAAGGGGGCTGGTTCATCAAATATCTGAGCAAAAGATAATGCCCGCCCCCAATCGTGATTTTATGCCCGCTATTTGGGAAGGCAAGTAGTCAAAGCCGTAGCTATCGAACGCAGCATGCTTTCATATAAGTCTGGACCAAGGTCGAAACCTGCGCCTGCCTCATCAACCTCAACAACCTCAACAACCTCAACAATTGGAACATCACCAGCGACCGCGTAAACCAACCCCTTATTTGGCAAAGGGTCAGCCAAAACACATTGGACGTTTTGTGCTGCAACCAAATCAGAGACCAGCGCGATACGCTTGGGGCTAGGTGGTACCGCATCACTATCAGAAATTGCACCAACGGCCTCTATCCCAAACCGTTGCTGGACGTTGTGGAACGCGTCATGAAGCACAATGAAAGATTGAGTTGGCAGCAGCCTACAAATTATAATCAACCAGTGTCGACCGAGATCGCTATAACAGTTACGAATTAGACCAAATGAGAGTAAGCGAGAAAGCCAATGGCAATTGTCTTGGGCGGTTATGTCACGAGTACAGCCGAAGCTTGCAACAACCGGCCAATTTGGTTTGACACCAATCCCGGAGACGCGTTAGCACCATCAAGCTTTGAAGCCGCAATCAACCTCAAAACCTAGAACGTCAGACTAAATAGATTATAAAAGCCGATTACCGTATGCTTGTTTCCAGCGCAAATAGCATAACAAACCAAATTTTACGGCGGTCCACGAAAATCCTTACTCAACAAATGCAGTATCCAACACTCTGTGACCTTTATTAAATGTACATAATTCGAGGCAATCAAAGCAGCTAATCCAAAATTATTAT
>JAOKHV010000100.1 GCA_028248455.1 Ascidiaceihabitans sp. | reverse complement strand
AGCGTCGCGTTTCGAGTGTCCTTCGTTTGATCCTTTCTCTTTGTTGTAGAATGGCTTTGTCGCGTCCAAAGTAGACGTCGGCGGGAGTGACGTTGTTCAGGCTCTCGTGGTAACGCTGGTGATTGTAATGGTCGACGAAGGCTTCGATCTGGGCTTCGAGATCACCGGGCAAAAAGTAGTTTTCCAGCAGAATGCGGTTCTTCAGGGTTTGATGCCAGCGTTCGATCTTGCCTTGGGTTTGCGGATGATACGGCGCACCGCGCGAGTGCTTCATGCCTTTGTCCTGCAACCATTCGGCCAACTCGCTAGAGACATAACTGGATCCATTGTCGCTGAGCAGCCTTGGTTTGTGGACGACGTGAACCTGATCGCAACCGGATGCTTCCAAGGCCAAGTCCAGCGTGTCTGTCACGTCCTGGGTTCTCATGTTGGTACAGAGTTTCCATGAGATGATGTATCGGCTGTAATCGTCCAAGATCGTGCTGAGATAGAACCAGCCCCAACCGATGATCTTCAGATAGGTGAAGTCGGTCTGCCAGAGTTGGTTAATGGCCGTCGTCTTGTCTTTGAACTCGCTGGCCGCCTTGATCACAATGAAGGCAGGACTGGTGATCAGGTCATGCGCCTTCAGTATCCGATATGTCGAAGCCTCTGATACAAAGTAGCTTTCCTTGTCAGTGAAGGTCACGGCCAGTTCTCTTGGAGACAACTCCGTTTCCGTCAACGCCAGTTTGACCACCTTGCGGCGCACCTCGTCCGGAATGCGGTTCCAGACGTGTTTTGGTTTAGGGGATTGATCCCGCAGGCCAGCTTCACCACGCTGAAGATAGCGATCATACCAACGATAGAACGTGGTGCGGGGGATGCCTAATTTGGCCAGCGTTAGACGCGCCGACAGGTGGCTTTCTTCGACCAGGCGGATGATCTCCAGCTTCTCGGATGCAGGGTATCTCATTCGTGGTCGCCCCCATCTCCCAGCATGCTTTTTTTAAGCAAACGGAGTTCGAGCGTTTGCTCCGCCACAACTTCTTTCAGGTCGCGGGCTTCGCGGCGCAGGTCTTTAACCTCGTCAGTGTTTGCGGCACGTGCTGTATCGCCTGCAAGACGCCGTTTTCCAGCCTCCATGAAGTCCTTGGACCATTTGTAGTAAATGCCCTGAGCGATGCCTTCACGGCGGCAAAGTTCAGCAATGCTGTCTTCCCCGCGCAAACCATCTAAGACGATCCTGATCTTCTCTTCGGATGAATACTGCTTGCGCGTCGCGCGCTTGATATCTTTGACCAGCTTCTCGCTCGGGCTTTTGCGTGTTCCAGTTGTCTGTCTCATGTCCCACTCCTCTGTGGTTACGATGAGCAACAAACACTCTCTTAGAAAATAACGCTATTTGGACCCATAGGCGCTGACGTCAGACACTGCTAGGCAAGGCCAAGCGGGAATGCTATGCGGATTACGCAGCTTCATGTTGCAGCCATGCGAGGGTCGTTATCTGCCAGGATTGCACCCTCGCTTGGCATTTAATTGCCCGATTTGAGCACTTAGACAATTGAATGGGTTGTTCCAGAATAAAAGTTAAGAGAGTGCTGAAAACCTCAATTTGGCACATAGTGCCCAAAATTCTTTCAATTGTCGGGAGTTTGCCTCTATTTTGGGCAGTGATTTGATGTCACCTGCATGTTCAAGTGTATGAATCGCTGAGAGTCCCTGACGGCTGAGCGCATAGGCAAGCCTACATCCCAGGTTAACCTGCAGCAGCCCCGATCCTAAACCGTATACCAAACCGTAGACCATTTCACGCCTGTTGCAGGAACCAGAATGAGACAGTAGCCTTGTTTTGTAAGGTTAATGCTAAGCGTTGGTGCCTACTGGCAGAACCAACAGCCGTGTGGGGGCACCACTACCAACCATAAAGCATTGTAATACCTCACTAATTCGACTGATCGAGTGAGCCGTAGACCATGCTGGCAACCAAATCTAATAGCTATACGTTCCAAAAGGACGGCATTTGGTATTTCTCCCGTAGAGTTCCGGCTG
>JAOKHV010000010.1 GCA_028248455.1 Ascidiaceihabitans sp. | reverse complement strand
CAGCTCCCCCTCTTCATATTGCAGCAAATCTCCGTTCTTTTGCCAGAGACCACGAAAAAGGGGAAGTTGCCCGAACACCCTCCCAACATCTGCAACAACAATGTTGTGCTAGATTAACCCTACCTTTAGCGGCGGGCTAACTTGTAACCCTGCTTGCGTAAGCAACGGGCACCAAAACCAAAGCGTGACCCAAGATCTGTTCTTACACGACGCTCGCAATGTTGTGGCAAACGATGAGTAAAACCATAGTTGCGCTCAAGGCAACGTTGGCCTAAAATTCGTGTAGTTCCACGACGTGTCTCAAAGCTGCGCAAACATTTTCTTGGCAATAGGTGTTGTGAAACACGGCGCGGCAAGGGGCGCGCCTGAACATGTTTCTTCTTTTTCTGAAGCTGCTTTTTCTGCACCTTATTCTTAGGCTGCGAATAAACCTGAGCTTTAGTTTTATTATCCTTGTTGGAATCATGAATTACGGCACCCACTATTGCGATGCCAAGTAGCGCAGCCAGTGCACGACCAACGTCCTCTTGATTAGCTCGTGCAGGCGCTGCTGCAAAACTAGTAAGTAAAATCGAAGTGGCAACAACAATTGTTATAAATTTGCGGTGCATGTGATCGACCCTTTCTATGGATACAATATTACCGCTGAAGGTATGCGGCTGTGATGCAACCAATTTGGACTCGACCCATTCAGACAGGCAATAACACCGCAATGTTATTGAATATCAAAGCCGACTTGCCCATGATCTGAAATATGAAACATACATTCGTCTCACTTTGCACAGCAGTAAGCTTGCTTTTTGCAGCTCCTGCCTTTGCCGAAAACTGCTATGCCGATTATAAGGCAAAGCAAGATAACCCTTTGCGTCTGCATTATGGCGTCATCGAAATCGATGGCCCTTGCGATGCAGAATCCGCAAAATCCGAAGCAGCGTCACTTCTTCAAGCCGAGGGCTGGACCTTACTCTCTTTACTCTCCACATTCGAGGCGGATGGCCTTGCAGAAAGGAAACAGAGTGCAGGACCCTATTACCTCCGCTTCTGAAACGCGCAACACAGGCACCCGCCTTGTCGGTTTTGGCCTTGCAGCAATCGTCATAATTTTGCTGCTTGCAGCAATTTTTCTTTTTTACAATTTACCCGATGCCAATGCTTTCAACCAACGTGTCGAAGACATCTTTACATCCAATGACGGTCTGACCAGTCAATCAGAGATCAAGCTGTTAGAAATACTTGCCCAATCGGGCACGGCCTTTTCTGACGTTTTGTTCAGCTATCGGAGCATTATCTTTGTGCTGCTTATCTTCGCAACAGCCCTCTTGATCGCGTCGCTCGTTTTCCTTGTCATGCTGGTTATCCTGAACCGTCGGATGGCACAAATTGAACGAGTCGGTATCGAGGTAAACTCACTGCTGATCAGTCGCGAAGAAAATACCGTTTATCTAAACGACATGGGTTTCAAACTAACAGACGCTGCTATGGAAACTATGTCGCTATTGGCTGAGGCTCGTATGGATGACGATTTTCTTTCAGGGTCAGAAATTGAAGGCATTATTTCAGGTCGCCCTGCATCGGACTGCGAAGAAGCTGCAGGTGCTACAAGGATCAAGCGTTTGCGCGATACATTAGGCAATCAGATGGTCAGCGAACTGTTGGTCAAAAACATCGCCCGCCGTGGCTACATGCTTGCCGTCGGCAAGGACGTCATCAAAGTCCGCTAAATAGCTGGTCAAACCAAACTTCACGGGCTTAGGGTGTTTTAACTCTAGTCTGTGAAGGACATAATCATGCCTGCTCCCACAAATACGTTCAAACACGCCCTCACAAATGGCGAAACACTTATTGGTTGCTGGCTGAGCCTTGCGAACAGTTATTCAACTGAAGCTATGGGTTCGACGGGCTTTGACTGGCTTTTGATTGATGCAGAGCACGCACCAAACGATCTTCGGTCATTGCGAGCGCAACTGATAACCCTCGATGCCAGCCCAACAACTGCTGTTATCCGCGTTCCAATTGGCGAAACATGGATAATCAAACAAGTTCTAGATCTTGGAGCACAGACACTTCTGGTGCCAATGGTTGAAAGCGCCGAACAAGCTCGCAAACTGGTCCGCGCATGTCGCTATCCACCAGAAGGAGTTCGTGGAGTGGGCTATGTCACTACACGTGCAGCAGGTTTCGGAACCATCCCCGATTACGGCAAGACAGCCGATAATGAAATTTGTCTTTTGATCCAAGTTGAAAACAGTGCGGGGCTTGAGGCGTTGGACGAGATTATTGAAGTTGATGGTATCGATGGCGTGTTTATTGGACCCGCAGACCTGTCTGCAGATCTTGGACACATGAGCGACATGATGCACCCTGACATGCAATCAGTTATCATGTCCTCTTTGGAAAAAATTGCAGCAAGCGGCAAAGCACCTGGAATTCTAAGTCTAGATGATGGGATGACCCAAAAGTCACTGGCAGCTGGTGCGAAGTTTGTAGCAGTTGGCATCGACATCGTCACGCTAACCAATCACTCACGCGCCCTTTCAACCAAGTGGAAATCTAAACTTTGAAATTCAGGTCACTGAACTGTCTCTATTTCCCAAACAGCCCATGCGCATTTAGAAAGACCTAAACTATGTATCTTGGATTGCTTCTATTGGCACTGGCCTATGTCCTCAGCCAATTCTTTCGCGCCTTCTTGGCTGTCATCAGTGTTCCGCTGGAAACCGAGCTTGGGATTGGTGCAGAGGCACTGGCCACTGCAAGTGGGCTTTGGTTCATCAGCTTTGCCGCAATGCAAATTCCTGTGGGATGGTCCCTAGATACATTAGGCCCAAAACGAACAGCCTCAGTTTTGCTTCTTGTTGGTGGTACTGGTGGGTCGTTGCTATTCGCGGTCGCGACTTCTGCGTTTCATGTTAATATCGCAATGATGCTGATCGGCGCAGGCTGTGCCCCTGTACTAATGGCAGCTTATTATATCTTTGCGCGTGAATTTCCACCGATCCAGTTCGCGACGCTAGCAGCATCAATGATTGGCGTCGGCACCTTCGGTAACCTGCTCGCCTCATACCCAATGGCATTTGCTGAAACGATGATTGGCTGGAGAGCCACCATGGTGTGCCTTGCCGTCCTTTGCGCAATCATTGCGGTTGGCGTTCAGGTCACCGTTAAGGACCCTAAAAAAGCCGTGAGCGAAACAAAAGGATCACTATTGGATGTATTGCGCATCCCAGCACTATGGCTGATCGCACCGATAGCAATCGTGGGTTATGTACCTGCAGCTGCAATTCGCGGTGCATGGATGGGACCATACCTTAATGAGGTTCATGGACTTTCGAGCAGCGAAATCGGGACTGCGGCGTTGATAATGGGAATCGCAATGATCGGTGGCGTCTTTCTGTATGGTCCGCTTGATCGTTGGTTTGGAACACGAAAGTGGGTCGTATTTGGCGGCAATATCCTTACCTTGAGCTGCTTGCTTGGGCTATATGGCTTTGGTGCATCTTCATACATCGTGACAATTATTATGCTGTGCGGCGTTGGCTTCTTTGGTGCAACTTTTCCAGTTGTAATTGCCCACGGCAAAGGTTTCTTTCCTGCACACTTAACGGGACGCGGCGTGACCTTGTTGAACATGTTCAGCATTGGTGGCGTGGGTCTTGCCCAAATGGTCGCACGACCATTGCACGATTCATATCAAGGCACCGATATAGCCGCACCATTTGCCGCCGTATTCCTATTGTTTGCGGTGATGTTGATCACAGGTCTATCGCTCTACCTGTTCTCACAAGACAACACTGACTAGGATAAATCGACGCGTCGTTACTGCAATGCCCCTCGCCCCCTTCCCCCCAAGCAGATTCGGGTGTAGGGGGCGCGGACCATCATCACACATATTGGAGATCAAAAGATGGGTTACCGCCTTGTCGTAGTGGGGGCCACAGGAAATGTGGGCCGCGAAATGCTAAACATTCTGGACGAACGTCAGTTCCCAGTTGATGAACTTGCCGTGCTTGCGTCACGCAATTCATTGGGAACGGAAGTTTCGTTTGGTGATAAGACACTTAAGACGAAGGACCTAGATACTTTTGATTTCACGGGCTGGGACATCGCTTTGTTCGCCGTCGGTTCTGAGGCTACGAAAAAGTACGCGCCAACTGCGGCGGCGTCTGGCTGTATCGTAATCGATAACTCTTCACTTTACCGCTACGACCCCGACGTTCCGTTGGTTGTGCCAGAGGTGAACCCAGAAGCCGTTCTTGATTACCACAAGAAAAACATCATCGCGAACCCCAACTGTTCAACCGCTCAGATGGTTGTTGCACTGAAGCCATTGCATGATCGCGCAAAAATCAAACGCGTTGTTGTGTCTACCTACCAGTCCGTTTCCGGCTCTGGCAAAGGCGGCATTGATGAGCTGTGGGATCAAACAAAGTCAATCTATAACCCAGTAGACGAAAAGCCTGCAAAACAGTTCACAAAGCAAATCGCTTTTAACGTGATCCCGCACATCGACGTTTTCATGGAAGACGGTACCACGAAAGAAGAGTGGAAAATGGTCGTTGAAACCAAAAAGATCATCGATACAAGCATCAAGGTCACAGCGACCTGCGTGCGTGTGCCTGTGTTCGTTGGCCACTCCGAAGCGATCAACATCGAATTCGAAGAGTTCCTTGATGAAGACGAAGCACGCGACATCTTGCGCGAAGCACCTGGCGTCATGGTGATCGATAAACGTGAAGACGGTGGCTATGTCACACCCGTTGAATGCGTTGGCGATTACGCAACATTCATCAGCCGCATCCGTCAGGACAGCACAATCGATAATGGCCTAAACCTATGGTGCGTTTCGGACAACTTGCGCAAAGGCGCTGCATTAAACGCAGTTCAGATTGCAGAGACGTTGGGCACGCGTGTGTTGAAAAAAGGCTAACTTCCGCCGAAAAGAGACTATTTAAAGGGGTACCTCGCGGTGCCCCTTTTCTTTTAGTCGCCTTTTATCTTGGGTATGACAGCACAGATCGTGCTCCCATTGATGAACAAAGGTTTTTACCATTATGCGTTTTTCTGCACTTTTATTGGCTGTATCTCCGTCTTTCGTTTTCGCAGACACAATCGTGGGGCGGATTGCGCCAACAGATGTCACCGTTTTCACGCAAGGGGCCGAAGTGACACGCACGGGTCAGATTGACCTGCCCGCTGGTATACATGAGATCGTCATTACAGACATGCGGCCCAACAATGGCGGAACCGACACTCCGACGGTCACCCTTTCTGGAGCCACATTGATCGCTGAGAATTGGCAAAACAACAACTCAATCGCACAACTTGAACCTGAGACAGAAGAGTACGCAGTCGCAAAAGCAGCCATAGAAACCGCACAAGATGCGGTTACAGCATTGGAGGATGAAATTTCCAAAAAACAGTTGGAAATCACAGCCGCCAATGCCCAACTTGAATTCTTAAAATCATTGTCCAATAGCGATACCTTGCCAGATGGTATCGACACCCTGCGTGATCTTTCGCAAATGATTTCCGAAGAAACCCCAAGTGCTAACCTTGCAATTCAAGACGCTGAAAATGCTGAACGTAAACTCAGGAAGAACTTTCCTGAGTTACAGAAGGCTGTTGCTGCAGCACAGCGAGTACTCGACGCTCTCTTGCCCCCAACAGATAGGTTCGCGCAACTCACCTTAACCGTCTCAGTGCCTGTCGCCACCAGGAGCAGCATCTCCATCAAATACCTTGTACGTGACGCAGCATGGCGCCCTGTTTATGATATGCGCCTAACTACCGAAGATGATCCCAAGCTGGTCGTAGAACGTGGTGCCTTGCTGCTTCAACAATCTGGTGAGCGATGGAATGATGTCAACCTGACTCTTTCTACAGTCAGGTTAAAAGAACGCTCAGAACCTTCACGTATCTTCCCACAGCCTATGCGAATTTAAGATCCAGATTTGATGGCGAAACGCCAATTGAGCTCACGAGTTCATTCTTTATACGCAAAAGCCGATATGATCCTCGAAGCGCCTGCTATAATAGAAGAATCCTCTGGTGGTGTTGCTGATCTTTCAGGGATAGCCGCACAATATAATTTTGAGTACGCCATATCCCTGGACAGCACTGGCGATTTCACCCGTGTCGCATTGGGGACGCTAGATTTTGATGCAGAAATCGAAGCCCGCGCCGTGCCGCTTAACAACACAACCGCTATCGCATGGAGATATTTACCAACGCCAGTGGCGAACGCATTTTACCAGCTGAAGCGAGCTTATATGTCGATGGTCGGTTAATTTCTGATTCATACGTGAACCAAATCGTACCCGGAGCGGAAACAGAATTGGGATTTGGGCCAATACATGGCTTGCGCTTGACGCGTACTACATTGGATCGAAACGAAGGCGACCGCGTAATCATCACACGTTTTAACAAAAACACAGAAACTGTGCGCATTGATGTGGAAAATTGACTGGGGACAATCGGAACGTCACCTTGTTAGATCGCGTACCTTACGCAGAACAAGAGGATCTGATCATCGATTGGTCAGCATCCCCTCGTCCAACTGCAACAGATTATGGAGATATGCGCGGCGTGTTGCATTGCGATTTGGATATCAAGTCAGGCACCACACAATCTGTGAACCTAAAGACAAAGATCACATGGCCTGAAGGGATCGTCCTTCTTTGAGTCGAACGAAAGCCCCACATATAAAGTGGGGCTTATTTTCTAAACAGCCTGAAATTCTTTGACGGTAGGGTTGTAAGATTCTAATCCACCTTCGCCGATATCTGTCCAAAGTCCATGCATCGACAAAACGCCTTGATCGACGCGTTCTTTGATGAACGGGAAAGTCATTAGATTTTCTAAGGATGTTACAACAGAGTATTTTTCCAACTGGCGCGCTTGTTCTTCTGGATCAGTTTCATCCGCAACCAGTCCGTATTTAGGGCGCAGAATATCCATCCAACGACCCACAAAACTTGCCTTTTCTTCCAGCTCAGGCGCATTGCCTTTGCACATGTCGATACAGCCCTGAACACCACCACAATTTGAATGCCCAAGAACAATCAAATGGGCCACATTCAACGCAGTTACAGCATATTCGATTGCAGCGCTGGTCCCGTGATAATCGCCATCAGGCTCAAAAGGTGGGACCAAGTTTGCGATATTACGGTGGATAAAGAACTCACCCTGATCCGCGCCGAAAATAGATGTCACATGAACACGGCTGTCACAGCACGAGATCACCATTGCTCGGGGGCGCTGACCCTCGGACGCTAGACGGCGATACCATGCTTGGTTCTCAGAATAGGTTGTCGCCTTCCAACCATGGTAACGCTGTAACAGATATGACGGCAATGGTTTCGCTTGATCCATTTTATTTTCCCAACTTCAAAAGAACTTTCACCGTAAATAGCCCGTATCCGCGACGAATTCGAGGGGAAAAGATCAAATCGGAATGTCCGACGTTTCCGTGGTCGTGGGGCATGTCACTGCCTGTATCGATAACGTGGATGCAACCGCGCTTGCATTCACATTGGCCCGATTGTTGCGGATTGGTGAGAAATCTTTGTCCACAATGTGGGATTCACAGGACAGCATCATCTGAACCTGCTTGCAGCGAATATTACAGCCGTTAGGCTAGGTTAAAATTGACCTTGAAAGGTGCCCAATGTCTGTTCAATTCGCTGCTGCTACGTCCACTTCAATTCCAGTCCACGTCATTGACCAAAATAATCTTGACACTTGGACATCGCAGCAAACGCCAATGACACAAGCATGGGTGGTGGCGAACGGGTTTAATGCCGGTTTGCATCAGGCATTGGTTGTACCATCATCCGACGGTAGCCCATTGATGGCCTTAGCGGGTTACGGGAACTCCGCAACCCGCAAGCGTGGTCGTTTTCATTTGGCAGGTGCTGCAGGAAAGTTACCCGGAGGAACATACCACATCGCGTCTGGTATTGCTGATGCAAACCTAGCCCACGAGGCACTTGGATGGTTATTACAATCTTATCGGTTCGACCGCTACAAGTCAGTCCCTGCAATGAAAGCGCAACTTGTAACTCCCGAAGGCGTGGATGCTGAAGAAATCACAGCGCTGGCACAAAGCGAAGCTTTGACAAGGAACCTGATTAACACCCCCGCCTCAGACATGGGGCCGCCGCAACTAGAGCAGGCCGTACGTACACTAGCCCAAGAATTCGGCGCATCCATTGACGTTATTGTAGGCGACGACTTGTTAACCCAAAACTTGCCAATGATTCACACGGTTGGTCGTGCTGCAGATCGCGCGCCACGTTTGATTGATATGCGCTGGGGAAGTAAGGGGCCGACACTTACCTTAGTCGGAAAAGGCGTTTGTTTCGATACTGGTGGCCTAAATATCAAACCCGGTGGCTCAATGGGCCTGATGAAGAAAGATATGGGTGGGTCTGCTGCCGTGCTAGGTTTAGCGCGTATGATCATGGCGACCGATCAAACGATGCAATTGCGCGTACTTATTCCAGCTGTTGAAAACTCAATCTCCGCCAATGCATTTCGACCTCAAGATATTCTAACTTCGCGAAAAGGTCTAACCGTCGAAATCAACAACACCGACGCTGAGGGACGTTTGGTTTTAGCTGACGCGCTGGCACTCGCTGATGAAGAAAATCCTGATCTAATCATCTCAATGGCGACACTTACTGGCGCTGCCCGTGTTGCCGTTGGACCAGACTTGGCCCCTTACTTTACAAACAACTCAAAACTGGCGAATGCCCTTGAAGCCGCAGCAGAAACTCATGCCGATCCTGTTTGGCGCTTACCCTTCCATGAACCATATGAAGCAATGATTGAACCTGGCATTGCCGACCTTGACAATGCACCAAAGGGAGGGTTTGCCGGATGTATAACCGCAGCGCTGTTTCTACGCCGTTTTGTGACCGAAACACCACGTTACATGCATTTTGACATCTATGGCTGGCAGCCCAACGCTGCGCCGGCACGTGCAAAAGGCGGCGTTGGCCAGGCAACTCGTGCATTGTTTGAAACGCTCAAAACGGCACTTTGACGATGACTGATCCACGCTCCACGCCAGACCCAAATATTATTTCCAAAAGAACACCAGCGAGGGTATCTGTACCCGTTTCTGATCTAAATAGGCACGCTGGGCACAAGCGTGATCGTCAAGTGTTGCTTGGAGAGCGAGTAACCATCTTGGGAAGCGTGGATGGGCATTCCTACGTTGTTATGGAAAAGGATAACTACGTAGGCTTTATAAACAGTAGTCACTTATGCGCCGACCATCCTACGACACACCGCATTAGCGCGTTGGCAAGCCATACTTACAGCGAAGCCAATATGCAATCGGCTAATCGCATCTCTTTAAGTCATGGTTCTTTGGTAAGGGTTACGGAAGAGACAGTGAAGTTTGCAAAGACAGAATATGGCTACATTCCAAAACAACATCTTCGCAAAGTCGAAGACAGAGATACGGCATATGTTGAAACCGCTAAGCTGTTTTTGGGCATACCCTATCTATGGGGCGGCAACTCTAACACCGGCATTGATTGTTCTGGCTTGGTACAAGTCGCACTTACGGCAAGTGGCATTCCCTGCCCTGGGGACAGTGATCAGCAAGAAAAGCAATTAGGAAAAACCGTATCACCCAATTCTCGCATGGAATCCGGCGACTTTATATTTTGGAAAGGGCACATTGCACTTGCAGTAGATGCTGACACCTTAATCCATGCAAATGCGTTTCATATGGCATGCGTTTACGAACCACTTCATGCTGCAATCAAACGGATCAAAGACCAAGGGGACGGTGACATCACCGCACACAAACGGCTATTTTCAGTCAACTGAGCGAATTAACTTACGCTCTAACACACGCAAAACTGTTTTCAGATCTTGGCCGCGACGCAGAACCTGACCATCCATCCCGATGACTGCGAACATCCCTTGTTTGTCGCGAAGCTTTGGCCGTTTCTCGATCCGGTACATAGGATTCTCAGCGGTACGCCGAAAGATCGAAAACACGGCAATTTCGCGCAATGAAGAAATGCCATAGTCCCGCCACTCTCCTGCAGCCACCATCCGCCCATACAAGGATAGGATCGGAGCAAGCTCGGTCCGGTGAAACGAAACCTGCGGAGGAGGAATTTCTCGCAGATGCGGAGAGGAGTTCTGTGTAGCCATAGCCTACACTTGCGTTATTTCGATTTCAAATCAAGGGAATCAGATCGTTCAATTATCCACACTTGAATACGTTACAAATTCCGCGCAAACTATCCAAAATGGAAACATGACCTGCAGGAGCAGACATTGACCTCACAAGACCGCGCCAAGAAATGTGCAGAACTGATGTATGCGCAAGATGCCACCACCCAAGGGTTAAAGATGGCAATTGATCATGTAGATGTTGGTACCGCTACCATGTCGATGGATGTCCAACCACATATGCTAAACGGTCACGGTATTTGTCATGGAGGATATATCTTCACTCTTGCCGACAGTGCCTTTGCTTTTGCCTGCAACACTTACAACCAACTTACAGTCGCTCAGCAAAACCAAATAACATATGTTCAAGCAGGTAAACTTGGTGAACGCCTAATCGCCACAGCAACTGAAACGTCAAAAACAGGTCGTTCAGGCACATACAACGTTGTTGTTACGGGCGAAGCAGGCCGCACAGTTGCGTTATTTCACGGCCTTTCCCGCACAATAAGGGGGCAACATTTCCCCGAGCCCGCAGATAGCAACAGAGACATTTGATGAAAGACCTAACACCTACCAAATCGTCACTTGATCCCATTGAAATCGCCAGCCGTGATGAGATCGAGACACTTCAACTCGAGCGCTTAAAATGGTCGCTGCGCCATGCCTATGAAAACGTGTCATTTTACAAAACATCATTTGATGATGCGGGTGTGCATCCTGACGATCTAAAATCGCCAAGTGATCTTTCAAAATTTCCGTTCACCGTAAAACAGGATCTACGCGCCAATTACCCTTTCGGAATGTTTGCTGTGCCACGCGAGCAAGTTGCACGCATCCACGCCTCATCGGGCACAACAGGCCAGCCAACGGTTGTTGGCTACACACAAAATGACCTTGATGTTTGGGGTTCAGTCGTTGCGCGTTCATTGCGTGCGTCAGGTCTGAAACCTGGTGATATGCTGCATAACGCATATGGGTATGGGTTGTTTACTGGCGGATTGGGCATCCATTTGGGTGCTGACGCCCTAGGTCTCAGCACCGTTCCAATTTCAGGAGGTATGACACCACGCCAAGTGCGCTTGATAAATGATTTTAAGCCAAACGGAATAACGGTCACTCCGTCCTACGCCCTTTCTATTTTGGATGAATTCGCAGCCCAAGGTTTGGATCCACGCGATTGCTCTTTGGATGTTGGCATCTTTGGCGCCGAACCATGGACCAACGCGATGCGCCACGAGATCGAACAGGCCTTTGATATGCACGCGGTCGACATCTATGGGTTAAGCGAAATCATGGGCCCCGGCGTCGCGAACGAATGCGTCGAAACTAAAGACGGCTTACACATTTGGGAAGATCACTTTTATCCTGAGATTATCAACCCAGAGACAGGTGAGCTTGTCGAAGACGGCGAGCAGGGTGAGCTGGTTTTCACCTCATTGACCAAAGAAGCATTCCCAATCATCCGATACCGAACACGTGACTTGACCCGACTCCTAGAAGGAACTGCGCGCAGCATGCGGCGGATGGAAAAGGTAACGGGCCGTTCCGATGATATGATTATCTTGCGAGGGGTGAACGTGTTCCCGACGCAAATCGAAGAAGCCTTGATGGCGACGCCTGGCCTTGCCCCACATTTTCAGATTGAACTAAGCAAACCTGACCGCATGGATCAAATGCGTATTGTGACAGAAGTCGCAGATTCTGCGCTAGGGCGAGAGGCTCGCGAAACCGCTGGTCGTGCCTTAGCTTCTGCAATCAAACAGTCTGTTGGTATCAGCGTTAAGATCGACGTTTTGAATGCTGGGCGTGTCGCACGCTCCGAAGGCAAAGCGGTACGTATATTGGACAATCGCCCGAAGTCTTAACTATCAAAATTCATGCACCCCACATTGCCAGACCGATCACTGGCGGCATAAGCTGACGTTATGCTCATGATTTTTTTGCAAACGTTACCATTCTTCGCAATCATAGCGTTAGGCTATGGGGCCGGACGTACGGGATTCTTCAATGAAGACGCTACAAAATATCTGACTAAATTCGTGTTCTTCTTTGCCCTTTCTGCAATGATTTTCCGGTTTGCCGCAAACATCGAATTGTCCGAAGTATGGGATGCTCGGCTCATCGCGGCTTATCTTTGGGGCACCGCATTCGTTTATGGAATCGCAACGATTGTGGGATTCCTGCGCAACTTGAATGTCGCCACCAACGCAATCGAAGCGCAATGTGCTGTGATCGGCAATATTGGATTTCTAGGCCTCCCGATGCTGACCTTGATTTTGGGTGAAGCAGCGGTTGGACCGATCATGATGATGCTAGCTGTTGATCTGATCATATTCTCATCGTTGGTCGTGATCCTTGTCACTGGATCACAAGATGGCCAGATGTCGATACGCATCTTAAAAACTGTTGGCTTAGGGTTGGTTAAAAACCCCATGATCGTTGCAATGACACTAGGGCTTTTGTGCTCTGGTTTTGATTTAACGATCCCCGTCCCTCTCAACGAATTCCTTGCAATCCTTGGCGGTGCTGCAACCCCTGGGGCATTGTTTGCAATCGGCGCATCCCTTGCCACGAAATCAGCCGAACGCATTGAAGTCGCTGGCTGGCTAACTTTTTGTAAATTGGTCCTTCATCCCGCCTTCGTCGCATTTGGTGCGCTCTTCCTTTTCTCGGTTGATCCTTACAGCGCAGCGGTTTTGATTGCCGCCGCATCGCTACCTGTCGCTGGAAACGTATACATGTTGGCACAGCACTACAGCGTAGCTCCACAAAGAGTTTCGGCAGCAATTCTGGTTTCAACTGCGATAAGTATTCTCACCGTCAGTTTGGTTATCGGGTGGGTAACTAACTCTTAGCCTCAATCAATCGTAATTGCGCTCTCAAAAGAGACCTGCACTTTACCAAACCCTCGCCAACCGCTAGCGATGTAAGTAACTGCCGTAAGGAGATAATGATGAAGACCGCTTCCGAGAATACCTGCTTTGGTGGTACCCAAGGCGTCTACTCTCACACGTCAAAATCCTGTGCATGTGACATGACATTTGCGGTGTTCCTGCCTGTCGAAGCAAAAGACGGACCGGTTCCCGTGCTTTGGTATCTTTCAGGCCTCACTTGCACACACGAAAACGCAATGTCCAAAGCGGGTGCTCAAGTTTGGGCAGCGGAACATGGGATCGCATTAATTTTCCCGGATACCTCCCCGCGCGGCGAAAGTGTTTCAGATGACGAAAACTATGACCTTGGGCAAGGTGCTGGATTTTACGTCAATGCGACCCAAGACCCATGGAAACCGAATTTCCAAATGTGGGATTACATCACCGAAGAGTTGCCAGCATTGATCGCAGAAAATTTCAGCATCGATATGGACCGTCAATCAATAACTGGTCACTCAATGGGTGGCCACGGCGCGTTGACCATTGCGATGGGTTTGCCTGGCCGCTACCGTTCGGTTTCAGCCTTTGCACCAATCTGCAGCCCAACAACCGCGGATTGGGGACGCAAGCAACTGACCGCATATCTTGGCACAGACGAAACCACCTGGGCCGCACATGATGCGAGCCTCATGATGGAAAAAACCGGCTTTGATGGACCCGTCCTGATCGACACAGGCACTTCAGATCAGTTCATTGATTTGCTGAAACCCGAAGCGCTTTCCGTAGCAATCGCCAAACGCCGCCAAGAAGCGACAGTGCGCCTACAACCTGGCTACGACCACAGCTACTTCTTTGTTTCAACGTTCATGGAAGACCACGTCGCCTTCCATGCTGACGCCCTATATACGGATTAAACCATGAGCCATTATGACCTTATCATCATCGGTTCCGGCCCATCCGGCCGTTCTGCCGCAATCCAAGCTGGCAAACTAAAACGCCGCGTTTTAGTGATCGATCGCAAAGGCCGCGTTGGCGGCGTTTCAGTACACACTGGCACCATCCCATCCAAGACCCTGCGCGAAACGGTATTGAACCTTTCAGGATGGCGCGAGCGCAGCTTTTACGGTCGCTCGTACCGCGTAAAACAAGAGATCAAAGCGGAAGATCTAAAGGGGCGCTTGCACATGACCCTCGACCACGAAGTCGATGTTCTAGAGCACCAGTTCAATCGTAACCACGTTGAGACATTACACGGCGTAGCTCACTTCATTGATGCGAACACAATCGAGGTAGAGACTGAAGCGGGTGAAAGCACAACGCTGACTGCCGACAAGTTCTTAATCTCAACCGGCACAAAGACATACCGCCCAGATTACATCCCGTTCAATGGCACGACGATTCTGGACAGCGACGAGTTCCTAGACATGGCGCAAATTCCACGTAGTTTGATTGTTGTCGGTGCTGGTGTTATTGGTGTTGAATACGCTTCTATGTTTGCGGCTCTCGACATCGACGTCACCCTGATCGAGCCGCGTGATACCTTCCTTGATTTCATCGACAAAGCGATCATCCAAGACTTCACACATCAGATCAAAGAGAACGGCGTTGATCTGCGCCTTGGCTCTGCAATTGAGACTGTTGAAGACGCTGGCGATCATGTCGAAGTCACTCTCGAAAACGGGCGTCACATCCGTAGCGAGATGTTGCTGTTTGCAGCCGGTCGCATGGGCGCAACTGATAAATTGAACCCCGACGCCGCTGGTTTGGAAACTGATCACCGTGGCCGCATCGAGGTTGACCGTAAAACCTATCAAACGTCGGCACCCCATATCTATGCCGCTGGGGATGTTATCGGTCACCCCTCGCTTGCCTCAACCTCGGGCCAACAAGGCCGCGTTGCTGCGTGTCACGCACTGGACACTCCAACATTGGGCGAAAGCGCTTGGTTCCCTTATGGGATTTATTCTGTTCCAGAAATCTCCACCTGCGGCATGTCCGAAGAAGAGATGCAAGAACGCGAGATCCCATACGAAATCGGCGAAGCACGTTTTCGCGAAACATCACGTGGGCACATCATGGGTCTTGAACACGGGATGCTGAAGATGCTGGTTTCCCTCAAAACACGTCGTGTACTGGGCGTGCAAATCGTTGGCGAAGGTGCAACTGAGCTGATCCACATCGCTCAGGCTGTTTTGAACCTCAAAGGGACTGTAGACTATTTCGTTCAGAACACCTTCAACTATCCAACTTTGGCAGAGGCCTATAAGATTGCTGGTCTCGATGCATTTAATCGCATGCCGATCCCGGACGAGTTCAAAACACCAAAGAAGAAATCCAAAAAATGAGTCTCTACATTGACGCGGATGCTTGCCCTGTGAAGGCCGAAGCCGAAAGGGTGGCAACGCGTCACGCATGTAAGATGTTCGTAGTTTCAAACGGCGGCTTACGCCCATCAGCCAATCCATTGGTCGAAACAGTCATTGTGGCCGATGGTCCAGACATTGCGGATATGTGGATCGCTGATCGTTGTGGGCCAGGCGATGTCGTTGTCACAGGCGACATTCCATTGGCCGCAAAATGTGTTGAGGCTGGTGCCCGTGTTCTTAAACACAACGGCGAGGCATTGACCCAAGCCAACATTGGCAACATCCTTGCGACACGTGACTTAATGGCTGACCTACGCGCTGCCGATCCATTTCGCCAAGGCGGCGGAAAAGCATTTTCAAAGACAGACCGGTCCCGGTTTTTAGAAGCACTTGAACGCGAACTGCGCGCTGCTGCAAAACAACAATAGGAAGACCTCCATGACAATCAAAGCCGTCGTTTTTGACATTGGAAATGTATTCATTGGCTGGCAGCCCGAACAGTTTTTTGACAGCGTTATTGGCGAAGAGCGCCGTCGCGGTTTTTTTGCCGCTGTTGATTTACACGGAATGAACGACCGGATTGATGCTGGCGCACCGTTTAAAGAGACGCTGGAGCAAACAGCGAAAGACAATCCAGACTGGGCTGATGAATTACAAATCTGGCATGACCGTTGGATTGAAATGGCCGCCCCTTTGATCCCGCATTCAGAACGTCTGATGTATGCATTGCAGGCCAAAGGCATTCCAGTTTTCTCTCTAACGAACTTTGGCATTCAGACTTACGATCTGGCGGCAAAGACATACCCGTTCATGCGCAAATTTGACCGTGATTTTATCTCTGGTCATATGGGTATCATCAAGCCAGCCGCATTGATTTACCAAATGCTCGAAGATAGTTCAGGTTTGTTTGGCGACGAATTAATCTTTGCGGATGATCGCACCGACAACATCGTCGCCGCCGATACACGCGGTTGGAAAACGCATTTATTTGAACACCCTCAGGGTTGGGCAGATCGTCTTGTGGCTGAAGGGCTATTGACCGAAGCCGAAGCAAAATGACCTCTGTTCCGTTTATACCATTTGAAGAGGGGGAAGCGCTCCTTGGCTGGATTGGCTTAACCGATGCGTTAGCTGCAGGGCACAACCTACCCAAAGCAGAAATTGGAGACACATTTTTGTATCGTGGCTCAGACACTTTGCTAAGCCGCTCAGCTTGGATCGATGGACTGGGCATCGCCGTTAAAACCGCAACAATTTTTCCAAACAATCCATCTGAATCTAAACCGGTGGTCAACGGTGGCGTTAATTTATATTCCGATACCGACGGCACTTTGGAAGCCATCGTTGATTTTCATCTCGTAACCAAATGGAAAACAGCTGGCGACAGCATAACGGCGGCACGCCGCCTCGCACGTCCCGACAGTCGTAACATTTTGATTGTGGGCGCAGGCACGGTAGGCCGCTCGCTGCATGACGCATACAGCACAGCCTTTCCAAACGCCCAGTTCTCAGTCTGGAACCGCACAACAAAAAACGCTGAGTTGATGGCAGCCGAACGCCCCACCCTTTCTGTTGCCACCGATTTAGAGCAGGCAGTACGCAACGCAGACATCGTCACCTCCGCGACCATGTCGACCCAACCATTAATCAAAGGCGAGTGGTTGCAAGCAGGCCAACACATCGACCTTATTGGCGCATACCGTCCGGACATGCGCGAAGTAGACGATGCAGCACTACAGCATTCACGCATTTTTGTAGACAGCATAGACACAACTGTCGGGCACATCGGTGAAATTAAAATACCAACTGAGACTGGCGCAATATCGGCCAACGATATCGTTGCAGACTACTATAATATTTCAAATTTCACCCGCCATTCAGACGACGAAATTACTTTATTCAAGAACGGTGGTGGCGCACACCTCGATCTGATGACAAGCCGTTATATTTTGGATCGCTGGATAGCCAAGCATTGATGTGGGGCTGCTTGATATTGGTTGCCTTTATCGCAATCCCTTTGATGATTGAACTGACGCGCAGCTCTATGAATTCGACTGTACGCGTCACTGCCTCTGGTCAGTTCGCTCAGCTGTCACAGGGGATCACCCATTACGAATGGTTTGGCTCAGAACGCAGACCAATCGTTGCCTGCATTCACGGCTTAACAACTCCATCTATCGTTTAGGACAGTTTATCAAAAGGCTTAGCATTGATGGGGTGCCGCGTTTTGACATATGATTTATACGGTTGCGGGTACTCGGAAAGGCCACGAGGCAAACAGAACGAGGCCTTCTTTACGCAACAGTTAAATGACCTTCTACGGCACCAAGACATCACAGACACAATTTCGATTGTTAGTTATTCAATGGGGGGTACCATTGCTTCGGCTTTTGCAGCAACACAGCCTGAACGTATCGGCCAATTGGTCCTATTGGCACCCGCTGGAATGGAAATTGTATCTGGAAAACTTGTGAAGTTCATCGTGGGCACACCAATTATTGGTGATTGGCTGATGCTGGCGTTCTACCCAAACGAATTGCGCAAAGGCATTCAGGCAGAACGTAAACTGCCTGCACATGTTCCCAGAATCTCTGATCAACAAGAACGTGAGTTGCGCCATCGCGGTTTTGTACCTGCAGTGTTGTCTAGCCTGCGTGGATTGCTCGGAAAATCCCAGCAAGAGGAACACAACGCGATTCACCATGCGGGTCTTCCGGTGCTAGCCATTTGAGGGCGCGACGATGCAGTAATTCCACTTACAGCCGCTCGCACTCTAACAAGCTGGCCACCAACGACAGTGCAAGTGATCATAGACGATGCTGGCCATGGCGTACCCTATACCCACGCAACGCAAGTGTCAGAAATTATTAGCAACGCAATGGCAGCGCAAACCTAAGCGGCGACTGCAAGTGGGCGTTCGCGAATAGGCAGGTGCACAATCGCACTGAAGGCTCCTACCCCCACACCAATCCACCAAACAGCCGTATAATCGCCATACATATCGTAAAGTCGACCACCCAACCAAACACCAAGGAAACTGCCCAATTGGTGACTAAAGAACACGATGCCATACAGCGTTCCCATATAACGAACACCGTAAATATGTGCGATCAAACCAGACGTTAACGGCACCGTTGCCAACCAGAGTGACCCCATCGCCACTGAAAAAATAACAACTGAAAGCGGCGTAATAGGAAGCAAGATAAACAATCCTGCAATGATTGTTCGACCCAAATATACACCCGCCAAAAGATGCTTTTTGGAGTATCGATTACCAGCCCACCCAGCAGCCAAGGTACCAAAAATGTTAGCCGCACCGATCAATGAAATGGCGGTCGCACCCAATGCAGATGTCGTTGTAATACCCATGTTATGCAGCACACCACCGGCTATGATCGGACCACATATTTCAGTCACAAATGCTGGGAAATGCGCAGTGATAAATCCCAACTGATAGCCACAAGAAAAGAACCCTATAAAGATAAACGTGTATGATGGGTCCTTGAACGCTTTGATCAAAATCTTGCCAAGGCTTTCTTCTAATTCCGCTTTACTTACCATCACCGGCGCACGCATCAGTGGTAGTACCAATATCAAGGAAACGATGGCGGCAGCGAAAACCAGGAAAACCGATTGCCATGTCATCATTGTCATCAAATACTCAGCCAAAGGCGCACCAAACACCTGTCCAACGCTGCCAGCTGCAGTAGCAATGGCCAAAGACATCGATCGGTTTTCATCCGAAGACGCACGGCCAACAATCGCCAAGATCACACCAAAACCCGTACCTGCGATCCCAAACCCAACAAGCCACGCATAGGCCTGATGCTCACCCGGCGTCACACCATTGGCGGACATTACCATGCCCAGTGCGTATAAAAGCGCACCGATAATGATGGCTTTGCGATCACCAACCTTTTCCGCAATCGCTCCAAATATCGGTTGTCCAATACCCCACGCCAAATTCTGAATCGCAATCGCCAAGGAAAACTCGCTGCGCAGCCAATTAAATTCTTCAGCGATTGGAATTTGGAAAACGCCAAAGGAAGCACGTACTGCGAAACTGACCATGATGATCAAACAGCCCGCCAATAAGACGGGGTTCATTATGGATGTATGTTTTTGCATCTGCGACTTTCGCTTTTTATTGCTACGTTACGCCTAATGCCCCACGGGTCAATTCAGCATTTATTATGAGCCCATCACCAACAGTGATCTTTCATTAAATCCGTACGCAAGGTATGCCGACCACATGACCACTTTAACCCAGATTTATGCGGATTTGATTGCTGAGGGGACCCTAAGTCCCGATCCAGCACAAGAAGCCGTTTTACCAGAATTAGAACGTATCCGTGCTGAAGTATCTCAGCCTGCCAAAGCAGGTTGGTTTCGCAAAGCTCCCAAACCACCGATGGGTCTATACCTATGGGGCGGGGTTGGGCGCGGCAAATCAATGCTGATGGATTTATTTGCGCAGAACCTTGGTGATGTGCCGGTGCGACGTGTCCACTTTCATGCCTTCATGCAGGAAATTCAGGCCGCAATGCATACCGCCCGCGCCACTCGTGTCGACGATCCAATTACACCTGTCGCGGCCAAAGTCATATCGCAGGTAAAGGTCCTAGCATTCGATGAAATGCAGATCACAGACATCACGGATGCTATGATCGTTGGCCGCCTGTTTGAGGCATTGTTTGATGCTGGGGTTGTTATCATCACCACCTCTAACCGCCTGCCCGAGGATCTATACAAACACGGATTAAATCGCGAAGCTTTCCTACCCTTCATCGATCTGATCAAAGACAAGATGAACCTTTGGGAATTGGTCAGCCCGACAGATTACCGACAAGATCGTCTTTCAGGGTCCCAAGTCTATTTTACTCCGTCCAATGCGAAAGCTCACGCTGCCATGGACAGTGTGTGGAAGGATCTGACTGGTGGCCCGTCAGAACCACTAACACTGCAAGTCAAAGGTCGTGATGTCATCCTACCCCAGTTTCGCAATGGAATCGCCCGTACAGGATTTTTTGAACTGTGTGGCAAACCGTTGGGACCGGCGGACTACTTGGCCGTTGCAGAAGCCGTCAAAGTTCTTTTGATCGATGATATCCCATGTCTGTCGCGAGATAACTTTAACGAAGCCAAACGCTTTGTCACGCTCATCGATGCCCTTTATGAGGCACGCGTCCGTCTGATCTGCTCAGCCGCTGCATCACCTGAAATGTTGTATCTAGAAGGTGAGGGCACGTTTGAATTTGAACGAACGGCATCGCGGCTGCGCGAAATGCAAAGCGACGGATGGGGCAAACAGCCTGACAGCTAGGTTATTTGTTGAACTGAAAAACCAGCTCTTGAAGCAGCACATCAGTATTGAAACGACCTGATGACATCGTCAATGCGACCGGCGCTCTAAAGTCACCACGCGTCACTGCGGTATTCAGAAATGCATCGATATACGCATCGGACTGGCCTTCAGCCAACGCCTGTACCAAAAGGCCATGCAAGCGATCACCAACAGAAGCGTTATAGCCAAATTTGGCCAAAACTTCGCGCGACAACGCCCGAATATCGCGAGTAGCGCCGTTCAAACGAATGGGTTGGCGCAAAAGCTTACTCACATTTTCGACGCGTTGAATCCCACCAACAGACAACAAAGACGTCTCAGAACGCATAACCACCGCCTCAGAATTAGAATAATCGGCTGACGGTACGCTGGCCAAATCTGCCGTTTTCGTCAATTCAGTCGGCTCGTTTTCAGCCAATTGGTTGGGCGCTACATTCGGTTGGACAAGAATTAGGCCAATTGTAACGATTAGGAACGCAGCGACGATCATCATCAGCTTCATATTTGAAGAATAACCTTGTTGTTCAGGGCCAACAGACTCGTCAAACAAGGACGCATTGTCTGTGCCCCGTTTCACATCGCTTCCCACAAGAACCGTATATGTAGATTAATCTACCTACTGATGAATCTGTCTGGTGGGTGGGAAAGACTAGCCGTTCTCGCGCAATATCGCGCCAGCAAGGTACAACGACCCACAAATCAAGATACGCGCGTCAGATTGTTTTTTTAAAATCGCCTGAACCGCGGCCATAACGCTGTCTGCCTCGTCCGCGTCCATGCCAACATCTGTCGCTGCTTGTGCAGTCACAGGAGCAGGCAAAGTATTTACTTCGTCAGGAATCGAAACAGCAGTCAGACTGGCTGTATGAGGGACTAATGGTTCCAAATAACCGCCAATATCTTTAGTGTTTAGCATCCCACAAATCAGGTGGGTTGGGCGTTTTGGCAATCGCGTCAACGTTTCTGCCAAAGTTCCAGCACATGCAGCGTTGTGACCACCGTCCAGCCAGAATTCCGCATCAGGTGCCGCATCAATCAATAGGCCATGGGACAACTTTTGCATGCGTGCAGCCCACGTCACATTTATAGGAACCGCTTCGCATGCATCTGCCCCAAAACCAAAGTGGCGCAACGCAGTGATTGCTGTCCCAGCATTCTGAAATTGATGTGCGCCCATCAATGCAGGGGGCGGCAAATCCAATAGACCCGTTTCATCCTGATAAATCAAACGACCGCGTTCTTCCCATGCATCCCAATGTTGGCCTTGAACAAGCATTGGCGCACCCAAGCGTTCGGCGCGGGCCTCGATAATTTCCATCGCATCGTCAGGTTGGCGGGTTATGATCGCAGGCACGCCATGCTTCAAAATACCGGCCTTTTCACCCGCGATCTCAGCAACCGTATTACCCAAAAACTGCGGATGATCGAACGACACGGGGGTGATGATTGTAAGGCCAGGTTTGGCAAAAACATTGGTCGCATCAACGCGCCCCCCCAAGCCAACCTCAAGCAAGGTGTAGTCCGCAGGCGTGCGTGCGAACGCAAGGATTGCTGCGCAGGTAGTAATCTCAAAATACGTGATCGTTTCGCCGTTATTAGCCGCGTAACACTCGTCCAGAATATCCGTCAGCTCATCTTCAGTGATCAATGAACCTGCAACACGGATACGTTCGTGAAACCGCGCAAGGTGCGGGGACGTATAGGCGTGAACGCGTTGTCCCGCACCCTCCAGTCCGGCACGGATCATCGCTTGGGTCGATCCTTTGCCATTGGTTCCGGCGATATGAATCACAGGTGGCAAATCATCTTGGGGATTACCCAAAGCCTCAAGCAAACGCCAAACACGATCCAAAGTCAGATCAATTATCTTTGGGTGCAAAGCCATCATACGCGCAAGAATTGCGTCAGATGTTTTCCCGCTCATTTTTTGGCGTCAGCTGTTTCTGGTTCTGGTGCAGGTAAATCACCTTTGATCTCTGGGCTCATACCCATCAGCATCCGAACAATCGTGATCAACTCACCACGCATCTCAGTTCGGGATGTCACGCGATCCAACATACCGTGATCCAATAGATATTCCGCACGTTGGAACCCCTCTGGCAATTTTTCACGGATTGTTTGCTCGATCACACGTGGACCAGCAAAGCAGATCAACGCATTTGGCTCAGCAATATGCACATCACCCAACATTGCGTAACTAGCAGTAACGCCGCCTGTTGTTGGGTGCGTAAGGACGACAATATAAGGAAGCCCTGCTTCCTTGAGCATCTGGATTGCTACAGTAGAACGTGGCATTTGCATTAGGGACAAAATACCTTCCTGCATCCGCGCACCGCCTGCCGCTGAAAACAAAATCAACGGGCATTTAGCTTTAACTGCAGCTTCAGCAGCCGCGATAATAGCGTTGCCAACGTACATGCCCATAGAACCACCCATAAAGGAGAAGTCCTGCCCGGCAGCAACAATAGGCGTACGCCCGATTTCACCAGTAGCGACAAGCATCGCATCTTTTTCACCAGTACCCTTTTGGGCTGCTTTCATGCGGTCAGGATACTTTTTCTGGTCGCGGAAAGTCAGTGGATCATCAATCGGAGTTGGCACATCTATTTCAGTAAAAATGCCGCCATCAAACAAAGAAATAAATCTATCTCTCGGCGTTATCGCCATGTGATGCCCACAGCTGGTGCAGACATTCAGGTTGTCTGAAACTTCACGGTGAAACAGCATCGTGCCACACTCTTTGCACTTCATCCAAAGGTTATCAGGCGTTTCGCGACGTGAGAAAATCGAGTTAATCCGCGGCCGGACGTAGTTGGAAATCCAGTTCATACCTTTGGTCCCTTTGGAGTCTGTTGTCCTCCAGATAATCTGACAGCGCGATAAATGCAATCAACGCCTTATTATAAGTCGCGCAACCAGCCACATTGCGAAAGTTGTGGCAAAATCCACAGGCAGCCAAGCGCGCATCATTTCGACATCCGTCATATCAAAAGGCAGCACATAAAGTGCCGCAGCACCAAATTCACCCGGGACTGCGATAATTAATAGAGCTGTGATGTTGTTTACAAAATGCACAGCAATCGCCGGACCCAAATTTCCTGCGCGCGCGGTGAGATCAGCCATCGCAACCCCAAAGAACGTTGCCCATGCAACAACGATCCATGCGTTCTCGCCTGCGCTTTGAGGGTCAAAGTGCGCCAAACCAAACAGAACAGATGGCAGCGCCATCCAAATCCAAGGCGACGTAAATCGCGCACCCAATTGTTGCTGCAAATAACCGCGAAAAAGAATTTCTTCAGCACTGGACTGGATAAGGATACTGAACAATGCGACAGGCAAAACCAGCAACCACGGCAGAAATAACCGATTTGAAATCAAAGGTTCACCAAAGCCCCAAGGTGGTAAAACACCAAGCGCAACCAAAAGAATACAAATACCAAGAGAAACCAAAATAAAATGGCTTATAGCATTTCGAAGAGGCCCAAACACAATATCAGGACGGCAACGGTGCACAAAAAATACGGCGGTAAAGACACCACCAGTAACGGCTCCAAAGTTGAACAAAAGGGAAAGAATATTGGCGACATCTATGTCCATATTTAGAAGGGACAACCCTCCAAAAATGAACGAATAGATCAACGAGCCCGCGCCGATAAAGACACCGATGATTAAAGTTATACCTACAAAAAGTCGCCAAATTTGGGATCTTTCCGCCGCTGGCGCAACAAAAGCCCTGTGTGCAGTGTAATCGAACGTCCACATGGCCAATCATCCTTAGCGTTAGCCTTAAAATTTAGTCGAGCCGCACAAGGAGGGTCAACAGTTGATCTGACGCTTGCAGCGAAGCTGCCCCTTGGGTATGCCGGTGCAAACATCTTTTTAGGGGAGAGAACCTATGTCTGCAGGTAAATTCGACAAATCCAAACTGCCAAGCCGTCACGTTACAGAAGGACCAGCGCGCGCACCGCACCGTTCTTACTATTACGCGATGAATATGACCGAAGAAGAAATTCACCAGCCTCTGGTCGGCGTAGCGACCTGCTGGAACGAAGCGGCACCTTGCAACATCTCCCTAAACCGCCAGGCGCAGTCTGTTAAAGTTGGCGTTTCTGGAGCCCAAGGCACGCCACGCGAGTTTACCACAATCACCGTGACAGACGGCATCGCGATGGGCCACGAGGGCATGCGCTCTTCTTTAGCATCGCGCGAAGCGATTGCTGATACCGTTGAACTTACAATGCGCGGCCATTGCTATGATGCTTTGGTTGGCCTTGCCGGTTGTGATAAGTCCCTACCGGGCATGATGATGGCGATGCTGCGTTTGAACGTTCCATCCGTTTTCCTGTATGGTGGCTCCATCCTTCCAGGTAAAGCGCCTAAAGGGGCTGACGTACCTGCAGAATTCGCAGACCGTGACCTGACTGTTCAAGACATGTTCGAAGCGGTTGGTAACTTTCAAAATGGCACAATGACCGAAGCCGCACTTGAAATACTTGAGCGCGTAGCATGCCCATCTGCTGGCGCATGTGGCGGTCAGTTCACAGCCAATACGATGGCTTGTGTATCAGAAGCTATCGGCCTTGCATTGCCAAACTCGTCTGGCGCGCCTGCACCCTACACTTCTCGCGATGAATATGCCCAAGCATCTGGCGCTGCGGTCATGAACTTGATTGAAAAGAACATCCGCGCACGTGACATCGTCACACGCAAAGCACTCGAAAACGCGGCGCGTATTGTTGCCTGTACTGGTGGATCAACCAACGCTGGCTTGCACTTGCCAGCAATGGCGCACGAAGCTGGTATCGACTTCTTTCTTGATGATGTTTGCGAAATCTTCCGTGACACACCGTACTTCGTCGATCTGAAGCCTGGCGGACAGTACGTTGCAAAAGACATGTACGAAGCTGGCGGCGTGCCCGTTGTAATGAATGAGCTGCGCAAAGCAGGCCTGATTCACCAAGATTGCATGACAGTCACTGGCAATTCCATGGGTGAAGAGCTGGACAAAATCACGCGCCAAGCCGATGGCAAAGTCATCTACTCAGTCGAAACACCACTAACCAAAACTGGCGGCGTCGTCGGCCTTAAAGGCAACCTAGCCCCTGAAGGCGCGATTGTTAAAGTAGCGGGTATGGAAGCGCAGCATCAGTTGTTCACTGGCCCAGCACGCGTATTCGAATGTGAGCAAGACGCGTTTGCAGCAGTCCAAAATCGCACATATGAAGAGGGTGATGTCTTCGTTATTCGTAATGAAGGTCCAGCTGGTGGCCCTGGCATGCGCGAAATGTTGGCAACAACTGCAGCACTGTCCGGTCAAGGCATGGGCAAGAAAGTCGCGCTTATCACTGATGGTCGTTTCAGTGGCGCGACACGCGGTTTCTGCGTTGGCCACGTTGGCCCAGAAGCTGCGCACGGTGGTCCGATTGCATTGCTTAAAGACGGTGATGTCATCACACTGAACGCGATTGAAGGTACACTCGATGTAGCGTTGACCGACGACGAGCTTGCCGAACGGAAAGCAAACTGGACAGGTCCACGCGACACCATCTACGGCGCAGGTGCTCTTTGGAAATACGCGCAGTTGGTGGGTGGAGCATATAAAGGCGCAGTCACTCACCCTGGTGCTAAGGATGAGCGTCATCAATACTGGGATCTGTAAAAAGACCTTTTTTGGGCTGACAACGTGTGTAGCGTTGTCAGCCCGCGCGAAAGGGCAGTCGTTCAACCTTTTTGCAAAGGCGAAAACGTGCTGCCAGAAACGACACCTATAGTTCCATTGCTCAACGCACAGATGGCTTCAGGTGCCGGCACCCTTGTGCCACCATCAGGATATTGCGTCGAACCATCCAGCCTGACGCAAAAATTCGCTGCCATAGCTCGATGTGATTTGTTGGAAGCCGAAAATAGTGCACTAAATAAACCGATCGGTTTGCTAACAGTTAGCGTCTCAAAGAGCAGAGCCAACGCTTTTAGCATGAGCGACATACTCAGCGCAAGCAACGCAACCATGATCGAAACGATGACCAGAAGTTGTACGCGCGACAACTGAAACTCCACCACTCGACCTATCCTAACCTAAACGAAAAGCGGGTTGAAAAAGCTTGGATCGATTTGATCTTTGAAGGTCCAGAAATGAACGAAGTCACTTTGCGCGAACTAACGTTCACGCGCCGTCCATGCGCAGCGATGTAGGAAAAAATATGAGTACTTTAACCCTAACGCCTACAAAGATGCGTCGCGGCGTATGGGAGGGTATCATTACAAACGCTCACCCAGGGCAGCCACAGCTTAGCGTCACTCACTTGAACAAAGAAGAGGACCTGTGGCTCTTGCAGGTTCCAATTCCAGAAGAAGCCATTGCCGATGGCGAAGCATTGGGTGATGATATGCGTGTTGAGATCGAGTTGCCGCGTGCTGAAATCGATATGTTAAAACGTGCATTCCGCCGTCACTGTGTGGAAACGTCTTAACACTCACAACTCTTTAGATGACAGCTAGGATGGTCAACGCTGCGGCGCCCAGCCATCCGTTGATGCAGCATTTCAAATTCCAAAAAACCACCCACATATTTCTATGCCGGTGGTTCAATTTTGTTCAGTGTATGGATCAGTCTTTTGGTGCCAAAGCACTCAGACCCTTCAAGATATCGATGGCATAAGCCAACTGATAATCGTCTTCACGCAATTCAGCTGATGCTTCAGCTTTTTCACGATCAGCTTCAATCTGGCGAATTTCATCTTCTGATAAACTGTCGTTATTCAAGCTGCCGCGCAAATCAGCCTCAGTGCGACCACCGCGGCTTGTCTCTTCGACCTCATCACTATCTGACTTACGACGTGGCTGTTCCACAATGATGTCAGGGGAAACGCCCAGCGCTTGGATCGAACGACCTGACGGCGTGTAGTAGCGCGCAGTCGTCAAACGCATCGCACCTTCGCCGCGCAATGGCATGATGGTCTGTACAGACCCCTTACCAAAGCTCTTTGTCCCAATGACAATCGCACGACGGTGGTCTTGCAACGCACCTGCGACAATTTCGGATGCTGACGCAGAACCGCCATTGATTAGAACCACAATCGGTTTGCCCTCAGCCAGATCACCTGGCACCGCATTGAAACGATCGCCCTCTTCTGGGTCGCGGCCACGAGTTGACACGATTTCACCCTCTTCCAAGAAAGCATCAGATACGCGGATCGCCTGGGTCAACAAACCGCCTGGATTATTACGTAGGTCGATTACAAAACCGTTCACGTTATCCATACCGCCAAGAGCAGCAACTTCTTCCGCCAACTTTTCAGTCAGGTTCGGAGTGGTTTTATCGTTAAAGGTTGTGACCCGCAAAACAACTGTGTCGCCTTCGGTTTTGGCCCGCACCGCCTGCAACTCAATCGTGTCACGGATGATGGATACATCAAACGGTTCACCTTCGCCCTCACGCACAACCGTGATTATAATCTCAGCGCCAACCGGACCACGCATCTTTCCAACGGCATCATCAAGGGTTAGTCCCAACACGGACTCGCCATCAACGTGTGTGATAAAATCACCCGCCAAAATCCCTGCTTCATCTGCAGGCGTGCCATCCATCGGGGAGACAACTTTTACAAAGCCCTCTTCCTGCGTCACTTCGATACCTAAACCACCAAATTCACCACGCGTTTGCACACGCATTGCAGAGGCATCATCAGGAGAAAGATAGCTAGAGTGTGGATCAAGCGAGGTGAGCATTCCATCAATGGCTGCCTCGATCAGATCACTTGTATCCACCTCTTCAACATATTGGGAGCGAATCCGTTCAAAGATGTCCCCAAACAGATCAAGCTGCTCGTACACGTTGCCTTGTTTTTCGGTTTCTTGGGCAAGAAGTGGTCCAACAATCTGCGTTGTCGCGACTATCCCTGCCACTGTGCCGCCCAATGCGGCCATAACGAACTTTTTCACGTCTCATCCATCCTTATCCGTGCGGAACCACGATACGGGGTCCTGTGGAACATTTTGTTGTCTTACTTCTATATAGAGCGTTTCTGAACGTCCATTGCCAGCCCCATCACCAACAGTTGAGAGTGCCGTGTTGGAATTTTCATTGCCCCCACTCGTAATCAGCCCCCCCATCAGCCCCAAAGGCGTACCTTCGCTGATGACTTGCCCCATTTTACCGAAGGTAATATCCAAACCAGCAAAGACAAATAAGGTGTCTGTTTGTGGCTCTAGGATCATGACGTTTCCGTAATCCAGCAACGGTCCGACATACCGGATCGTTGCGACGGTTGGTGCATTAACCAGAGCTCCCGGGCGCGTGGCCAAAATAATACCCGGACGTTTAATGCCCGCCGCATCCGCTTCATTCATTCCGCGCAATATCAACCCTTTCACAGGTAGTTGCAAACCACCGATGCGATCATCAAGCGATGGCAAATCACCCGCAGTCTCGTTCTCAGTGACCTGTGACAGCCCACTGGCGAAACCATCCAAGGTCTCCGAGGACGATATCAAGATAGCAGTGCGCACAGGGTCTTCGGTAAAGCGGCGCGGAAGCTCAGTGCGTTCAGCAATTGCAGTACTCAGCGAAACACGAGCCCTTTGAATCTCCGAAAGCCCCAGCTGAAGCTGATCTGCGGCCTGTTGCTGAAGAAGGCGCAGGGTTTGCAATTCTTCAACTTCCTGACGCAATTGTGCTGTCCACGCATTTAATATCGGGATCATTTCAGACAACAACATCCCAGCACGTGCCGTACCTGTTGGCCCCTGTGGATGTAAAAAGATCGTAGGTGACGGCCCAACGCCCAGTGATTGCAAAACGCCAATGAATGCAGCAGTTTCACTATCGCGCGCCTCGAGTTTGCGGCTTAGTTGTTCTTCACGCACCACTGCGCGACGAAGCCCATCACGTGTAGCGGTCAGGCCAGACTCATATGCAAGGATCGTTCCAGTCAGTGCCTTAACGCGGTCTCTGGCACTGTCTGCTTTATCCAGTTTGATCGACGCCTCGACCAACTCATGCAACGCCGCACGTGCATCAGCACCAGCGTCTTGGGCAAAGCCAACATGCGGGATTAAGAGCGCAAGAATGATCGTTGAAATTTTCATCCGATTAGATTTTTACCAGTCATCTCAGACGGCGTTTCGATACCCATCAGATACAGAAGCGTGGGTGCCAAATCCGCAAGGCGACCTCCACTAAGATTTGCACCCTCAGGCCCACCAACCAGCGCGACAGGCACAGGGTTAACGGTATGCGCAGTGTGGGGGCCGCCTGTTCCTGGATCAATCATCGTTTCACAATTACCGTGATCCGCCGTTAAAATCATCGTACCGCCTACTTGCTCAAGCGCTTCAATGACCTTGGCCAAACCAGCATCCACCGCTTCACACGCTGCAATCCCTGCATCGATATCTCCAGTATGCCCAACCATATCAGGGTTCGCATAGTTGGTTACGATCAAATCATAACCCTTATGAATCGCTGCAACGAATTGCTCTGTCACCTCGGGGCAGGACATCTCGGGCTGCAGGTCATATGTCGCCACCTTCGGCGACATTGGCATGAAACGATCTTCGTTCTCTGCAGGTGTCTCAACACCACCATTTAGGAAAAACGTGACATGTGGATACTTCTCTGTTTCCGCCAAACGAAACTGTGTTTTACCTTTGGACGCAACCCATGCACCTAATGTGTTCACGATATCTGCTTTGGGATAAACAGTGTCTAAATAGGTATTATGCGCTTCTGAATAAGGTGCCATACCCAACAGGCCAGCCCACTTTGGACGGGACCCAGTGTCAAAGGCATCAAAGTCAGATTGACCAATCGCAGCCATAATTTCACGGGCACGGTCTGCGCGGAAGTTTAAACAGAACAACCCGTCGCCATCTTTGGCACCCGCATAATTACCTAGAACAGTGGCAGGAATAAATTCATCCGTTTCGCCACGTGCATAGCTCTCAGAAATCGCGGCCTTCGCATCCGCTGCTTTTAGGCCTTTACCATGAACGATAGCATCAAAACCTGTCTGCACACGCTCCCAACGATTGTCGCGATCCATAGCAAAATAGCGGCCCGTCAGCGTCGCGATATCAACGCCCTCTGGTAACGCAGCCAATAGCGTATCCAAATAGCCATCAACAGATTGCGGTGCCACATCGCGCCCATCGCCAAGGGTGTGGATCAAAACAGGCAAACCCGCATCACGACAAGCTTTGGCCGCAGCAATCATATGCACAACATGACCATGAACACCGCCATCAGATAGCAAACCCATTAGGTGCGCCGTACCACCCGTCGCCTTGATATCCGCAATAAACTTACCCAGTATCACATTGGTGAAAAAGCTACCGTCTTCGATCGCCAAATCAATCTGGCCCAGATCCATTGCAACAACACGGCCCGCACCAATATTCGTATGTCCGACTTCAGAATTGCCCATCTGCCCTTTTGGCAACCCAACATCCGGGCCATAAGTGATCAACGTATCATTCGGACAGGTCGCCATAATACGATCCATTGTCGGCGTGTTCGCCAAAGCAGGTGCGTTGCCAACCGTATCGGCGCGCAAACCCCATCCATCAAGAATACAAAGAACGACAGGTTTGACAGGTTGCATAGCGAATTAGCCTCTTAGGTGTTTTGCGGTCTTTTACTCTGTCTCGACCTCAGGGTGAAGCCGTTAGAATTCACTGGCTTAATGTTGCTTAAACCTCGCGCAAAAGACGGTAATTCACCTTCAAGACCTGGCCCTGCAGTTGAACACGTAATCCACTTGCAAAAAAGGCACCTATTGCTCCATAACCAATGCACCAGATTTGCCAGCCCAAGGACCTGTATCAATGCAAGCACCCGAAATTCAAATCGTCGAAAAATTCCGTATTGCCTGCGATGGCGGCGAAGGCGCATTGGGCCATCCACGTGTTTGGCTGCAAATTCCTACGGATCTTGGCTGGGTAGAATGCCCATATTGCGACTGCAAATACATCCAAACAGAATTTGAAGGCAAAGTCTGATCGTTTCAGACTAATAAACCACTCGCGTTCAGACCGTCAGCCACACAAGACGCTATCTTTTTCGCTTCTTCTTCCTGAACGGAAAGATATTTTTTGACGTTGTGGCCAGCCCAAAACCGCAAAAGTTCCCGTTTGGCTGTCCGACCCGATCCTGTCGCTGTTCCCGGTTTAGAGTCGAAATATGAATAAGTGGCCGTTCCAGTCGTTCCATCCTCACAACTAAACTTGGCGCAGCCCAAACCAAGTACATTGCGCCAGCACCAACCCTCGCATGTTATACCAGAACTTGATCTTGCGAATATTGGCCAAGTGCAGCGACCTAAACTATGCCCACTGTAAAACTCGCCTATTTTCTCCAAGCAGCCAAAAAATGGGACACAGAAATTTTCATCAAAAGAGCATACAAGTCTATCCTCTTCCAACGGTTTATGCTCGACATCTCCAAAGTCATGCTGAAGCCCCAGAGAGATAGTAAGACAAACCAGAAAATTACGTACCACGGAAAAACCTCAGCTAGACAACCTAAAATCAATCCAAGGGAGAATTTAGATTAGCGTAAAGCGATGATTGCGGTGAAGAGCTGAATACGAGATATATGTACAAATAATTCAATCGGGTGGGACGATCCATGAGCGACACAAAATTCGGCAAGGGCTGCCATCTTCATTTGATTGACGGTTCAGCTTTCATTTTTCGCGCCTATCACGCCCTCCCCCCTTTAACTCGCAAATCCGATGGGATGCCAATCGGTGCCGTTGCAGGTTTTTGCAACATGTTGCACCGCTATATTGAGGGCAACACTGGTACAGATGCCCCAACACACGTCGCCGTTATTTTCGACAAGGGCAGCCATACCTTCCGTAACGATATGTACGACCAATACAAAGCCAACCGCGAGGCGATGCCAGAAGACCTGCGCCCGCAGATGCCCCTGACCCGCACGGCGACCGAGGCGTTCAACATCGCCTGCAAAGAGATCGAAGGCTTCGAGGCAGATGACATCATCGCCACCCTTTCCGTTCAGGCCCGTGAAGCTGGCGGCTGTTGCACCATCATCAGCTCTGACAAAGACATGATGCAATTGGTTGGTGACGGCGTCGAAATGTTTGACGCGATGAAGAACAAGCGCATTGATCGCGATGGTGTGCACGAGAAATTTGGCGTCTATCCCGAACGCGTGGTCGATGTGCAGGCTCTTGCTGGCGACAGCGTGGACAACGTGCCCGGTGCACCCGGTATCGGCATTAAAACCGCCGCCCTGTTGATCAACGAATACGGCGATCTGGACGCATTGCTCGAACGCGCTGGCGAAATCAAACAGCCCAAGCGCCGCCAGACCTTGATCGACAACGTTGATCAAATTCGCCTCTCTCGAAATCTGGTAAAACTCGATGACGCAATGGACCTGGAATTCACAATTGAGGACCTTGAGGTCCGCGACCCAAACCCTGAGGTCTTGTTGCCGTTCTTAGCCGAGATGGAGTTCCGCACCCTTACGAAACGCGCTGCTGCACAGTTTGGAACCCAGGCACCTGAAATCAAGGACGCTGCCCCAACAGTCTCTGATGCCCCCGTATTAGAGACTGTTACTTTCGATCACGCGAAATACGAACAAGTCGAAAATGCTACGCAACTACAAACATGGATCGATCGAATTTACGCGCGTGGCCATGTTGCTGTGGACACCGAAACCACGGGTCTGGATGAGATGATTGTCGACCTTGTTGGCATCTCTCTTTGCGTTGAGGCAGGCCAAGCATGTTACATTCCGCTGGCCCATAAAGTTTCTGGTGGCGACGATTTGTTCTCTGACGATGCGTTGGCTCCAGGCCAAATGCCGTTTGAAGACGCATTGCGCATGTTGACCCCAATGTTGATCGATCCATCGATCATCAAAATCGGTCAAAACATGAAGTACGACATGAAGATATTTGCCCAGCTTGGCATCACAGTGACCCCAATTGATGATACCATGTTGATGTCCTACGCGATGCACGGCGGCTTGCACAATCACGGTATGGATGCTCTGTCTGAGCGATATTTGAACCACACTCCATTGCCGATAAAACCCTTATTAGGGACAGGTAAAAGTGCAAAGACCTTTGACGCTGTGCCACTCGAAGATGCAGTGCCTTATGCGGCTGAAGACGCCGATGTAACCCTGCGTTTATGGAAGCTGTTCAAACCGGCATTGCACCAAACCCAAGTCACCCAAGTCTATGAAACCCTTGAACGCCCGTTGGTACCAGTGCTTGCAGCGATGGAACGCTCCGGCATCAAAGTTGATCGTGACACGCTATCCCGCATGTCCAACGCTTTCGCTCAAAAAATGGCAGAGCTTGAGGACGGTATTTACGAACTTGTAGGGCGCAAATTCAATGTCGGCTCTCCCAAGCAGCTTGGCGAAATCCTTTTTAATGAAATGGGCCTAGAGGGTGGCAAAAAGGGCAAGACTGGCGCCTATGCAACCGGCGCAGATGTCCTTGAAGACCTCGCAACTGAACATGAATTGCCGCGGATGATTTTGGATTGGCGCCAACTGTCCAAACTGAAATCAACATACACCGATGCATTGCAGGATCACATCAACGCCGACACTGGCCGCGTACATACGTCATATCTAATCGCAGGCGCATCAACGGGTCGTCTGGCCTCCTCCGATCCAAACCTACAAAACATTCCTATTCGATCTGAAGAAGGACGCCGCATTCGCGAGGCGTTTATCGCTGAAACGGGCAAAACACTTGTCGCCCTCGATTATTCCCAGATCGAATTACGCATCCTTGCCCATATCGCTAACATCCCTGCCCTTAAGCAGGCCTTTACCGATGGACATGACATCCACGCCATGACCGCGTCAGAAATGTTCGATGTCCCACTAGACGAAATGACCCCCGAAATTCGCCGCCAAGCCAAAGGAATCAACTTTGGCGTCATCTACGGAATTTCCGCCTTTGGTCTTGCACGTAACCTACGTATCCCACGTGCCGAAGCTCAAGGGTTCATCACCCGCTATTTTGAACGCTTCCCTGGCATCCGCACCTACATGGATGACACCAAGGCATTCGCGAAAGAACACGGATATGTGCAAACCCTGTTTGGTCGTAAAATCCACACGCCCAACATAACTGCCAAGGGCCCGCACGCTGGCTTTGCTGCGCGCGCTGCAATCAACGCACCAATCCAAGGAACAGCCGCCGATGTGATCCGTCGCGCGATGGTTCAGATGCCAGATGCAATCGCACATCTACCAGCCAAAATGCTATTGCAGGTGCACGATGAACTCTTGTTTGAAGTCGAAGACCACGCCATTGATGAATTGATCAAAGTGGCCAAAGACATCATGGAAAACGCGGCTGACCCAGTAGTGAAGCTAGATGTGAAACTCACAGTCGAAGCGGGCCAAGGGGCCAACTGGGCAGAAGCCCACTAAACCAATCAGCCGTCCGCAACCCGTGGACGGCCCGCCGCTTCTACCGTGATGGTTGCCTCCACAAATACCTCACGCGCCTCAGCCACTGCCTTGCGAATATCGCGCTCAACTCGCAACTGGATGTCATCGGCACCAGCCGCTTTTGCATCCACCATTGCCAGCTCGCCCAACACCGTTTCCATACGTGCCAACGCGCTATCGGCGTCACCAAAATCCTCTAGACCGGTATCCAAATGCAAACGGTATATGCCTTCGCTTGGAGACGTCACTGAACCGCTGCGCCGCATCGTAACGCGGCCCACAACTGCACCAATAGCGTTAGCCACACCCGCATGTTCGGGCAGGATCATTTCGCTACCCACCAGCTCACCCACGGCTGGATAATAGCTGGCCGCCGATGCTCCAAGGCCGATAACAGGCAGGTTCAAACCAACATCAATCCGCATCAATCCGCGATGTTTCTGCAGCCCCTGCTGTGTCAAAACGTGGCGCGCAAGGACATCCTCAGCGATTCCAAAACTTGGATTTTCTTCAGCAAAAGCAGTCTCTAATAGAGCTAGACCAGTCTGATAGGTCAACCGATCCACAATCAGCTGCGCGACGACGTTAGGCTCATTGGACAACATATTGCCTGACCCAGTGCGCCTACGTCCAAACAGCAACAACGCCTTTTGGGCCGCATCGCGATCCCACACATCGACACGAAACAACATATGGCTCGCATCAGATGGCGTTAGGCCAGCAATCTGAACAAGCCCACGTTCCACCAGACGCTTCAACGCGCCCTGTTCAATACGGTTTTTTAGAATGGCACCAAGGGACTGTACCGTATCACCAACCCGTTCCAACAGATCAGCATCCCGCGCACTTAAACCCTCAACGCTTTGCCCCTGAACGCAGCGCACAAATCGCCCGTCATATTCGCCCGGTGTCGTGCTGCGCAATTGATTGTCCAAGGCGCTGTGCACGATCTCTGGCGCGTCCATAGCCAACAATGAAATTGGCAACAAACGACGGGGCCCAAGGGTCACACCGCCTTGCAACCCCTCGCTGATGAAATGTACTTCGCTGTCGCCACCCAAACCATGGGTACGCATAGCCACCGCCTCAACCATTGTACGGTACGGGCCAACACGGGCACCCCCTACATCAATCGCAGGGCGACCGTTACGCAACACGGCAATGTCCGTTGTCGTACCGCCAATGTCTGATACCAACGCGTGATCCGCACCCGTCATCCAACGTGCACCAACGATTGATGCGGCAGGACCACTTAGGATCGTCTCAATCGGGCGCTCACGGGCCTGCGCGCTTGAAATCAACGCACCATCTCCGCGTACAACCATCATCGGCGCTGTAATGCCAATGTCCTTCAACACGTCTTCTGCACGCCCAATCAAACGGTCAATCATTCCGATCAAACGCGCATTCAAAACGGCCGTCAAGGCGCGTTTCGGGCCGTTCAACTTGGCGGACAACTGATGGGATGCAGATACCGGTTTTCCCGTAATTTGCGTCACCATCGTCAGCGTACGTAATTCATGTGCGGGATTGCGGGTTGCGAATTGACTGGCCACGGCAAAGCCACTGACCTCGTTCTTGTTCTCTTCAAGAAACGCAATCAACGCGTCTTCATCCAATGGGTTGGCTTCACCACCCGCATGATTATGGCCACCCGCCAGAACAATGCATGGATCGCCTTTCAACGCGTCCCTGAGGCCGTGCCCATCCAAATCCTTTTTACGAAATCCAATATATATCAGCGCGACACGGCCACCCTGCCCCTCAACCAATGCGTTGGTTGCAAGCGTGGTCGACAATGACGCCATCGATACATCTGACGCAGCGATCCCAGATTGCTCCAGTACGGCGCGCACCGCTCCACCGACACCAATAGCCAGGTCATGGCGCGTGGTCAGTGCCTTGGCGCTGGCAATCACGACTTCTTCGTCACGGATTAAAACCGCGTCGGTATATGTGCCACCCGTATCGACGCCCAACAGTATTGCCATCGTCTGCCTCCTGACTATTCAAAACCTAAATATCGCAAGTTTGCGTCATGGGTTGCCAAGTTGCGTCACAGCCCAACGGGCAGCGTCAGCAACGGTTGGATCAGGATCATTCACCAGTGCCTTAGCTACCGGTTTCAACATAATATCCCCACTGTTGCCAATCGCATACAGGACATTGCGAATAAACCGATCACGGCCTATGCGCTTAATCGGCGACCCCGAAAACTTCGCGCGAAACGCTGTATCATCCAAACCCACCAAATCCGCCAATGCGGGGGCGACCAAATCATCCTTGGCAGCGTATCTAATATCACTCGCAGCCACAGCAAATTTGTTCCACGGGCACGCTGCCAAACAATCATCGCAGCCATAAATGTGATTGCCCATCAAGCCGCGCAAAGGCTCTTCAATCGGACCTTTATGCTCAATGGTAAGATAAGAAATACAGCGCCGCGCATCCAACCGATAGGGGGCAGGAAACGCATTGGTCGGACATGCATCCAAACAGGATGCACACGATCCACAGCGATCAACTTCTGGCGTATCAGGGTCCAACTCAACTGTGGTAAAAATAGACCCTAAAAAGGCCCAGTTGCCCCAATCACGACTTACCAAATTGGTATGCTTACCTTGCCATCCCAAACCTGCGGCAGCTCCCAAAGCCTTCTCTGGAACAGGTGCCGTATCCACAAACACTTTCAGCTCACCACCAGCTTCCTCAATAAACCAACGAGCCAATCGTTTCAGGCGCTTCTTCACCAAATCATGGTAATCTTTGTTTTGCGCATAAACCGATATCGCGCCGCGATCAGCCATCGATAATACTTCGCGTGGATCATGTTCTGGCGCATAACTCTCTGCCAACATCAAAACCGATTTTGCCTCTGGCCACAAAGCCGCAGGATTGCCTCGCCAGTGCATACGATCTGCCATCCACCCCATCTGACCATGATACCCAGCTTCAACAAAAGCCGCCAAACGTTCAGGGACCTCGGGCACCGCATCAGGACGACACACCCGTGCCATCACAAACCCGTCTTCCAAGGCCCGCTCAATCAAACGCGCCTTTAGAGTCATAGCTTCATCATACCAAATAAACTCTCGGGGGTCTGGGGGCAGACAGCCCCCAGCACAGCATCAAAAATCAAGGTCATTGTAGTGAAGCGGCGGTGGAAAGCCCGAAACCTGATCTGCCAAAATTGAACGAAACGCTGGGCGCGACTTGATCTTAGCATACCAGTCTTTAACTGCTGCGGAACGGTTCCAATCCACATCCGAAATATAATCCAACGATGAAAAATGCGCAGCGGCTGCAAAGTCTGCAAGCGTCATATGATCACCCGCCAACCAACGGCGATTGTCCAACAACCATGTCATATAATCGAGGTGGTATTTGATCGCCTTCGCACCAGCTTTCACGTTCTTACTGTCTGGATAGCCCTGTCCAGTAATCTTTTTGTTCACACGCTCGTATAACAAATTCGATGTAACCTCATGATGAAACTTATCGTCAAACCAACTTACCAAACGGCGCACTTCCAGACGCGCAACAGGATCACTCGGCAACAATGAAGGCTCCGGCCGTGTCTCTTCGATAAATTCGCAAATTGGGGCGCTCTCAGACATCATGATGCCATCTAAGCGCAGTACTGGCACCTTAGCTGCTGGATTGCGGCGCAGGAAATCTGGGTCAGCCTCCCAATAACGCTCTTCAACCAATTCGACCTCGATCTTCTTCTCGGCAAGGCTCAAACGAACCTTACGGCAGAAAGGGGAAAGCGGGACGTGAAAGAGACGGGCCATCATAAATCCAAGGTAAGTACAGGTGGTAACCTTCAATGACCTGTTACTTAGAGATTTTCAACTCTCGAAACACGCAGATCGACCATCCACACGAATTGTGGCCGCTCCATCAATGATTTGACGGGTGCGCTTTCTCACCGAATTAGTCGGCCTCGATGCCGATCGGGTCTTTGGAGACGGCAAGATCGCCGCCAAACGTGCTGCTTGCGTCACGCTTAATGCTTCAGGTCCAACGCCAAAATAATGGCGCGCGGCCGCTCCAACACCAAAAACACCTTCGTCAAATTCAGCAACATTCAGATAAACTTCAACTATACGGCGCTTGGACCAAACAGCTTCGACCAGCGGCGTCATCAGCGCCTCCATACCCTTGCGGGTAAAATTGCGACCGTGCCAAAGGAATACGTTTTTTACCGTTTGCTGTGAGATTGTTGAGGCACCCGTATGCCCGCCAGCCGCGATAGCAACCTTGATCGCCTTTAGATCGAACCCCCAATGCTGGCAGAAATTCGCATCCTCTGCAGCCACAACTGATCGGGCCATGACAGGCGAAATTTCTTCAATTGAAACCCACTCGTGATCCACTCCACCAAGGCGATGCGATTCTTGGGACATGTAGATCGTGGTTGGCGGGTTCACGAACGTAAACAATAGGATAAGCCCAATGACCAAAACAAAGCCCACGCAAAGCACGCGAAATCCCTGCCACAACAACCAGCTAAACAGTGTAAGCCGCACTTTACCCTTGGGGTTCGTTTTTGATTTTTTGGTTTTTACTGCCTTTGCCATGACGCAGCTATAGCGCCCAAGGCTAAATCAGGAAAGCCTTGAGCGCATAAGAGGGCCAGTATTATTGCCCCCTTGTTCCTGTGCCTTATTCGGCAGGAATTGCTGTTTCTTCAATTGTCAGTGGAGCAGCTAAATGCACCAACATCTCTTTTGGGCAAATCTGCAAGAAATTGGCTTGCTCAGTATCCCAACGCTGAAGAATATCCTTCGCTTTACGGCTGCCTGTTTCAGCAACGTGCTGCTCAAGCAAACCTTTCAGCTGTGCGATCCAATGTGGCACTGTTACTGCGCAAGTGATCAATGTTTCGTGGTTGATCAATGCAGGTGCTTCACCGTCCGGGTCGTATAAGTAGGCCATGCCGCCAGTCATACCTGCACCAAAGTTTGCACCAATAGATCCGATGATAACTGCAACGCCGCCAGTTGTGTATTCGCAACCGTTTGAACCACAGCCCTCAACAACAACCTTCGCACCAGAGTTACGTACCGCGAAACGTTCGCCTGCACGGCCCGCTGCAAACAGATACCCATCCGTTGCACCGTACAAAACGGTGTTCCCGATGATTGTATTGTCAGCCGCAACAATTGGCGTGGACATCGGTGGACGCACAACAATCATGCCGCCTGATAGACCTTTGCCAACATAATCGTTCGCATCACCAGATACTTCCAGCTTCAAACCAGGTGCTGCAAAGGCACCCAAAGATTGGCCTGCAGAACCCTGCAGTTTGATTGTCAGGTGATCGGACTGCAGCGAATTGCGCATACCGAACTGTTTCACAATGTGGCTAGAAGTCCGCGTTCCAACCGAACGGTGCGTGTTTTGCACCGCATAGCTAAGCTGCATCTTTTCACCATCTTCCAAGAAACGTGCAGCGTCGCACACAATTTCGGCGTCCAATGTATCAGGCACTGGGTTGCGATCTTTGGAACGGTCGTACTTGATGTTCGCCGCACCATCGACAGTGATCAACAGTGGGTTCAGGTCCAAGTCATCAAGGTGGGCGGAGCCACGCGAAACCTGCGCCAATAGATCAGCGCGACCAATCACGTCATCCATGCTGCGTGCGCCAAGGGACGCCAACAACTCACGCACTTCTTGTGCGTAGAATGTGATCAGGTTTACGACTTTGTCAGCGTTACCTGTGAACTTGTCACGCAATGCTTCGTCCTGTGTACACACACCAACCGGGCATGTATTGGACTGGCACTGACGCACCATGATGCAACCCATAGCGATCAAAGCGGCAGTACCGATACCGTATTCTTCGGCACCCAGCATCGCAGCCATCACAACGTCACGACCAGTGCGCAAACCACCGTCGGTACGCAATGTAACGCGTTCGCGAAGGTTGTTCATGGAAAGAACTTGGTGTGCCTCAGTCAGCCCCATTTCCCATGGTAGACCCGCATATTTGATCGAAGTCGCAGGGGATGCACCCGTGCCACCATTGTGGCCAGAGATCAGGATCACGTCAGCTTTCGCCTTCGCAACACCCGCAGCAATCGTACCAACACCTGAGGAGGCAACCAATTTTACAGTCACTTTACAGCGTGGGTTGATCTGTTTCAGATCATAGATCAGCTGGGCCAGATCCTCGATAGAATAGATATCGTGGTGTGGCGGAGGTGAGATCAATGTCACACCCTTGGTCGAGTGACGTAAACGCGCGATCAGGTCGGTGACTTTCATCCCCGGCAACTGTCCGCCTTCACCCGGTTTCGCACCTTGGGCCACTTTGATTTCCAGCTCTTCGCACTGGTTCAGATACTCAGCAGTCACACCAAAACGACCGGATGCAACCTGCTTGATTTTAGCAGACGGGTTGTCGCCATTTGGCTCGGGCACAAAGTGCGCTGGATCTTCGCCGCCCTCACCGGAATCCGACTTCGCGCCGATACGGTTCATCGCAACGTTCAATGTTTTGTGTGCTTCTGGTGACAGAGCGCCCAAAGACATGCCCGGTGTTACGAAACGCTTGCGGATGGATGTGATGCTTTCGACTTCTTCCAACGGGATCGCTGTACCCAATGGTTTGAAATCTAGCAGGTCGCGCAAGTGAATTGGCGGGTTGCTTTGCATCTTGGCAGAGTACTGCTTCCACATCTCGAAAGACGCCTTGTTACAGGCAGTCTGCATCATGTGCATAGAGGTTGCTTCCCACGCGTGGGTCTCACCTGATTTACGTGATTTGTAGAAACCACCGATTGGCAACACGTTGCCGCCCAACCAACCTTTGGCGTGCACTTCTTCAGATTTGCGTTGAATACCGGAAACACCGATACCAGAAATTCGTGATGTCATACCTGGGAAGAACTCCGCGCACATCGCGCGGGATAGGCCAACAGCCTCAAAGTTCAAACCGCCGCGATAAGAGGACATCACAGAAATCCCCATCTTCGCCATAATCTTCAACAGGCCTTGGTCGATGGCATCGCGGTAACGCTTAACCGCTTCAGTTAATGTGCAATCCAACAGACCGCGCTCAATGCGCTCAGCCAATGAATCTTCGGCCAAATAGGCGTTTACAACAGTTGCACCACAACCGATTAGAACCGCAAAGTAATGCGGATCAACACATTCCGCCGCACGGACGTTCAAGGAACAGAAGGTGCGTAGGCCTTTGCGTGTCAGGTGGCTGTGGACCGCAGATGTCGCAAGAATCATAGGCATCGCAACACGCTCTTCGCTGCTCTTCTCATCCGTAAGGACGATGTGGCCAGCTCCAGAACGAACCGCGTCTTCAACCTCGGAACGGATACGCGCCAAGTTTGAGTTTAGCGTGCCTTCGCCTGCTTCAAAGGTACAGTCGATTGTCGCCAGTTGCGCGTTGAACTGTGCAGTCAATTCATCCCACTGCGCATTTCCAACGAACGGGCTGTCGAGCGTTAGAATTTCAGTCTGTGCACTACTTTCATCAAGCACGTTCTTGAGGTTACCAAAACGTGTCTTCAAGCTCATGACGCGGAATTCGCGCAAGCTATCAATCGGAGGGTTGGTAACCTGCGAGAAATTCTGACGGAAGAAGTGGCTCAGCGGACGGTACATGTTCGACAAAACAGCAGACGGCGTATCATCACCCATGGATGCCAAAGTCTCTTTGCCATCTTCAGCCATTGGGGCAAGGATCTGCTCCAGCTCTTCAATGGTGTAGCCAGCCGCGATTTGACGGCAGCGTAATTCTTCGCCAGTGAACAACGGCTTCTCTTCGACTTGTGACAACTCAGCGTCCAAATCTTTGATCTTGCCAACCCACTCACCGAACGGACGGGCCGCTGCCATCTCGTCTTTGATTTCTGTGTCGTGGTAAAGCTTGCCCTCTTTCATATCGACAGCAAGAAGTTGTCCCGGGCCAAGCGCACCTTTTTCTTTAACGCGCGCCTCATCAAGTGGAACCATACCTGTTTCCGAACCCGCGATCACAAGGCCATCATTGGTTACGACATAACGCATTGGGCGTAGGCCATTGCGATCAAGACCCGCACAAACCCAGCGACCATCGGTCATAGCCAACGCAGCAGGGCCATCCCATGGCTCCATCACAGAGTTGCAATAGGAATACATATCGCGCCACGCTTGGGGCAGTTCAATCGCCTGCTTGGACCAGCTTTCTGGAACCAGCATTGTTTTCGCCATTGGGGCATTGCGGCCCGCACGTACAAGAACCTCAAACACAGAATCCAGCGCAGCAGAGTCTGATGAGCCAGATGCAACAATTGGTTTGATGTCTTCAGCCATGTCACCAAACACATCAGAGGCCATGCGAATTTCGTGGCTCTTCATCCAGTTCACGTTGCCCTTAAGTGTGTTGATCTCACCGTTGTGAGCCAACATGCGGAATGGCTGTGCCAACCACCATTGTGGGAATGTGTTTGTGGAATAACGCTGGTGATAAATCGCGAATGCAGATTCAAAACGTTCGTCCATCAGGTCTGGATAGAACTCAGCAACCTGTTCGGCCAACATCATGCCTTTGTAGATAATAGAGCGGCAAGATAGCGACGCGATGTAAAGCTCACCAATGCCCGCAGCAGTCGCTGCTTTTTCGATGCGACGGCGGATCACATAAAGTTCACGCTCGAATGTATCTTCATCCACGCCCTTAGAGTTTGAGATCAAAATCTGTTCAATCTCAGGACGGGTCGCATTTGCTTTTTCGCCCAAGCACTCAACTGCAACCGGCACGTGGCGCCAACCGTAGATATAGTAACCCATGCGTAGAACTTCGGTTTCAACGATAGTACGGCAGGTCTCTTGAGCCACAAAATTTGTACGCGGCAAGAACACCTGACCAACAGCGATCATCTGATCTTTGTTTGGTTTGTGGCCTGTGCGTTCGATCTGGTCGTAGAAGAAGTGAACAGGGATTTGAACGTGGATACCCGCGCCATCACCAGTCTTACCATCCGCATCAACCGCACCACGGTGCCAGATTGCTTTCAGCGCAGCGATACCGTTTTCAACGACTGAACGTGTAGGTTTCCCATCAATCGAAACAACCAAGCCAACACCGCATGAAGAATGCTCTTCTTCTTCGGAGTACAGACCTTTTTCGGCCATGAACGTGCGCTTTGCTTCCTCGGCGCGAACCCATTCTGCATCATATTTGGTCATATCGTGTCTCCTTCACTCGGCGCGAACAACGCCATTGTCTCTGTGGTGGACATCTTGCGATGATCCCCTGCCAACGCGTACCCGCCTGGGGTAGCATCAGCGAAAAATTCCAATTTCAACGGGGCGTCACCCGCATTCTCGAATAGACCAGCTGACAAGTTACGTACGCCGTCACCAGTAGTGGCGTACCAAAGTGTCGAACCGCAAATTTCGCAGAAACCACGTTCTGCCCAATCCGAGGATTGGTAAGATTTGGCTGGACCCTCAACTGCGATGTCTGTTGCCGGAAGCGACATGAACATAGAGCTGGTGTGACGACGGCACATATCGCAATGACACGCACGTACGATTGGTTTGGTTACAGTTGCTTTAACTGTCACCGCGCCGCACATGCATTGGCCATCCAATATTTTGCTGTCTTGCGTCACTTGTGTCTGCACCTCTGACCTTAACTGTTTCAATGTCTGTCGGCGGGACCGACAAAAAACCTACGCAATACCGACGTCGATTTTGCTGTATTTATTCTGCAGCAACCTGCGCTGGTGCAGCCAAATCAGCCAAGATTGCTTGCGCGCAATCACGGCCATCCTTGATCGCCCAAACCACAAGAGACGCACCGCGAACGATGTCACCGACAGCGTAAACGCCGTCCATACCCGTCTTACCGGTTGAGTAGTCGGTTAGGATTGTACCCCAACGGCTGACAGGTAGATCTGGTTCGCTCCAAAGCGTTGGCAAGGCCTCAGGTGAGAAACCCAATGCCATGATCACGATGTCTGCATCTTCAACATAATCCGCACCATCGATCACTTCCGGCGCTTGGCGACCGCTGACATCAGGCGCACCTAGACGCATCTTTTGGACCATGACGCCGCTGACGTTATCGCCGGAAACGACAAACCCTTTCGGCGCAGATAGCCATTCAAACACCACGCCTTCTTCTTCAGCGTTCTCAACTTCGCGCTGTGAGCCGGGCATGTTTGCGCGGTCACGGCGGTACAAGCATTTCACCGATGTCGCGCCCTGACGAATAGATGTGCGCACACAATCCATCGCAGTATCACCGCCACCAATAACGACAACGCGCTTGCCTTCAGCGTTCAACGCACCGCTGTCAAACTCAGGCACTGCATCACCAAAGCTTTTGCGATTGCTGGCGGTTAGGAAGTCGATCGCGCGCACAACGCCGTTCGCTTCAGACCCTTCGGCCTGCAAGTCGCGGCTTTTGTAAACGCCCGTCGCAATTATCACAGCGTCATGTTTTGCATAGATATCAGCAAAACTGATGTCTTCGCCTACTGTTGTGTTCAGTTCGAACTTAACACCACCCAGTTCAAGCTGTTCATTACGGCGCACCACAATGTCTTTTTCCAACTTGAAGCCTGGAATGCCGTAAGTTAGCAAACCGCCAGCACGGTCATAACGGTCATAAACAGTGACCTGCAAACCTGCACGGCGCAAAACATCAGCTGCGGCCAAACCACCAGGACCAGCACCGATGATGCCTACGCTTTCAGCGCGCTCGACCTTAGGAGAGATCGGAAGAACCCAACCCTTATCCCATGCAGTGTCTGTAATATACTTCTCAACCGCACCGATGGTGACGGTGCCGTGACCTGAACCCTCGATCACGCAGTTGCCTTCGCACAGGCGGTCCTGTGGGCAGATGCGTCCGCAGATTTCTGGGAATGTGTTTGTAGCTTGGGAAACCTCATAGGCTTCTTGCAAGCGGCCCTCGGCGGTTAGGCGTAGCCAGTCAGGGATGTTGTTGTGCAAAGGGCAGTGCGTTTGGCAATATGGCACACCGCATTGGCTGCAGCGGCTGGATTGCTCTACGGCTTTGGCTTTAGCGAACTCTGCATAGATTTCATCGAAATCTTCACGTCGAACATCTGCTTCACGCTTTTGTGGCATGTCGCGTTCGATGTTTATGAACTTCAGCATCGGTTGTTTGGCCATGGTACCCTCGGTCACAGAATCTTGGAAGCTCTGCTTAAATGACATCTCAATTTGGATAAAGACAGCAATACTGACCTATATGTGAAATAATTTGGATAATTATGACTTTTAACCCACACCTGTGGAAATTAAATGGCCGATTCGGTCCTTAAATTCACTTTCCCTTTATTTTGCTGATCCTGTAACAGCGTGGGAAATATTAAGGCGCACCGTATATGTCATTGTTTCATCTTTTCATTTTGGCCGTAATTCAAGGTCTGACAGAATTTCTACCAGTCAGCTCTTCGGGGCACCTTATTCTCCTGCCATCGCTGACGGGTGCAGCAGATCAAGGATTAGCAATCGATGTCGCCGTTCATGTTGGCACATTGTTCGCCGTGGTCATGTATTTTTGGACCGATGTGCGCACTGCACTAATTGGGTGCACACGATTGGTACGAGGGCGCGTAGATACAGACGGCGCGCGCCTTGCTCTTTATCTTGCGGTTGCAACAATCCCAGTCGTGATTGCGGGCCTCATCTTTAAAATCACAGGTCTAAACGATCTACTGCGCAGCGCGTCCGTGATCGGCTGGACCATGCTTGTATTCGGTATTGTACTGTACTGGGCCGATAGAACTGGCGCTCACACAAAAACAGATAGCGATTGGTCAATGAAAGACGCAATTATAATGGGATTGGCGCAAGTCCTGGCACTCATTCCCGGAACATCCCGTTCTGGGATCACAATCACTGCAGCGCGTAAATTGGGGTTTGCCCGCGAAGACGGCGCAAAGTTGGCGATGCTTATGTCCATCCCAACGATCATTGCTTCTGGAGTATTACTCAGCGCTGATGTCGTCGATCAAGCCAACTGGGCGCTCGCCCGCGATGCTGGGATTGCCGCAGCATTCGCATTCATCGCAGCCATGGTTTCGCTGGTACTGATGATGCGGCTTGTGCGCAGCATCAGTTTCACACCATACGTGATCTATCGTGTTATCTTAGGGGTCGGCTTAATCCTTTGGGCCAGCTCCTAAATCAGATTAGGTCCGAAGATTTTTAGCGCTTTCTTTGATCGCGTCATACTGCCCCGTTGGGCGGAAGCGCCACAGGTAGTCTGGCAAAATAGCCCCCATCGCTGCTGGCTCAATTTCCAAATCGGCAAGTCCTTTTGCGTCATCAGCAACAACGTTATCGATCGCGAGGTTTTTGACCTGATCACGTGTGACCAACACGGGTGTAATCCCGAAGGTTAGCTTGCCACCCATCTCAAAGAAGAACGCCATGATACGTGCCGCAAAAAACGGCATGTTTAGAACCAAACGACGACGGCGAATGATCCCCAGCATCGCGCCCATCAAATCGCGCAGGCTTGCCACATCTGGGCCGCCCAATTCGTACACGCCAGCAGCCACATCTGTGGTCACAGCTAGTTCAGCAGCCTTAGCCACATCATCAACGTGAACTGGTTGGAATTTCGTTTCCGCCCCGACCAATGGCAACACAGGCCCCATGCGGGTCATACCAGCAAAGCGGTTAAAGAATTCATCCTCAGCCCCAAACACAATGGACGGGCGCAAGATAATAGCATCAGGCATATGCGCCAGAACGCCAGCTTCACCTTGGGCCTTTGTTTGAGAATAATCGCTTTCGGAATTAGCATCCGCACCGATCGCAGAGATGTGAACCATCTTCTCGATACCTTGCTCTGCAGCCAACCGTGCAACACGTGTCGCTCCGTCAGCCTGAACCGCTTCAAAAGTGTTTTTGCCATTACGGGCCAAAATCCCCACGCAGTTGATTACCGCGTCCACGCCTTGCATGACCTGAGCGACAGAAGCATCATCACGGATGTTGCACAGAACCGGCTCAACCTGACCAACGGTGCCATAAGGCTTAACGTACATCGCCTCATTCGGACGACGCACCGCAACACGAACACGCCAGCCCGCTTTAGCCATGCGGCGCGTGATATAGCGACCGACAAAACCTGAACCGCCATAGATGGTTACCAATTTGGACATGGATGTGCTCCTGCAAAGCTGCGTTAATTGGAAATTGATGTACCGCCCAGCGCCCTTTGGAACAAGGTGGTATTTCGATGCAATGCGATGGATTAACTAATTGATTACAGATTATGGTTAATCTGACCCTAATTCCACTGTCAAACACGCGCCGAATCCGTTTGACACGTCACAAAGGCAAGCTTACATCCGCATTCAACACACCTGTGCCCAGGTGGCGGAATGGTAGACGCGCTAGCTTCAGGTGCTAGTGTCCTTTTGGACGTGGAGGTTCGAGTCCTCTTCTGGGCACCACTAATAGTAGATAACTTATTGAAATTCCTTGTATTAACTTATCGAGGAAGATCATCATGTCACACATTCAGTACACAATTTGTCGTTCAGGCACTTATTACTACAATCGCCGTGTGCCTAAACATGCAGTTGAAGCCTATGGTCAGTTTATCAGGCAGGCACTGTCTCGAGATCCACTGGAGGCCGAAGCATTCTCTAAACGTCTGAGCAATGTGCTGGAGGGTGCCTGGAATGCTAAGACAAATGCACCACCCGTAAGTATCTCTACGATTATTGAAAGCTTTCAACCAAGGCGTACAGCTCTGTCAGAGATAGCTGCTGAATATTTGGCATTGAAACAGATAGATAAAATACCACCAGGAGTAGCTTTGGCCACCTTTATATCCTTAGCTGGTGATAGAGATGTCAGCGAGTACACACGAGAAGATGCCAAGCTGTTTGTTCATCACTTACAAATGAAAGGGAATAAGACAGCTACCATCAGGCGTAGGGTCAACAGCATCTCAGCAATACTCAATTATGCATACTCCGAATTAGATTTAGACAAACGGAATCCCTTCACCAGACTGTTTATCCAAAATGAAGGAGGTGACGCATTCAAGCGTGGCACTTTCAGTAACGAACAATTGAAGTGGGGCTATGACAAGGCTTTGGCATCAGGCAGTACCGTCAAGCTACTCATGCCTCTTCTTGGTGAAACAGGCTGTAGATTGGCCGAGATCGTTGGGTTGCGAGTGGATGACATAGAGCTGGACGATGCTCTCATTCAAATTAGACCTAACAATGCCAGAAGACTGAAGAACAAAACCAGTGAGAGAGTGCTGCCGTTAGTTGGCTATGCAAAGCTGGCAATGGAACAGGCCCTGATACAGGCGGATGATGAGTGGTTGTTTCCCCAGTATATTAAGTCAGGCTACTGCTACGCCACACATGCCTCTAATGCCGTCAATAAATGGCTGAAGCGTAACTTTAGTGGACTGACTGCACATAGCTTGCGTCACACCATGAGAGATCGGCTTCGAGCTGTTAATTGTCCGATGGACATGATCGATGAGATTGGTGGTTGGAAGTCCGTAACAAGTATCGGCAATAGCTATGGTCGAGGATTCACAATGGAACAGCGTCACCAATACCTTGAAAACATAATGATCACTTAATTGACCTACGGCACACCATGAGAGGCAGTTTTAGAACAGTATAGTGCTATGCGGATATGATAGATCAGGTAGGTGGATCTAGATCCAAGCTTCCAGTCGACAGTAATAATTGGCAGGAGTACTAGCTTTGCGTGTTACAAAAAAGAGCTTAGCTCAGTTGTTCGGAATAATGTTTAAAAGTTCTCAAATCTAATAAAATTAAACAACTGAAATAAAAGGATTCTCAGGAAAGTGATGAGCGATAAGCCATAGAACTTTCGACATTAGACACTTTCCAGTTTTCTACATTCAACTTTTGAATATGGTACGCTCTGCTACATTAAAGATTGGGACGAGTTTTGGCTGTAAAAATCGCTGCTAATGCGCCTGACAGAGATGCTATGCTGCCCACTAAAAGCCAAAATTTAAACTTAACCATCCCATAAAAGAATATGCCCCATCCGCCAACAACAATGAATAGACCGCCAACAACTATAGCTGTATAAAGTTTACCGCGAGGAGCAGTATGATAAACGCAGAACGTCGATACAAATGAGGCTCCAACAGGCTGTACTACAAAAATTAGAATCGGCCGAAACATATGATCTTCTTCTGAACCAATTAGGATGAAACCAGCTGCAAAGGTAAAGATAACGTAAGAGACAAGAGCAGCAATGGGAACTAAAAGCCAGCGGCCCCAGTTAGGAATTTTTTCTAAAAACTGATTGTAACTATTCAACATTTTGTGTTCGGCCTTCCATCAAGTTTATTTCAAAGCTGTATAATCAATAATGTTTTGCGAAAACTACGCTGGTTTGATCGTGTGTCTTTATAAGTCTGGGTACCTTCAATTTTTGTTTTGCCAAGCGTACTCAAGCTTCTCACTGTCCCAACTCAAAGTATCTGAGCGATCGCAAACAAGGTTGTGCATGTTATTTGTTTTAGTGGGCAAAATGCCTATCCTGTTGCATCCGCCGCTTATCAGTATTTCTCCGTGCTTAGAGGAGGTAAGAATACAGGACACCGCCCCCCATCGCTCCCAATAATTGCACGATAGTCGATCAGGATTGCCGTCTAGATCAAGGTCATACTCTAGGGTTTTATCACCTGTTTCTTTGAGTTCTTCAGAAGTTACTTGCATCACTGCATGCACCATTGCTTTGTTTGAAGACTTGGAGATTAGGCGAAGTTTACCATCTGTTAACTCTAACTCGACTATCGTTTCTTCCATTGAGGTATTTTCTATGCCCTCTGAAACGTTTCTGACGAGTAAAGTGGTCCTGTTCTCACGCTGATTGATTGAAACACCGGGCCATCCTTCAAGTTCTTCATGGCTCAATATGTCATAGAAACCCTCATCAACCCGTTTGATAATATGAAATGTTGGCCCGCAGCAGTTCCCACCAGATTGTGTTTTAAGTAAAACTTCACCAACCCCATCTCCATCAAGATCAACAACGGCTTCAATAGTTTTGTAGAAATGTATTAGATACCATCGCTCTGTATCGTCGAGTTCTATTATGTATCTGGTACCATTCTCTTCTACGAACAGCTTGAAGATCTTATCGTAGAATATCTCTTCTTCCGTTTCTTCAATTGTAAAAACTGGAGGAGGCGCACCCAGCGTTATACTATTGGTGGTGCTTGAAGTGACATCAGATTTGCCCACACTGCTGAAGCTAAGTGAAACCACAAAGCTCAAAAAAACTAATCTCATAGGTTTAAACATCAGTATGACACCCCTGCAGATCGAGACGTTGTATCTCAAACAGATACCCTAGAATCTAACCATAGTTATTGTTTAACGCTACTGTTTTGGAGGGCGAGTAAAAGATATGCTTTTAAGTACCTGTTTCGCGTTCACAGCAGGATTAACTCATTAGGATGTGTTTGTGGCTCGATAGCTTCACACAGGACCATTTCTAAAACCACCGTCTATGGAATTTACAACCTTGATACCCTCTTGAATTACTGAATGCTCGCCTGAGACAGTTATCCTCTCGGTACATCTGAACCCTCATCTTGTGGTCCATTAATCTCTAATTGGTACTTTTGGGCTTTCATGCTTATGTTTTACCAATAAGTTTGGGAAGGGATGGAAATGAGCAAAGCTATAACACTCCTACAATCTGCCTCTGGTCATGCCCTGGTTAAGAGCTTCAGTGGCTCAGATGTAATTCAACAACGTTTTTCTACTGGCAAACTGTTCAACGTGTCTGAAGAGATAGTGTCAGATCTTAAAAGCCTGTCTGCATTGCTACAAAGACTTGAGGATAAGCCCACACATACAGTTATCAGAGGGTCACTGACGGACGACCAAAGCAGCCCAGTGCCTCGCGAAATGGGAACCTTCATTGCCACATCCCGCCAATGGTGCATGATCGACATTGATCGCCTGGCTTGGGATGGTGATGTTTCTGATCAACAAGAAATGGTGTCTCATGCAATCCAACAACTTCCTGCTGAGTTCCAAGCTGCCGACTGTTGGTATCATTTATCATCCAGCATGGGCATCAAGTCTGGGATCAATGTGCATCTGTGGTTCTGGTTGGAACGCTCTTGTTCTGACAATGAAATGAAGGCGTGGCTGTCTGGTTATCCAGCGGATTGGCGGATGTTCAATCCAATCCAAATCCATCTGACTGCTAACCCTCAATTTAGTGATGGTGCCGTTGATCCATACCCCAATCGATCTGGCTTGTTTGAAGCTGGTGCTGGAGTATCAACCGTAACGGTTCCATCTGATTTAGCTTTTAGAAGTGCTGTCGCTTCAACTTTCTCAAAGCAACGAACACGTGGCAAATCAGGACTGCTTGATCCTAAAGATATAGAACATGATCCAGATACTGGTCTTGCCATTGATGGCAGGGAGCAACTTATGTTCTTGCTGTCCAATCAGGTCATGCAACAGTTGGTCACCCTAGAACACACTCCCAGCGAAGAAGAGGTGACTACTGCCCTCTGGAACCGTTTCTGTGAAGAAGCAGATATAAGCGTGGTATCTGATCGTGGCGCTTGGACAATCGATGATGCCGTCACAAAGGCCAGAGCAAGACTGCAGGAACTTGATAGTGGTACGTATGACTTTGTATCTCGCTCAGACAGAACGATACTCGTTGCAGGTGCGGGCACGGTAGAACGCCCAAAGCTTGTTGGAGCAATTGAGGCACAGTCTAAACTTAACACCATTCTAAGCGGCTTCTTCGAGGACTTGGCTGAGGGTGCTAATCCAAGGGCTGCTGTTCGCCTCACTATGGGAACAGGTAAAACCAAACAAACGATAGCCGAACTAAAAAAGTATCTGACTAATAAATTCCAGCAGACCATAGAAGTCTACGTTCCCCGACATGATCTGGCAGACGAATGGGAGCAAAGCTTAGAGGACATCAATGCCAAGGTTATTCACGTTTATCCTCGTACGGGTGGTAAATGGGACAAAGAACAAAACTCATATCCGCATCCTATTATGTGCCAGAGGGCAGAGTATGTCAGGGACTTGGAGGAAAAGGGTCACAGCATCTATGGTAATGCCTGTCTAAGCCGTACCTCAGGAGAGCAATGCAGTTTCTTTGGTGGCTGCAGCTATCTGGATCAGTTCAGACAATCAGGTGATGATCTGGGCGTTGAGAATACGATCCGTATTTACACTCATGCGTCCTTGTTTCTAAGCAGGAACGAGTTTGAAAGGCAGATAGACCCCAATCTGGTAATAATAGATGAAGCGTTTATGTCGTCTGCCGTTAGCAATATGCCATCCATTCCAGTGGGTGACGTAACTCAGCACATTCGTTTTGATGGTAATGCGCAGTTAGGCTTCGATCTGGCAGAGTGCCTAACCAAACATCAGGGTGATCTATCCTACCTGCGGAAGAAGGATATAGGAGCCTTTGAGTTTAACGCTGTGTCGGTTGAAGGGTTAAATCCAGCTACTCCCTTCAGTGCTGGGACGACGCAAAGCCGCAATGTGAGATCAGCTAAACAGTATAAAGCCCTGACCAGACTGCTTGAGATCGCAGCAAGGGAGATTGAGGATCAAGGCAAGGATCAATTTGGACAACTGGCTTACAACAACCGTAAGAACGAGATTGTGATCTGTGAGCATAAGCCCATTCGAGTGCCACGTTCTACACCAGTGCTTTACTTGGATGCTACGGCTGACCCCGTAATCACAGACGCCTACTTACCAGCCATGCAATACCATCGGATTGATGTTCACCAATTAGCCGTGGTTAGTCAGGTGCATGATCGTACTGGCAGTAAAATCTTTTGGAACAGCAAGATTGTGCCAGAACAAGAGAACCTGTCAGAGCCAACCTATGATCCTCGCCATAATGACTTAGCCAGTTTGATCACAATCTTAAATGAATGGGTGAAGGCAGGCGAAAGCCCTCTAGTCGTGGGTAACAAAGAATTATGTGAGTTCCTGCGAGGTCACCCTGAGCTTGATGCAGGTGTAGCGGTGGCGCACTTCATGTCCCTGCGTGGTTCTAATGCCTTTGAGGACAGATCAGTTGTATTTGTAACTGGCCGCAACCAGCCGCCCTTGGATGATATTGAACGACAGGCCAGAGCCATCTTTGGCAACTCAGGCAACCCACTGGCCTATGACGACTTAGAAAACCTACCTTTAGATCAAGTGGACTATTGGCTGTCCAAGCGTAGTTCACATCCACCCGCAGCTATGACGGTTCTATCATTTAGTGATCCCCGCATTGGAGCAGTCCAAAAGCAAATCAGGGAGGCTGAGACCGTACAGGCAATAGCTAGATTGAGGTTGGTTTGGGCTGATTATCAAAAGCGGGTATTCCTGCTATCTAACCTGCCTGTCGAGATGCCAGTAGATCATCTGATTGAGTTTAATGACTTGATGCCTGACAAGCTGGAAATGGAACTTATCAAAACAGGTGACCTACCTCTGACGCCGTTAGGCTTGGAGAAGATGCGGCCTGATTTGGGGTATGTTGGGGCAAGTGCCAGAAAGGTATTCCAATCTGATCGTTCCAAAGCCTCTGAACCTACACGACTCTTAACTCAGCTTCCCGACTTAGTTAGAACAGCAACCCAGATAGCCACCTTCAAAGCCAAGGTAAAACGTACCACCACTCACCAGCACTTATTCCTCTCGAAGGATTACTCAGGCAGTCCCACTACCAGCCTCTACACCCCGTGGACTGAAGCTGAAGTACTGGCACATCTAACAGCAGGCTGGGGTGAAGGTGCTATCAGTGAATTGAGGCTAGAATATCTCTATGGGCCAGAGCTTGAAGTTTCGGGGTAACAGTACCGTTAATGTGACAAGGTGCTATAGGTACTTATAGGAACCTGTCACATTAAGGATTATCATAACGGTCATCTAACCCGAAACTTAACTGATAGTGGTTTACATACCTACAGGCTCCATCACTGGCAGAGGTCATATATACTTACCCCGTATACCCCCTGTGGCCCATGCCCACTACTGATCCATTGTTTAACATCAGGTTTCCAGCATGAGCCTATCGGCAAGCCAAGCTATCAATAGCATCCAGGTGGTTAATAACCAGTTCGTTCATATTGACTCGTTCAGCAAAGATTCAGCTATCAAGCCTCACGGCTTCCGTAACAACCTACAGGCTAAGTTTGATGCGGCTGGTACACCTAACAAAACATCGGGCCACCTGATTGGCTGGAAGAACCAAGACACCGTTGGAATGCAGAAAGAGTACAATAAACAGGGTTATATGCATTTACAGTTATTGCAGGTTCTCAAAGCTTGTCATGGCGTGGAAGAATGGGCATCGTAGACACCTCATTCCTTACCGTTACTGTTACAGGGGGACTGGAGAGTGGTTGGTGGTGATACAAGACCCTCAGGAACAAGGATACTTTCGCAGCGATGACGAATAAAGCCAAAATCTGCAAGTCCTGCAAGAACCGAGCAAAGACATTACATCAAGAATATTGTGAGCAGTGCTTAGCTATAAATGTTGTCAAAGACTGGCTGAAGACCGATGGTGTGAGGTAGTATTCACCAATAAGTTGAGAAATGACATGGGTTCATCGCTTAAGCAAAAGGTTACAGACTACTTTCACTTCGTTGATACTGAAGACCTAGAGGCCATCCTGAAACTAATCACTTCAGATTGCTTATTCGCTGTCGAAACGCATGGTATAAAACTAACTGGCAGCGAAGAGATTAGTACTATGTTTAGGCGGCTCTGGGCTAATCATCAGTGGGTTAAGCACGATCAATTTTGCTGGATAGAAGACGCATCAGGTGGAGACATCGCAGTGCGCTTCAGGGTTACTAATAAGTTAAACGGTGGTGGGATGGTTAATAAGTCAAACTGCAACTTCTTCAAAGTCAGGGATGGGTTATTCTCAGAGATACGTGTTTATATGGCGGGTGAGAATACACTTAACAAAGACGATGATTGATACAGAATGTTGGAATACTTTTAAACAGGATTGACATAATATATTGTATTTAAACATTATTACGGATTATGGGTATCGAGTGCTACAGTAAGTTAACCTCTTGTAAGAAGTTACGCTGCAGCGGAAGACCCACTACCAAGTGCAAGTGATATTTTAGAGAACGGTAATGTTTTTGCTCAAACAACTCTTCTAAAAGAGGGACTAGTACGCTGGATAGGATACGTTGCTTATGAAAATAGCCTCTTTCAGTGCAGTGCACTCAAGGCGACGTTCAAGCAATTTCACGAGATTGGTTGCGCTTTAGTCGATGAAAAGCCTACTTCAAAGGGCTTCACTAAATAAGTTCGTTGTCAAACTACAGAACAGTATTCTCGTGCTGTTATCACTTGATCTGATACGTGTTGTTACCCTTCGCCAAACTTCTTGCATCTGGCTCTCTGACGTACCTCGTGGGCTGTGATGTTAATGGGACCTTCTGCTTCAAGATTTAAACTAGTCATATTCAAGATTTTATGTAAACTTTTGGATACTCTTGTTTAAAAGAACCAAAGGAAATGAAAATGAAAGTATTTTTTTTAGGAGCATACAGTGACAAAGGCCGTGAAGGGATGATGGCAAGTAGTTACGATGCTCGGGTCAAAGCAGTAAGTGCTATGGTCGAAAAAGCTGGAGCAAAACTCGGGTCCATTGATTACCTACAGGGTCCATTCGATGTAATTGCTGATGCTGAGGTTGATTCATATGAAACTGCTTCTGGGCTTCAAGCAGTGATGATGGCTTCTGGCGGCTGGGACGAACTTTTACTTTTGCCTACCATGGATATCGACAAAGCTTTGAATGTCGCAAGAACAGTTGGCGGCTACCCAATGCCGGGTAATGAGTAAACCAATAACAAAGGAGATCGGGAACATGTCAAAGGGATACTTAGTGGCCAACATTAGGATCAATGACGCTGAAAAGTTCCAAGCATTTGCAGGAATGGCAGCACCAGCTATTAAGAAATATGGTGGCAAGGTTTTAGCTAGAGGCCCATTAGCCGATAGGCACGAAGGTAATCTCACTGGCACGGTTATGATGATTGAGTTTGAGAGCAAGCAAGCTGCTGAAACGTTCTACTTCAGTGCAGAATATCAAGCTGCAAAAGCTGTACGTGAAACATGTTCAGACACAGACCTGATGATCATTGAGGGTGCTGAGTAGTACAGCCTTTACTCTTACCGCTCTCACAGCACACCTAAGAGACAGTCCGAAGTCATGTCATCCACGAGCTAGTAGCCATGAGTGATGCCCTCAGAGCTTCTACCAACGAGCATTCATGCGCTTTACTGTAGTGGCTTGCCAGACCGTCGAACGTCCTGATGGTGTTTGCACCCCACGCTCTGTCAGGAACCTTGCCAGTGACTTAGCTGATGCTTCTGATGACAAACCACAAACAGGAGTTAATAACTCAGGCTATCTGCTAACACTGCTACTTATCCTGCCGTTAGTGTAAGTATGACAAATCAAGAACGCCACATAATCACATCAGTTTGGAACGACATGACTTTGCGCATGAAGCTGGACGATAATCCTTACAGCTTGTCTCAAGACGAACTCATGTCCTTGCAGAATAATGATCGACTGAACAGCACAATGGAGTATTTGCTGAAAGATGCGTTAATCAAGAAAGCGTTGGTCCAGACTCGTAACTAGCAAGTTCGGGCATCCAATTAATCCACTCAAGCTACAGTCAAGTTTGGCAGTAAGCTCGTAAGTATCAGTATAAATATCCTCTCTTATATCCAACAGCCAAATTATGATCCGTCTCACAGGTATCACCTGAGCAGCACTCGAAGATATTAGACTTACACACCACACACTACTCATGACCGTGAACCACAACTGTGTTCAGTGGAGGCTGATATCTAGGACAACGTTGTTTGTGTGCATTGGCAGGGTGCATGTAGTTGTCCATCTTAATACCTGTTCCATACGTCGTACTTTTCCCAGACCTTACATGAAGAGTTTTGCATCATGTACAATCCAAAGTCTGAGCCACCTACCGAACAGTATCCTACTAACCGATCATAAGTCTTAGCTCCTGTAAGTTCACACCGAGCCAGAGACCCTTTGAACTGCTTGGCGATCCTTGTTGCTTTGTCACCTTGTCGAGTACCGTTCTCAGGGCAATCTAATGCTGACAACCTCACGGCTACTCCATTTACTTCTATGGTATCTCCATCCCTGACGTGGGTTACAGTTCCATTCAGAGTGGATGGGCTAGAAGGGGCCTTAACAGCTTTCTTGGTAGCTCTGTGGCAGTGATAGGGCTTGGAGCCAGCATGACATCCCTGTTTGTTTAAGCCACCACTGTGGGCAATAGCTTGGGTGCTACACCCCATCATAAGTAACAGCATGATAGTAAGCATTTTAGTCATAGTACAAAGCTAAATGTCTTAAAGGTTGGGTCATCTGATCCAGTGCTGCTGAACGTCTGTGAGGCACTATCCCTAAGAAGGAGGCATAGATCATTCTGATCTCCAGTTGATCATTACCATT
>JAOKHV010000001.1 GCA_028248455.1 Ascidiaceihabitans sp. | reverse complement strand
CTGTTGTTAATCTTGCGACGACAACCGGTCAGAACACTGGCTACGGCACAGACATTATTAAGAATATCGAGCATGCATCAGGTGGTAAGGGTGTCGACAAGTTCTACGGCACTACTGGTAACAACACCCTGAAGGGCAATAACGGTAATGACATTCTTCAAGGGAAGAATGGCAACGACAACCTGCAAGGCGGCAATAATAACGATAAGCTGTATGGCGGTAACAACAACGACAAGCTGTATGGCGGCAATGGGAAAGATACACTCGAAGGTGGGGATGGTCGTGACTACATGTATGCTGGAAGCGATAGTGATAGAGATATATTCATATTCCGGGATATAGACGAAACAGTCAAAGGCTCTCAACGAGATCGTATATTTGAATTCGACAGCGGTGAAGATGATATTCACTTGCGCACAATTGATGCAAATGAAGATTTGGCTGGTGATCAGAACTTCTTGTTCTCGTCAGATGGAGCGGCTGCTAACTCTGTCTGGACTAAGGACAGTGGCAGCAATGTCTTGGTGAGAGGCGATGTTAACGGAGATACAATCCACGACTTTGAGATCTTCGTCGCAAGTGTTGATGATCTCTATGTGTATGACTTCATCTTGTAGCGTTCGGGACTCGAAGACAGTGGATAATTCACGATTAAGTCACGATGTTTTTAAGTGTATCTTAACTATATGATATCGTATAGGTAATCTTATCTTCCAGTTCTCGAAGCGTTAATATTTACTTACGATTTTGGAATGGGGCGTGCCGATTGGCGCGCCCTTTTTCGATTGCTTAGGGCATGCCACTGGTGATTGCACTTAGGTGTGACTAGATTGAGTATAACAATAGGAACCTGCTTATGAAATTCTCAGTCCTTGATCTTGCTCCTGTTCCCGAAGGTTCAGACGCGGCCCATGCGATGTTGAATATGGTTGATCTTGCTCAACGAGCCGAGAACTTGGGCTATCACCGCTACTGGATGGCCGAACACCACAACATGGCAGGTATTGCGAGTGCGGCGACCTCGGTGTTGATCGGTCATGTTGCCAGCCAAACCAAAACCATTCGTGTGGGCGCGGGTGGTATCATGCTGCCCAATCATGCACCGCTATTGATCGCTGAGCAGTTCGGAACATTGGCCACGCTTCATGGTGATCGTATAGACTTGGGACTTGGTCGTGCACCTGGCGGGGACCAAGCCGTTTACCACGCATTGCGCCGCACTGGCAGCGATGACTTTCCCGCGGATGTACATGAATTGATGACCCTTTTGGGTGATCCCCAACCACAGGCCGCTGTACGTGCATTGCCGGGTGAGGGAACGCATGTACCAATATGGATTTTGGGGTCTTCACTCTACGGTGCGCAATTGGCTGCACATTTTGGCCTGCCATATGCGTTCGCCTCACATTTCGCGCCCGCTGCTTTGGAAGAAGCGGCATACATTTATCGCCGTAACTTTAAGCCATCCGCTAAGTTGACAGAGCCATATTTTGTGTTGGCGGCCAATGTCTTTGCTGCGGATACCAATAATGAGGGGGCTTACTTACGGACCTCGATGCAACAAGCCTTTGCGCGTATGCAAACGGGTACCCGAGGCAAACTGCCACGACCTGTGAAAGACATTGATGCTGCGATTGGTGAGAGAATGCGGCGCAGTGTCGAACCAATGTTACGGGTTTCGGCAACAGGTTCGCCAGAGACGGTGCGCAAACACTTGGAAAGTTTGATTGAGATTTACGAACCCGACGAGATGATCCTAACAAGTCAAATCCATGATCATGCAGCGCGGGTTAAATCCTTCGAGATTGCAGCGGGTGCAATGGATCATATACTGGCCACTTAATCGTCCGCGCCAATCAACCCTAATCCGTGCAGATAAATTCCAATCCCAGTTTCTAGCAAGTCTTCTGGTGGAAACGGCGACGTGCGTCCCGGCGAATTACGGGAAAATAGCTCAACCACGCCGTGGCTCATGGCCCAGATATGTGCGCTGAACATGGATGTAGGTGGGCATTTTACGACAGGGATATGCTCGCTCAGATCAGCAGCGGCTTTTTCTAAAACGTCATTGGTAGGCTTTGAGGCTGCAGCTAATTCAGGTGTTCGGTTGACCGAAATGCTACGTTCAAACATCGCGATGTAGTGCCCTGGGTATTTTCGCGCTAATGCCAAATATGCACGCCCAGTTGCCCCAAACGCAGCCATGGCTGAGGGTTGGCCTGATTGATAGGCAAACTCCACCAGGTCAGCAAACATGTCATATCCTTGACGCGCGGCTTCGGCGATCAGGTCTTCGCGTCCGTCAAAATGTCGGTATACCGCAGCAGGGGTGACGCCCGCCGTTTTAGACGCTTCGGACAGCGTGAAATCTGTTGGGCCTTTGGTCTCGATCAGGGTCAAGGCTGCGTTGATTAACGCCTGTTTTAAGTTGCCGTGATGATAGCCGCGTTTAGACATTTCAGATGTCCGGCCCACCACAGATGGCTGTATCAATGTCTCCGATCGCCCTGGCGTTTTTGTTTGTGTAATCCAGAGCGTGCAGAACTGTACGAATTGCATTCAAGCGCGCGCGACGTTTGTCGTCCGAGCGAATGATTGTCCAAGGGGCGACAACGCAGTGAGATCACTCAAGCGTTTTTGAGATTGCGGCAGAATACTCGTTCCACTTTTTCAATCCTTCGAAGTCAATCCAGCTTAGTTTCCATTGCTTGGGTGGATCGCTTTCGCGGCCCAAAAAACGGCGTAGCTGCTCTTCACGCCCAACGTTCAGCCAGAATTTGAACAGATGTACACCGTCGCTGGTGATCATCTTTTTAACGTCTTTGACTTGGTTGAAAAACACTTCGCGCTCTTCTGGTTTGCAAAAGCCAAACACATGTTCCACGACACCGCGGTTATACTAGCTGCGGTCAAAAAAGTCATGCCGCCTACGGTTGGTAGATGTTTGATATAACGTTGGAAATACCATTCAACCATTTCTTTTTCAGTTGGTTTAGACAGGGCAACAACACGTGCGCCGCGTGGGTTCAAGTTTTCGCGGAACCGTTTGATTGTCCCACCTTTGCCTGCTGAAACACGACCTTCAAAAACAATAGCAACACGTGAACCTATTTCTTTGGCCCAAGCCTGCATCTTGACCAGTTCGATCTGTAACTTCGCCAACTGCCCTTCATAGGCCTTACGTGCCAACCGTTCTTAATGTGGATAGTTGCTGTTGATGATGTCGCTTTTGTCAGAACCTTTAATCGCGTTACGCACACTGTCTGGTGCAAGGTTATTGAAAAACGCACTGATACCGCCGTCAAAAGGTAGGGTCATTGTCCAGATCCTTAATGTAACTGTTCTTTACATCTATATGTGGCAGTGGGCCACTTAACGCAAACCCGCACGTGACGCCGCGCGATGAATTGCTGCAATTACGGCATTATGTGAGAGATGCTGCGGCATATGGCCAATCCCCTCAAGCGTGACCAGATTTGCACCTTCCACGTCTTCCACTAAGCGCTTTGAGTGAACATGAAGTGGCACAATGGTATCCATATCGCCGTGCACGATCTCAAGTGGGAGGGTGAGCGCTGCGTATCGATCTGATATCGCGCGCAGATCTTCCTTTAGGGTTTTACGTTGACGCGCATTTGCCATCAAGGAAGAGGGACGCAAGATTAGTGGTATGCCAATATGGCTGGCATAGCCTGAAACGGGTTCTTGGGGCTGGAACGTCTCATTCAGGCTTTTGGCGACGTATTCATTGCTGACCCAAGCTGCTGCAAGACGTGAAAGGACTGGTCCGCTGAGAGGATGTGCCAATGCTCCAGTCAGTGCGTCCAATTCGCCTCTCCAAGGGTAGGCAACTCCAGAGATTGATACCGCGGCAGCGATGTTATCGGGACGGGTAACAGCCCATGCAAGGGCTATCGCACCGCCAAGGCTTTGCCCCGCAACGATAGGTTTGTCAGCACCAAGAGCTTGTGCCGCGGAGGCCAATAGCTCTGCTTGATCCATAACTGAAACACCAAACGATGCCAATTCAGGCGTATAGCCCAGACCGGGGCGGTCAAATATGAGGACGCGGTAGGATTGAGCCAGTTTTTCGGCCAGCCCAAATGTGAAGTCCCGTGTATTGCCTAATGATCCATGGATAAGAATCAAGGCTGGGCCACTTCCCATCTCGACGTAATGTACTGGATGTCCAGCGACTTGGACAAAGGTTCCCTGCGCTGGAAATTGAGCGGTCGCACGTTTGGCGTTTTGCGCTAAGCGCCACAGGGTGGCTGCGACGGCCAAAACCATCGCCACAAAGATCAGCATAGAGATGTGCTTAAGCACCGATATCATCCATCTCAAAGGGGGTTGTTTGATAGATGCTGTTCAGCCAGTTGCCGTAAAACAAGTGGGCATGGCTGCGCCAACGGTTGGTAGGTTCTTGGGATGGATCATCACCTGGATAGTAGTTGGTCGGAATGTTGATTGGTGTTCCTGCCTCAACATCACGATCATATTCTTGTTTCAATGTCCCGCTGTCATATTCAAAATGGCTAAAGATATAAACGCCGCGATGCTTGGAGTCTTGGACGACACAAGGGCCGACTTCGTCGCTTCCAAGCAATGTTTTTAGACCATCACTGGCATTGATCTCTGATTGATGCATTTCAGTCCAACGACTGGTTGGAATAACGCAATCATCTGAAAATCCTTGTAAATAAGGTGATCTGGAATCGAGGTTGTTGTGGCGAAAACAGCCAAAAGCTTTGTCATCCAGCATATGTTTTTTGACGCCGTGAAAGTGATTGATCATTGCCATGCCTCCCCAGCATACACCCATCGTTGAGTGCACATTGGTTTGGGTCCAGTTCATGACCTCGGTCAGTTCATTCCAGTAATCGACGTCTTCGAACTCGAGGTGCTCAATTGGTGCACCGGTGATGATCAAGCCATCAAACTTCTCGTCCTTCACCTCAGAGAACGGGCGATAGAAGCTTTCCATATGTTCAGCAGCCGTATTGCGCGTCTTGTGATCAGACATGCGGATCAGGTTCAAATCAATCTGAAGGGGCGTCGCACCGATAAGGCGTGCAAACTGGTTTTCTGTCTGAATCTTCTTGGGCATCAGGTTCAGCAACGCAATGCGCAAAGGGCGGATATCTTGGCGTGCGGCCGCGTCTTCGTCCATTACTGATACACCCTCGCGCGAAAGCACGTCAAAGGCTGGCAGTGTCGCTGGAATTTTGATCGGCATAATTTTAGTCCTGATTATATATTCGTAGTGCAGAGTTTGCTGTGAGGTGCGTCTGTTTCCAGTATCAGGCAATCACAAGTTGCTTAAACAGATGTCAGTCTTGCCTCACATTCGATCGATAGCGTGACCGATCAATGCATCAAAATCTGCAGCTGACTTTAAAGATGCGACTTCATCCGCAGTCACCGTAACGCCCCAGCGTGCCATAGCCTCATAACGGGGCTGGCGGTGTTCAAGAGCGCGCGCATAGGTCCATCGTACGAATGCATCAGGATTAACTTTGTCGCCTGATATACTGTTTTCATTTATATATTCGGTCCATGACTTAGCAAGAAATTCGGGCTGATAAGCCATCGGTTTAGGAGCCTTATCGAAACGACATACCAGTTCGGCCGTATGGGCGTCATCGCCTTTAATCCACAGTGGCAAACAATTGGCACTTAATTCGGACATCAACGCATCACTGTCGTCTGTCGCTTTAACCCACTCGCAAATGGAGCCACCTGTGTCACAGATAAAATGTGGATAGCCATAAAGGTTGGTTGCGCGATCCGCGAAATATGCAGTGTCATTCAGCGCTGCTATTTCTGCTGAACGGAATTGATCCTGACGCTCTTTATATTCTTCAATGCTGAGACCTCCGAGGGTTAGATCGCCGGGCTTGCCCAAATATGTTGATACAGCTCCCAGGTCATGGGTGTGTACATTGGGTGCTAAATAGATCGCATCCTGACGCAGCATTTCGCGCAAATATGGGTGAACCATAGCGGCTTTGATACACGAATTGACAATGTATTCACCCATGTAACGCGTCCCGATGCGGTAATCGATGCTGTAGTGGAACCAGTCGCCCGTGTCGCGCAGGATAGTGGACATATGCGTTTTGCCCAAACCAGACATGCCAAAAACCATAACCCGTTTGTTAGGGGCAGCGGCCCATGCGTCTTTGGTTGGGTAAAGCATTGCGAAATCCTGCGAGAATAGTGTTGCTATGTCCTAAACCGCTGATGGTTTTGGGTCAATCACTTGGCAGTCGTGTTATCCACGTAGTGCTTTCCAAGCCCGTCCATCTACGATGATCAACCCGAGGGCCAAAATGACAAACCCAATGAGGGCATTGGCCGACAGTTTTTCACTTAAAATAACGGCACCCAGCGTGATTGCAACTGGGGCGACCAACAGCGTGACCAACATCAGGTTACCGCTGCCAGCCATGGCTAAAACGCGGTAATACAACAAGTAAGCCGCAGCGGTTGCGATCACAGCGTAATACCCAATTGCGATCAGTGTTCGGGGTTGCAGATCAAAGGTTGGCAGGCCCTCAACGAAGTAAACCAAAGGCAGCATTATGACAGTGGCACCCGTCAACATACCCGCGGCTGCCAATTGAGGGGGCATTCCCACCAAATTCTTGCGCGCCCAAACACCTGCAACTGCATAAGCAACCGTGCCACCAATAACAGCAAGTTGAGCCAAGCTACGCAAATCGAAATTTTCGAAGTTCTCAAGGCCAATCGCGACTACAACCCCAAAGAAACCTAACACCACGCCAATTATTTTGCGCGGCGTCAAACGTTCGTCTGAAAAGAATAGGGCTGCCATGACCACGCCAACAACGGCGGTAAAGGCGTTCAGAATTGAGGTTAGGCCAGATTCGATATGCAACTGGCCCCAAGCCATCAGTATGAATGGGATGACGTTATTCAGCAATCCCATCACAAGAAATGCAAACCATATTCTGGGATTTCGGGGCAGGGGAATGCGCATCATCGCGACAACGACCCATAGAACCAACATGGCCCACGTTACGCGATGGGCCACTGACATCAGGGGCGATATTTCAACAAGTGCGATGCGAATAGAGAGGAACGATCCACCCCATATCAGTGCAAGCACCAGCATTTCGGCCCATGCGTGGCCAGAGAGATTTTTTTGATCAGTCACGGCGCGACACTAGTAAGTGTGCCGCGCCTTGGGTACCCGTTTCTTGCGGGAAGTCGCCGTACCAAAGAAGGTTGGTTATCTGTGCTTGTCGATTAGAAGTTGAACTGAATCTGTAAACCTGCGGAAACAGTGCTTGAGCCATTAGTTGCAACTCGTGGTGAAACGAGATCACTTTTTTATTTTCTCTCCCAGCCAACAGTTGCGCTTCCGGACCACTTATCATTGAACTTGCGACCAACGCCTAAATCGATATCGAGGGAAGCAGTCAAACTGGTCAGAGACTTAGTTGGGTCTCCCGTTGCTGTTGTTAGGCCAATGGATGAAACTGTCGTTTCACTGTTGTGTGATTACCGAATAGAACCAAACACCAAGGTATCTACCGTAACACCGGATTAGAGCTTCAATTCGATGGCTTTTGGAGTCGTTACGCCTATGCTTGATGGTGCAGCGATTGCCGCTCTGCCAATTGTCTCAGTTGTGTCAAGATCATGTTCAATTTTAAAATGGTAAGTGAGAGCAACACGCATCGCAACATCAGGAATTTCGTACGCAGAACCAACTATGTACCCCATTGAACTGTCACCAGAGAAAGTCGCATTATAGCCTTTTAGGCCACCGTATGCAGCACCTCCCAATGTTACGTTCGGTTCTAAGTTTGGGTAAACTAAGCCTGCGTGAACAGATACCTTATCGGAAAAACGGTACCGTAGAAATCTGGTATAAGCACTTGAAGTAACGGTCGCGGCTGTTCCGCCCAATATTGGAGCGCTTGGACCACATAGGACGTCGGCACCAAAAGGCTGATACATGATGAGACCAATGGCCATCTTGTCATTTATTTCGTAACGGATGCCGCCACTTGGTAGCATGAAGCGTTCCGCGATACCGCCAGTTGTCGCGTTTATAACATCTGTCCTACTAATTGAAGGTGATGCTTGGCCGACGCTCAGCTCGATCATATTCCCATTTCAAAGATAAGAGCCGTTGGGTGAGCTGACCGATCCAAGCCGCCGGCGAAAGCTGCGGATGATGTCAGCGCAAGCACGCTGATGCTTGTAGCTAAAAGTTATGTCTTCATTGGTGGTGCTCCCTTGAACGCACATTCCCCGTGTGCGAATTTCTTTTTACGACGAAATATAGACAGGCGTCAAAACGCAATCCTTACCCTAGGGTGCCCTGCGTGAAAGTGGGTGGTTTCTGAACATTGCCGCAACTGGACAGCATGCCGTCATTTCAAGGCCGTAGAACCACGTGTTTCTGACCAAATGTTCAAATAATTTCCAGCAAAGATGATTCCCGCACCCAAAAGGACCCATAAATCAAGGGCTTCACCATATGCTAGCATCCCGATGATCGCTATGACAGGTAGGCGAGCAAAATCTATTGGCACCACAACGGTTGCAGGAGCGATTGCTAAGGCATTTGTTATACAAAAATGTCCAAGCAATCCCGCCACTCCAATCAAAACAAGCCACGGGAGTGTTTCTGCATTTGGCAGTGCAATATCGCCGTCATACCCTGCTGTAATGAGACCAAATCCCAGCTGTAAGACCGCCAGGTAGAATAAGATGCACGTGATCGACTGAATGCGGGTCAATCGTTTGGTAAAGATGATGGTGAAAGCAAAGAAGATCGCTGATGAGGCAGCCATAATGACACCAGTGTTAATCCCCGCCATATCGGGGCGGGTGACAACCAAAACTCCGATGAACCCCGTCAATGCCGCGGCAGCACGGATTAGCGTAATGCGCTCAGCCAGTAATAATGGGCTTAGCAGGATCACCCAGATCGGGGAGGTGAACTCCAGTGCAAAAACTTGCGCCAACGGGATCACTGTTACTGCATAGAACCAAAGATTTTGGCCGGTGAAGTGCATAATATTTCGGACAAAATGCAGACTAAATTGTTGGCGATTGATTTGACGCCACGTACCAAATGCTACCGCAGCAATGGCCACAATAATTACGCCAACTACACTGCGGAACAGCATGATTTCGAACGTATCAAGGGCAAAGCTTACTTCCCGCCCCGCGACTGCCATCGTAGAAAAGGATGCAATTGCACCTGTCATCCATATGGCAGCTTTGGGGACGGGATTCATAGCTTACAGCCTTCTCGCCGAAATCGTGTGTTGGCTAAGGATCATTCCCACTCAATCGTACCCGGAGGCTTCGATGTAATATCATAAGTTACACGGTTTATGCCGGGCACTTCGTTGATGATCCGCGTTGCAGTTTCGCCAAGAAATTCGTGGCTGAACGGATAGTAATCCGCTGTCATACCGTCCACAGAGGTCACCGCACGCAGGGCGCAGGCAAAATCATAGGTGCGGCCGTCGCCCATAACTCCAACGGTTTTCACCGGTAGGATCGCAACGAAAGCTTGCCAGATTTCGTCATACAGGCCGTGCTTGCGAATCTGATCGATGTAGATTGCATCTGCTTCACGCAGGATTTCCAGTTTCGGACGTGTGATCTCACCAGGGCAGCGGATTGCAAGGCCAGGACCAGGGAAGGGGTGACGACCGATGAAACCAGTTGGAAGGCCAAGTTCACGGCCAAGCTCGCGTACTTCGTCTTTGAACAGCTCACGCAACGGCTCAACCAGCTTAAGGCCCATTTTTTCGGGTAAACCACCAACATTGTGGTGCGATTTGATGGTCGCGGATGGACCACCAGAAAAAGATACAGATTCGATGACGTCAGGGTACAGCGTACCTTGGGCCAAGAATTTAGCACCGCCTACTTCCGCCGCATGTTTCTGGAACACGTCAATGAACAGTTTGCCAATAATCTTACGCTTGGTTTCTGGATCGCTTTGACCATCCAATTCGCCCAAGAACAACTCGCGTTCGTCCGCATAGATAAACGGCATGTTGTAGTTGTCGCGGAACATGGTGATAACTTCTTCGGCTTCACCTTGGCGCAGCAATCCATTGTTAACAAATACACAAGTTAGTTGATCGCCGATAGCTTCGTGGATCAAAACAGCGGCTACTGAACTGTCGACACCACCGGAAAGGCCACAGATAACTTTCGCATCACCGACTTGCTCACGGATTTTGGCAATTGCCTCTTCACGATAAGCGCCCATTGTCCAATCGCCTTTGAACCCTGCCATCTTGACAAAGTTCTCGTATAATTTCGCGCCGTTTGGCGTGTGGTGAACTTCAGGGTGGAACTGCACCGCAAAGAAGTTGCGTGATGTATCGGCTGTGATGGCAAATGGCGCGTTCGGGGAGGTGCCATAAACCTCGAAACCCGGTGCGATCTTGGATACGTGATCGCCGTGGCTCATCCAAACTTGTTCTTTTTCGTCTTTAAACCAGCCATCAAGCAGGATCAGTTTTTCAGCTGCTGGCGTCACAAACGCACGACCAAACTCTGCAGTGCCATGGCCGCTTTCGACCTTGCCGCCCAAGACTTCCATCATCACTTGTTGACCATAGCAAATTCCTAGGATCGGAACATTGAGATCAAACACAGTTGATGGGGGGCGGGGTGACCCTTCATCGATGACAGAGGCGGGACCGCCCGAAAGGATCACAGCTTTTGGCGCGAATTCGGCCAAAAAAGCGTCTGTCACGTTCTGATAAGGGTGAATTTCGCAATAGACGTTCAGTTCACGCAGGCGACGCGCAATTAATTGCGTCACTTGGCTGCCAAAGTCGATGATGAGAAGGCGGTCATGTATGTTTATCATGCGTCCTGCAATATGCAGATGTGGCGGTGCTGGCAAGGGTTCGAAGGTGGCTTTGCAACACGGAAATACAAGTTTTTAGTGTGATAGGTCGCGAAGTCGCACAGATGTCGCTTTTTTCCCAGCATCGCCGCAATTTCGGGATGACATCAGGTGGTACTCAGGTATCAACCAATCAAGTAATGTCGATACTGAGGGGATCATCATGTCTGAAGCAGCAACTCCAGCAAGACGCGGACGCGGTGGCGGCGGTGCAGCACGTCGTGCAGCTCGCACAGCAGTGTCTTTTGAAACGGCGAAATACATTGAACGCAACATCCCGAATTTTGAGGTTCTGACGGAAGAAGCGCTTTGCATCATTGAGGCAAACGCCGAACAGATCCTAGAAGAAGTTGGCGTTAACTTCTTTGATAATCCTGTCGCTCTAAAACGCTGGGCTGATGCGGGTGCAGACATTGACGGTGAACGCGTAAGAATTCCAAAAGGTTTGGCGCGCAAACTGTGTGCAACAGCTCCCTCTACATTTACGCAGCACGCACGCAATCCAGAGCGTAATGTTGAAATTGGTGGCCGAAATTTGGTGCTTGCTCCAGTTTATGGCCCTCCATTCGTACGTGACGCAGAAGGTGGGCGCCGTTATGCGACCATCGGGGATTTTCAGAAATTCGTAAAATTGGGCTATATGTCCAAATGGCTGCACCATTCTGGTGGTACGGTTTGCGAACCAACAGATGTGCCCGTTAACAAGCGTCACTTGGACATGCTTCACGCGCACATGACCCTGTCAGATAAACCGTTCATGGGGTCCGTGACAGAACCATCCCGCGCCCAAGACAGCGTAGACATGGCTAGCATTATGTTTGGCAAAGACTTTGTTCAAGAGAACACAGTCATGACCAGCCTGATCAACATCAACTCACCGATGACGTTCGATGACGTTATGATGGGTGCGCTTGAAGTTTATGCGCAAAACAATCAGGCCTGTATCGTTTCGCCGTTTATCGTTGGTGGGGCTATGGCACCGGTTTCTGTTGCAGGCACGTTGACCCAAGTGATGGCCGAAGCATTGGCTGGCATTGCATACAGCCAATTGATCCGTCCCGGCGCTCCAGTAATTATGGGTGCCTTTGTGACGTCTATCGACATGAACTCTGGCGCTCCAACCTTTGGCACACCGGAGGCCGCGCACATTACATATGGGGCAGGGCAGTTGGCACGCCGCATGGGATTGCCATATCGTTCATCCGGTGGGTTCACTGGATCGAAACTGCCTGACGCGCAGGCTGCGTATGAAACAGCCAATAGCCTGAACATGGGCCTTTTGGCTGGTGTGAACTTTATGCTGCACTCTTGCGGTTGGCTTGAAGGTGGATTGGTCAGCTCGTTCGAGAAATTCGTAATGGACGCGGATCAGTTGGGTGCGTTGCATCACCTCGCACGCGGCGTTGAAATTGATGTGAACGCACAAGCTATGGATGCGATCCGCGAAGTTGGGCCCGGCGGGCACTACTTGGGCTGCGCACACACGCAAGCTAACTTTAAGGATGCGTTCTGGAAGTCAGACCTGTTGGACTACAAACCATTCGAGACGTGGGAAGATGAGGGCGCGCGCGATACGCAATCATTGGCAACTGCCCGTGTTGAGAAAATGTTGAACGACTATGTTCAGCCGCCATTGGATCAAGGCATTGCAGACGGTCTGAATGATTACATTGCAAAACGTAAAGAATCCGAACCTGATTCCTTTATGTAGTCAGCTGATAGGTTTTGGTCGAGGGGCGCGTAAATCGGGTGCCTCTCCCACGATCGCAATCATCACATCGATATGGCGCAGCAAGTTGTAGGCGGATTCGCCTGCTTTGCGCAGCGCGTTGAGATTTTCCTCAATCTCAATCAACCTTAGAATAGCTTCGGAATGTTTCGGCATTCGCCCGTAGCCCAAAAGGCGTGGTAGGTGGGCTAAGCGTTTATATTCAGCAGCCCCAATTCGCGCTGCACGCATGAGCAGTTTTGGACGGCGTAGCTTCTGTAAGATTGTTAAGGAGTCTTGCATTTGAAATCCCTTTGCACGTTATAACTGTGGGTAAGTCGACCCAGCAATTCAGAGTTTATGACACGGGTTTTAGGGTGTTGCGTTTAGCCCGCTGGGCTAAGTGCGCAGGGTTCATGACTGTCTATACTTTGGAAACCATGATGAAGATTGTTGAAGCTGTTAACCAACAAGTAACAAAATCAACCATAGGGTATGTGAATAAAGCTAGAGATAAGTGGTGGATAACTGCCGTGTCTCTTATGAGGGAGACATATAAAATGGATATTACGCGACACATTGCGACGGCAACATCTTTGCCTAACTGGGTGCCTATGCCTGCACAGATCTACCTTGCACATACCCAAGCGGGACTGCCGATACGTGCGTTGGCTCGGATGTCGGGGTGCCATGCCTCTACGATTTTACGACAAATTCGCAAGGTTGAGGGCCGCCGCGATGATCCGTTGGTTGACGCCGTCTTAAACAAACTTGGCACCCACCATTTCGACACGTCCCGTGAATGGTCTGTGTCCGCATCTAAGGAAACGATTGATATGGGTTTTGACACAAAAATTACGACTGATGAGACAATTCTTGAGCAAAATGCGATGCGTATTTTGCGGCGTCTTTGTGAGAAGGGAGCGGTCTTAGCCGTGGCCAATGATATGGACAAAGCAGTTGTTGTGCGTGATGGTACTAACGGTCAGAGCACTTGAACAGTGGTTGTTGAACGCGATATTGCTCAAGCTGTGGCGCTGGAAAACTGGATCTCACCGCAAACATCAGGTCGCATCGTGCGGTATCAAATCACGATTGCAGGGCGGTCAGCGCTGAGCAAAATTCTGATAAACTCACCAAATGCTAGGATTGGCGAACCCGAAGAGTACGCAGCTCCGCATCGCGAATAAGGCGAAAAGACTCTGCCTGATCCTAATTCTGATACAGGCCGGCCGAAGCGGATGCGTTATAATCTGTCTGAATCTCCCTTAACTGGGTTGTCACGTCGTCGGGACAAGGATGGTAAACCCTTTTTAAGTGACGTGCTGGCCCATGTTGGCGAACGACTCCGTGAAGATTTTGAGTTGGCCCAAATGGGTCCACGGGTTGCGCAAAATTGGGATCGTTTTATTACATCAGGTGGACGCGGTTGTTTTGCACCCTATGGTGGTGTTGGCGATGGGCCGTCTGCCGCGCGCAAGCGTGTGGCCGATACGATGGCCGATCTTGGACCTGGTTCGCCTGATGTCTTGTTGCGTTGTTGTTACCTTGAGGGCCTTATGGCAGCTGAAAAGCGATTTGGTTGGTTAGTTGGTCGGGACTGTAGATAAAAAGAGTGGTATCGCGCTGGAACATAGCTGGTTTGCACTACATTGGGTTTTAACCATGACGGTTTAAGGTTAAACTGCCCTAACTCTTGCTGCCAATGGCGCAGCCCAAAAGGTCGATAACATGCGTGATCTGAAAATCCCTGAACAACGCCACCCTGAAAAAGCAAAGCGTCCAGACAGTCCACAACCTAAAAAGCCAGATTGGATCAGGGTCAAAGCGCCTAATAGTAAGGGCTATGACGATACACGCAAAATCATGCGTGACAATAACCTTGTCACGGTCTGCGAAGAAGCAGGCTGCCCAAACGTGGGCGAATGTTGGAGCCAAGGGCACGCGACCATGATGATTATGGGGGAGGTCTGCACACGCGCATGTACCTTTTGCAACATCGCGACGGGTAAGCCACCTGAAGATTTAGATGCATTTGAACCGGGGCGCGTGGCCCATGCGGTTGAAAAACTCGGCTTGAACCACGTTGTTGTGACCTCTGTGGACCGCGATGATATTACAGACGGTGGTGCGGATCACTTTGCACAAACCATTCGAGCGATCCGTCATCGCAGCCCAAACACAACCATCGAAATTCTAACACCGGACTTTATCCGCTGTGACCCATCCGTATTGGAAGTGGTCGTTGAGGCGCGTCCAGATGTATTTAACCACAACCTTGAAACGGTTCCGGGACTGTATCCAGAGGTGCGTCCAGGCGCGCGGTACTTCCACTCATTGCGTTTATTGCAGCGTGTGAAAGAACTGGATCCAATGATGTTCACCAAATCGGGTATCATGGTTGGATTGGGAGAGGACCGCCAATCGGTCATGCAAGTCATGGAAGACATGCGCGCCGCTGATATCGATTTTCTGACTGTGGGACAGTACCTGCAACCAACGCCAAAGCACCATGCTGTTGACCGCTTTGTACATCCCGATGAATTTGCAGCCTATGAGAAGGCCGCCTATGGCAAGGGGTTCGTGATGGTGTCTGCAACTCCACTCACGCGGTCTAGCTACCATGCAGGTGATGATTTCGCGCAATTGCGTGCGGCACGTCAGGCCAAACATGGTTAATTTTCGATTTTCCGCCTGATACTAGTGAAATTCAAACTGTGTTTTCGACCTTAAATGGGTGGAAACGCTTTGTTTTGGCTTTTTGAAAGCCGTTCAGCTGAAAGCCGCGTAGGCTTGGGCGAGACATTACCAGGCTTTGACGACGGCCTTTACTTGGAAACAGTTGCCTCAATCGGCAGAAGTGTTTCTATTTTAACAGCAGCAGCCGTTTTGATTTCTTTCGCAGTGCCAGCAATGGCTTGGGAAGGTAAAGTCGTTGCTTGCTACGACAGCGTTTGGGTTCCAGCAAAAACTGAAACACACAAGCAATTGCATTCTGCAGCTCACACAAAGTGGGAGCACAGTGGTGGCCAATTGGTAAAAATATATTACGCATCAGTTGACATCCAGCACTTACGCAAGACGAGCAAAGGTTATCACCTAAAAATCAAAGCTGCTTGGAACAAGTAAGCCTTTAACCAAATGAAAATTAAGAGGCATTCATCTGCTGTGCGCCTCTCTTTTTGTGGGCTTTCACCCGCAGTTTCGCATTCTTGTTAGAGAGGGGCCGCTTTTTAACCCTTTTTCTTAGTTAACCAAAAGCCAGTTAATTTTTAATAGTATATTTTATGAAACGTTTTTTGGCCTCATTAGCGGTAATCTCATTTGTTATCGCAGTACCGGACTCTGCTGCAGACGAGTCACGCGCAACGCGCGTCGGATGTTAACAAGAAGTTAAAGTTCCTGCACAATACAGCGTGAAACGCGTCAAAATCAAAGACGAGTATCGCCAGTACATCAAACGCACGAAGAGCTGGATTGATCTGATGGATTTTCCAGCAGTTTATCGCGAAGACAAAACTAAAGTTGCCGAAGCACACACCGTTATGCGTGAAATCGTCTGTAACTAAGACCGATTCATTTCAGATCATGTGAACCGAACCTTCCCGATATAGGGGAGGTTTCGGTTGCGTTGAGCAAAATCAATTCCATAACCCACGACAAATTCATCTGGGATATCAAAGCCAACATAGTCCGCACGAAAATCTACTTCGCGTCGTGACGGTTTATCCAACAAAGCCACAGATTTCAGACGTGCAGGGTTGCGTGTTAAAAGCATCTTTGTGACGTGGTTCAAGGTGTGACCCGTGTCGACAATATCCTCGACAACCAAAACATCGCGATTTTCAATTGCACCGCGCAAGTCTTTGAGAATGCGAACTTCTCTGCTGCTTTCCATACCGTCTCCGTAACTGGATGCTTCCAGGAAATCGACTTCAATTGGCAAATCCAACTCGCGTACAAGGTCAGCAATAAACACGAATGAACCGCGTAAAAGGCCAACAACAACCAGTTTATTGGTCCCATTGAATTCGTCTTGAAGCACGTGACTTAGCTCTTCAATCCGTGCAGCAATGGATTTAGCTGAGATCATTTGATCGATGACATATGGACGCTGTGGCATGTTCACCCCTTGTATTTGCAAGGGTTTCGTAACACATGGATTTGAACGATAACCATATTAAAATGCAAAAAAGTTATGCCCACACACTCAGAAACACGTCCTCTGCCATACACAGCCCAACAGATGTACAATCTGGTGGCCGATGTGGCATCTTATCCCCAGTTTTTGCCGTGGTGCGCCGCTGCGCGTATTCGATCCACAACACCGGTTGAGCAAAGCGTGGTGCTTGAGGCGGATCTGGTGATTTCTTTCAAAGTTTTCCGCGAACGGTTCGGCAGCCATGTCACGCTTTTCTCGGATGATATGAAGATCGACACCGAATATTTGGATGGTCCGTTTAAGTACATGAAATCCAATTGGGCGTTTGAGGACACTCCAACAGGGTGCAACGTCATCTTCTTTGTTGATTTTGAATTTAAAAACGCCATCCTGCAGGGGATCATCGGCCTTGTGTTTAATGAGGCGATGCAACGTGTTGTCCGTGCGTTCGAAGCGCGGGCTGTCACACTTTACGGCTAAGCAAATCCGCTTTGGTCGTTCACCTGACCGGAGCCATAGATGACCCTCACCAACGATCTGATCGCTTTTGCGAATGCACAACCAAACAGTGATGCGCGCGATGTCATGCAATTGTCAGTGTTAGATTGGGCCGCTTGCGGATTGGCGGGCTCCGCAGAGGGCAGTTTTGATGGCTTCGTCACAGCAATCGCAACGCAGGGCCCGTGCCAAATTCTAGGTGGCGGCACAGGATCACCTACCAATGCGGCGCTGATAAACGGCACACTGTCCCATGCGTTGGATTTTGACGACACGCATTTCGCACATATTGGGCATCCCTCAGTGGCTGTGGTTTCGGCGGCTCTCGCAATTTCACAGCACGTCGATGCATCGGTCCCTGATATGATTGATGCCGCCCTCATCGGTGCCGAGTCCTCCGTTCACGTCGGTCTGTGGTTGGGGCGTGATCACTATCAAATCGGCTATCATCAAACCGCCACGGCAGGGGCCTTTGGTGCGACGATCGCAGCGGCAAGGTTGCTTAAACTGTGTGACGCCCAAATCCGAGCTGCAATTGGCTTGGCCAGCACGATGGCGTCAGGACTCAAATCCCAATTCGGGACAATGGGCAAACCATTGAATGCAGGGCTGGCTGCGCGCTGCGGCGTCGAAGCAGCGCTTTGGGCGCAATCGGGCATGACGTCTGCGGACGATGGATTGGAAGGTCCGCTTGGATTTGGGGAAACTCATCACGGTCAGCACAACCCAACAAATATCGGGCAGGGCGCATGGCAGATGGAAACCGTCAGCCACAAATTCCACGCCTGTTGTCACGGTCTACATGCGATGCTTGAGGCCTTGGCAGATGTGAGCGTCGAAACTGAAACGATCCAAAGCGTCTATGTAACCACGCATCCACGTTGGTTGACTGTGTGCAATATCGCGCAGCCACGAACAGGTCTTGAGTGTAAATTTAGCTATTCACAAACCGCTGCTATGGCTTTGTCAGGGATCAACACAGGGGATATTGAGCAGTATAATGATGATGCAGCAAAAGATCATGCGCTCACCCGTTTGGCGCAAAAAGTAGCAGTCACCGGGGATGAAACGCTATCAGAGATGCAATCCTGTGCGCGCATCGTCACGGACGTCAAAGATCACACAGTCACCCATGATCTTGCAGCGCCAATGTCCCTTTCACTGCGCAAAGATAAGCTGCTGAAGAAGGCAAAAGGACTGGTGGGACCGGACGCGGCCAACGCACTTTGGGTCGCAGTGCAGGGTGAAGATCTAAGCGCCCTAACAACCCTCTTAAACGCAAAACGGGCCCACTAGGGGCCCGCATTACCTATCTTATGATGCTCAGTGTTTAACTGCTCATGTCGTATGCACGTTCGCCGTGGATCGCGAGATCAAGACCGTTCACTTCAGTCTCTTCGTCGACGCGGATCGGGATGAACAAACGAATGATCAAAACCAACACAATGCTTACAACCAGCGTATAAAAACCAACAATGGCCAATGAACCCATCTGTGCGGTCCATGTGCCCGCACCGAATACAGCGATCATGATGGTACCAAAGATACCGCCAACACCGTGCACCGCGAAGACGTCCAATGTGTCGTCGATTTTGCATTTATTGCGCACAAAGTTTACCGCTTCTTGGCAACCAACACCTGCGATAGCACCTATGATCAAGGCCTCAACCGGGCCCACAAAGCCAGATGCTGGTGTGATGGATGCGAGACCTGCGATTGTACCGGTTACGATACCAACCAAAGACGCGCGACCAAATTTGATACGCTCCCACAGTGCCCATGTCAGCGATGCTGTTGCAGCAGAGATATGTGTGGCTGTGATCGCCATTGCGGCGCCGCCATCGGCAGCAAGCTGTGAACCACCGTTAAAGCCAAACCAGCCAACCCATAACAGAGCTGCACCAATCATCACCATGCCAGGGTTATGTGGCGGTGTGTTTTGGTTTTTGCGCGCGCCCAAGAAGACGGCCAGAACAAGTGCGGCAATACCTGCGGTTTCGTGAACCACAATACCACCCGCGAAATCACGAACGCCGGTTTCACCAAAAATGCCACCGTCAGCTAGGAAGCCGCCGCCCCATATCCAGTGAACAACTGGCGCATAGCACAACAACATCCACGCGGCTGAGAAGGTCAAAACGAAACCAAAGTTCATACGTTCAACGTATGCACCAACAATCAATGCAGGCGTGATGATTGCGAAAGTCATCTGAAAGGCAAAGAACAGAACCTCAGGCAATGTGCCCGATAGGCTGTCTGACGTAACGCCAAGCAACATCATCTTGTCCAAGCCACCCCAGTAACCGCTGTCGCCGCCACCAAATGCGATGGAGTAGCCAAAGAAGAACCACAAGACGCTCATCAAACAAGCAATCGCATAACAATGCATAAATACGCTAAGGACGTTGCGCGCCCGTACTAGACCACCATAAAAAAGGGCAAGCCCCGGTAATGTCATCATTAGCACCAATGCGGTGGCTGTGATGATCCAAGCTGTATCAGCTCCGTTCATATCTTTTCTCCCATCGGAATCAGTTTAATTGCGGTGGTCGTAAACGAACTATGGCTAGAAAAAGCAGCAAAATGACATTTCAACGCTTAAAATGAGGGCGATAGGGGGATTGCTTAATAATCATGCGGACTAAGGGCGTGATTGATTAAATATTGTGCGAAGTGAGGTTTTGTTGTTTCTTAGGGCTGCACCTACGCGATACCGACATAATACCGACGTTGGATTTAGCGGCTAATGCTGCTGTTTTGGATCAATCGATCCAGTAACATTTGCAGGGCATGATCACGTGCCGCTTCACGTACTTTGGACCGACCCACCGTCCCAAATTCGACAGTCTCTGTAACGCAGTTTTTGTTGTCAGCGATGCCAAAGCAAACGCGTCCTTCGGGTTTATGATCTGATCCACCCGGTCCTGCAATGCCTGTGATTGAAACGCCCAAGGCGGCCTCAGAATACCGTAGTGCACCCTTTGCCATCTCTGCGGCGACCTGTTCGCTGACGGCGCCGTGTGCGTCCAATGTGGCACCAGAAACACCCAACATCTGCATCTTGGCATTGTTGGTGTAGGTGACAAATCCACGCTCAGCCACTGCTGATGAACCGGCAATATCAGTCAGTGCTGCCATAACCATGCCGCCAGTGCAGCTTTCTGCGGTGGCAATCATTATTCCACTTTGTTTTGCTAAATCAAGTATTTGTGTGGCAAGGCTCATCCTATGAATAGCCTGTGCGCAACACCCGCCATAACAATCACGCCGATGGCGGCAAAGACGCCTGCGATGACATCATCCAGCATTACACCTAGCGCATCGCCACGTTTGTCAGCCCAGCCGATGATCCATGGCTTCCAAATGTCGAACAGGCGAAACAGAGCAAAGGCCGCGATCCAGCCAGGCCACATTACGTGAATTGGGATGTCGCTGTTCCATGCTGCAAAGGATAAAGGCATCAGCGCGATCCATTGGCCCACCAGCTCGTCAATGACGATTTCTGACGGATCATGGTCGTCCGACCCTTCCGTCATTTTGGACGTGGCCCACCAGCCCTTAAAAAACGCAGCAATTGTGCCAATGAGCAAAAGCGGGAAGCCGCCAATGATATGAACCAACCATGCCCAAGGTAGGGCAACAAACGAGCCCCAAGTGCCAGGAGCAGGACGGATATATCCAACCCCCACTAGGGTACCGATCATCGTTGCAAGTTTCATAATTTCACCAGTGTACAAGTTGTAATGCAGGCGATCCCTTCGCCCCGTCCGGTAAAGCCCAAGCGCTCGGATGTTGTGGCTTTGACCGACACGCGGTCCAAATCCATCCCCATCAAGCGCGCCATTTCAACGCGCATTTCGTGACTGCGTGGGCCGATTTTGGGGAACTCACAGATCAAGGTGCAATCGACGTTAGATATTGAAAAGCCCATGTTTTTCGCCAACTCAACCGCATGGGTTAGGAAGATATGGCTTTCTGCACCCTTCCATTGTGGGTCGCTTGGCGGAAAGTGCTGTCCAATATCACCCTTGGCCAAAGCGCCGTAGATTGCATCGGTCACCGTGTGCATACTAACATCTGCATCCGAGTGCCCAACCAGTCCGTGGGTGTGCGGAACTTTAACGCCACAAAGGGTAACATGATCGCCGGGTCCGAAGGCGTGCACGTCAAATCCGTTGCCTAGTCTAATGTCCATTGCGTCTCTCTAATATTTGTTCAGCCCGCGCGAAATCAGCGGGTAGGGTGATCTTTAGATTGTCTTCGTCTCCATCCACAATCGCAACTGTAATTCCAGCTGCGCGTGCGACTTCGACGTCATCGGCTGCAACGCCATCAAATGCAGCATGGGCAGCGGTGATTGCATCTAGCTTAAAGCCTTGGGGTGTTTGTGCGCGGAACAATCCGTTGCGATCTTGGGTGCCCGTTACCATTCCACCCGCACCAGTCCAAAGTGCGTCTGTCACGACAAGTGCTGGTGCCGCGCCATTGGCCGTTTCAAGCGCAGCTATAATGTTGGTGATGGTCTGGTCCGTCACGCATGGCCGTGCAACGTCATGTATCAGAATGTTTTTCGTACCAGATGGAATTGCCTGAAGGCCCAGCTTAACCGAATCCGAACGCTCAGCCCCACCAGTGGTGACCGTCAGGCCGTTGATGTCTGGTGCAAGGTGCAAGTCATCTGGATGCAGCACCAAGATAACGCTGGAAATCGCGGGGTGTGCGGCAAAAGCTTGCAGGGTATGAGCAATCACAGGCTGACCTGCGATTTTACGCCATTGCTTTGGCACCTCACCACCCGCACGTGTTCCACGTCCAGCAGCAACGATTAAGGCTGCGTTGCTCATATTTTGGTTCGTTTCATCATTCGCATTCTTTACGCAGTTGTAGCCTTGGTGGCAAATATTGGGAAATATGCCTATTTTTTGTGCGTTAGGTCGTTTATTGAGCGCCTGATTGCGGCGCACGGATTGAGTGAACCAAACAAAACCCGTTAAATCATATCAAGTACTACAGGATTCCACGCCTTGACCAATCCAATGACCCTAAACCCACCTGTGATGTTGGCCCCTCTGGCGGGAATCACAGACCTGCCATTTCGTAATTTGGTTTCGTCCTTTGGGGCGGGCATGGTCGTGTCTGAAATGATTGCCAGCCACGATATGCTGAACCAGACGATGGGCAGCCGTGAAAAAGCAGAGCTGGGGCTAGGCCACGTGGGCACAGCAGTTCAGTTGGCAGGCCGTGAGCCCGAACCATTGGCAGAAGCGGCCAAGATGGTTGAGGCGCAGGGTGCCAAGGTGATCGATATCAACATGGGTTGTCCTGCAAAAAAGGTGGTCAGCGGTTACTCTGGATCTGCGTTGATGAAGATACCCGATCATGCGCTTAGCTTGATTGAGGCTGTGGTCGCAGCCGTAGACGTACCTGTGACCCTCAAAACCCGACTTGGTTGGGATGATGACCTACTGAACGCACCTGACATTGCGCGTCGCGCTGAGGCGGCGGGCATCCAGCGTGTTGTGATACACGGACGCACACGGTGCCAGTTCTACAAAGGCAGTGCGGATTGGAAAGCTATTCGTGCGGTTAAGGACGCCGTTTCGATCCCAGTCATTGCGAACGGCGATATCGTTGACATTGCCACGGCACGTATGGCGCTTGAGCAATCAGGCGCGGACGGCATAATGATTGGGCGCGGTGCACAAGGACGTCCTTGGCTACTTGCGGAAGTTGCTCATGCTTTATTTGGCACGCCGGCACCTGTGATCCCAACGGGGCAGGCTTTGGCGGATATGGTTATGTGTCACTATTTGGCGATGATCGATTTTTACGGCGAAAAGATGGGGCTGCGTATGGCGCGCAAGCACCTTGGTTGGTTCATGGATACAGCTGGAACGCCAGCTGAATTACGCCGCAAAGTTCTAACTGAAAAAGATGCACTTGAGGTCATAAAGATGATCCCCGAAGCAATGGAAGGGGGCGCAGAATGAGTGATCCAAATATCTGGGCATCGTTGCCTGTACCTGGGGTTCTTATCGGGCCTGATGATAAAATCCTTGATATCAATTCTGCCGCCGAAGGTTTCTTGAATGTTTCCGCCAAGAATGTGCGTGGCGTACCGCTATGGGATCAGATTGCAATTGATGCACCCCTTGAAGAAGCTTTCGCGCATGCCCGTGAAAATGGGACACCGCTGTTTGTAAACGACTTGGATGTTGGTAGTAGCCAACGTGCACCTTTGCAATGTGCCTTACAGATCGCGCCGCTGATTGGTTCTGAGGGTCAGATGATCCTCATGATTTCGCCGCGTGAGTTGGCGGGGCGAATGACACAGAATGATACTGTAAAGTCGGCAGCGAAATCAGCGATAGGCATGGCAGAAATGTTGGCCCATGAGATCAAGAACCCGTTGGCTGGCATTACAGGGGCTGCACAATTGCTTAGCATGAACCTTGCGCCAGAAGACCTTGAAATGACTGATCTAATTGTTGAAGAAAGCCGTCGAATTGTTAAGCTGCTTGAGCAGGTTGAACAGTTTGGAAACCTTAGCGTCACCGAAATGCAGTCAGTCAACATCCATGATGTTCTAGACCGCGCGCGCCGCTCTGCTTTGCTGGGGTTCGGTGCAAATATGAAGATCATTGAAGACTATGATCCGTCATTGCCAGCTGCATCGGGTGATCCAGACCAATTGCTACAGGTCATTCAAAACCTTCTTAAGAATGCGTCCGAATCTGCAGGCGAGCGAGGCGGTACAATCCGTTTGCATAGCTACTTCGAACACTCTTTCCGTTTGCGACGCTCTGATGGTTCGGGCCACTCTTTGCCTTTGCAAATTGAGATTATCGATGATGGTCCGGGGCTTCCTGAGGGGATCAAGGATGATATTTTCGATCCGTTTGTTTCCGGCAAGGAAAATGGAACGGGCCTTGGCCTCGCCTTGGTAAGCAAAATCATCTCAGACCACGGCGGATGGATTTCGGTCTCTTCTGTACCGGGGTGCACAATTTTCCGTATTTCGCTACCGCGCTGCAAAGAGCAGGCATCCAACCAAACAAAGAAGGATTAAGTCATGGACGGCACAGTATTGGTCGCAGATGATGATCGCACCATTCGAACGGTTTTGACCCAAGCACTGACACGGGCAGGGTGTAAGGTACATGCCACCTCCAGTCTAACGACGCTGATGCGTTGGGTGGCTGAGGGTAAAGGCGACGTTGTTATTACTGACGTTGTTATGCCTGACGGAAATGGCCTTGAGATGCTGCCAAAGATTGCTGAGGACCGTCCCGGTTTGCCTGTAATTGTTATTTCGGCACAGAACACCATTATGACTGCGATCAAAGCGGCTGAAGCGGAAGCCTACGACTATTTGCCCAAACCCTTCGACCTGCCTGATCTGATGAAGCGGACAGCGCGGGCGTTGGAATTACGTGGCCAACACCGCAGCGCACCTACAGAAGTCGCTCAAGAACGCCCCGAAGAATTGCCATTGGTTGGGCGAACCGATGTTATGCAATCGCTTTACCGCGTCGTTGCCCGTGTAATGAACACGGATTTACCTGTGCTGATTTGGGGTGAAAGTGGTACTGGAAAGTCATTGATTGGGCGCGCGATCCACGATTTTTCGGATCGTCGCACCTTACCGTTCGTCACAGTGACATCTGCGGATTTGCAAGACCTTGAAGGGCCCGCACGTGTGTTAGCGCGGGTTAAGGGCGGTACGCTTTTGATTGACGAAATCGCAGACATATCTGATGAGATACAAGCGCGTGTCGTGCGGATGATAGACACGCCGGGCGAATATGTGCCGCGGTTTTTAGCGACTAGCCAGTCCGATTTAACAGGTGCGATGGAAAATGGCACTGTGCGTAAAGATCTGTATTATCGCCTAAGTGGCGCAACTTTGAACGTGCCATCGCTGCGCGAACGGGTCGACGATATTCCATTGCTTGCGGAACATTTTCTTGGCCGGATCGAACAAGCAGGCAGCGTCATTCGCAGCCTGTCGGAGACTGCGGCCGAAATTTTCCGCACCTACAGCTGGCCGGGCAATGTGCGCCAACTCGAAAATGCCGTGAAACGATTGGGGCTTACTAGCCGAAGCCCTGAAATTACGGCGGCGGAGGTGCAGCAAGTGTTGGGCCATCAGCCCGATCTTGCCCCATTGCGTGGTGGCGCAACGGACACCGAAAAGTTAGGTGCATCCGTTGGGCGTCATCTTCAGCGTTATTTCGATCTACATGGGGATATGTTGCCTCCAGATGGTTTATATGGCCGTATTTTGCGCGAGATTGAGGTGCCATTGATCGAGATCGCATTGGATGCAACTCACGGTAATCAGGCCAAATGCGCTGATCTTTTAGGGATCAATCGAAACACGCTGCGTAAAAAGATTACGGAGCTTGGAATTGAGGTCACGAGACGTCGAAAATTGATGTAAAATAGCCACAGAAACTGTGGCATTCTTAACGCACCCATGTTATCAACCACGAGATGTAGCGGTGGGTGCTTGATTTGCCGCATTAACTAGGTAGGAATTCTTGGCAATCCCAACCCGCCAAACCCATTGGGCAGACACACTGCGTAAGTTGCGCAGGCAACGTCGTGCCCGTGGTTTTGCGACAACTGGATTGGTTGTTTTGGGGCCATTTCTGGCTCTGACAACGTTCCTGATCTTAGGGCCATTGGATCAGGGGGCGAATGACCTTTCCCTTAGGCTAATTTTACTCGCTGACGTTGTCTATATACTTATAATTGCTGCGCTGGTTTTGGCCCAAGTGGCCCGCATTATTTCAGCGCGTCGTGCTCAATCCGCTGGGTCACATCTTCACCTGCGGCTCACAGCAGTCTTTGCAGCTCTAGCGCTATTCCCAGCGGTAATCGTGGCTGTGTTTGCAATGTTGACGATCAATATTGCACTAGAGGGTTGGTTTTCTGAACGTGTGCGAAACGTTGTCGGGTTCTCACTTGCTGCTGCAGAAGCTTATGAGCAGGAGCAACGTGAAGGTCTGATTGAGGACGCACGAACTTTAGCAGCGCGCATGGATATCGTGCGGGCCAAACGTGTTGAGTTAAGTGACAGCGAATTGCTAGGAATTGAGCAACGTAAAATCCAACGTGGGCTGCGCGAGGCGTATTTGGTTGATGGAACCGCGTCTATTCGGGCGCGTGGTGATCGTTCCTATTTGTTTGATTTTGAGCCACCCGACGCGCGACAGATGGCAGTTGCGCGTGAGACAGGTTTGGCGATTATTCAGGATTGGTTCATCAATGAATTCAGGGTTTTGGTTCCACTAAAAAGCTCACCTGATCGATATTTATACGTAACGCGTGACGTCGATGGTGAAATTCTATCTCTATTGGATGAGACACAAAAAACCGTCCGGTTATATCAGCAACTTGAAAGTGACCGTGGCAAACGGTTGTTCGAATTTGGTCTTCTTTATTTGGCATTTGCTGTCATTTTGATCCTTGGTGCAGTTTGGCTAGGACTTGGCTTTGCAGAACGTCTTTCTGGTCCTGTTGGACGTTTGACTGGAGCAGCGCAGCGAGTTGGGGCAGGGGATCTGGATGTTCAGGTCCGAGAAGAAGATGGCGATGACGAGATTGCGATGCTGGGCCGTTATTTCAACCAAATGACCCGCCAGCTTAAGGGCCAGCGGGAAACCTTGTTGGACAACACAGGCCAAATTGAACGTCGTCGACGGATGTTTGACTCAGTTCTAAGTTCTGTAACGTCTGGCGTTGTCGGTTTGGATCCTGATGGTCGTGTGGCTTTTGTAAATAAATCGGCTGCCAGATTGTTAGATTGGCATGAAGACCAGAAAATGGTGCCATTGGTTGTGGCGATACCTGAATTTGGACCTTTGTTTGAAGTTTTGCGCAGTGGTCCTGGAGAAGCTTCACAAAGTGAAATTAAGGTTAGTCGCAATGGGCAGTTAGAGAACCTGTTGGTGCGCATGGCGACCCGTCGAAATGAAGGAGGCAATCTTGAAGGTTTTGTTGTGGCCTTTGATGATGTGACTGATTTGGTTAGTGCCCAGAGAATGGCGGCGTGGGGTGATGTGGCGCGCCGGATTGCGCATGAGATTAAGAACCCGCTAACACCCATTCAGCTGAGTGCTGAACGGATTAGACGTAAATTTGCGCCCAAACTTGGCGACGAAAGCGAAAATCTAGAGCAGATGACCGGTGTGATTATTCGTCAGACTGGCGATTTACGGCGCATTGTTGATGAGTTTTCAAAATTCGCGCGGATGCCAGAACCTGATCGCAAGACGCATGATTTGGCTAAATTGGTTAATGATGCAGTTCTTCTACAGCGCCTTGGTCAACCAGATGTTGAAATTAAATTGACAGGTGCGGAATCCGCCTTGATGGCTGAGTTTGACGATACGATGATATCTCAAGCGATGACAAATTTGATCAAGAACGCAGGCGAAGCAATCGATTCATTGGTCAAAAAGGGTGCACCAGCCGATTTGCGGCCACAGATCGTTGTCGAGGTCTCTGACGTTGATGGTCATGCCTGCATCACTATTGCAGACAATGGTATTGGGCTGCCTGAAGATCGAGCACGTTTGTTTGAACCCTATGTGACGACACGCAGCGAAGGCACGGGTCTTGGCTTGCCAATTGTTAAAAAAATTATCGAAGAACACGGTGGAACTTTACAGCTGCAAAACGCCCCTGTTTTTGACGGTCAAAATCATTTTGGGGCGATGGCGGTTATCAAACTTCTTTTAGCACCATCAGACATCGCAGCAGCGATCAATAAATAAGAGGTATAAACCCATGAGCGACATTCTGATTGTAGACGACGAACGTGACATCCGCGAATTGATCTCTGAAATTTTAAAAGACGAAGGTTTTACAACACGCTTGGCGGGAAATTCTGATAGTGCGATCGCGGCAATTGATGCTGAGCCACCTGCGCTGATGATCCTTGATATATGGCTAAAAGACAGTCGTATGGACGGAATTGATATTCTTAAAACGGTTAAGAAGGAAAACCCAGATGTGCCTGTTGTTATCATTTCAGGCCATGGCAATATTGAAATTGCAGTTGCTGCGATTAAGCAGGGTGCCTACGATTTCATCGAAAAACCGTTTAATATTGACCAACTCTTGGTGGTTATCCGTCGCGCAATGGAAACCAGTCGACTACGCCGTGAGAACCAAACGCTGAAACGTCAAGATGGTATTCAATCCGAAATGATTGGTGCCTCAGCCTCCTTTCGTACGTTGATTAGCCAGTTGGACAAAGTGACGAAGTCAAATGGTCGCGTTATGTTAAGCGGACCAGCCGGCAGCGGCAAAGAATTGGCGGCACGCTATATCCACGCCAATTCTAACCGCGCAAGTGCACCTTTTGTTACTGTAAACTGTGTGGGGGTGACCCCTGATCAAATGGAAGAGATGTTGTTTGGCCGTGAGGGTATAGGTCGTGGAGTGGAACTAGGGTTTCTGGAACAAGCCAACGGCGGCGTCATCTATTTTGATGAAGTTGCGGATATGCCTTTGGGCACACAGACCAAAATTCTGCGCGTTTTAGTTGACCAACAATTCTTGCGTGTTGGCGGTTCAGAGAAAGTGCGCGTTGATCTGCGTGTGATCTCTAGCACAAACCGTAACCTCGAGGTCGAGATCGAAGCTGAACGGTTCCGCCAAGAATTGTTCCACCGCTTAAACGTTGTACCAATTTCGGTTCCTTCACTTGAAGATCGCCGTGAAGATATTCCGTTATTGGCCGAGTATTTCATCAAGGAATGCAACACAAATCAAGGTCTAGCCTTGCGCGTGCTGAGTGATGATGCCTCGGCCTTGATGCAAACGATGGTTTGGCCAGGCAATGTGCGTCAGTTGAAAAACCTTATCGAACGTGTTCTGATCCTTAGTGATGGCAGTGGTCCAGTTGAGGCCCGTGAATTGCCGGGTGAAGAAGAAAGCAGCAACGAGGAAGGTCGGGTCGTTCTATCGGGTGTATTGGCGACCTTGCCACTTCGTGAGGCTCGTGAGGCGTTCGAACGCGAATACCTTTTAACACAGATTAACCGTTTTGGTGGCAACATTAGTCGCACGGCCAACTTTGTTGGGATGGAGCGCAGTGCGCTTCACCGTAAACTTAAGTCATTGGGTGTGGTTACCTCTGCCAAAGCTGGTGCGCGCGTCGCACATGTTGAAGAAGATGATGGCGAATAGGCACCGGAGAATGCCAAGTCGGGGTATGTCGCTAATTGAATTGACCCGACTTGGGCCTTCTGTCATTCTAACTAACCAAACTACGACAAAAGGTCAAAGGATGAACTCATGAAGGTCATCATATGTGGTGCAGGTCAGGTTGGGTGGCAAATCGCCCGACATCTTTCCGGAGAACGCAATGACGTGACAGTTGTCGATCAAGACCCAGAACTGGTTCGGCGCGCAACAGATTCACTTGATGTTCAAGGGGTTGCAGGATTTGCCAGCTATCCCGATATCCTTGAACGTGCTGGTGCGCGCGACGCAGATATGATCATCGCGGCGACCCACTCTGACGAAGTTAATATGGTCACTTGTCAGGTCGCACATTCTGTTTTCGGAATTAACCGTAAGATCGCACGTTTGCGTAGTCAGTCGTATTTGTATGCGATTTATTCCGATCTATATCGCCGTGAACACATGCCGATCGACGTGGTTATCAGTCCAGAGCGCGAAGTTGCTGCTGCGGCGTTACAGCGGCTTTCCGCTCCGGCCGCATTTGATACCGAGCGTTTCATGGATGGGCAGGCCCAATTGCTTGGTATTTTGATCGAAGAAGAATGTCCGGTGGTCCATACACCACTGCGTCAGTTGACAGACCTGTTTTCAACATTGCGTGCAGTTGTTGTTGGTGTGCGCCGCGAGGGTGTGTTGTTTGCGCCCAATGCGGGTGATCAATTGTTCGTTGGTGATGAATGTTATGTCTTTGCGCATGCCGACGATGTTCCACGTACGATGGAAGTGTTCGGCAAGCGTATAGCTAAACAGGAGCGCGTCGTCATGGTCGGTGGCGGTAATGTCGGGTTGGCAGTTGCTTCTGAACTAGAATCCCGCGCCAACCGCGTGCGCGCGAAAGTAATTGAAAAAGATCGTAAACGGGCGGAAATCGCTGCCGAAGCGCTGGAACGTACCATTGTGCTGCATGGGGATGGCTTGGACGTCGCTTTGTTAACTGAAGCAGGGGTTAGCCGTGCGGACGCGATGTTGGCCGTAACAGACGACGATAAAACCAATATGCTAGCGGCTGTACGCGCTAAATCTGAAGGCTGTCCTTACGCAATTGCCCTGATAAATGACCCGACTTTGGTTCCCTTGATGGGGCCGCTTGGGATCGACGCATACATTAATCCGCGTGCAACAACCGTCAGCTCGATCTTACGTCATATCCGTCATGGTCGTGTACGTGCTGTATATTCCATCGGCGATGCTGAAGCCGAAGTTATCGAGGCCGAAGTGCTTTCAACTTCGCCGATGGCTGGCAAACGGATCGCTGACATCGACTTCCCTGAGGGTGTGCTTGTTGGGGCCGTACGCAAAGGTGGCACCGTTACGCGTCCCTTAGGCAGTACGCGTATCGACGAAGGAGACGTTATAGCCCTATTTGCATTGACCAAAGACGTTCCAGAAGTGGAACGGCTGATGCAAGTTTCAATCGATTTTTTCTAACATGAAACAGAAGCTTGGCTTTATTGAGCAGTTGTTCCGTTTACCCTTGTTTCTATTGGTTTTTGGCTTGGCATCAATCATGATGTTAATACCCGCCGGCTACGCCGGTGTGGTACGTGAATTGGTGACTGGCAGAGCTTTTCTATACTCTGGTTTGCTTGGGGTCATAATCTTTGTTTTGATCGCAATGGCCCATCATGGGCGTATGCCCGGGCACGGAGCACTTGGGCCCTTGATGTCTTTGTTCTCAACATTCGTGTTTCTTCCATTGATTTTGGCCATTCCGTTTTATGAAGCTCTGCAAACCACCAGTTTCTTTAACTCCTACATGGAAATGGTTAGTTCAATCACAACGACGGGCGCAACACTGTTCGATGATCCAGAGCGGTTGAACCGACCACTCCACCTGTGGCGTGCACTTGTCGGCTGGTTGGGTGGTTTAATCATGTGGGTGGCCGCATCTTCTATTCTCGCGCCTTTGAATTTGGGTGGTTTCGAAATTACAGCGCGCGCAGAACCTGGAAGACGTGCATTGGGGCAGGGGCAAGTCGGGCAAAGCGAAGGTCGCCTAAAATTGATCAAGATCGTTGCGACATTATTCCCGATCTATTTTGGACTTACCTGGCTTCTTTGGGCACTTCTTTGGGTGAGCGGAGATGAATCACTCGTCGCTTTGTGCCACGCCATGTCGATCTTAGCGACATCGGGCATCTCACCAGTTGGAGGATTGACGGGGGAGTCTGGCTTCACCGGCGAAATGCTGATGGTTTTGTTTATGTTGTTTGCTCTGTCGCGACTGACGTTTTCAAGTGATACGGTCACCAGCGAAAGTGGCGGCATTTCGCATGATCCGGAGTTTCGGATTGGAATCGCCTTAGTTGTGGCCGTGCCCACAGTCTTGTTCTTACGCCATTGGTTGGCGTCCTATGACGTTGCTGCTGAGACGACGATGATGGATGCAGGGCATGCTTTTTGGGGTGCATTGTTTACGGTCATGTCGTTTTTAACGACAACTGGTTTTGCAAGCAATTCATGGGGTGATGCCCAGCAATGGTCTGGCCTTGCCACTTCTGGTCTTATTTTGATGGGCTTGTGCTTAATCGGTGGGGGTGTCGCGACGACTGCTGGCGGCGTGAAATTATTGCGAGTCTTTGCGCTGTATCGCAATGGCCGCCGCGAAATGGAACGGTTGGTTCATCCTTCATCCGTTAGCAATGCAGACCCAATGGCACGACGTTTGCAAAAAAACGGAGCGTTTATTGCATGGATTTTTTTCATGCTGTTTGCGTTATCTTTGGCAGCGGTCACAATCTTACTGGCAGCATCGGGCGCAACCTTTGAGGAGTCTGTTGTGATGGCAATCGCAAGCCTGTCAACAACAGGTCCATTGCTAGAAATGGGTGGCGATACACCTATCCGCCTCATCGAACTGAACAGTTTTGCAAAGTCAGTATTTGTTGGTGCAATGGTACTTGGGCGACTTGAAACACTCGCAATTATTGCGCTTTTGACGCCGGATTTGTGGCGCGGCTAGCTAGTGGCAGGTAAATTAGGGGTGCCAAGGCCGTTTTTGGGGCTAGAAACTCCACAAATCCTTATCCATAATATAACAAAGAGTGATTTGGTCCGCAGATTGCTTAAAAAAAAGGCGAAAATGCAATGGCTTCGGATAGACAGAACCTACAGGATGCGTTCCTGAACCACGTACGTAAGACCAAAGTTCCAGTAACGATCTTCCTGATCAACGGTGTAAAGTTGCAAGGTGTCATTACGTGGTTCGACAACTTCTGCGTGCTGTTGCGTCGCGATGGCCAATCTCAGCTTGTGTACAAGCACGCGATTTCGACCATCATGCCTAGCCAGCCAATCAGTCTATATGAGGGCGAAGACCAAGCTTGAGCAAAGAGCAATTCCAGATAGATAACACCGACGGGCCGGTATTGACCCGCGCGTGGGTGCTTCATCCTGATATTAAATCAGATCACCTTCGCCGTAATGCGGCCCTGTCTTTGGCAGAGGCGGTTTCCTTAGCAAATGCCCTGAGTGAGCTAGACGTAATCGGCAGTGATGCCGTGCGCCTGCCCAAACCGCATGCCGGTATGTTATTTGGCTCAGGCAAAATCAAAGAGCTTCATGACGTGTTTGAAGAGGCGGAAATCGATCTTGTTTTGATCGATGGTAAAGTTACGCCTGTTCAACAACGTAATCTTGAAAAAGGGTGGGGTGTGAAGGTCTTGGACCGCACTGGCCTGATCCTCGAAATCTTCAGCGAACGTGCAGCCACCCGTGAAGGCGTGTTGCAGGTCGAGATGGCTGCACTCACCTACCAGCGTACACGTCTTGTACGGGCATGGACCCACCTTGAACGTCAACGAGGTGGCTTGGGCTTTGTTGGTGGTCCGGGTGAAACGCAGATTGAGTCTGATCGCCGCGCAATTGATGACCAATTGGTGCGCTTGCGCCGTCAGCTTGATAAAGTGGTTAAAACCCGCGCACTGCACCGTGCTGCGCGCAAAAAGGTTCCTTATCCTATAGTGGCACTTGTGGGGTACACCAACGCTGGTAAGTCGACGCTGTTTAATTACCTAACAGGTGCGGATGTTATGGTGGAGGACATGTTGTTCGCTACGCTTGACCCAACGATGCGCCGTTGGATCATGGATGATGGACCCGAAGTTATTTTGTCAGATACAGTTGGTTTTATCTCTGACCTGCCGACTGAATTGGTGGCATCCTTCCGTGCGACTTTGGAAGAAGTACTTGCTGCTGACGTGATTTGTCACGTGCGTGACATCAGCCACCCGGAGTCTGAAGAACAAGCCAGAGACGTCCGCGAGATCATGAAAGTTTTGGGTGTTGATGCGGAACGCCCAACCTTTGAGGTTTGGAACAAGCTAGACGCGTTGGATGATGAGGCGGCTGAAGCGGTGAAAACGCGCGCTGCACGCAACGAAATGGTTTATGCTACGTCTGCACTAAGTGGTGCTGGCACCCAAGTATTGATGGAAGCGATTGCCGAAGCATTGCAAGGTGCGTTGATCACTGAAGATCTGACCCTGTCGTTTGCAAAAGGTCGCGAACGCGCTTGGCTGTTCTCAAGTGAGGTCGTGCTGGAAGAGACACAAACCGACGAGGGGTTTGTGGTCACAGTACGTTGGAGCGGACGTCAGAAGGCCGAATACAAAGCCCTGTAAGCGATTAATCGGTCGATGTGTCCCAACGAGTTTGCAGCTTGTTTAGCGCATCGATCCGTTCGCTTGTTTTGGGGTGGCTAAGCAACCATGCTGGTGCATGACCGTTCATTGAACCACTCATAGCGTCCAGCTTTTTAAATAGTGAAATTTGACCTGATGTGCCAATGCCTGATTTGGTGAGTAGCGCAGCTGCATAAGCGTCTGCCTCGTATTCGTCAGAACGACTAAGGCGCGCAGCTAACATCGATGTTAGCATGTTGGCGATCCAAATGCCTATGAACGGTATGAAACGTCCCAGAACCATCGAAAGCATCGTACGTAGTGCGTTTTGACCTGAGAAGTCGATCATACGGCGCCGTGAGTGACCAAGGGCAACATGGCCCAATTCATGCGCAATGACACTGGCTAGTTCATCGGCACTAACTTCACCGTTTTGAAATTTTTTGTAAAAGCCGCGAGTGATAAAAATCCGCCCATCTGGCGCGGCCAAGCCGTTGATCTGGTCAATCTCATAAATATGTACGCGAATTTGAGGTAAATCCAAGGAGCTGGCCATTTGATCACTCAATTGAACTAGCATGGGGTCGTTCAAGACCGTGGATTGTTCATCTAACCGTTTTGTCGTTTGCCATGCAGAAAAGCGATACATTGCTAGGCCGTAGATTAGGGCAAATAGAATTGGGGTGAGTTTCAACATGTCCTAGATATGGGGTTAAGAGGTGCGAATCGCAACTCCTTGTCTGACTTATCCCACGCGATACTCATTTTGTTGGGCCCCGTCAGGCCCAGCCTTTGTATGGAACAGGTTTTAACAATCTAAGATTATGCCGGTGTTCGAAAGCCAACGGCAATGCGACTTCGCTGATAATGCATCTTGCAGCTGCGACCCCAGCGCACAAATGTGGTCCAGCGCCAAAACTGGTGTCAGGCTGTGTGCTGCGCAAAATGTCAAAAGTATCAAGTGCTGCGAAATGGTTTTCATCACGTCCAGCTGATCCAAAACTAAAAAACACGCGATCTTCGGGCTACAGCGTTATGGCATCAATGGTGTCCTCTTTAACTACTACACGAGGGGACATCTCAATAGTGGCCATCAAGCGTGCGTATTCATTGAAGGCGTCTAGCCATTTAGCTTTACCGCTGCGGATCATCTCCAATCTTTGCACCCTTTATTGTTGATGCAAGTACAAGATCATTGTTGAGACCGTTCTGGGCATCAGTTTGATGTGAAAACGTATTTTCGTGCTGTGAATTGTTGCTGAAAGAGACAAGAGATGCGGATCCATTCTCACCAATCTGGCGTGTCACCGTGTTGCCAGTGCAGGCAGCTAGCAAGTTAACTGAAAGTACAAGAAGCAGCATAAGGGTTCGAGTCATCGACAAATCCACATTATTAAAAATTATTAGTTCGTTTCGGATAACGATCCAATGTGGCTTAATATAGACTAGTGTTCTTATAAATAGGGTAAACTTGGGCTGTTTTCTTATGTAACATGCTAGGATTGAATGCCTTAACGCGTTAAATTTTTTATTCCTTTTTCGAGACCGGAAAGTGTCATTCCAACCATGCGATCAGCACCAAAGATCTCTTTGATCATTTGGATTGAGTGGGTGTAGTTCCAATATTTCTCTGGAATTGGATTGATCCAGAGATGACTGCCCCATTGATCGCGTGCACGTTCTAACCAAACCTGACCACTTTCTGCGTTCCAGTGTTCATTTGCACCACCGGGATAGGCAATCTCATACGGAGACATCGACGCGTCACCAACAAAGATGCATTTGTAATCAGGACCATAGGTGCGAAGGATTGCGTTGGTATCCAGCTGGGCATCCCATCGGCGGCTGTTATCACGCCACACTCCTTCATACAGACAATTGTGGAAATAAAAGTGTTCAAGATGTTTAAATTCGTTTCGCGCAGCAGAGAATAATTCCTCTACTACTTTGATGTGAGGGTCCATTGATCCACCCACATCTAAAAATAAAAGCACCTTCACCGCATTCCGTCGTTCTGGACGTGTTTTGACATCTAGGTATCCGTTTTCCGCTGTAGCACGGATAGTACCGTTCAGATCAAGTTCTTCGGTCGCGCCATCACGTGCCCATTTGCGGAGACGTTTCAGGGCGACCTTTATGTTGCGAGTACCCAGTTCGACCGTATCGTCCATATTTCTGAATTCACGCTTGTCCCACACTTTGGTGGCGCGCCGGTGGCTGCTTTCGTTCTGGCCGATCCTAACGCCTTCAGGATTGTAGCCATAAGCGCCAAAGGGTGAGGTACCGGCAGTACCAACCCACTTATTGCCACCTTGGTGGCGTTTTTCTTGTTCCTCAAGGCGTTTCTTCAACGTCTCCATCAGCTTTTCAAAGCCGCCCAAAGCTTCGATTTCTGCCTTTTCTTCAGCTGACAGATGTTTTTCGACCATCTTGGTCAGCCAATCAGCTGGAATATCAACAGCTTCAAGAACTTGCTCTAATTTGATGTTGTCCAAGCCTTCAAAGGTAGCCGCGAATGCGCGATCGAACTTGTCGATGTTGCGTTCATCTTTGACCATTGAAACACGAGCTAAGTAGTAAAATGCATTTATGTCATAGGTTGTCAGCCCAGCCTTCACTCCCTCAATAAACGCAAGAAACTCACGCATGGACACTGGCACGCCGTTCTTACGCAGTGCGTCGAAGAACGGAATGAACATCAGGAAAAAATCCGTTCCAGTACAACTGTTGCGATCAGGCCGACCACAACAAAGGCCATTCCAAAGCCTGTCGCATATTGAGCGATGTCTAGTTTATTACCACCGCGACGTTTGGCAGTGATACCGCCGAAAATTGCGCCAATTAGTGCTGCAACGATTACGATCATATGTGTTTAGCCCCACGCTGTTAAAGACGGCTTTTTTCAGCGGGGATAGCGATAAAATTTCACGCAACTTGGCCCGCACAGCCCAATCTGGACCAAAGCCGTAACGCGCCCATCCAAGACTGTCCAGTCTGACGGTACGTGCTTCTGCAGAACGTCCGGTCAGATCAGGAGCTTCAGCACGAAGCATCAGAAGGGTAGAAAGCAGGACTGCGTTTTCGCTGCGCCTCGCATGGTCAATATGCGGTCCAATCAAGGTAAGTGCACGAATGCCGTCGCCTCGGGACACTGCATGTGCAGCAAGCTGAGTAGCCACGTATGCGCGATATTGTTCTGCACCCGGGGTGGCAGCATAATAACGATCAGCTGCGATAAAATGTTGATATGCAGCCTTCGGATCAGAGGCCTGCATAATGCGACCACTTGCATAGTGGGCAAAGGCCAAACGGTGATAGCTCCAACCCATTGCATTGGCAATTTTCAATGCTTGGTTTGCGGCGGTTATACGTTGGGACGTTTTGCTGCCTGGGCTAAGTGCTGTTTGAACGGCTTGTGCCCATGCCTTTGGCGTTGGTGTCGGGAATTCAGCTGCGCGTCCGTTTCCAGCTGGATTGATACGATTAAGAACGCGTGGCGGAACTTGGACCACTTGTCCGCGGGTCATACCACTACGAAGTTCAGGCGGATAGTATGCCTTCAGCATCATCATATCAAAGCCCGTTAAAACAGTGTGGACGTTGTCGTCATTAAATACGCTGTCGGGCAGACGGTACAAATCGTTCAAAGGCCCAATTGCTTGCGCTAATTCTTCATGTAAAAAATTTCGCCCATCTTGGGGACTTGCATCATTCGCCAAGAATATTGCCAATTGTTCGCGTTTTTGAAGATTTACCCAATTTGTTTTAAGAGTACGGCGCGCGCTTAGGTATTCATCGATGCTTGAGATGTTAGTAACAACAAAACACGCAGCATTTGGCAATGCCCGCCGAATTTCTGCGCGGCTGACCGCTTGAATCGTCACATTTGCTTGCGCGCTTGCGGAAATCTGACTTATGCTGATATTCGCTTCGGCCTGCAATCGGTGCGGCAATTTTGTTAAATCACAGCCAAGGCTTTGTGGTGGTGCACCAGTAACACGCACTGTAATAGGTGCCTCAAAGCGCGTAAAGACAGGCAGGTCGCGACCTCTTTCCAAACGGAAAGATTGATCGGACGTGAGGGGCGCGGGGCCACGAATGTTTTCATCGGTGGGAATGTGCTGTCGGTAATTCCCGCACGGCTTGCTGTGTTTGAAGGGGTGACGGGCATACAGCCATTCAGTATCAAAGCTAACGGCAGGATCAGGCGACGCATGCGGTTCATGCTTCGAATCTTCCGTATTTGATAAAGTTAGTGACCTTAGCAATCCGGTCATAAAGTTTGTGCGCTTCTGTGTTTTCTTCTTGGGTTAACCAATAAACTGGTGGTGTCTCATTTGCGTCAACGGCGGCGTAAACACCTTCAATAAGTGCACGTCCAACTCCCATGCCGCGCACAGATAGATCAGCATATAGATCTTGAAGATAACAAACGTTTTCTACTTTCTAGCCATGACGGTGGAATAAGTAATGCGTTAGACCCACCAGCTTGCCATCAAGGACAGAAACGAGACCATTAAAGTCCTGTGGATCAGCGCTCATAATTTTATCAAAGTAAACGTCCAATGTAGCCGCAGGTAGGGAGGTTTTATAAAAATCTAGATAGGCTAATCAAAGGGCTGCCCAAGCGTCCCGGTCGGACTCTTGCAAAGGACGCACTTCAAGTGTGGGTTCACTGGTCATTTGTACTGCCTGCCTACTCAATAGCCCTTGTTGGAGATCTTATCGCCTCTCAACAGGACCTTGTTAGGGAGCAATTACGGCAAGTTTGAGGTAACATGTTCCAATTTACAGAGGGTGTGGCCCAAATGAATTAGTGTTTTTTTTGGGTTAAACTTTTTTAATTTATGAGAATTAATTGATATATTGAGTTTATCCAATACGGGTAACAATATGGCAATTGACCTTACAGCCCTTGGTTGTGGATTGGTATTGTCTCTCTGTCAAAAATAATTCGTGGGGCGACATAGGGTGCCTGAAGTTGAGGTTGGGTACCCTGCGCCACATTTAACAGCTAGCGTTGGCCACGCGCCATAAACGCTATGCGTTCGAACAAATGGACGTCTTGTTCGTTCTTCAAGAGCGCACCGTGCAGTTTGGGTAAAGCGGCAATTCCTGATTTCAGGTCTTCGGCTGTCATATCCTCGGCCAGTAGCAACTTAAGCCAATCCAACACTTCAGAGGTTGATGGTTTCTTTTTTAAACCAGCTTGTTCACGAATATCGAAAAACTGGGTGAGGGCGGTCGTTAATAATTGTTCTTTGATCCCTGGGTGATGGACTTCTACAATTGCACGCATAGTTTCCATGTCTGGGAAACGGATGTAGTGAAAGAAGCAGCGGCGCAGAAACGCGTCTGGCAGTTCTTTTTCATTGTTTGATGTGATGATCACGATCGGGCGGTTCACCGCTTTGACTGTTTTACCAGTCTCGTAGACAAAGAATTCCATCTTATCGAGTTCTTGCAAAAGGTCATTTGGAAATTCGATGTCTGCTTTATCAATCTCGTCGATTAATAGCACTACCCTTTCGCCGGCTTCGAAAGCCTCCCAAAGTTTGCCTTTGCGGATGTAGTTGGCAACGTCATGGACTTTTTCTTCGCCTAATTGGCTGTCGCGAAGGCGTGAAACAGCGTCATATTCGTACAACCCTTGTTGCGCACGGGTGGTGGATTTGATGTTCCATTCGATCATGCGGACCCCCAAAGAGGTCGCGATTTGCTTGGCAAGTTCTGTTTTGCCAGTGCCCGGTTCACCTTTGACAAGGAGGGGGCGTTCTAATGTTACAGCTGCGTTTACAGCGATCGTAAGGTCATCTGTTGCAACGTAGCTTTCTGTACCTTGAAATTTCATAACAATCTCCGTCTGTGCGCATATATTAACTGTAATTGGTTTAAGGCATATATAAGCAGAATTGTGTAGTGACAATAACGAGGCGCTACGTTAGACGCTGCGGAAGACGGCTATGTTTATGTAAAATGAGGAAACGTGCATGAATGATCTAAGCCAATCGGAGGGGAACAAGATGAAACAAGAAGAGTTTCTGCCGGATGATTATCGTCCAGCCGAAGACGAACCATTCATGAATGATCTTCAGATAGAATATTTTCGACGCAAGTTGAACAACTGGAAAGACGAGTTGCAGGCTGGAACGCGTGACACCATCGAAGCATTGCAAGATGGCACACGTAATATCCCAGACGTAAACGACCGTGCGTCTGAAGAGACAGATCGCGCGCTTGAGCTACGTACACGTGACCGACAGCGCAAACTGGTTTCCAAGATTGATGCTGCGCTACGTCGTATTGACGAAGATGAATTTGGGTATTGCACAGTTACGGGTGAGCCAATTTCATTAAAGCGTCTGGATGCGCGTCCGATCGCGACAATGAGCCTCGAGGCGCAAGAACGTCACGAGCGTCGTGAAAAGGTTCATCGTGAGGAGTGATTGTCGCTGATAAGAATTTAAGTCAAAGGCGCACAGGGCAAATCCCTGGCGCCTTTTTCGTATTTAAGGGCTTCAAATGATACACAATGCTATTGTGATTGGTGGCGGTATCGCCGGTATGGCCTCCGCCGCTGTGTTGGGGCGCATGGGCGCTTCTGTAACAGTTCTGGAACAAGCGCCGAAGCTGACAGAAATTGGGGCGGGTCTTCAAGTTAGCCCCAATGGATTGTGTGTGTTGCGTGCCTTGGGCCTAGAGCCTGAGTTGGTCAATCGCGGTGCATTGCGTGCCAATGCCGTTTCACTACGCGATTATCGCCGTTCGGGCGAAGTTGCGCGTTTGGATTTAAAGCGTTTGGCCCCCGATCAGGCCTACTATTTTGTCCATCGTGCGGATCTGTTGGGTGCACTTATTGGCGCTGCCAAACGGGCATCTGCAGATATAAGGTTGAACCAATCCGTCGTTGAGGTGCGAAAAGGCGAGGTACCCGAGGTCTTGCTTGCCAACGGCGATGTGTTGCGCGCGGAACTGGTCGTAGGGGCGGATGGGGTCCATTCTGTTGCCCGCTCATCGCTTAACCCGCAGTCCTCTGCATTCTTTACGAAACAAGTCGCATGGCGCGCTATCGTGCCCAATGTTGTCGACCAACCAAATGAAGCCCGCGTTTACATGGGGCCGGGTAAACATATCGTCGCATATCCACTGCGTGGAGGTGCGTTTGTTAATTTGGTCGCTGTCGAGGAATGTAATGATTGGCAGGATGAAGGTTGGCGACAAAATGGTGATTCCGATCAATTGCGCGAAACATTCGCAGAGTTTTCGGGAGGAGCTGCTCCATTGCTAGATGCCGTTAAGCAGACTTCTAAATGGGGATTGTTTCGCCATCCAGTTGCTGCAAGGTGGTTTGAGCAAGGGATTGCACTGGTTGGTGATGCGGCGCACCCAATGCTGCCATTCATGGCACAGGGGGCGAATATGGCATTGGAAGATGCATGGGTCTTAGGGCGAGCGCTAAAGGCAGGTGATATCCGCAGTTATCAAAGCCAGCGTTTAAAACGCGTGACTAAAGTTGTTAAGACCACACAAGGGAACGCCAACCGGTATCACCTGCGTTCAGGTCCAATCCGTTTGGCTGCGTACTTAGGGTTGAAGACCGTAAGTACGGTCGCACCATCGCTAATGTTAAAGCCCTTTGATTGGCTATACCGGCACAATGTCATCGACAAACGCAATTAAACTTTTAGGGCGACCCAGATAGGCACGTGGTCGGATGGTTTTTCACGGGCGCGAATGTCTTTGTCGATCCCTGTGTCTATCAACATATCCGCGCAAGCTGGGCTAAGCAGAAAGTGGTCAATGCGAATACCGTTGTTCTTATTCCATGCGCCAGCTTGATAATCCCAGAACGTATATTGGCCGGCACGCGGACCACGTGCGAGGGTCGCATCGGTTAGGCCAAGATTCACCAGTCTGCGATAAGCGGCAAGGCTTTCTGGGCGACAGGCTGCATCACCTTCCCAAATCCCTGGGCGTGCAGCGTCTTCGGGCTGGGCGATGATGTTGTAATCCCCAGCCATTAAAAACGGCATCTCATCCGCCATCAATTCCTCAGCGCGCGCCTGAAGGCGTTCCATCCACGCCAACTTATAAGCGTACTTTCCGCCATCAACAGGTTTGCCGGCCTCATCCAATTCAACAGGGTTGCCGTTAGGTAGATACAGCCCGCAGATACGAACCGCGTCTTTCTCACCAACAACAGTCGCTTCAATCCAACGCGCTTGTTCGTCGTTGTCATCGCCGGGCAGGCCACGGCGCACATCCTCAAGTGGTAATTTAGATAGGATAGCAACGCCATTGAATGATTTTTGTCCGTGCGTTTCGACGATATATCCTCGGTCTTCAAAGATCTCGCGAGGGAACGCTTCGTCCACAGATTTGATTTCTTGGAGCAAGGCGACATCCGGTTGCGCTTCGTCCAGCCATTCAGGAAGGGCATTTATGCGTGCTTTGATGCCGTTGATGTTGAATGAGGCAATCTTCATGACGGTGCTCCTGCTTTTTCATTGATAAGCTATCGCTCAAGACCTGCTGCTGAGCAAGGGCAGAGGAGCATCTTGAGATCGAGTTGAAATCGGTGGTGATTCTGTGAATCTTGTTAGGGAAGAATTAATTTTTATTAACATGGGGTTAGTATCCACAGAAATTACACCTGTTGACAACATTTTTTCAAATTTTGCAATTCAACCTAAAGTTAAACACTTTCAACGAAGTGGGCTGTGCCGCACTTGTGGATAATTCAACGTTTGCACAACCATGAAAAGAAAGGGGGTATTAAAATACAACTTTAAGAACAATCTTTTTAGGTACGAATAACTTAACAAACTGGGGAATTTAAAAATGACTGCATTACGTAAAGTTGAGACACAATCCACAATACCTCAATCAGGTATGATGGGTGGTGACGATGTTGAAATGTTCATGTCCTGCTCAGCTCCAACAGCGTCTGATGGCTTCTTGGGCGATGCGACATACCTTATCATGTCAGGGTCTAGCCCGGAAATGAAAGGCGGCGATGACACTGGAATGTTTATGTCTGGATCCGCCCCGACAACGTCGTTCAAAGAAAGTGGTGATCTGACTTCACTGTTTATGTCCGGCTCCTAACCAACTGCCAAGGCACGTTTAATTTAATTTTAGAGGGCAAAATATGACCAACGTAATTTCATTAAGCGTGCCCCAGCGCCGACAAACATTTTCTCAAAACGCGGACGCTTTGATTGATGTTTTCGCGAACCATCGCAGAACCAGCGAAGATGTGTTTTGGTTGAAAGAGAACGGTGAATTGCTGAACATTCTGGAATGCTCGGGAACGCCAGTCAAAGAAGAATCTTTGGCCGTTTATCAGCGGTTTTATCAACAATTACCGGCGACCATGACTTTTTTTTGCCCAATATTATCGGTTCTACCTCTCTATTTGTCTTGATCTGGAAGACCTTGGTCTAAAGGGGAACTTAGGTGAACAGATGGGCGAATGGGTTGCGACGCAAGGGCTGGCCGAAGCGGAACTCTCAGACCTCCAACGCGGCGAAGCGTTTAGGCCTTTTCGCGACGCGGAAAGAAAATTCCGATCGATACTGGATTGGACGATCGTTTGCGCCAATTCATCAACCGCTCAGCCACATTCGCGCTGCCAAACAAAAAAGCGGCTTATGAGCTGACACATATCGTATTCTATTTGTCTGAATATGGTCGCCGAGACCCCAAGTTGGATGCCGGCGCGATCCAATCCCTGAATTTCGTTGGGATCATCGCATATCTGGATCAAAACGCTGATCTTCTGGCTGAAATTTGCACGGCACTCCGATTTGCCGCAGAAACACCAAGCCAAATTTGGGAAAACTGGGTGTTGGCGTCCTCAGCAGATTTTCAAGTTGTGACGAATTCTGCATCAAGCATATCAGATGCGTATCATGAATATTTCGAATGTTCATGGTTGGCTGCAACGGCAAAACAAGATGGGATAGGGCAGGTGGTTCTTGGTGGTCGCACGCAATTTCAGCGTGGTGATGTCGCGGCTGGTCCGCTTCGCAATATTTCTAATCTATTGCTGGAAATGGATGCCGAACGCAGTCCCGATTGGGAGGTGATGCACCCTACCGTTGAGCGGGAGATTGACGAAGTAGGATACGGAATATTACTTCAAGCACAAAATGCGACTGATGATTTTGCGGCGTTTTTTGAAGGGTTTTCAAGCGTCAATATCGCGGTGTAACCCATTACATTGAAAAAGAAGTTCCACAACCGCATGCGCTTGTTGCATTCGGGTTCTCAATGACAAACCGGGCGCCGATTAGCTCTTCGGAGAAGTCGATAACTGCGTTGGAGAGGAAGGGCAAAGATATGGAATCCACAACAACTTTTTGTCCTGATCCCTCAAGGATTAAATCGTCGGCTTTGGGATCATCGAGCGCGATTTCGTACTGGAAACCGGAACAGCCACCGCCCTCAACCGCGACTCGTAAGGCTTGGCCCTGATCTGCGGCACCGATTTCAGCCAGACGTTCGAATGCACGTGTTGTAACTTTTGGTGGCAATTGCACGGGGAGAGCTCCGAATGGTCGGCCAGTGGCCGGTTTCATTATCATCTTAAAACCAATATAGAGGGTCATAGGACAGGCGACAAGGACCAGTGCTCAATGCAGGCACCATTTTACTCTGATCCAATACACAGCAAGGGACGGCGTGTAGCGGAAGAAGAGTTTAGTTTTCGATCATGTTTTCAACGTGATAGGGACCGTATCATTCACGCCAGCGCGTTTCGCCGGCTGAAACACAAAACCCAAGTTTTCGTCGAACACGAAGGCGATTATTTCCGCACGCGCCTGACGCACTCGATCGAGGTAGCCCAAGTGGCCCGCACGATCGCAGGTGCACTTGGTCTGAACGGCGAGCTGACAGAAGCTGTTGCATTGGCACACGACCTTGGTCATCCGCCCTTTGGCCACGCAGGCGAGGACGTGTTGCACGAGATGATGGCCCCCTACGGCGGCTTTGATCACAACGCCCAAGCTATTAAAATTGTTACCGATTTAGAACGCCACTATGCTGAATTCGATGGTCTAAACCTAACGTGGGAATGCTTAGAGGGCATCGCAAAACACAACGGCCCTGTCGTGGGTGAACTACCCTATGCGCTGGCTGAATATGACGCGACCCATGATCTGGAACTGCACACCCATGCAAGTGCTGAGGCGCAAGCAGCAGCGTTGTCTGACGATATTGCCTATAATAACCACGATCTGCACGATGGTTTGCGGGCAGGGCTGTTTACTGATGCCGACATTATAAAGCTGCCGATCATTGGTGCGGCCTATGCAGAAGTCGACGCGGCCTATCCCAACCTTGAAACTGATCGACGGCGTCACGAGTCTTTGCGCCGTGTGTTTGGTGTGATGGTCAGTGATGTGATTTCCACCTCGCGAGTGATCTTAGACGAAAGTGGTGCGACATCTGCCCATGATATTCGTCATTTGGGTCGCCCCGTCATTCGTTTCTCAGGTGCGGTCTTTGCCGATCTTCGCGAAATCCGTTCCTTCCTGTTCAACCAGATGTACCGCGCACCTACGGTGATGGCGAAGAGGGCCGAAGTAACAACAGTGATCCGCGAATTGTTTCCCTTGTTCCTGAATGATCCTTCTCAATTGCCCGCCAATTGGCATGAAGAACTACAAGGTGCTGACAAGATCGCCATTGCACGCCGTGTATGCGATTACATTTCGGGTATGACAGACCGCTATGCATTGCTCGAATATGAACGTATCTTGGGCAAGCACTAGCCGACGCCCGTTGACCTTAGGCACGTAACTGCTAAACCGCACCCGACCCGTATTAGGACTAAATTGATGAACCTGTTTGCCGATATCCGCACCCAAGTGATTGCCGACCTCAACGCCATGGTTGACGCTGGGCAGCTGCCTGCCGGCCTTAGCTTTGACAATGTGACGGTAGAGCCGCCGCGCGATGCATCGCATGGCGATATGGCGACCAATGCGGCGATGGTTTTGGCCAAGCCTGCAGGTCTCAAACCACGTGACATTGCGGACGCATTAGCGGCGCGTTTGGCAACCGATGATCGGATTACTGCTGCTGAAGTCGCAGGGCCTGGTTTCCTAAATCTTCGTCTTTCTGCCTCTCTTTGGCAGGGAGTCATCGGCGCTGTGCTTAAAGCAGGTACAGATTTTGGTCGCTCCACTATGGGTGAGAATAAAAAGGTTAACGTTGAATACGTCAGCGCAAACCCAACGGGTCCTTTGCACGTTGGTCACACGCGCGGTGCGGTTTTTGGTGATGCATTGGCATCCATGCTGGATTTCGCGGGCTATGATGTAACACGTGAATACTACATCAACGATGGCGGCGCGCAGGTCGATGTGTTGGCCCGTTCCGTTTACCTGCGTTATCTAGAGGCCCACGGCCAAGAGGTGGCATTCGAGGACGGCACATATCCAGGCGATTACCTGATCGCGACCGGTGAGGCGCTGAAAGCTAAGGTTGGCGATGCCTACGTGGGCAAAGGCGAAGACGTTTGGTTGCAAGACATCCGTGAGTTCGGAACCGAGGCGATGATGGATCTGATCCGTTCCGACCTTGCGCAGCTTGGCATCAAAATGGACCGCTTCTTTTCAGAGAAATCATTGTACGGTTCCGGCCTGATCGAAAAATCTATCAAGTCGCTTGATGACAAAGGATTGATTTACGAAGGTTATCTTGACCCGCCAAAAGGTAAAAAGCCTGAAGATTGGGAGCCACGCGAACAAACCTTGTTCAAATCAACCAAACACGGCGATGATGTTGACCGGCCTGTCAAGAAGTCTGATGGCGCATGGACATACTTTGCCCCAGACATTGCATACCACTTTGACAAGGTTGAACGTGGCTATGACCTGTTGATTGACGTTTTTGGCGCCGATCACGGCGGCTATGTAAAGCGTATGAAGGCTGCTGTGTCGGCATTGTCTGGTGGCACTGTGCCGCTCGATATCAAGCTGACGCAACTTGTGAAGCTGTTCAAAGATGGTGAACCGTTCAAAATGTCCAAACGGGCAGGGACGTTCGTAACCCTGCGCGATGTGGTTGATCAGGTTGGGTCTGACGTGACCCGTTTTGTGATGCTGACGCGCAAAAACGATGCGCCGCTTGATTTTGATTTTGCCAAGGTGCTTGAGCAAAGCCGCGACAATCCTGTATTTTACGTTCAATACGCCCACGCGCGTGTGAACTCAGTTTTGCGCAAAGCGGTTGAAGCAGGTGTTGCTGTTGATGACGCAACATTGGCTACTGCTGATCTGACACTGCTCAATCACGAGGCGGAATTGACCCTGGCGGCTAAGCTGGCTGAATGGCCACGTTTGCTGGAAACAGCCGCGCGCAGCAACGAACCGCACCGCATTGCATTCTACCTTTATGAGCTGGCGGGCGAGTTCCACGGGCTTTGGAACCGTGGCAATGAATTACCTGAATTGCGCTTCTTGCAGGATGATCCGAAAACGTCCCAAGCAAAAATTGCCCTAGCACGTTCAGCGGCTGTTGTAATAGCTGCAGGCCTTGGTATTCTAGGTGTAGAGCCAGCCGAAGAGATGCGTTAAAAATAACCGCCTCGGCTGAACAGGTATAATTCAGTAGATCCGTTGGGCAATGTACTCAAACGGGCAACGAGGCAAAAATGGCAAACGTTCCTTACTCCCATAATATGGGTGCTCACGGACAGACATATGCGGGCGCTTCATCACCAATGATGCTGGCTAACTCATTGAACAACATCACCAATATAGTTGCGGCAGGTCTTTCTGTGGCGCTCATAGTTGGCGTTGGTGTTTGGGGGTATAAATTGATGGTCCGCGACGTAACAGGCCTGCCTGTCGTTCAAGCTATCAGTGGTGAAATGCGCGTCCTTCCGGACAATCCAGGTGTCGAACTTGCATTGAACCAAGGGCTTTCTGTAAACGAAGTCGCAGCTGCTGGCACTGCCGCAGCACCAACAGACACGTTGGTTTTGGCCCCGAAACCGGTCGCATTGGCTGTCGAAGATACCCCCGTTTCTGCACAAGTGGTTGCACCTGTGCAACAGCTTGCGCCACTGGATTTGTCAGCTGCCATTTCTAATCCAATTGAAACCGTTGCTGTCGACACAACGTCAAACATACCAGAAGCTGGAAGCGTTGAAGATTTGGTGCGCCAGCTGACCCAAGGCGCGGATGTGATCAACACTACGAATGGTGCAAAAGTTGTGAGCGCAGTGACAACTGTTGCTTCAACGAATGTGATCGAAAATGCGGCGATCCAAGCCGCAGGCTTGCGTCACTCTTTACGCCCACTGCTACGCCCAGCTTCAGCACCTGCTGTCGTCATTCCGGTATCTGCACCTGCTAAGACAGCCGTAACTGATGTCGATCCAACATCAGTGCCTGCTGGAACACGCTTGGTTCAGCTTGGGGCATTCGATAGTGCCGAAGTGGCGCGCAGCCAGTGGGACAAGATTGAGGGCCGTTTTGGTGATTTCCTTCAAGGCAAATCCCGCATCGTCCAAAAGGCCAACAGCGGGGGCCGTACATTCTATCGCCTTCGCGCGATGGGCTTCTCTGATCTAAGTGATGCACGTCGTTTTTGTTCCGCACTTTTGGCTGAGAACGCAGATTGCATTCCAGTCGTCACACGATGAACCGTTTTGGCGCGACCATCCTTGATGGGGATGGCCTTCGGCTGACAGCAGATGAAGTGGTGTTGTTTCGGGATGTGAACCCTTTTGGTTTCATCCTTTTCGCCCGTAATATCGATACACCTGATCAAGTGCGCGCGCTTTGCGATGACTATCGCGAGGCTGTAGGTTGGGAATGTCCGATCACAATCGACCAAGAAGGTGGGCGTGTCCAACGACTGCGCAGTCCAGCGTGGCGCGAATGGTTGCCCCCCCTGGACTTTATCACGGCGGCTGGCGAGAACGCCCAACGCGCTATGTACCTGCGCCACCGTATCATTGCGCATGAGTTGCGCGACATCGGTATCGACAGCAATTGCGCGCCAATAGTCGATGTTGCCAAAACCGAAACCCATTCGTTTTTACGTAACCGTTGCTATGGCACCAATCCTTCATTGGTCGCTGCAATGGGACGTGCTGCGGCTGATGGTCTGTTAGATGGTGGTGTTCTGCCTGTCGTTAAGCATATCCCGGGACATGGTCGTGCGACTGCTGACAGCCATTTTGACCTGCCCAAAGTAGACGCGCCGCGCGATAGCTTGGATACTCAAGATTTTGCGCCATTCAAGGCGTTGAATAATCTCCCAATAGGGATGACGGCGCACCTAGTTTACACTGAGATCGACGAAACGCCTGCGACATTGTCCAAAACAGTCATGGACATCATCCGTATCGATATCGGTTTTGACGGTTTGATCATGACCGATGACATTTCGATGAAAGCCCTCAGCGGCGATCTGGGAACGCTTAGCCGCGCTTCAATCGAAGCGGGTTGTGACGTGATTTTGCATTGCAACGGGACACTAAGTGAACGTACACAGGTGGCACAAGCCGCTGGTGAAATGACCGATATAGCCCAAAAACGCGCGATCCGTGCCGTTGAGATGCGCAAAACACCAGATATGATTGACATTGCTACCTTAGACGCCGAACTTGAAACGCTGTTAGGCGGGGGCGCATTGGCGCAATAAGGTCATGGAAGACATTTTTGAAAAAGAACGTATAGCTGTCGCCGAAAGGGTGGCAGCCGAAGCGTTGATCATTGATGTCGATGGGTTCGAGGGTCCATTGGACCTTTTGTTGACCCTAAGCCGCACCCAAAAGGTTGATCTGCGCAAGATTTCAGTGCTCGAACTAGCCCATCAATACCTCTCTTTTGTCGAAAAGGCTAAGGCGCTGCGCCTTGAGTTGGCTGCTGACTATCTGGTGATGGCGGCTTGGTTGGCATTCCTTAAATCACGATTGCTATTACCACCTGATCCGTCCGAGGAAGGACCATCTGGCGAAGAACTGGCCGCACACTTGGCTTTTCAATTGGAACGGCTTCAGGCGATGCGCAACAGCGCGGCACACCTGATGGGTCGTGATCAATTGGGCCGTGATTTCTTTGCGCGTGGTCAGATCGAAGTGGTCGAGCGGGTCAAGAAGGTTACCTATACCGCCACCTTATTGGATTTGATGCAAGGCTACGCACGCCTTAGAACCCGCGATGATTTCCGCCCGTTTGTGATGGATCGTGACAGTGTCTTCACAATGGAACAGGCATTGGAACGGATGCGTGAGTTGATTGGCTTCACAGGCGAATGGACTGATATTGTCAGCTACCTTCCTGACGGATGGGCAAGTGATCCGGTCAAACGGCGCTCCGCCACGGCGGCGACATTTGCGGCCTCGCTGGAACTGGTAAAAGAGGGCCATTTAGAAATTCGCCAATCCGAAAACTTTTCACCGATTGAATTGCGCAAAAGGACTTCAAGACAGTGAGTGAAGATATTGAATTAAAAGAGGAAAGCCTTTTTGAGGCTCCACCCCTGACTGAACAGGAACGCATGGTTGAAGCGATCCTTTTTGCCAGTGCAGAGCCTGTGACTGTGCGTGAACTTGAAGCACGTATGCCACATGGTTGCGACGCGGCAGAGGCGATTGTGTATCTGCGCAAACGCTACGAGGGACGCGGTGTGAACCTGAGCAAGGTTGGGGATGCATGGACCATGCGCACCTCACCTGACCTCGGTTTCCTTATGCAAAAGGAAACGGTTGAGACCCGCAAACTTAGTCGGGCTGCGATCGAGACACTGGCGATCATCGCCTATCACCAGCCTGTCACGCGTGCGGAAATCGAAGAGATCCGCGGTGTATCTGTGAGCCGCGGAACGGTTGATCAGTTGCTAGAAATGGAATGGATACGTTTTGGCAGGCGTAAGATGACGCCTGGGCGCCCCGTTACATTCGTTGTGACGAAGAACTTCTTAGGTCACTTTGGGCTTGAGACTGCACGCGATCTTCCGGGGCTTAAAGAACTCCGTTCCGCAGGGCTGTTGGAAAATAGACCTCCACCCGGGACTGTGCCAGGGCCGGGCGATATGGACGACGAAGATGACACGAATGAAGGCCAATCAGAACTTTTTGAAGATTGATCTGATTGTCGCCATAGTTTCAGTGTATCGAGTGGATGAAGCAGTTAGGGGAACGACCCATGAATATGAACCACATTATCAATATGATCATTCGTCAGATTATGAACCGTGTGATCCGCAAAGGAATCGATAGCGGTATGAACGCCGGATCTAACATGATGTCTAAACGCCGTGGCAAACAACCACCACAGGGCAAAATCGACGACTATGGCAACCCAACAGGTCGCGATAACCGCCGCTAACTGATAGGATTTAAGCTTTATTTGAAGTGCTTAGACAACTTAAGGCCTTGGCCTTGGTAGTTTGATGCTATGCTGACGCCGTACAGCTGAGTAGGGGCTTCAGCCATTTTCTCATACACCAAACGCCCAACCACTTGGCCATGTTCTAAGACGAACGGGGCCTCGTGGCAGCGTACTTCCAACACGCCGCGTGATCCTGCGCCACCAGCTGAATCGTGTCCAAACCCAGGGTCAAAGAATCCTGCATAGTGCACGCGGAATTCGCCAACCATGGCAAGATAGGGTGCCATTTCCGCGGCATAGTCCGGCGGAATGCAAACGGCTTCACGGCTTACCAAGATATAGAACGCACCCGGATCAAGGATGATATGACCATCCGTACTGTGCACTTCTTCCCAATAAGCGGTTGGATCGTAATGACCGATCAGATCCAAATCGATGACACCCGTATGAGGCTTTGCGCGGTATCCCACCAGTGTTGAGCCCGGCAGGTTCAAATCAACGGAAAAGCCCAAGCCGTCATCGATCACGGGATCGCCGTTCACCAATGGGATTTCAGCGTGAAGGTTAGCCAGTGCCGCATCGTCCAGAACTGCGTGTCCTGTACGGAAGCGAATCTGGTTCAGGCGCATGCCCGGACGGACCAACACAGAAAAGGAGCGTGGGCAGATTTCAGCGTACAATGGTCCAGCATAGCCTGATGGAATTCGGTCAAATTCAGTCCCACCATCGGTGATCGTACGGGTAAGCAGATCCAGGCGACCGGTAGAGCTTTTGGCATTGGCCACAGCATTCATACCTTCAGGCAGCGCAAGGCTTTCCATCAACGGCACTACATAAACGCAGCCCTTTTCCAAAACAGCACCATCTGTCAGGTCGACGCGGTGCATTTCAAACTCTTTCAAGCGATCCGTGACCTTAGCACCGTGGCCCGTAAGGAACGACGCACGCACGCGATAGGCAACATTACCTAGACGAAGATCAAGACTGGCTGGTTGAATTTGCGCATCAATAACCAATGGAGCGGCGTTGATTTGCCCACTTTGGATCATTTCGCTGATCTGCTGATTTGGAACGACACCGGTCATAAAATTCACTCTTGTTTAAACGCCAAACGCCCGCACACCGAAGGTACGGGCGGTTTGTGCGGGTCTATAATTGGTCGGGCTAGCAGGACTCGAACCTGCGGCCTTCCGTCCCCCAGACGGACGCGCTACCAGACTGCGCCATAGCCCGACTTGTGAGATGTCATACGCGATTTTTGGCTTGAGACAAGGGGGAATTGGCACTTGGTTATTCTTTGCGGCCCAGCGTCATGCGATCATGCGCATCGCGCAGTTGCGCCAAAAGCGGCGCAATGGATGCTGCTTGTTCAGAGGTTAGTGAATTGACCTTGGACAGCGCAGCTAGAGCACGTGGAGAGGTTTGAATTTCGTGTTCAGCCGGCGGTTCTGGTAGGTCTGTGCCCAAAGGGGCAGGTGCCTCCGGTTTGGTCGCCTCTATTTCTGGAACAACAACGGTGATTTCAGCTTCAACAACGGCGTCTTCAACTTCGTTTTCGGCTATTTGTGGTTCTACTTGTTCCTCAACATGTTGTTCATCGCCAGGGACTGGCTGATTTGGCACAGATACGCTCGGCTCCGCTGTCGAACGGCTTAAAAAGGCTTGCATGACGGGTAGCGGATCAATCTCGTCAGCAAAAGGTTTTTCTGGCGCTAGTTCTAATGCAGGTTCTGGATCGATGACCGAAACTACTTCGGTCTGCTCAACCGAATCGGATGTCTCTTTCACAACCGGTTCAGGGACCAAGCGCTCTTCAATTTCGGGTGATTCTAGTAACTCTTGGTTAGGTTCCTGCAGGGCTGGTTCATCTTCGATCGTTTTCGAAGGTTCTTCAAAACTGCCGTCGACTGATGAAATCTGTAGTTCCTCGGGTTTGGTTATGCCCACAAAGTCAACCACAAGAGGAGTCACAGTTTCTATCTCTGTGGTCGCGTCAGACACACCATTTTTTTGTGTAGTGGTTTCGACGATTTCTGTAATGCTCTCGTCGCTCGTGATTTTAACTTCTGACGTGGTCTCATCTTCAGTCAATGAGGATCGTTCCGTCGGTTCTTCAACTTTCGCCTGCGGAACAAGCGGTAGGATTGTTGCAGTTATAGCCGCTTCTGGTTCTATAACCATTGGTTCAACTTCGCCAGCGTCGACAGGTGGCGATAGGGCTGACACATGCGCCATACCTTTTTCGCGTAATATCTTCTGAACGCCCTTAATTGTAAAGCCATCCTGGTGCAGTAGTTTTTGAATGCCAACTAACAGTTGTATGTCTGCAGGACGGTAATATCTGCGACCACCTGCACGTTTTACAGGCTTCACTTGCGTAAATTTACTTTCCCAAAAACGTAGAACGTGCGTCTGGACGCCAAGCCAATCTGCAACTTCTGAGATGGTACGAAAAGCGTCCGCAGACTTTGTCATAAGATTAAGACTTGTTGCCTGAAGCAACACGGTCTTTCATTAGATGTGACGGACGGAATGTAAGGACGCGGCGCGGATTAATTGGAACTTCTTCACCAGTTTTTGGGTTACGTCCAACACGAGCTGATTTGCTGCGCACTGAAAACGTACCAAAGGAAGAAATTTTAACCTGTTCACCTTTTACCAAAGCGTCAGAAACATGATCCAAGACGCTTTCTACCAATTGCGCACTTTCGTTACGTGATAAACCAACTTCGCGAAAAACAGCTTCGCTAAGATCCATGCGTGTCAGTGTGTTATCAGTCATGTTGTTCCCCTATTTGGTTTCACAATAGGGCGAGGAGAAATTCCGAGTCAATATCAATGCATTGCCAACGGTAGTTTCAGCGTTGGATTGATACAAAAATCGTGGGTTACCAGCGTAAAACCACCGCGCCCCAGGCCAGCCCACCGCCGATTGCCTCGGTGACGAGTAAATCACCTTTTTTGATTTTGCCGCTTTGGGCACCAACAGACATAGCAAGCGGGATAGAGGCGGCAGAGGTGTTGCCGTGATCTTGGACGGTGACGATTACGTTCTCCATCAGAACGCCCATCTTCTTGGCAGTGCCTTGAATAATACGGATATTTGCCTGATGTGGGACGATCCAGTCAATGTCATCAGTTGTGACGTTTGCGCGCTCCATCGCGGTTGTTGCTGTCGCTGCTAATTTACCGACTGCGTGGCGGAATACTTGATTGCCTTGCATGCGAAGATAACCAGACGTGCCAGTGCTGACACCTCCGTCAACATACAGTAGATCACGGTGTGTGCCGTCTGAATTTAAGTCTGTTGATAGGATTCCACGATCGCCGCTGTCGCCAGCGCCTTCTTCAGCTTCCAATATTAATGCACCAGCTCCATCACCAAACAACACACAGGTGCCGCGATCGGTCCAGTCCATGATGCGGCTGAATGTTTCTGCGCCAATCACCAATACACGTTTTGCCTGACCGGATAGTATCAAAGCATTTGCATTGCTAAGGGCAAAGACGAAGCCGGCACAAACAGCTTGAATATCAAAGGCAAAGCCTTTGGTCATGCCAAGGTTCGCTTGAACCATCGTCGCAGCTGAGGGGAAGGTGAGGTCGGCGGTTGAGGTTGCCAAAACGATGGCATCCACGTCATCTGCAGTCATCCCAGCATTGGTTAAGGCGGCTTGCGCCGCTTTGGTTGCCAACATGGATGTTGTTTCACCTTCGGCGGCGAAATGGCGACGTTCTATGCCTGAACGGGATTTGATCCATTCATCTGTCGTATCTAAGGTTTTCTCAAATTCAGCATTCGGAACAATACGTTCCGGTAGGTAATGCCCAACCCCTTTTACAACAGCGCGCAATGTCATGCGTGTTAATCCTTTGGTTCGGTGGGCAAAACAGCGGCCAAGCGGGCGGCCAACTTGCCAGTAAATCCATTTTCGGCCAGCTGTGCGGCCAATTGCAGCGCAGCGGCAACGCCAGTTGCGTCTGCAGAACCATGCGATTTCACGACCATACCGTTCAAGCCCAAAAATACACCACCATTTACACGACGTGGGTCTATACGGCGTTTCAAGCGCTGCATAGATGTGAAAGCGAACAGGTAAGCAAGGCGTGACATCGGAGTGTTTTTAAAGGCTTTGCGAAGCAACTCACCGATCAAACCAGCAGTACCTTCACCGGTCTTGATCGCAATGTTGCCTGTGAAACCATCTGTCACAATCACATCGGCAACGTCACCCGGAATGTCGCCACCCTCAACAAAACCAACAAATTCAAAGTTGGCTTGTTCTGCTTGGGCTGAGATCAACTCATAGGCTTCGTGCAGTTCTGGACGGCCTTTGTGTTCTTCGGTGCCTACATTCAGCAAGCCGATACGCGGGAGGGGCAGGTCCATGCCGTTGCGGGCATAGGATGCTCCCATTAACGCATAACGCATCAAATCATCAGCATCGGCACGAATGTCCGCTCCAACATCCAACATGACGTTGAAACCCTGCGGATTGGATGATGGCCAAAGCACAGCAATTGCCGGTCGATTGACGCCCGGCAATTTCCGCAGGCGTATCATTGATACAGCCATCAAAGCACCTGTGTTGCCACAGCTTACGGCAATTTCAGCATCACCAGAACGTACAGTTTCAACTGTGGCCCACATGGACGTCTTTTTACCATGGCGGACGACTTGGCCTGGTCTGTCTTCCATAGAAACAACTTCAGCCGCATCACGGATAGTGACACGACCATTAAGTTGCTTACGGCGTAAAACAAGAGCCTCAAGCGTAGCTTGAGGCCCATGCAGTATAATGTCGACGTCCTTGCGACGTTTGGCAAAAGCGGCACATCCAGAGACTATTGCTGAAGGACCACTGTCACCACCCATAGCGTCCACTGCAATTACAGTGTTCTGGCGTTCCGCGTCTGTTTGATCCGGCAGTGCCGTCATTTGCGAATGCCTATCTGCTTTAGGGCCAAGAGGCAGCTTATGCCGCGTCGTCTTCCATGTCGACTTCTTCAGCCAATGCGACAATCTCGTTATTGTCGTAGTGACCGCAAGCCGCACAGATGTGGTGTGGGCGCTTCAATTCACCGCAGTTGGTGCATTCGTTTGGGTTTGCAGCAACCAGGGAATCGTGCGAGCGACGGTTGTTGCGGCGCGATGTGGAAACTTTGTTCTGTTGAACAGCCATTATAATGGGCCTTTAGATTAAAGGGCGACGCAGTATGCGGAGCCGATGTTGCATAACGTTTGGTTTGGGCGTGACGAGCGTTTAGGCGGTGTGCCTCAACATGTCCAACCTTTAATACCACGAGGAGCGCAAAATACTGTGAATTGTCTCAGACGCAAGCAGTTATTTGGACACTCTAGGGCTGCGACTGTTATCTTTTATTCATCGCCTGACTTCAACTGGTCTTTCAGGGCTGCAAGACCGGCAAAAGGGCGCGCATCTTCGTCGCGCATTGGGGCTTCACCAGGTTGAGTGTATACGGATTCGCCAAGCGTTGCGCCTTCGGCCCGAGGGTACTCTGGCAACGTGAGACACAAAGACTCGATCATAATAGCCTCAGGGTCGATCCATGTGCCTAAGGGCTCGATGGTTTCGTCCTCTGGCATCTCGATTTCTTCCTCACCCAGATTAATTATTTCTTTGACGAAAAGGCGCTCAACGGATTCATCAATTCGGGTCATGACTGGTTCAAGGGTAATTGTGCAGGGTTGGATAACCGTTGCGCCGATTGTTCCAGTTAAACGCCAGTCTGATTTACCAGACGACTGGATTTGACCAGTGAAACGCAGTTTACGCAAACCCAGCAGATTTAATTCCGCAGCAATTGCGTCATTTTGTGTTGGTTCTGGGCGTAAATCGAACTTTTTGATCGAGTTATTTGGAAGATCCGTAACGCGATAAGCGAGCTTGGATGGAAGTGCTGATGACATGGTTCATGCTTTCGTTTCTTGAAACAGGGACGTTCCTTTGGTACGCGGGATAAAAGCCGTAACGATTAAGAGCAAGAGGGCAGTCAAAATGCAGTTCACATCCTATCGTAAGTGGATCACCGCAGGAGCCGTATTTTTGACCGTTGGCGCATGTACGCCAACCTATAAAAATCACGGTTATATTCCACCACAGGAAGACCTTGATGCGATTATCGTTGGCGTAGATACGCGAGCGTCTGTTGAAGAGACTGTTGGGCCGCCATCATCTGGTGGCGTGTTGAATGATGGTGGCTATTACTACGTGCGCAGTCGTTTGTGGACGTTTGGCCCAACAGCGCCAAAAGAAATTGAACGCCAATTGGTTGCGATCAGCTTTGACAGTGCAGGTGTTGTACGTAATATCGAACACTTTAGGTTAGAAGATGGACAAGTTGTGCCACTCACGCGCCGTGTCACGGACACTGCAGTGAGCAATAAATCCTTTCTGCGTCAGCTGATTGGCAACATCGGTCCTGGCCTTTAGGGCTGGGCGGATCGGGTTCCTTGCATGCTGATCTGCGTTGAGGACTGTTGACGCGAATGGTACGTTTGAATTTTTTTGAGATGATGGCCTTTGTGAGGGGCAGTTATGAAGTTTCAGTTGCCAAATCTGTCGACGATTTATCTGAAGCCCAAATGTTGCGTGGTTTATGCTTTAATCTAGAAGGCAACGATGCTGACGGGTTTAATAAGTCCTGCTCCCATATCCTTATTCGTTCAACGCAGGATAATCGGCTGGTTGGGTGTTTTAGGATGTAGGCTGTAACAGGTGCATCGATTGACACCAGCTATTCTGCGCAATTCTGCGACCTCAGCGCTTTGGCTAGTTTTTCTGGATCTATGATCGAATTAGGCCGATTTTGTATTCATCCCAATCAACAAGACCCCGATATTATCCAGATCGCATGGGCCGCATTGACGGCTTGTGTGGACGAAAATAAAATTTCCATGCTATTTGGGTGCACTTCCTTTTCTGGGAACGACACCGCCGCGCATCAGGCGGTCTTCGCATTGTTAGGTGAATTGCCACACCGCGCCGTCACACTGGGCACCCAAGCATAAATTTCCTGATGTGTTTGACTTTAGGAGTGAGGCAACACAGGACTTCGACATCAAAAAAGCCAATGCAGATATGCTACCGTTGCTGCGTACCTATTTGCTAATGGGCGGTTGGGTGAGTGATCGTGCGCTGATCGACCGTGATTTAAATACGATGCATATTTTTTCGGCTGTCGATATAAAAGCTATTCCTCAAGCACGTAAACGGCTTCTTCGCGCCTTGGTCGGGTAGTTTAGCTCAAAGGGCGAGAGTTTATTTAGTAAAATGAAGAGCGGCGATTGACCCTGTCGCGTGGGGCAGGTAGCTGGCAATCATGGCTCGTATACCCCTTCTTCAATTGAACGAAATTTCGCTGACTTTCGGCGGTGATCCCATTTTTGACGCTCTTAGTCTGGTCGCACAACCGGGGGATCGTGTTGCCCTTGTTGGGCGCAACGGCTCTGGCAAGTCCACCTTGATGAAAGTCATGGGCGGATTGGTCGAACCTGACTCTGGCGAGGTGATCGCAGGCCCGGGCGTGTCCGTTGGATATATGGAACAAGAACCAGACCTTTCTGGTTTTGCCACACTAGGTGATTTCGCAGCCCATGGGTTGGACGAGAGCGAGATGTACAAGGTTGAGCGAGCAGGCGCGGGCCTTAAGTTTGATCCGGCACGTCCGGTTGAGACCGCATCTGGCGGCGAACGGCGTCGCGCGGCCTTGGCTCGTTTGATGGCAGGTGGCCCAGATCTAATGTTGCTCGATGAGCCGACCAATGACCTTGATATTGAAGCGATTGCTTGGCTCGAATCCGAGCTGAAAGCAACGCGCAAGGGCTATATCCTTATCAGCCACGACCGTGCATTCTTGCAGGCGCTGACCCGCGCGACCCTTTGGATTGACCGCGATATGGTTAAACGTCAGGAACGCGGTTTTGGTGAATTCGAGGCATGGCGCGATGCAACGTGGGAAGAAGAAGACACCCAACGTCACAAGCTGAACCGCAAGATCAAAGCCGAAGCGCGTTGGGCCGTTGAAGGTATTTCTGCACGTCGCAAACGCAACCAGGGACGCGTGCGAGCTTTGCAGGAATTGCGCGCTGAACGGGCAGGGCAGATCACCCGCCAAGGGGCTGCGGCCATGGCATTCGAAGCTGGCAAAAAATCAGGCCGCAAGGTCATTGAAGCGACCCAAATTACCAAGGCTTTTGGTGATAAGAAAATTCTTGAACCCTTTGATATCACAATCAATCGCGGTGATCGCATTGCACTTGTAGGACCAAACGGCGTCGGCAAGACCACACTGCTGAACATGATGATCGGGCGCGAAGAGCCTGACACTGGCACAATCAAGCTGGGCACCAATCTTGAGCTGGCTTTGTTTGATCAATCACGCGCACAGCTTGATGGTGATATGACCCTTTGGGACAGCCTAACAGGTGATCCAGAGATGCGCGTTTCAGGCAAAGCGGACCAAGTGATGGTGCGCGGTATGCCTAAGCACGTTGTTGGCTACCTAAAGGAATTCCTATTCGACGAAGGTCAGGCGCGCGCGCCTGTACGCTCTTTGTCCGGTGGTGAAAAAGCACGCCTGTTGCTTGCCAAATTGATGGCCCGCAGCAGTAACTTTTTGGTGCTCGATGAGCCGACCAATGACCTTGATATTGAAACGCTTGATTTGCTTCAGGACTTGCTGGGCCAATACGACGGCACCGTTGTTCTGGTCAGCCACGACCGTGATTTCCTTGACCGCGTGGCCGTGACAACAATCGCGATGGAAGGTGACGGCAAAGCGACTGTTTATGCCGGCGGATGGTCTGACTATATCGCACAGCGCAATCAGGATGATTTTGGCGACAGCGTCGTGAAATCAAAACGTTCTGCGTCTAAAGGTAAAGAAAAAGAAGAGGCACCTAAGTCAGGCCTTAGCTTTACTGAAAAGCACCGTCTTGAAACCATTCCTGCGGAAATGGAACGCTTGGAAGCCGAAATCGGCAAACTGCAAGAGTTGATGAGCGATCCAGCCTTGTTTACTGAAAACCCAGTGAAGTTTCAAAAGGCGACAGACGCCCTAATCGAGCGCCAATCCAAATTGGACGCAGTCGAGGAAGAATGGATGCTACTCGAAGAAAAGGCCGCTAAATAAGCGGCCCTTTCAAACTTTTATAAATCGTCAGACTGTTACCCAATTTGTACCAGAGCATGGCGCTTTTTGCCGGCACTTAGCTTGATTGGTGTGGCCAGCGCAGCAGCATCAATCATCATGCCAGCTTTAGCCAGTGGTTCATCATTGATCTTGGCACCGTTCTCAGAAATCAAACGCTTGGCTTCTTTCCCAGAACCCGCAAGGCCGGATTTCACCAGCAATTGAACGATTGAGATCCCATCGCCAACATCTTCAGCGCTCAGAGTTAGCGTTGGCAAATCATCACCAACACCACCTTTTTCAAACACTTCGCGTGCTGTGGCCTCAGCCGCCGCTGCCGCATCTGTACCGTGCAAGAGGGTCGTGACCTCGTTGGCCAAACGCACCTTGCTCTCGTTGATCTCTGCACCCTCAAGTGCACCAAGGCGATCACATTCGTCTACTGGCAGCTCGGTATACAGCTTAAGGAAACGCCCAACATCGGCGTCTGTTGTGTTGCGCCAGAACTGCCAGAACTCATACGGCGATAGCATGTCAGGATTTAACCAAATGGCACCAGACAGTGATTTCCCCATCTTTTTGCCGTCAGACGTGGTTAGCAATGGGGATGTCAGACCGTATACTTCGCCGTCAATAACACGGCGCGTCAGGTCGATACCGTTGACGATATTACCCCATTGATCCGAACCACCCATTTGCAGAACACAGCCATAACGACGGCTAAGTTCCATAAAGTCATAAGCTTGAAGGATCATGTAATTGAATTCGAGGAAAGAGAGCGACTGTTCGCGATCAAGGCGTGATTTAACTGATTCAAACGACAACATGCGATTGATCGAGAAATGGCGACCGATGTCGCGCAAGAAGTCGAGGTAGTTCAACTCGTCCAGCCATTCGGCGTTGTTGATCATCATCGCATCAGTCGGCCCATCGCCGTACTCTAGATAGGCGCTGAACACCTTCTTGATCCCTGCGATATTGTCATCAATGGCTGCAGCATCCAGCAAAGGGCGTTCATCCGCGCGAAAAGACGGGTCGCCAACTTTTGTTGTGCCACCACCCATCAAAGTGATTGGCTTGTTGCCTGTCTTTTGCAACCAGCGCAGCATCATGATCTGGATCAATGATCCAACGTGCAGCGATTTGGCTGTGGCGTCAAAGCCGATATAGCCGGGTTGTGCACCTTTAAGCAGTGCCTCATCCAGCCCTTGATAATCGGTGCAGTCGGCAAGGAAACCGCGTTCCATCATTACTGCAACAAATTCTGATTTTGGGTGGTAGGTCATAGCACGTACTCTTGGTTGGTTTTGCAAAGCAATCTATAGGGAGGGGTAAGGCAAAGGAAAAGGCCAATGAAGAGCTTTCGAAAAACCAGTACTCCAATTGTTGCTTTAGGAGCGATGAGTGGCACATCGTTAGATGGCGTTGATGCGGCTGTTCTGGTGACGGACGGGCATGACATTACCGCCTTTGGACCGACGCAATACCGACGCTATACCGACGTAGAACAGACAGTGCTTTCAGCTGCTTTGGGCCACTGGTCTGGGCCAGAGGTTGAGGCGGCAAAAGTTGTGATCGACGCGGTCCATGCAGAGGCGTTGGGAGAATTTGTCGACATCGATTTAGTTGGATTTCACGGTCAAACTTTGGCCCATGCACCCCGTCAGCAAGGGACCTTGCAAGTGGGTGATGGCGCCGCATTGGCTGAACGTTTAAAGGTGCCAGTTGTATGGGATTTCCGCAGCGCTGACGTTGAACTGGGCGGCGAGGGCGCACCCCTTGCGCCGTTCTTTCACCACGCTTGTGCGCGTTACATTAAAGCTGATGGACCTATTGTGTTCTTGAACCTTGGTGGTGTGGGTAACATCACATGGGTCGATCCCGCGATTGATGCACCAGAAGATATGGGCGCATTGCTTGCCTTTGACACAGGTCCTGCGAACGCACCGATCAATGATCTGGTTCAAGCGCGTTGTGATGTTGCGTTTGATAAGGACGGCAAAATCGCAAGCTCAGGAACCGTCGAAATGGGCGCGCTTGAGTTGTTCTTGGTTGAGCCGTATTTCTCAAGAGTGCCGCCAAAGTCATTGGATAGAAACGATTTTTCTGAAATGATAAACTTGGTAAAAGAACTGTCAGATCCCGATGCGACTGCGACGTTAACGGCTATGTGCGCGGCTGGGGTTGCGGAGGCAATGCAACACTGCCCACGTCCACCAAGCAAGGTTTTGGTGACAGGTGGTGGACGTATAAATCCCGTTTTGATGAAGATGCTAGAGGTCTCGCTAGAATGCCCTGTCGTTGAAATCGAGAGCGTTGGATTGGACGGAGATATGCTTGAGGCGCAAGCCTTTGCCTATCTGGCCGTTAGGGTTGCACGCGGATTGCCAACTTCTTGCTCCAGTACCACCGGCGTTCGTGCAGCAGTTTCTGGTGGAACATTGAGCTATCCAAGCACTTGATTACGAACGCGGAATTTTGAAATTAGGCGCGGCTAAGGTGAAACCTTCAAATTCAAAACCGGGCGACACAGTACAACTAACCAACGTATAATCGCCTGTTGTCCGTGCTGCTTGCCAATGCCCCTCTGGCACAATCAGTTGTGGTTCACCTTTGGTTAAATCAGGCGTCAAAAGGTGATCTGTAGCAGGTCCTGCATCCGTTTTTGACAAAGACAGAACCAGAGGTGCACCTGCGTGATAAAGCCAAATTTCGGTGGCATCGACCTTGTGCCAATGACTATGACCACCGTCTTTCAATAGAAAATAAATACAGGTCCCAACCGCGCGTCCTTCGTTTTCGGCACGCCATGTTTGGCGATAAAATCCACCCTCAGGGTGCGGTTCGAGTGCTAGGCGGTCGATGATGTCTTGTGCTGTCATTCTGCTATCTTATGCTGGCTTCAAAGCAACGCAAGGAAGATCGCAATGCAGGTTGTCATAATTGGAGCAGGGATCGTTGGCGCAAGCCTCGCATTCGCCTTGACCCAACAAGGTGCGGACGTAACGGTCATAAATGCCAGTGGGCCTGCTGCAGGAGCGACAGGACGTTCCTTTGGCTGGGTGAACGCCAGCTTTTACGCAGATAAGTCGCATCACGATATCCGCGCTGAAGGCATTGCCAGCTACCGACGGTTGAATGACGCACTGCATACCAATGCGATCACGTGGTCGGGATGTTTATGTTGGGAAGAACAGGGCGATGCCTTTGACACCCAAGCCGCCGATTTAAAGGCGATGGGATATAAAGTTGAAGTATTGAATAACTCACAATTTCAACAGCTTGAACCGGTTGTAACGCCCCCCGAACGGGCATTGTATTTCCCTCAAGAAGCCGCTGTTGATGGTGTGCAGATAAGTGCAGATTTACTCGCAGCTTCAGGTGCACGTTTGATTACGGGCTGCCATGTTGAGGGCATTGAAACGAAAGGCGATCAAGTTGTCGGTGTCTCGACGATCGGCGGTGTCATCCCCGCAGACCGCGTTATCGTGGCGGGCGGCACTGGAAGCGCAAAACTGCTGGCGTCGTTAGATGTTGAACTGCCAATGTTACTGCGTCCTGGGCTGATGATGCGTAGCCAAGCCGTAAAACCGATCCTATCGCATGTGTTGGTCGCCCCAAGCCAAGAATTCCGCCAATTGCCAAGCGGGCATATATTAGCCCCGACAGTGGCCTCTCATCAATCAGACACTCAAACCCATGTTACAAGTCGCCCCGATGTCCTTGCAGACGAGGCAATGGAGCGTTTGAATGTCTTGATCCCATCAATCGACTTGCATTGGGAAGAGGTGGCGTTTGCTCAACGCCCTGTGCCCAAAGATGGTTTGCCCGTTGTCGGTGCCTGCGGTCCAGATGGCGTGTTCGCAGCTGTCATGCATTCCGGTATAACACTAGCACCGATTATGGCAGAAATTTTAGTAGGTGAGGTTTTGGGTAAGGCGACCAGCAATTATCACGCGGGCCTCATCGCCAACTATCGCCCCGATCGGTTTCAGAACGTTTAATTGACGGGATACATGCGGGCGAACAACGCCGCCCGCATGTGAAATCGCTTAGCGTAGGATTGAACGACCAGCGTATTGTGCTGTTTCGCCAAGGGCTTCTTCGATGCGGATCAGTTGGTTGTATTTCGCCAATCTGTCTGAGCGAGCCAATGAACCGGTTTTGATTTGGCCACAGTTTGTTGCGACGGCCAGATCAGCAATTGTTGCATCTTCTGTTTCGCCAGAACGGTGCGACATAACATTGGTGAAACCAGCACGGTGCGCCATTTCAACCGCTTGAAGTGTCTCTGTTAACGTACCGATTTGGTTCACTTTTACCAACATCGAGTTCGCACTGCCACGTTTGATACCTTCTGCCAAACGCTCTGGGTTTGTCACGAACAAATCGTCACCCACCAACTGTACTTTGTCGCCGATTAGGTCAGTCAAAGCCTTCCAGCCGTCCCAGTCATCTTCGGCCATGCCGTCCTCAATCGAGATGATTGGGTAATCATTTGCAAGCGCTGCAAGGTAAGCTGCGTTTTCGGCTGAAGACAGTGTTTTGCCTTCGCCAGCCATGACGTAGTTACCGTCTTTGTAGTACTCAGTCGCAGCACAATCGAGCGCGAGGTAGATGTCTTCGCCAGGCTTGTAGCCTGCTTTTTCGATGGATTTCAGGATGAAGTCCAATGCATCACGGGTCGAGCTGATGTTTGGGGCAAAGCCACCTTCATCTCCGATACCAGTGGACAGGCCGGCTGCTGACAATTCACCTTTTAGCGTGTGGAACACTTCAGAACCCATGCGCACTGCGTCGCGGATGTTGGTCGCTGACACTGGCATGATCATGAATTCTTGAATGTCGATTGGGTTATCCGCGTGCTCGCCACCGTTGATGATGTTCATCATTGGAACAGGTAACATGCGGGCAGATGTGCCACCAACATAGCGGAACAATGGCTGCGATGTGAAATCAGCCGCTGCTTTGGCCACTGCTAAGGACACGCCAAGGATCGCGTTCGCACCAAGACGTGATTTATTTTTCGTGCCGTCCAGCTCGATCATCATGCTGTCGATTTCGACTTGCTCGGTTGCGTCCATGCCAACCAAGTTTTCAGCGATCTCGCCGTTTACTGCGTTACAGGCCTCAAGAACGCCTTTACCGAAATAACGTGACTTGTCGCCATCGCGTTTTTCTACGGCTTCGTGCGCACCAGTAGAGGCACCAGATGGAACAGCTGCGCGGCCCATTGTGCCGTCTTCGAGGATCACATCCACTTCGACCGTAGGATTGCCTCGGCTGTCGAGGATTTCGCGGGCGTGGATATCAATAATGATGCTCATAGGTGCATGTCCTTGGATTTTGAATGATTATGGGTCTCTTACAAGCCCAAGGGGCTTTGTAAAAGGGTTTTGACCCATATTTGCGACGAAGAATTCCGATTTAGCGACTAAATAGCCTGCTTGATACGTCTTTCACGCCAAACTGTGTAGATGCCTGACAACACGATGATTGCCGAACCTGTTAGCGTTAATACATCTGGGCGCTCGCCAAAGATCACGATTCCAAAGATCAGGGCAAAAACCAGACGAGTATAACGGAAGGGAGTCACAAAACTGATTTCACCAATGCGCATGGCCGCGACAATTGCGTAATAGGCGAGGGCAGTGATGATCGTGGCTCCGATCACCAGCATCCAAATGGTTTGGGTTGGCAAAACCCACGATGTTTTTGCACCCCATGACAGGATCATTGAGGACGGTACCAACGTTAGGAACGCGAGAAAGCTTAATTGCATGGACGATGTCTCTTTCGGCACACCGCGCGTCGCCAAATCACGCCCCGCAAGGCCTAGCACGCCAACTAAGGTAATCAACGAAAGCTGGTCAAACCCATCGGTGCCTGGGCGGATGATCAACAGTACACCGAAGAAACCAACAAAGATTGCAGACCAACGTCGCCAGCCTACCATTTCCCCGAACAGAACTGCTGCACCCAGAGTGACGAGGAGCGGGGTTGCTTGCAAAATGGCAGAAGCTGTTGAAATGGGTGTTAGCGTAATGGCTGTTACATATCCCAATGTGCCTATTAGTTCGGCAAGGGACCGAAACAAAATGGGACGAGACAGCATCTTGCGCTCAAACAGCTGCTGCCCTTGGACACGACACAAAATGCCAAAGACGATGGCACCACCACCACCAAGCATGAAGATGATTTGACCTGTTGGCATATCAACCGAAATGACTTTTACCATCATGTCTTCGACAGCAAAGCCAAACATCGCCAAGATCATCAAGGCCGCGCCGCGTAAATTGTCCATGGGGTTTGGCCTAACAAATTAGAGTGTTATGCCAGCCTTATGCCTGTGTTTCAGGCTTGTCCATCGGTGAGCGATGAATGTGACGTCAGGGTTTTTTAGGGACGCCGTAAAGCTCAAGGCGGTGACCGCGCAGTTCATAGCCCAACTTGGCCGCAATCTTTTCTTGCAAGGCCTCGATGTCAGGATCCACAAATTCAATAACTTCACCTGAATTCATATCAATCAGGTGATCATGGTGCTCGCGTTCAGCATCTTCATAACGGGCGCGCCCGTCACCAAATTCTAACTTGTCCAGAATACCCGCTTCTTCAAACAGTTTGACTGTGCGGTATACTGTGGCGATTGAAATACCTTCATCAACAGCATTTGCCCTTGCATACAGCTCTTCCACATCAGGGTGATCATCGCTGTCTTGCAATACCTGTGCAATGACACGACGGGGCGTTGTCATACGAAGCCCTTTGGCTTCGCAACGGGCGATGATGGGTCGATGCATGGTGATCTCAATCTGTCGTATCTTGGATTTCCTACTTAGCGACCTTTGCGCACAGGGGCCAGCAGACAATTGGCGTTTCGCTTGACTTATCACTCGTCACCCCTCATGCGAGCCCTAAGCGATGCTGTCTGCCGCGTGAGCAGTCTTATGAACGTACGAAAAATTCGACGTCAGCAGTATAGCCTTTGATCCCAAAATCACGCGTGGGGCACAGCGCAGTGGACGTACCATCGGCATTTGGCCGTGGAACGTGATCCGTCTGTGTGACCTTATGACGTGTTCACTCCTTTGTGGGGTGGGCCAAAGGAATACAATGAGCGATTTTGAAATGATGGGCCTGCCAGACCAACTGGTTAAGCGGCTACATGACATGGGTCTAAAAGATCCAACACCTATCCAGAAACAAGCAATCCCACATGCCATGAACGGGCGGGATGTTATGGGCCTTGCCCAAACGGGTACAGGTAAGACTGCGGCCTTTGGTGTGCCGTTGATTGCTAAAATGATGGAAGCGGGCGGCAGGCCAGCTCCAAAAACCGTACGGGGTTTGATCCTTGCTCCAACGCGCGAATTGGCCAGCCAAATTGCTGCAACTTTGAAAACGTTGACAGACGGCACGCCGTTGAAAACGGGTCTTGTGGTTGGTGGTCAGTCCATCAAAGCACAGATCAACCGCGTCGAACGTGGCATGGATCTATTGGTCGCGACACCGGGTCGTTTGATCGACCTGATGGAACGCCGCGCGTTGAATCTGCAAGAAACATCATTTCTTGTTTTGGATGAAGCAGACCAAATGTTGGACCTTGGCTTTATCCACGCATTGCGCCGCATTTCATCTATGTTGCCAAAAGACCGTCAGACCATGTTGTTCTCGGCCACGATGCCAAAACAAATGAACGAGATCGCTAACAGCTATTTGACAAGCCCGATCCGCATCGAAGTTTCTCCTCCGGGTAAAGTGGCAGACAAAGTCACACAGGAAATCCACTTCATTGCGAAAGCTGAGAAATCCAAGCTGTTGATCGAAATGTTGGACAAACACCGCGACGAACGTGCGCTGGTCTTTGGCCGCACAAAACACGGCATGGAGAAGCTGTCTAAGACGCTCGAAAAAGCGGGTTATGCAGCGGGTTCGATCCACGGCAATAAATCCCAAGGTCAACGTGACCGTGCGATTGCAGCGTTTAAAGCGGGTCAAATCAAAGTGTTGGTGGCGACAGATGTTGCAGCCCGTGGTTTGGACATTCCAGACGTGAAGCATGTTTATAACTACGAATTGCCAAACGTGCCGGACAACTATGTGCACCGTATTGGTCGTACTGCACGTGCAGGTAAGGATGGCGCTGCAATCGCATTCTGCGCACCAGACGAGATGAAAGAATTGAAGGACATCCAAAAGACCATGAAAATGACTATTCCGGTCGCTTCTGGTCGTATGTGGGAGCCTTCGGAAGAAGTGAAACCAAAGCAGCGTGGCGGTGGCGGTGGTCGTGGTCGCCCAGGCGGCGGTCGCCCAGGTGGTGGTAGCGGTGGCGGTCGTTCTGGCGGCGGTGGTCGTCCAGGAGCTGGAGGCAAGCCAGGTGGTGGTGGCGGTCAACGTCGTCGTTCTGGTGGCGGTTCAACTGCTTCCTAACTTAGTACAGGAAACGCCGGAGCATTTAATTGCTCCGGCGTTTTTCGTTTTTATGGTTTCGGTTTGGTGATGACACTCGCAACACCCCACATTGACAACAGGAACTTTGCGCGGCCATGTGCATTCATGGAACGCAAAAAACAAATGGACACCTTTGGGACTGTCGCGCTGTCTCTATTTGCACTGCATTTGGCTTTTAATCAGGTTGTCGTCAAAGTCACGACTGGCGGGTTTGAACCGGTGTTTGGTGCTGGAGTCCGGTCGTTAGGTGCAATGCTGGTTTTGATGGTTTGGATGCATTGGCGCGGGGTAGGGATCAAGCTGCCGCGCGCGGCTTTGATAGGCGGAATTGTCTCGGGTCTCTTGTTCACGTTTGAATTCATGTGTCTGTTTACAGCTTTGGATTTGACCACGGTTTCACGAACTTCGATAATCTTTTATTCGATGCCAGTTTGGCTGGCGCTGTTTGCACACGTTCTTTTGCCGGGTGAACGACTTTCGAGCCTGCGTGCACTTGGCCTTGGCTTGGCGATGGCAGGTGTTGCTTTGGCCGTTTTGGACCGTAGCTCTGGCGAGGTTTCTCTTCTCGGTGACCTGCTGGCTTTGGGTGCGGCCCTTAGTTGGGCAGGCATAGCGCTATGTGTGCGTGTAACGCCTTTGTCTGAGGTGCCCGCCGAACAGCAATTGATCTGGCAACTGATCGTGTCAGCACCATTGTTGTTGTTCGCAGCCCCGTTTTTTGGTGGGTTTATGCGCGAAGTTGAACCAATCTACATTGCAGGAATGTTATTTCAGATCTTTGCTGTTGCCAGCTTTGGCTTTTTGATCTGGTTTTCGCTGATGAAAATGTATCCAGCATCTTCTGTCGCTTCATTTAGCTTTTTATCACCAGTGTTTGCAGTGATCTTGGGCTGGCTACTGTTGGACGAACAGATTGGAATTCAAATTTGGATGGCACTTGGATTGGTTGCAGTCGGCATTTTTTTGATAAATCGCCGTTAGGTCCCACAGAACGTTGCTGGTACGATTTGTGCGGCCGATGGTGCGCGGTGCAGATCAGTATCCGTGGCCTCGAACGGGGTCGCGAGCGCCTTATTCAATCGCTCGAATGGGGCAAAGTCACCGGTAACCGCGGTTTGAATCATTTCCTCAATTCGATGATTGCGTGGGATGATAACTGGGTTCGCGGCTGCCATAATCGCATTAGGATCGGCCTCATGAGCAAGTCGAGCGTTCCAAGTCGTTGCCCAAGCATCGAACGCTTCACGGTCTTGGAACTGATCACGTGCGGATTCAGTTCCAAGCGCTGCAAAGGTATTTGTGAAATCAGAACCGTCTTTTTCCATCAATTGGAGCAAATCTTCGATCATTGCATGATCCGATGGTGTCGCGGCAGCAATCCCAATTTTCGCTCCAAATCTCTTTAGCCAATCAGCTTCAAGCTGCGCTGGCATAGCATGGACAATCGCGGTTGCTTCTTCGACAGCGGCCTCTTTGTCTGTAGCCAATTGTAAAAGTGAGGTTGCGAGCTGCGCCATGTTCCACACCGCAATGTCAGGTTGGTTGGCGAAGGCATAGCGCGCACCGCGATCGATTGAACTAAATACACGTCGTTCAGAATAAGCGTCCATAAAAGCACAGGGGCCGTAATCGATGGTTTCGCCGCTTATCGAACAATTGTCAGTGTTCATTACGCCGTGAATGAACCCTACAGACATCCACGCAGTTATTAATTCGGCTTGGGCGGCAGAGACCGCGCGAAGCAAATCCATTGGGCCCGTTGCATCAGGGTAGTGGCGTTGGATGGCATAGTCCGTCAGGGTTTGAAGGTCACCTAGTTGACCGCGATGGGCAAAAACCTGAAATGTACCAACCCGCAAATGGCTGCGCGCGACACGTGTTAACACGGCACCGGGAAACGCAGCCTCGCGGAACACAGGTTCACCTGTTTGCACCGCTGCCAAAGCACGTGTCGTCGGAATGCCAAGAGCGTACATGGCCTCGGACACAACGTATTCTCGTAATACTGGGCCAAGCCACGCGCGGCCGTCACCATTACGACTGTATGGTGTGGGCCCGGAGCCTTTCAACTGGATGTCACGGCGCACACCATCAGTGCCAACGACTTCACCCAGCAACACTGCGCGGCCATCTCCCAATTGCGGGTTGTAGTTCCCGAATTGGTGACCCGCATACAGTTGGGCGAGGGGTGCGGCACCCGTCGGGACAACATTGCCCGCAAAGGTCTGTGCCATTTCATCGATGTCACCACCATCAAAACTAAGCAAATTTGCCAAGTCTTTATTGAAAGCGATCAAGGAGGGCGCTTTTACAGGCGTTGGATTTTGCGATGAAAAAAAGCCCTCAGGTAGGTCTGCATAAGTGTTATCAAACGGAATATTAAGCGGCATTGGCACACCTTGTGGCTAAGTTAGAATTTGCGTGTCATCACATGGTGGTTTTCACGCACAGTAAAACCTACACGGGTGAAAAGTCGTCTGTTGGTGTCGCCGATATTGTTGAGTTGCAGATGCAAAGCAACCAGCCCTGCATCACCCAACGCTTTGGGCAGCTTTTGCAATGTCTCGGTTGCTACACCACGCCCACGCACACCAGTGCGTACATAGAACTCATTAATAGTTCCGTCCATGCCACCCAGTTCTAGGGACCACCCAAAAGTTATAACAATATAGCCGATGGGGGATCGTGGCGGTCCAATCAGGTAGGCAACGCCGTGTGGTATGCCCTCAAGCAGCGGGGCAACACCTGCAAGGCGTGCCTCGTCCGATAGGGTAATGCCAGATTCTGCGTGATAGGACTTGACCAATGCAAACAGTTTTTCAAGATGCTCGGGTTTCCCAAGCGTGAGAACAGCGCTCACAGACGGCCAATCCGCTCAACCAAGAGTGCAAAGAATCCGTCGGCGTCCAAATCGCCAATGAATGTCGCGTTGGCTGGGCGATCTGTAACACCCCACCAATCGGCCACTGTCATTCCGCGGGTCAAGTCGGATTGGGTTTCGATTTCTACGTTAATATGGCGGCCTGAAAATAATTCGGGGGCTATCAAATAGGCAGTGACGCATGGATCATGCAAAGGTGCTCCGTTTGAGCCATATTTTTCTTTGTCGAAGCGTTCGAAAAAATCGGTCATTTGCGCAACCGCGATACCTGATGGGGTTCCAAGGTCGCGAAAGGCGTCATTGCGTGGCTGAGTGACCAGTGCCTTGTGCGTAACGTCAAGTGGCATCACGACAATATCAACACCACTTTTAAACGTAATTTCAGCAGCTTCTGGGTCGACATAAATGTTGAATTCTGCAGTAGGTGTAATATTTCCAACCTCAAAATATGCACCACCCATTAGAACGATCTGTTGAACACGCTCAATAACTTCAGGGGCTTTTTCAAAAGCGGTAGCGATGTTGGTCAACGGGCCCAGTACGCACAAGGTGACAGTTCCCGCATCCTCGCGGTGCAGCGTTTCTATTATGAAATCAACAGCGTGCTGATCTTGCAATGGCATTGTAGGGTCAGGCAAACTTGGGCCATCCAACCCTGTTTTTCCATGAACATGTTCCGCAGTCACAAGCTGGCGTCCCATTGGCCGATCACAACCTGCAAAAACCGGTACATCCGTTTTGCCAGCCAATTCGCACACGATCCGGGCGTTCTTCTGGGTCAATTCAAGCGGTACATTGCCCGCAACAGCGGTGATCCCAAGAACGTCCATGTCTTCAGGACTGGAAAGTGCCAAAAGAATAGCAACAGCATCGTCCTGTCCGGGGTCCGTATCGATAATGATCTTACGTGGAGGCATGTCAGGATCCGTGGGTTAAGTTGGTTCAATTCGATGAATAGATAAGCGGTTCAAGCGGATAAGTTAAGGAAAGAAGTCGTCGCTTACTTCGTTGTGCCGCTTTTCCGCTCATCAACCTTAACGGCGTCCCAAAGAGCGTCCATTTCAGCAAGGTCACTTTGAGCGGGTGTTTTCCCCATCTCGGCCAGTTTGGCTTCGACACCTTCAAAACGTCTTGTGAATTTAGCGTTTGCAGCGCGCAACGCCTCTTCGGGCTCGATCTTGAGGTGACGTGCTAGGTTGGCCATAACGAACATCAAATCACCAAACTCTTCAGTCATTTTTTCGTGGGTTAGCTCGTCACGTGCCTCCACCAGTTCAGCAGCTTCTTCTTGAATTTTATCGATTACTTGATCAGTGCTTGGCCAATCGAAACCGACGCGAGCTGCGCGGTTCTGCAGTTTGTAGGCGCGAAGGAGCGATGGCAGGCCAACTGCAACGCCGTCCAATGCGCCGCCTTGCTTTTTGCCGGCACGCTCGGCCGCTTTGATCGCTTCCCAATCGCGTGTTTGCTGTTCTGCAGACTTATCGCGGGGTTCATTGCCAAACACATGCGGGTGACGGGCAACCATTTTATTTGAAATAGCGCGGACAACGGATTGGAAGCTAAAGTTCCCGTCCTCTTCGCCCATTGCGGTATGATAAACTGTTTGCAGTAACAGGTCGCCCAATTCGCCCTCAAGTTCCGGCCAATCCTTGCGCTCAATCGCGTCGGCCACTTCATAGGCTTCTTCGATCGTGTAGGGTGCAATCGTATCAAAAGTTTGTTCTAGGTCCCATGGGCACCCGTTTTCGGGGTCTCTTAAGCGACGCATGATCTCTAGTAGGCGCTCAATTCCAGCATCTTGGTCGTGTATCAGTGTATCGGCCATTGCAGCGCCCTCGTGTTCAGTGTTGGATGCATTTGAGCGACATAAGGCAAAGGAGTCCACCCATGGCAATCGTTAATCGTATCGCAGGTTACGCCGATGAAATGACCGGATGGCGCAGGCATTTGCACACGATTCCAGAATTGGGGCGCGAGTGCTTCAAAACTGCTGCTTTTGTTGAAGAAAAATTGCGCGAATTCGGTGTTGATGAAATTCAAACGGGAATTGCAACAACCGGTATCGTTGCGATTATTAATGGCCAAGGGAACGGGCCAACAATTGGTTTGCGTGCCGATATGGACGGCCTACCGATTATCGAAACGACAGGCTTAGAGTATCAGTCAACCCACGAGGGCCGTATGCATGCCTGCGGCCATGACGGGCATACAACAATGTTATTGGGAGCGGCAAAATACTTGTGCGAAACACGTAACTTTTCTGGCTGTGTTGCGTTGATTTTCCAGCCTGATGAAGAAGCAACTGGTGGCGCGGAGGCGATGGTTGAAGAGGGTATTCTTGATACCTTTGATATCTCACAAGTCTACGGGATTCATAACATGCCAGAGATGCCCGTCGGTAATTTTTACACGACCACAGGCCCGTTGATGGCAGGCGCCGATGTGTTTGATATTAACATTAAAGGTCGTGGCGGTCATGGGGCGATGCCCCACGACACTGTTGATCCGGTTCTGGCTGCCTGTTCCATTGCGCAAGCCATTCAAACAATTGTCAGCCGCAACTTGAACGCGTCCGAACGCTTGGTGATCTCTGTCACACAAATCCATACAGGTTCAGTAGACAATGTTATTCCAGATACCGCATACATGAACGGGACGGTACGCAGCTTTACGCCGGAGGTACGCGATCTCGCAGAACGGCGTTTGAGAGAGATTGTAGCTGGCCAAGCCGCAAGTTATGGCTGCGATGCCGAGGTGGTCTATAATCGTGGATATCCCGCGACGCATAACTCAGCTGAGGGTGTTGTGACGGCGACCAAAGCCGCGCGCGATGTGTCCGGTGTTGAGGCTGTCGTGGATGATTTTGAACCGGTTATGGGATCCGAGGATTTTTCATACATGTTAGAAAAACGTCCCGGTGCGTATTTGTTCATGGGGCAGGGTCCAAGTGCCGGTCTTCACCACCCTGAATACAACTTTAACGATGATGTGGCACCGGTTGGTGCATCATTTTTTGCGCGCCTGGTCGAGACAGCGCAACCAGTTAGGAGATAAGCATGGGACTTGAGGACGCAAAGGAACAAGTTGATCATGCATTCACGCGCGAAGATTTACGAGGGCTGACAAACGAAAATACCTTTGGTGGCGCTCTGTCGTTTTTGCGCCGTCGTTACACCAAGGATCTGACTGGGGTTGATATCGCGGTAACCGGTATACCTTTCGATCAAGCGGTTACAAACAGGCCGGGCACACGGCTCGGACCACGTGCGATCCGCGAAGCATCCGCTTTGCAGGCACCCGATGCTGTCTATGGTTGGCCATTTGATCCACTGACTGAAATGGCAATCGTTGACTACGGTGATCTGGCTTTTGATTACGCTAATATCTCAGCGTTTCCCACGGCATTAATCGATCATATCCGAGGCATCTTAAATTCAGGGGCGGCGTCGATCGCATTGGGAGGCGATCATTACATCAGCTTTCCAATCCTGAAAGCATATGCCGAAAAATACGGCCCGATGTCCTTAATCCAAGTGGACGCTCATACCGACACTTGGGCAGATGATAATATGGAACGCGTTGATCATGGCACAATGTTTTACAAGGCAGTCAAGATGGGGCTGGTCGATCCGGCGCGCTCTGTCCAAATTGGGATCAGAACGCATAACGAGGATACACTGGGCGTAAACATCATTGATGCGCGCGAGGTTCATGAGATTGGTGCCGCTGAAGTCGCACGACGAGCCAAAGAAATCGTAGGCGACCATCCAACTTACCTAACGTTTGACATTGATGGTTTGGACCCAGCCTATGCGCCGGGCACGGGCACACCTGTTTGGGGTGGCTTAACATCGGCCCAAGCGGCTGTGTTGCTACGCGACCTCGCCGGGATCAATATTAAAGGCGGGGATGTGGTGGAAGTTTCACCACCCTATGACACAACTGGTGCCACTGCGATTGCGGGCGCACATGTAGCAACTGAGCTTTGTTGTTTACTGGCGTGGAGACTGCGCAATGGCGGGTAAGAACCAACCAATAAGTGGTAACGACCTTGCGCGGTTCTCTGGGCCTAATACGTTCATGCGATTGCCGTCTGCCAAGGAACTTGCTGGCTTGGATGTCGCCGTTCTGGGTATCCCAATGGATATCGGAACATCTTGGCGTTCTGGCACACGGTTTGGACCAAAGGAAGTACGTGCTGAATCGGCAATGTTACGTCCATATAACTTACAGACCGGTGCTGCGCCCTTTGACAGCCTTCAAGTGGCTGATATCGGGGATTTGGCAATCAACACGTTTTATCTAAGTGATATTTTACGTTTGATTAGAGATATTTATGATGAGATTTTAAAGCACAAGTTGGTGCCGATGGCTATTGGGGGGGGGATCATTCAATCACCTTGCCAGTCCTGCGTGCGATAGCAAAACGTCATGGACCTGTCGCGTTGGTGCATGTGGATGCGCATGCTGATGTGAACGATGAAATGTTTGGCGAACGGGAAACCCATGGCACGGTTTTTCGCCGTGCTTACGAGGAAGGGCTGATCAATCCAGCCAAGACCTATCAGATTGGGTTGCGTGGAACTGGCTATTCAGCTGAAGACTTTAGCGAAGCTGCAGGTTGGGGATTTCAACATTTTCCTGCGCATGAGCTTTGGCACAAGCCGCTTGCAAACCTTGGCGCAGAAATACGCCGAGATATTGGCGATATCCCTACGTATATTTCTTACGATATCGATAGTCTGGATCCAGCATATGCACCAGGTACTGGAACCCCTGAGATTGGCGGCCTTACAACACCGCAATCACTGGAACTGATCCGCAGTTTGAAGGGGTTAAACATTGTTGGATGCGATCTGGTCGAAGTTTCACCGCCGTATGACACAACCGGAAATACCGCTTTGACAGGTGCGAACTTGCTATATGAAATGCTGTGCGTCTTGCCGGGTGTGACATATAGATAGGCGATTGATCGCTGTAGCGGTTTGACGAAGAAGACAGAATCCAACACTGAGTGGGAATGCGAATGTTCTTTTATATACTGATCGGCCTAGTGTTAGCTTTCGCGGCTTATGTACGTGCTGCACCGTCAGACCCAAACCGGTGGCATGTTGCAATTGCAGCTGAAACTGAGAGTAACTTGGCAGGTGGTGCTGTCCGTATTATAATCAATAGTCCAGAAACGCTGAAAATTTTGAATAAAAATATGTTAAATAAGCCAAGAACAAAGGTATTGGCAGGAACAATCGAACAAGGTCGTATAACCTATATCACACGAACAAAATTGATGGGTTATCCTGACTACACAACGATTGAACAATCTGGTGAAAATATCAAATTATTTGCCCGTCTACGATTTGGAAAAAGCGATCTCGGGGTCAATGCTGCCCGACTGGAGCAACTGAAAGGTGCGCTCGAGTGAGCTGGTGAAGCACCCCTGCTGCATCTCACGCCACATCGGCACATTAAGGGACATCTGACACTGTGCCATGAACATCCTACCATCTACTTGCAAACAGATGGTTTGTCCCAATTCAATCCTACTTCCGGATTTGTCGGTACAAAAACAATCAATTGTGCGCCCTTGGGGCGTTATGACATCCGCCAGAACGGGTTGGCTCAACAATAGCAATATGCAAGTTAAACGCTTCATGCTTTGATGATATCTCAGTCTAGGCTATTGACCAAATCACAACAATCGCTCAGGAACAAAGTATGATCCCAGCACATCGCCTAGAACAGATTAGCCAGCGCTTTCAATTTCTTGAGGCTTCCATGTCCGATGGGACTGGTGGGGGCGATATTGCAACTTTGGCTAAAGAATATTCCGACCTTAAGCCGGTTGTTGAACAAATTATGGCCTATCGCCAAATCCTAAGTGATATGGGCGAAGCGGAGGAAATGTTGGCTGATCCCGATATGGCCGAACTAGCGCGTGAAGAGTTACCACGTCTTAAGACTGCTCTGCCCGATGCTGAGGCCGCTTTGCAGCTTGCATTGCTGCCTAAAGATGCGGCTGATGCCAAACCTGCTATGCTTGAAATCCGACCTGGTACCGGCGGGGACGAAGCAGCGCTTTTCGCAGGTGATTTGTTTCGTATGTACCAGAGGTATGCAGAAGCGAATGGTTGGAAAGTTGAGATTATAGAAGAACAGACTACCGAATTGGGCGGTGTCAAAGAAGTGGTCGCACATATTAAAGGTGAAAACGTTTTTGCCCGTCTAAAATATGAAAGTGGTGTTCACCGCGTTCAACGTGTTCCCACGACTGAAAGTGGTGGTCGTATCCACACTTCAGCAGCGACTGTCGCGGTTCTGCCAGAGGCCGAAGACGTGGACATCAAGATTGAGCCCAATGATATTCGCATAGACACCTATCGCTCATCAGGGGCAGGTGGCCAGCACGTGAACACAACCGACAGTGCTGTGCGCATCACTCACTTGCCAACGGGTCTTGTCGTCACCAGTTCTGAAAAATCGCAACACCGCAACCGTGAGATTGCGATGCAAGTGTTGCGTGCACGCCTTTATGATCAAGAACGTAGCCGTGTGGATGACGAACGTAGTGCCGATCGTGCTTCTCAGGTCGGTAGTGGTGACCGCTCTGAACGCATTCGTACGTACAACTTTCCACAAGGGCGCATGACGGATCATCGGATTAATCTTACGCTTTATAAACTGGATGCAATCATGGGCGGTGATTTGGATGAGATTGCAGATGCATTGACGGCTGATGGTCAGGCCCGCCTGATGGCTGAGATGGGTGAATGACCACTGCGGCCCAAGCAATGGTTGCGGCAACAGGTCGTTTGCGTGAGGCTGGTGTAGATGATCCTGCACGTGATGCCCGCATCCTCTTAGCGCATGCCGCAAAAATTGATACGTCACGGGTCACGCTGATTGCGCCTGAAGATATTTCATCAGAAATATCTGAACGCTATGAAAATATGATCAGACTACGTGAGGCACGTGTGCCTGTTTCCCATTTGATTGGTGAACGTGAATTTTATGGTCGCCGCTTCAAGGTCAGCCGTGAAGTGTTGGACCCGCGCCCTGATACCGAAACATTGATTGAGGCAGCTCTGGCTGAACCTTTTGCTACCGTCTTGGATATAGGGACAGGTTCTGGCTGTATTCTTGTCACGCTATTGGCCGAGCGCGAAAGTTCGGTTGGTGTGGGAACAGATTTGAGCGAAGCGGCGTGTTTCCAGGCAGCTGCCAATGCAGTTTTTAACGGTGTTGAAAAACGTGTAGACATTTTTCAATCGGATTGGTTTGGCAAAGTTAGTGGCCAATATGATTTGATCGTTTCTAATCCGCCATATCTGGCTGAAGAAGAAATGGCCCATGTCAGTCCCGAGTTACGTCTTCACGAACCGCGCATTGCGCTGACAGATGAAGCCGATGGTCTGACTGGCTACCGTGTTCTGGCTGAAATGGGACAAAGTTTTCTTGAACCACGAGGTCGCTTATTAGCAGAAATTGGCTGGCAACAAGGTCCCGAAGTTGTCGAACTATTTGCAAGTGCTGGTTGGACGAATCCACGTCTATTGCAGGATATTGATGGACGAGATCGTGTTGTTTGTGCTGAGAAACCGCACTAACTAGATAAATCACGGCATATTTGGAGTATTTTTTGAACTTCGCTGTTTTTTACTTGCTCCAAACGGAACAGCATGGTTATTCAGACATGTCGTAGAGTTAGATTCCTTCAAAGGATGTCCCAGACGACATTAAGCCCATCACTTGCTGGTTCGGTTATATTTGACGCAAGAAGCGCCGCCGAATTTCAGACTATATGTCAATCACGAAGGCTGATTTGAATACATGAAACCGCAAAGATCTCGTTCGCGTTCTAAGAACAACCGCAACCGTCCAAATAGCAACAACGCAAGCGGCGGTAATGTCTTAAACCGTGTGTTTGATAGCTCTGGTCCAGAGGGCAAGGTACGCGGTACGCCGCAACAGATCATCGACAAGTACAATCAACTTGCTCGCGACGCACAGCTGTCGAATGACCGCGTTGCAACGGAAACCTTCCAGCAGCACGCTGAGCATTATATGCGTATGTTGAGTGAAGCTACCCGAGAGATGGAAATGCGCCGCGAGGAGCAAGAACGCCAGAACCGCGAGCGTCAAATTGAACGTGATCGTGAACGCGAAGAACGTCTTGCCCGCCAAGAACAGCAAGCAGCGTCGCAGCCAAAGCCTGTCGAACAAACAGAGGTGCCTGCAGATCCTGCAGCGGCACAACAACCCGATGTGATGGAAGTAAGTGTTGAAAGTGGTTTGGTTGAGACACCAGAAACTCAACTAAAGCCAAAAACGCGCCAACGTCGCAAACCGCGTCCGAAACCAGTTGAAGAAACAGCTGATCAGGCACCAGCCGCAGAGGCGACGGTGCCTGCATCAGAGACATCTGACGCCGCAGAGTGATCTGTTTTTAACAACGCAAAAGAAATTAGAACGCGGTTCCAAACGGGGCCGCGTTTATTTTTGTGCAACGGCTCGAGCTAACGCGCAGAACTCTTCAAGTGGCACTTGTTCCGCACGTTCAGTAGGTTTGATACCAGCAGCGATCAAACGGTCTTCGATATCAGGTGCAACGCCCTTAAGCGATGCGCGCAGCATTTTCCGTCTTTGGCCAAATGCCGCAGCCACAACACGTGACAATACCTTTGCATCAGCTGGAAAGCGGGGCTCTGGCAGTGCTGTCAGGTGCACTACCGCGCTTGAAACCTTAGGGGGTGGTGTAAACGCACTTGGTGGTAGCTGTATAACTATATGAGCATCTGCACGCCACTGCGCTAAAATAGCAAGGCGCCCATAGGCCTTAGACCCGGGGGCGGCAGTGATTCGGTGGGCAACTTCAAGCTGAAACATCAATGTTAGGCTTTTCCAGTATGGAGGCCATTCTTTTGGTGTTAACCATCGTACCAATAACTCGGTGCCGACATTATATGGTAGGTTGGCTGCCACACGGATCGGTGGTGTGAGATATTCTAGCGGATCAATTTCAAGCGCATCGCCCTCGATTACTTGTAAACGATCTGGATAAGCATCGGAAATTTCAGCCAACGCAGGCAAACAACGCGCATCCTTTTCAATAGCTAAGACGCGACGCGCACCTTGTGACAGCAATCCACGCGTCAGACCACCAGGTCCAGGCCCAATTTCGAGCACATCGCATTCTGTTACATCGCCAGCCTGGCGGGCAATTTTTGAGGTCAGGTTCAAATCCAGAAGGAAATTTTGTCCTAGGGATTTGCGCGCATTTAATCCGTGAGTTTCAATCACATCACGCAATGGTGGAAGGTCGTCTATCGCGCTCATAATGCTGCCTGCTTTTGGGCTAAGTGGTAGGCCAATTTAAGTGCTTCGATCATACTCGTGGGATTAGCAATCCCCTTCCCAGCAATATCGAATGCGGTACCGTGGTCAGGTGAAGTGCGAATGAACGGCAATCCAAGTGTTACATTAACGCCGCGGTCAAAATCGAGTGTCTTGATTGGGATCAACGCTTGATCATGATACATGCATACAGCAACGTCATAACGTGCACGTGAAGCCGCATGAAACATTGTGTCTGCGGGTAGGGGGCCTGCGAGATTGAAACCTTCGCCGCGCATATCTTTCAACAGATCAGCAATCCAATCAAGTTCTTCTGCGCCCATCGCACCACCTTCACCTGCGTGCGGGTTCAAACCTGCAACTGCAATACGTGGTGCATCGATCCCGAACCGTGTTTTTAAATCGGCATCTGTAATGGTAATTGTTTCGCGCAAAAGCTGTGGAGTTAACTGGTGAGGCACGTCTTTTAACGGGATATGAATTGTCGTTGGGACAACGCGTAACTCATCACTGGCCAGCATCATGACTGCCTGTCCTGAATTTGCTAATGCTTGTAAGTATTCTGTGTGGCCTGGGTAGGCAAATTGTGCCCCATCTTTCAGCGCTTTTTTATTAATGGGTGCGGTGCATATACCTGAAGCGGTGCCAGAGGTCACCAAATTAACACAGCGTGCTATAACATCGATTACACCTTGTGCGTCTAAAGGATCTGGCTGCCCTGTCACGCTGTTGCCGGCGAAGTTATGGTGTAGAATAGGCAGGCCATGTTTCATCGCCTGTCTAACTTCGCTAATGTCATCGATCATGGACAAAGGCGTCCCGATGGGTAAATGGCGAGGGTCACCCATATAGGCCAACGGGATTTCACCAGAGAGTGAGGCATATGCTTTAGCAGCCACCTCAGGACCAACACCTGCTGGTTCGCCGCAACTCACCACGATGGGTTTGATCATTTGCGAACGATGCGTGCACTTGCACGCAGTTCACCAATCAAGCTATCAGCATAACCACTAAGGCGTTGTTGGCGTAAATTAGTTGATACAGAATCACGACCGATGTCTTCATTTAGTGCATCAGTCCGTCCGCACATCATCAAAAATACCAAAGATGTTCCATCCGCGCGTGTGAGGTTTGTTGAAACTTCGCCTGGGTCTAACTTTGCCAATTCGATCGCGATATCTTGAGGTATATCTTTTGGTGCTAGTGTCCCACGATCAAGCGCCTCGGCTGGCTCGCCTTTGGCAACACCATACAGGTCATCACAAACGTCAATTTGCAATTTAAGTTTTTCTGCGGCCGCTAAAGTTTTATCTGATCGGCCGCCCGCCATGTAATAAGCAGCGTATTCGATTGCAGAATATTCGACAGCTGGCGCATCTGTCTCTTGGATGTCTCGAAGTTGAAATAGGGCGATGGAGCCTTGAAGTGGGATAGGTGAGGTGACCTCACCCGGTGCCAATGATAAGATTATCGTGCGTAACTGTGATGGTAATTTTGCGAGTGGTAACCAATCTAGACGTCCACCACGATCACGCGTTGCTGTTGCAGAGAAGCGGCGCGCAAAAGATGAAAACTCTGCAACAGAAGTTGCTTTGGACGCCTGCTCCGCTTGGGCTTGGGCTTGTGCTTGAACAACTTTTGGCGCTGGGTCAGGTATGATTATTTCAGATAGGAGTACTCGGATACTGCTGGCTCCACCAGAGGTTCCCAATGCACGGTCGATATCTGCCTCAGTAATCTGTACGCGATTACCATATTGACTGCGAATTAGGTTGCGCCAGAGGACATTGATGGCCACGAAGTCGCGAAAGGTTTGTTCGGACACACCTTCACCAGCCAATACTTTAACAAACGCTTCCGTTGAAAGATTTACACGCTCAGCAAAATCAGACATCGCATCAGCTAAATCAGCGGCATCTATATTCAATCCAACAGAATTAGTGGATTTCTTCTTAAGACGATCTTCAATCAGTGCTTCTATCGTACCCTCACGGCCTGCGCTTGGTGCGCCCAGTACCTGCAATAATTGTGCACGCTGACCGATTTCGTATTCGGTGATCACAGCGTCATCTACGGTAACAACCGTAGCAAATAGATTCTGTGTTGCGGCAGGCATAGCCAGTACTGCGCAAGTAGCTGTCGTTATCACAAATCTTTTTAGCATTGCCTTACCTTACCGGTCATTTCATCTGCTTTCCGCATGATCGCTTGAAACTTTGTGTTCCGTTTGAGGCCGAGAAGCCCTGTAGTGACACTTTAAACCCTAGATTGGTTGAGGGCTCAACACTTGTTGATGATCTATTGCTTCTGTTAACAGACAGACCAATCGAAACACACTCATTTTGATAGATTAATCCAAGACCCGCATTAGATGCGCGGTCTTCAACCAAATCGTAGCGCCAATTGCTGCTTGCGGACCAATAACCGTTAATCTGATAGGCTCCATCAAAGGTTAGCTCTGACGCCTTTATCTGCATATCTTCGTCCGACAACCAAAGATGGCTTGCGCTAATCGATGTCTTTTTTGTGAGCCAAGACCCCCTCATTTCAGCTTTGGCAACATCAAGTAGATCATTAAACAGGCCTCGACTAATTAATTGTAGTCCAGAATGGGTTTGAAATTGACCTGCCACGATAAAGTCAGATGTTGTGCTGCTTAGCCCAGATGTTTCACTGAAACTACTGTCATTTTGACTTCTTAGAACTTGGCCGACCGTAAGTGTTGTGCTCCATCCATTTGGATCATGGCGACCCCAATTAGCGCCAATGGCAATTGTGGGGCCGCGTTCACGACGATCTGGTCTTGGATATCTGGATAATGCCAAAAGATTGCCTTCGTCGAATTCGACGCGGGTACTTTCTTCAACAGGAATTTTAGGGTGAGTCTGGCCAACCCAACCAAACTGCAGGAGCGGTTCGAAAATTTGAGTAGTCTTTTGCGTTTTGCGGATCAATGGGTACCGCAACGCAATTGAACCGTACGGAATGAGAGCAGTCTCGCTCAAAGGAAATTCACTATCTTGGCCGGTGCCAAAAGCGTCAGCTGCAAAACCAAGTTTAGTTTCTGTAAATAGCCCATTTTTTAATGCCAACAGTTTTTCCCAATAAACATCCAGATTGAATCGCAGAACATCACGGCCAACGACATCTGCTTTTGACGATCGAAAATGAGCATGTGCGTTAGCATCTAGTGAGATTTCACCGCCAATTATTTTTGGGATTATGCGACGTTCGAAATCTACGTCAAAGACGTTGGTTGGGACCTTCGTGTTATCCGCGTTGTCTCGCAAGGATCTGAAGTTAATGAAACGGACACGGACGTACTTATCACGACTTGTTCGGCTGACAGCGATCTCACTATCAAGCCGATCTTTTTCAGAGTAACGGTATTCTTTCAAATATGCGTTATCAGTCGTTGTTTCTATATCGAAATCCAAGACGTATTGTCCGGTAAACTCGAATTGCCCCTCACCAAAAATGTAACCTCGGGTTTTGTTGGCGCGAAGATCATCACTTGTCGCCGCGCCATTAAATAAGATGTTCCCCGTTTCAAAGGCCTGCCTGTATCTAAACTCGAGTGCCTGCGTCTTTGAGGACAAGTAGGGGGACAGGGTAATATCACGATGTTTCCCCAGCTTGATGAAATATGGAACTTTGACACCTGTTCCCAATTGAGAAGTTGCTCGAAAAGAAGGGATCAGAAATCCTGTTGCACGTTTCAGTGTCGGATCGGGCAACCTCAAGCGAGGTAAATAAAATACGGGTATATTGCCAACACGAAATTGTGCGTCGTCAAAATAAAGTTGTTGTTCAGTTTGATCGTGAACAACACGTTTTGCTCGAATTTGCCATAGAGGCGGACGTCCTTCAGTGCAAACGTTACACGATGTTACCGCTGTTTTGTAGAGTAGCGTATATCGTTCATCCACACGGTTCATTCCAACTGATGATAATTGAAGTCGTTGGTTTAGGACCGTACGTGCCCCAATCAGCAAACCGTTTTGTAAATTTGAACTAAGTTCAGCCTGATCCGCTAGGATCGTAATATTGGCACCGTCTTGAATAGTTATTGGACCAATGATTTGTAGCGCCCCCGACTTTTGGTCGTATGAAACGGATGAAGCCTTAAGTCGTATATCACCCTGGAACACTTCGACGTTGCCTTGGGCTTGTAACACTCGATTTTGGTCAATGCTTACGTTGTCAGCCACAAGGATTGCAGGCTGCAACGTATTCGATTGGGCAAGAACCAGGGCAGGTGTAAAACACAAAATTGCGCAAATGATGAGTTGTCTAAACACTAACCGTCCTCTGCATGCAGAAGCATACCTAGAGCAAAAAGGATAGCGGCAACTGGAGGGGCCCAAGCGGCCAGAAGAATCGGAATTTGACCATTTTCCCCCAATATTTGGGCGAAACTTCGAATGAAATATAGCGTAAACCCTAAGAGGACCGCAGTCAGAACCGCGGTACCCGTTCCTCCAAAACGGGTATGGCGCATAGTGAAAGCGGCGGCGACAAGAACCATTGCCATCAAGAAAAAGGGTCGAGCCATTTCGGCCTGAAACCAAACTTTGTGGCGGCGCGGTGAAAAGCCGGCTTGTTCAAGCTGAGTTATGTAGTTGCGCAAATTCCAAATGGACACACTAGACGGCTTACCCAAGCTTTCGCGGATACTATCTAAGGTGAGTGTTGAAGGTAATTTCAGAATGTCATGTACAGATGCATTTATTTCGGGATTTAGCCCTGCGACCAATGGCCAGACTTTTGCATCGCGCAAAAACCAATCTCCTTTGCCCAACGCGGCGCTCCCAGCTTCAATCCGCCGGATCGGACCAAGATTTGGAGCATAGACTATAAATGTAACATCATATAAAACTGAAGCATCTGCATTGGAACGAGAGGCTCGTATTACGGTCTGGCCATTTGTATCACCTTGCCGCAACCATAACCCTTCGCCGCTGATGGAGAGTGCTGATAAGCCATCGCTTCGGTAGCTTTCTGACAGCACAGCATAACGTTTTGAAGTCGCTGCGACAATTGGGTTTAGGACTGCGACTGCGAGACTGCCAATTATCAACGAAACGGTAATAGGTGAAACCAATGAACGCATGGCGGACCGGCCAGCTGCGCGTGTAACAACCAGTTCTGAAGTACGTGCCAGCCCTATAAACATAACGACGGTTGCAAGAATCGTGATCAAAGGTAAAATCTGATTGACCGTTTCTGGCGCGTTCAGGAATGTAAGGCCCAATCGGTCACTCAAAGAAACATTAAAACGCGAGAATTTACGAGTCTGCTCAATAAGGTCAACAAGTACCACAATAGCATAAGAGACAACTGTCAAAAAAAAGAATGCTGCAAAAAAGCGGCGCGCAAAATAAAAATGCAAAATCATAAGCGCGCTCCTGTCCGCCACCAAGATGGGTTAGCGGCATGGCCAAGCATGGCCACACACAAGCAAGACCCGATTGCGAATGGTATATACAAAACGGGCCAGAAGGCCGCATTAGTCAATACTATGTCAACAATTGCACCGTGCAACCCGTCTAGGGAAATGAGAATTCCAAATGCGATCACAATTTGGCGCCATACTCCGAAGCGCGAAAAAGAGCCGAGTAAAAGCGCTGAAAAGCCTATCATAGCAGCAACAACGCAAAACAGTGATTTAGCGAAGCGCCAGTGTAATTCTTCAGCTATCGACCCAGACACTGATCCGGTTTGTTCAGTAATCGCGCTCCAATTGCCTAAAAGTTCAATCGAACTCATGCTGCTGATCGAAGTCGTTGCTGACTTATTTTTGTTCACAAGCGAGGAAATATTTAGAGAAAAGTCCTGAAATTTTGCTGTCGATAGCCGCTGTCCTTTTGTCGTTAGACGTTGGACAAGTCCGTCAACCATTATCAAGGTTGTTCCGGCACCATTGCGCACCAAGTAGGCTTCGCTGGCAGTATACAAAACACGTTCTTCTGGCGTACGACGGTCAGCCAAAAATACATCGCGCAGGACACCATCTGGTGCGATAACACGCGTGTAAAATGTCACACCAGAAGTTGGGTGTAAAAAAACACCCTCGGTTAACAGACGCGCTGTTACGTTTTGGGTAATCTCTGCCTCGCGCACACTTAATTGTGCTTGAGCTGCTGGGACTAATACGTTCGCCAAAACCGACATCATCAATGCAGATATCATCCCAAATACAAAAATCGGTCGGGCAAGCCGGAAAGGGCTACAACCAGCTGCTTGAACAACCGTCAATTCGCTTTCGTTATTCAGCCGGTTGGTAACGTAGACTGCTGCGGCAAAAGTTGACAAAGGAAGAACCATTGAGATGAGCTTGGGCATGCCAAGAGCTGAAAGTTCCAGGAAGACAAGCGCAGTTTGTCCGTCGCCGATCAAGCGGTCGAACAAAACAACCGCACGGTTGATCCAAAAAACAGCGACCAATACCAATGAGAAAAAACCAAACAGTACCAGAAGTTGCGACAGCATATATCTGTCGAATTTAACCACTCATTCCCCCAAGTCATGTGTGTGCAATGTATTCATAACACTAAACCAAGTAAGAGTTGTGTAAAACTGTTATCTGGTTTTTTCTAATGATCCGCGCTACCTCTATTGCAATCAAGGCGGCAAGCCACTCAAAAAAAATTTAAACACTACAAAATCAGGACTAAATCATGCGCAAGCCAACCCAATTCACGTATCGCTCTGTCGAAATCGATCTGATAGCAGACCACTTAGGACGTGTTGCTGTTTTTTTGGATGACGAAGGGCGCATGGATGTGTCGGCGCGTCGCGTGAATCGGCTGACAAAAGGGGCGGTTGCTCGTTTTATAGAAAGCGAACGTTTCCAAAAGATGAAACAGGGGCAGGTGTTTACTTTGAACCTACCAGTCGGAATGGCAGCGGATGCAGTTGACATCGTTCGGTTGTCGCGCCGTGCAACAATAGAACAAGCCCGTGCAGTTGGTGCGTCACTTGCCAAAATACGTGGAGATGCTGACCTGTTGATGGCGACGGGGAATGCAAAATACAGTGCACAAATCGCGTTTGGCTTGGCTATGCGCGATTATAACTTCGTTGAACATAAAACAGCTGGCGAAACACCTATGGGCGCTGTCACCGTAATGTGTGGCAAGACCGAAGAGGTCATTGCGATGACTGCGCCTTTGATGGCGGTTGCTGAGGGTGCGTTTATGACACGTGATCTGGTCAATGAACCTGCGAATATTTTGACGACTACTGAATTTGCCAACCGTTTGGTTGAAATGAAAAACCTCGGTCTAAAAGTGCAGGTTTTGGATGAAGATGAACTTACAACTCTCGGTATGGGAGCATTGCTATGCGTCGGTCAAGGTTCCGATAGTCCTTCCAAAGTGGTTGTCATGGAGTGGAATGGTGGGGTTGAGGGCGAAGCACCTTTGGCACTTGTCGGGAAAGGCGTTGTTTTTGACACGGGTGGTATCAGCATCAAACCTGCTGGTGGAATGGAAGACATGACCATGGACATGGGCGGCGCTGGGGTCGTTGCAGGCACCATGCGTACTTTGGCCTTGCGAGGCGCAAAGGCGAACGTCGTCGGTTTGGTTGGGTTAGTGGAAAACATGCCGTCTGGGAATGCAGTGCGTCCGGGTGACGTTGTGACCTCGATGAAAGGTGACACTGTTGAGGTTATCAATACCGACGCGGAGGGCCGTTTGGTTCTGTGCGACGTTATGTGGTATGCGCAAGAACGGTTCAAGCCCGCAGCAATGATTGACCTTGCGACATTGACTGGCGCAATAATAGTTGGGCTTGGTCATGAAAATGCAGGCGTTTTCTCTAACAATGATACATTGTGTAGTGCTTTTTTGCGTGCGGCTTTAGCTGAGAACGAAGGCGCATGGCGCATGCCATTGGGACAAGCATATGATGATTTGTTGAAATCGCGAATTGCTGACATGAAAAATATTGGTGGTCGTGCGGCGGGTTCTGTAACAGCTGCACAATTTCTGCAACGTTTTGTAAAAGATGACTGCCCTTGGATCCATTTGGACATTGCAGGCGTTGCATCTGTAAAGTCAGAAACTGCGTTGGCACCAACTGGCGCAACTGGGTGGGGTGTCATGGCGCTGAACCGTCTGGTTGCGGACATGTTCGAAGCTGACTGATGGGCGCTGCATTCTTCTATCACCTTACACGCCATCCGGTTGATGTGACCCTGTCCATGCTTTTAGGCAAGGCCCGCGGTGCGGGCTGGCGTGTGGCGGTGCGTGGAACTGACTTGGGACGACTACATTGGTTGGATGAAAAGCTTTGGATGGGCCATGAGGCGGATTTTCTGCCTCATGGCTTGGCAGGCGGCGCACGGGACGCGGATCAGCCGATATTGCTAACCACTTTGGTTGACGCGGCAAACAATCCGCAATGTGTAATGTGCGTGGATGGGGCTGATATCACTGCGGAGGAAATTGCGGCGTTGGACCGTGTCTGTGTACTTTTCGACGGCAATGATCCTGAAGCTTTAGATCGCGCCCGACAACAATGGAAAACACTTAAGGATAGTGGTGCAACGGCACAGTATTGGTCACAAGCAGATGGAAGTTGGGAAAAGAAAGCCGAGACTTAGCGCGTTAGGCTGAGGATACCGTTTTCAATTTCAATCCGGCCCCAGCGTTCCAGGTATCCCATCCCCAATAGGGAGCCAAACAATTCACCCTTATTTACAACAGCACTTACGTCGCGATCGACAATGTTTGCGATCTCGATGGAGTCCAAAGTTATTCGCGCGGTTTCGACAACGCCATTGGCGGTTGAGGCGCGTCCCGTGAAGGCGAGACTGTCGATATCGATGCCAATGCGTTTTGCATCTGACTGGCTTAGAACAATGTCTGTTGCGCCTGTGTCTACAACAAAATCGACCAAAACGCTGTTGATTGAAAGACGCAAATTATAGTGACCATTGCGGCTTACTGGGATCGTGACACTGCTATGCCCATCGTCTGAAGACACACCTAGATGACGTTCTAGGTCGCTCCACAAACCAAAAACTGCGATAGCCGCGATGAATATTAGAGCCCAAATTGCGGCATGTTGGGCCGTTTGGCTGAGGTTTTTAAGACTCCGGGCCCAAAGTCCAACAGCAATCAAAACGCCAAAGACGCTCAGGTACAGAACTTGAGAAATAATGTCGCCAGTCATCAATCAAACAGTGGATGCGACGAAACCAAAATCGCGCAACCCATCGAGTACAAATTGCACAGCAAGGGCAGCCAGAAGCATCCCCAGCAGGCGGGTAATGACGGTGATCCCTGTCTTGCCCATTGCGCGTTCGAGCAGTCCACTGGCCAAGAAAAACAACATAACCAAAAGAAGAACCGCTGCAGTTACTCCAAGGACCATTGCTAAGCCCTCAAGGCCAGGACGTTGCCCTGTTAAGAGGATCACCGATGCGATCGACCCTGGGCCAGCAATCAATGGAATTGCAAGAGGGAAAACGGATGGGTCGTCGTTCGGATCTTCTTCTTCGGCTTGATCTTCACGTCGCTTGGTGCGTCGTTCAAACAACATATCGAGAGCGGTAATAAACAATAGGATGCCACCAGCCACACGGAAGGCTGGCATCGAGATACCAATGAAACCGAGGACAGCTTCGCCCATTAAGGTAAAGAGCAACAGCAAAAGCATCGCAATGCCGCATGACCGAAACGCGATGCGACGGCGCGAAGCTGCATTGTGACCTTGGGTCAGGGCAACGAACAACGGTGTCATACCAATTGGATCGATTACGACAAACATTGTAACAAAGGCCGTGATTAGAAATGTAGTGTCGATCATGATGTGTCCCCCTGGGGCGTTGCCCCAGACCCAAGAGTTTATTTGGTAAGATGAACTATAGGATCACTGGTTCTCGGCAGTATCAAGCTTTTCGAGGTCCTGCATCCAAAGCGCCTCTGCACGATCCAGTGCGCCCATGACTTCGGCGTATTTTTTTTGCCAAACTTCCATCTCGCCAAGTTTGTCATCTTCATAAAGAGCGGGATCAGCCAGCTTCTTTGCTAGTTTGTCGCGCATCTCGTTCAGCTTGTTCACGCGGGCTTCAGATTTGCGGACTTCACCACGCAATGCAAGAATTGCATCGCGATTAGGCTTCTTTGGCTTTACGACAGGTGCAGCACTTTTTGGCTTGGATATTTTGTCGTTTGTAAGCAGTAGCCTGCGGTAGCTTTCTAAGTCATCATCATATGGTTTGACTGTACCGTCAGAGACCAACCAAAGGCGATCCGCAACCATAGAAAGCAGGTGCATGTCGTGACTGACGAGAATGACAGCACCGCTATAGGCAGTTAACGCTTCAACGAGTGCTTCACGGCTTTCGATATCAAGGTGGTTGGTAGGTTCATCGAGGATCAACATATGCGGCGCGTCCAAGGTCGCGAGCAGAAGCGACAAACGCGCCTTTTGGCCGCCTGAAAGACGCCCTACGGCTGTTTCAGCTTGATCAGGGCCAAGGCCAAAGCCAGCCAAATTCGCGCGCAACTTGGTCTGCAATACACCTGGACGGGCGGTTTGCAGGTGCTGCAAAGGTGTTTCGTCAATGATCAACTCATCCACTTGGTGCTGTGCAAAATAGCCAATGCGCAGTTTATTCGAACGGATCATTTTACCAGCCATGAGGGGCAGGCGGTCCGACAACAGTTTGGACAGCGTTGATTTGCCCTGACCGTTTTTGCCGAGCAAGGCGATGCGGTCGTCTTGGTCAATGCGTAAGTTCAGTTTGTTTAGAACGACAGTATCACCGTAGCCAGTGGTGCCGCCCTCGATCGCAATGATCGGCGGTGCCATTTCTTCGGGCTCTGGGAAGGTAAATACGCGTTTCGCTGCTTCTTCGGGGGCTGCGATCATATCCATCTTTTCGATCATTTTCAAACGAGACTGCGCCTGTTTCGCTTTTGAAGCCTTCGCTTTAAAACGATCCACGAAAGACTGCATATGATCTTTACGTGCCTGCTGTTTCTTAGCCATCGCAGCTTGCACGGCGCGGCGTTCAGCGCGTTGGCGCGCGAATTGATCGTAGGGGCCCGAATAAAACGTCAAAACACGTTCTTCGAGGTGCAATATTCCCTCTACTGCCCGGTTGAGCAGGCCACGGTCGTGGCTAATTATGATGACGGTGTTGGGGTACTTGGCAAGATATGCTTCAAGCCAAAGGGCACCTTCAAGGTCAAGGTAGTTGGTCGGTTCATCTAATAATAACAGATCTGGCTGGGCAAATAGAACTGCGGCCAATGCCACACGCATGCGCCAGCCACCTGAAAATGCGGAGCAGGGCTGGCGTTGTTCTGCGTCGTCAAAGCCTAGGCCTTTAAGGATGGTCGAGGCGCGCGCCTCCGCAGACCATGCACTAATATCAACCAAACGAGTTTGGATTTCGGCTATCCGCGACGGATCTTCAGTTTCCTCAGCCATCAACGAAGCGCGTTCGGTATCGGCAGCTAAAACGGTATCGATTAGCGAAACCTCATTGGCAGGCACTTCTTGTGCGACGCCACCAATTTTTGCCTTCGTCGGCAATGAGATTGAGCCACCGTCCAGCCCCAATTCACCGCGGATCAGCTTGAACAATGTGGTTTTACCCGCTCCATTGGCACCGATCAGGCCCACTTTGTGGCCATCTGGAATTACAGCATTGGCACCAGCTAGGAGCGGGCGGCCTTCGACGGAATACGATATATCTGATATAGTCAACATGGGCGCGGTGTGACTGAACATCGTCATGGCGTCAATCGTGTCTGAGGCCTCTATATGTGCTAATTGCAGCCAGCTGGCGCACAAGAGCCTTTTCTTGGCCGAGTAGCCATGTTACGCGCCCCCAATATTGATAGGGTTGGCACATGCCCGCCCATGTTTAGGAGCAAACCCATGGCGCTAGAGCGTACTTTTTCAATCATCAAACCAGATGCAACAAAACGCAACCTTACAGGCAAAATCGTTGCCAAATTCGAAGATGCTGGTCTGCGCGTTGTAGCTTCCAAGCGTATCCAAATGACTTTGGCACAAGCCCAAGCATTTTACGGTGTGCACTCTGAGCGTCCTTTCTTTGGTGAACTTTGCGAATTCATGATTTCTGAACCAGTTGTTGTTCAGGTTCTTGAAGGCGAAGGCGCAATTGCGAAAAACCGTGAAGTTATGGGCGCAACAAACCCAGCAGACGCAGCTGCCGGCACAATCCGCGCTGAGTTCGCACTAAGCGTTGGCGAAAACTCAGTACACGGTTCAGACGCACCTGAAACCGCTGCTGAAGAAATCGCGTTCTTCTTCTCTGGTTTGGAGTTGGTAGGCTAAGCCACCACTTTAATCGGAATCAATTTTAAAGGGCTGGCATTTTGCTGGCCCTTTTTCTTTATGATCCTTTGGCCCGTACACCAATTTGGTTCATCATTTTCTCAAAGGCATTGTGCCCCTCATTTAAGGCGTCTGTTTTGAGCTGACCAAAGATAATTCGCATTTTTTTCTTTTCATCGCCTTTGCAATCGTTCCATGGCCGACCTTAAAGGGCCATGACCAAGACGTAGTACCCAAAAAAGTGAGGTTTGGTGCCAGCTTGTAGCGAGCGGCAATACGTTTCATCCGCGCCAAGCTGACGCCGTTTTTCCGCCAAAGATATCCTGATTTTAGCACAACTTTCTCCATAAGCGGGCCAAGGTTGCGGATTGATGAAAGTGGCGACGTCATGTGTTGGAACCACCAAAATCGAATAAAACTGTCACAATGGCTTTGGCCGCTACAGTCTGGCGTAGTCAGTGATGATCGGCCGTTGTGATGATTGTTGGGCCGAAGAAGGTGGTTGAACCTGAGCTGGTTTTTGTTGGAGTTGCGTCATTAATTGTCTCCTTTCCTGATATACCTGTTCCACCACAAATCTGTGGGCTTACCTGATATAATCAGCAACAAACGTTGGCCTCAAAAGGATGCGCATGTGCTCTTAGTGTGTTTTTTCGGTTCAATTTTGCGTAAAGGTATACTGTGTGATCTGGCGATAGGTCTCGTTTCGTTCGACAAATATGTTTGGAAATCCCGGCTGATTTGGTGCGTCTGGCCACCCCTGTGCCTCCAAAGCAATTCCAGCGTTAGGTTGGATTTGGTCAGTTTTACAATGGGAAGTTTCCAAGATTGGCAGCGCTGAACCAGTATAAACCTGCATACCAACCTCGGTTGTTGCAATATTCAGCTGTAATCCATCTGATGCCAGTAATGTTGCGACAGGGCGAGGATTTTCAGACTTCACCTCACTAAGGCACCAGTTATGGTCCAAGTCAGCATTTGCCCCAATTTCGCGTTGTTTAATAAAGTCAAAAGGACCATTAGCGACTGGCTTGGACTGACCCGTCGGTAGGCCATTGGAATTTTTGGGAAGATAGCGATCAGAGTCGATGCTCAGTTTTGTTTTAGACTGATCGGATTGAAGCGCCCAATATGGATGATGGGCGATATTGATAGGAGTTCTTTGGTCAGTATTGGCAGTTATTTTGACGGCCAGTCCATCATTACTCAATACATACAAAACAGAAATTTCACGATTGCCCGGCAACCCACTGTAACCATCGGGTAAGTGTATCTGTAACAATACGCTGTCAGGCAAAACTTCACACACGTCCCAGATCAACGCGTGTAACCCATCACTCCCTGAATGAAGGGATGTTGTGCCAGATTCATTGCATTCCATTTGAAATGACTGGCCGTCAATTGTGACTTGGCCACCAGAAACACGATTGGCCACTGGACCCACAATAGCCCCTGCATAAAAATTGTTTATGGATGCATCAGCTAAATCATGAATTCCTAGAATCAAGTCACGTCCTTCACGAGACAAACACACCAAAGTTGCTCCCTGAGGCGCGATTTCTGCCTGCATTCCGCCAGAAGATAGGTGGATATTGTTCAATTCAGGTTCCGACATTGCGCTTTTCTTCTTTGTTGCAAACCATCTACCTTAGTTTCGTTATCTTGGCTTGACCCGGCGACCACATAGGCATTTGTTTTGCGTAAATCTGGTAACGCCATTTGGCAACACCAAACACATAAAGGCTAGCTCATGACATCACCCGATCATGTTTCCACTCACGATGCCCCCGAAGATGTACGCAATGAAAACATCCTCATTTACGTTGATGGCAATCTTGTCCCGCGTGAGCAAGCTGTGGTGTCTGTCTATGACAGCGGCTTTATGCTGGGTGACGGAGTGTGGGAGGGCATGCGGATCTATGATGGGCATATCGCCTTCATGGACGACCATATTGATCGCCTACTTGAGGCGGCGCTGTATATCGATCTGGAAATCGGTAAAACGCGCGAAGAGCTGGTGCAAGCCATCCACGATACTCTTGCTGCAAATGGCATGACCAATGATGCCCATATACGGATGATGGTGACGCGGGGCAAAAAGCGCAAGCCGTTCCAACATCCACACCTCAGCGTCTTTGGCTCTACAATCGTGATCATCGCAGAACATTCCCAGCCCGATGATAGCGTGATTGGCCGCGGTATTCGCCTGCACACAGTACCGCATCACCGTGGCTTGCCGTTGACCCAAGATTCCAAGCTGAACTCGCATTCCAAGCTAAACTGCATCATCGCGTTGAACCATGCATTGCGTGCAGGGGCCGACGAAGCACTCATGCTCGATCCGTTCGGTTTCGTAAACACCACCAACGCTTGCAACTTTTTTATTGTTAAAAAAGGCCAAGTTTGGACCTCAACAGGTGACTACTGCATGAACGGGATTACCCGCCAAAAGGTAATCGATCTGTGCCGTGCCAACGACATCCCAGTGTTTGAACGTAATTATTCGTTGGTTGATACTTACAGCGCGGATGAAGTGTTCCTCACTGGAACCTTTGGTGCACAAACGCCTGTGTTCGAAATCGATGGCAGGGTGATGGGCGGTGCTAAAGCTGGTCCCGTATTTCATAAAATTCGAAAATTGTATAAAGATCTCATCCTTCAAGACGCCAAATAGGGACTCATTATGGATCGCGCTAATATTGTTCACGGTAATTTTCTGTGTCGTGTCGCCGCCAATGATTTTCCAACCGGTGAAGAACCAAAATCGGGTCTTGACCCGTACACGGCGGTTGCAATCTATCGCGCTCAGTTAACCAGCCGCGCGCTGGATATCACCAGCCGTCGCATGCAAAAGGAAGGGCAGGGTTTTTACACCATTGGTTCATCTGGGCACGAAGGCATGGCTGCAGTTGCACGCGCACTGCGCCCCAATGACATTGCGTTTTTGCATTACCGAGATGCGGCTTTTCAATTGGCCCGAGCAGATCAAGTAAGGGGTCAAACGATGACTTGGGACATGCTACTCAGTTTCGCATGTTCGTTGGATGATCCAATTAGTGGAGGGCGTCATAAAGTTCTGGGTTCCAAAGACCTGTTTATCCCACCACAGACTTCCACGATTGCCAGTCATCTGCCAAAGGCGCTTGGGGCTGCTTATTCGCTTGGCACGGCACGCCGTCACGCGCCTGAACACCGACAGTTGCCAGAAGACGGCATCACGATTTGCTCATTTGGTGACGCGTCGGCTAATCACTCAACCGCGCAGGGGGCCTTTAATGCAGCGGGTTGGTCATCTGTTCAATCGGCGCCTTTGCCACTTTTGTTTGTTTGTGAAGATAACGGAATCGGGATTTCCACGAAAACACCCCATGGCTGGATCGCCGCATCGATGAAACACAGGCCAGGGGTTAAGTATTTCGAGGCGGATGGCCTAGATATCTATGACACATACGCGGTCACACAAGAAGCAGCCGCATATGTACGTACACGTAAGAAACCCGCATTTTTACACCTAAGAATGGTCCGCCTATACGGACACGCAGGACCAGATGTCGCCACTACCTATTTGCCAAAATCAGAGGTGGAACAAGACGAAGCAAACGATCCATTACTGCATTCTGTAAGGCTATTGCGTGATGCCGGTGTACTTAGTGTAGAACGTGCACTCGAGATGTATAATCAAACCCAAAAAAGGGTTGATACACTGTCACATGAAGCCGTCAAACGCCCAAGGTTATCATCAGCCAGCCAGATCATGGAGAGCATCATACCACCAGCGCGCGGGTGCAAGACAAGCAACGGGGTGGTTACCGACGCCCGGAGCATCGCATTTGGTTGCGAACTAAAAACTCAAACATCGCCTCAAACTATGGGAAAGCTGATCAATTGGGCTCTTACTGACCTGATGCTGGACCATCCTGAAGTGGTAGTGATGGGAGAAGACGTAGGTCTAAAGGGGGGCGTTTATGGTGTCACTCAGAAAATTCAAAAACGATTTGGACCAGCCCGTGTCATTGACAGCTTGTTGGACGAGCAATCAATTTTGGGTCTTGCTATTGGTATGGGGCATAACGGTTTTATCCCAATCCCTGAAATTCAGTTTCTTGCTTATTTGCACAATGCAGAGGATCAGCTACGCGGCGAGGCGGCAACGCTCGCTTTCTTTTCCAACGGTCAGTTTACTAACCCAATGGTGTTGCGCGTTGCGGGCCTTGGCTATCAAAAGGGGTTTGGTGGACATTTTCACAACGACAACTCCCTTGCTGTATTGCGCGATATTCCAGGCGTCATAATTGGATGTCCATCAAGTGGCGCTGATGCTGCTGGCATGTTACGCGAGTCAGTGCGACTTGCACGTGAAGAACAGCGGGTTGTGGTCTTTGTAGAGCCGATTGCCCTTTATCACACACGTGATCTTGAGGATGGGGATGGCACTTGGATGGATATCTATCCATCGCCTGAAAAGCGGATCGGGTTGGGCGAGGTTGGTATTCATGGCAATGGCCAGGATCTGGCAATCGTAACTTACGGTAATGGTCATTACCTATCGCGCCAAGCGGTCAGTGTGTTGGAAAATGAAGGGATCAAAATCCGCGTGATCGATTTGCGTTGGTTGGCGCCATTGCCCCGCGAGGCTTTGTTTCGCGCAATTGACGGCTGCAAAAATGTTTTAATCGTTGATGAATGTCGAGGGACTGGCGGGCAGGCCGAAGGGTTGATGGCCTTGTTTGCCGAGGCAGAAGTTGACAATTTCGCTAGGTTGGTGGCCGAAGACAGCTTTATCGCGACAGGTCCTGCATATGGTGCAACGATGCCTTCTAAGGATAGTATTATTGATGCGGCACACAAATTGATAAAACGGGGTGAAAAATGACCCGCCGCGCAGTTGTTATTTGTCCAGGACGAGGAACATATAACGCACCCGAATTGGGATACCTCAAACAACACAGCCCTAGTTTTGACGCCGAGTTGAACGGCTTTGACACCCAGCGTGCTGCGTTGGGGCAATCTGCCATAACAACGCTAGACGGCGCTGAAAAATTCGATGTAAACGTCTATACGCGCGGCGACAATGCTTCTGGCTTGATCTACGCAAGTGCATATTGCGACGGCAGTTCATTAGCGGATGATATCGAAGTTGTCGCAGTTACGGGCAATTCCATGGGTTGGTATATTGCCATGGCACTTGCAGGCGCTGTTTCTGCTCAAGATGGATTTCGCCTCGTGAACACTATGGGCAACCTTATGCAACAGAACCTGATTGGTGGGCAGCTGGTCTACTCAGTTTGTGATGCAGACTGGGTTGTTGATGAGGTTATGAAAACTGGACTTCTGGCATTGATTAAACAGATCGACACCAAACCAGGTCATGACCTTTGTATCTCTATCAACCTCGGCGGTATTCTTGTTTTTGCAGGCAATGAGAAAGGTTTGGGTGCATTTGAAAACGCTGTTCCTAAAGTTGGACACTTCCCGATGCGCTTGCAAAACCATGCAGCGTTTCACAGTCCCTTGCAGGGAGTGGTCGCGGCGCAAGGTCGTGCACAGTTAGCTGATTTAAGGGTGTCTGCACCCAAAGTACCGTTAATTGATGGCTTCGGTAAAATCTGGTGGCCAGATGGCTGCGATACTAAAGCGATGTGGGACTACACTTTGGGTTCCCAAGTAACACAGACCTATGACTTTGCAGGTGCAATCAAAGCTGCCGCACAGGAATTTGCACCTGACTTGTTTATTGTCGCTGGACCTGGAAACACACTGGGTGGAGCGGTTGCGCAGTCCCTTATAGCATGTGGATGGCACGGAATGAGGGGCAGGGCGGACTTTGAGGCCGTTCAAGAAGAAAAGGATTTCTTGGTCTCAATGGGACGAGGTAAGCAACGCCTTACAGTGACTTGAATTAAAAAAGTAAAACCAAACGAGTCGCCCAATATGCTGGACGGCTCGTTTTTCGCTTTAAAATCGACTTTATGTGCGACGACGGCGCCCACCAACGCGACCGGCGCGGCCACGACCCTCATCGCCAGCTTTTGGGGTAACTTTGTTCGTGCTAATCCATTCGGTGCCATGTGGGTCATTGTCTGTAAGGAAATTGGCGGCGCGAATGGCTTCCATTTCTTTACCCGCACGTGGTTTGGTTGAGCCAAGCCCGAACATTTGTACAAATGCCTCGTCTTCCATATCCGCGGGAAGAACAATGCCAGCGGCTTCAACTTCAGCACGCTTTGCTGCGATCTTCTTTGGACCAATAGGCAATGCAACTGGGTTCATGATCGCAGATGTCATTCCTGCCGCCATTGCCATTGGCAAAAACGCGTTGTTGATACCGTGACGGTTGGGTAATCCGAACGAGATGTTTGAGGCACCACAGGTCGTGTTCACACCCAGTTCTTCACGCAAACGGCGTACCAGTGCGAAAACCTGCAATCCAGCGGTTCCCATAGCACCAATTGGCATCACCAATGGATCAACCACGATGTCATGAGCTGGGATGCCAAAATCCGCAGCACGTTCTACGATTTTTTTGGCGACGGCAAAACGAACATCTGGATCCTCAGAAATGCCGGTGTCATCGTTCGAAATTGCAACAACTGGGACGTTGTATTTTTTAACCAACGGCAGAACCAATTCCATGCGGTCTTCTTCGCCAGTCACAGAGTTCAACAATGGACGCCCTTCAGCCGCAGCCAAACCGTTTTCTAAAGCTCCTGGGACAGAGCTATCGATGCACAAAGGCACGTCAACGATCGCCTGAACACGTTCAATTAGTTCTTTCATCAACATCGGTTCAACAAAGTTGTTGTCAGCATAGCGTGGGTCTTCCGCCATTTTGTTCGAGAACACAGCGCCTGAGTTCACGTCAAGAATATTGGCACCAGCCATTACTTGGGCGACAGCATCAGCCTCAACGCGTGAAAAATCACCCCGTTCAAGCTCTTCAGACAAAATTTTGCGACCAGTCGGATTGATCCGCTCGCCGATAACGCAGAACGGTTGGTCAAAGCCAATAATGGCTGTTTTAGTTTTGGATTCTACGATTGTACGGGTCATGTCCTGTGTCCTTAGAAGACGAAATTAAGATGCGTTAACGGGAGCAGCTGCGCTGCCACCGTTCGAAATTGCCCAGTTTGCATTTGTCTTAATCCCACCCAGTGGGAAGAAATGCACTTTGACGATGTTTGTGTCAGGGGTGGCCGCGGCATGTGCAGCCAGTTCGCTAATTACCTCAGTTGGTTCAAAGGGGAGCAGCAGTTTGGTTACATCTTTTGCGCGGCGTTGCAGCACACGCAAAGAGGGCCCAACACCGCAAGCGATGGCGAATTTGATCATAGTTTGCAGTTTGGCAGGTCCTGCGATTCCTATATGGATTGGGATGTCGATTCCAGCCGCCTTTAAGGATTCAGCCCATTCAATAATTGGACCGGACTCAAATGCGAACTGTGTAGCTAAAGCCATCTCAGCATCCGAGCGGTTTGAAAAATCTTGTTTCCAGCGCAAAGCTTCGTCCACATTGGCCATACCGCCCGTGGGGTCGATGTCTTTATTGCCTTCCGGATGCCCCGCAACATGTAGACGTTTGAATCCTGCTCTGTCGAATTCACCACTTTCCATCAATTGCATCGAAGAATGGTAATCACCGTGGGGCTTGGTCACGCCACCCGCCAGCAACAAAGCTTGATTGACGTTCGCTTCGCCTTGATAGCGCGCAATCCAGTCGGTCAAAGTGGCCTGATCCTTGATGATGCGGGCAGGGAAGTGCGGCATTACTTCAAAGCCTTCCTCGTTCAGACGCGCGGCTGTGGAAACCAGTTCCTCAATCGGGGTGCCCTCGATATGGGCGACATAAACGCGGGTGCCTTTGGGAAGAATAGCGCGAAAGTCTTCAACTTTAGACGCGGTGCGCGGCATTACTTCAATCGAATAACCTTGCAAAAAGGCTTCGACTTCAGGGCTAAGGGAGCCAGCGATTGGATCCTCGGATTTTTTAAAGTTGAGCAAAGCCATTGGCTTCCCTTTCTTAGGGCCTGTTCTTTAGGCGTGTCCGTCGTTGGCAATAAGGGCTTTTAGGCGTTCTTGATCATACTCAGCTTCAAGACGTAAAGCCTCGGATTCAACTATATCGTCAGGTTCACCGTCCAACTGGTATGGAGCGGCTTTACGCCATTCTGCCAAATATGCGTCGGCGTCCTTGGCGTTCACCTTCATAGCCGCGCGATCAATCGCTTGTTCAAAACGTTCTTCAAGCTGTCGTTTGGAACCACGACGTCCTTTACCCACAATCACTTGGGCTGGAATATCACGCCAATAAACGATGGTTACATCTGGCATATAAGTGGTGCTCCCTGATTCATTTTTCGCCTCTATTTATTGTCTAAGACAGCCAATTCTGATTCCGGCGCCGTTTTTCGACAGAAACAGACCATTCCGCGACCTATCGCTAATCTGTGACGCTCAGTTTGACCAGTATCGGGAGCACCCAAAATCTTCATGTCTTTTATGAATGAGAAAAACGTCAAAGCAGACGCAAAGGACCAATGGGCCACTTGCGCGGGGGGCTGGCAAGGCCTATCGTTCGTGTAACTCGTAATGAAAGGCGCAAACCATGGCGCCAAAGCGTCCCAAAGGTGCGGGCGCGCTCGAACATAAGGCCGAAAGCCCAGCAATGGGTCCTATTCTGAGCCCCGTACCGGCACGGCCCGTATCAAAACCGCTCTATGCAGCGCTTGATCTGGGTACAAATAGTTGCCGCATGTTAATCGCCCGACCTACGGGCACTGGTTTTCATGTGGTCGATAGCTTCTCGAAGTCCGTCCAATTGGGCGCGGGGCTTGAGAAATCCGGCCGCTTGTCGCGCGGATCCATGACGCGTACCATCCAAGCATTGCGAATTTGTCAGCAAAAGCTGCGTAAACATCGCGTTAAGCGGATGCGACTGGTGGCAACAGAAGCGTGTCGTCGTGCGTTAAATGCCGAAGATTTCATCAAGCGTGTCCACCGCGAAACAGGTCTGCGTTTGGATATCATCGCTCCAAAAGAAGAGGCACGTTTGGCTGCAATTTCTTGTGCGCCATTGGTGAACAAAAAAACAGAGAACCTGTTGGTTGTTGATATTGGCGGTGGATCGACGGAATTGGTTTGGATTGACATGTCCCAAGTTCCGAAACGCGATCGTCCACATTCGATTATGCAGCTTGAAACTGGATTTACTCGAAGCAACAAAAGCATCCCATCCGCGCGTGTTGTCGATTGGATTAGTGTCCCGCTGGGTGTCGCAACCTTGCGTGATCAGTTTATTGATGTCGATGACGATGGTGCGCGGTTCGCGTTAATGAGCTGTTTCTTTGAGGAAAGCTTATCAGACTTTGCACCTTACCACGACGAAAAGGCGCGGGATCGTTTCCAAATTGTTGGCACGTCGGGCACCGTGACAACGGTCGCAGCGAGCCACTTAAATCTTAAGCGTTATGACCGTACCAAAGTCGACGGTTTGCGCATGTCTTCCACCCAGATTGATACAGTTATCCAGTCCTACCTTGATATGGGGCCTGCGGGGCGGCGCGCGGATCCACGGATCGGTCAGGATCGTCAGGCGTTGATTATGTCTGGCGCTGCCATCCTTCAGGCGTTAATGCGCTGTTGGCCTACTGACAGGTTGTCAGTTGCGGATCGCGGTTTGCGAGAAGGCCTGTTATACGCACAAATGAGCGCCGATGGCGTATTAGAACGCGGAGCACTATAAACTATGGCAAAAACACCTGGACCAAGCGGTGGGGGTAAAACCCCAACAGGCAAGAACACATCTGGCCGTGGGCAACGTGACCTTAAAGTTAAGGTAAAGACGGCCCGGGGGCGCTCTAACAGTTCGACCCGTTGGTTGCAGCGTCAACTGAACGATCCATACGTGAAACGTGCCAAGGCCGAAGGTTACCGAGGTCGTGCGGCGTATAAGATTATGGAACTTGATGACAAGTTTCGCTTCCTTGTGCCCGGCGCACGCATTGTTGACCTTGGCGCTGCCCCCGGTGGCTGGTGTCAAGTTGCGGTAAAACGTTCCAATATTTTAGGCGAAAAATCTGGTAAAGCAGTTGGTACGATCCTAGGAATTGATCTGCAAGAAATGGACACGATTGCAGGCTGCGAATTACACGTTCTGGATTTCATGGACGAGGGTGCTGACGATCAAGTCAAAGAATGGCTTGGTGGTAAGGCTGATATTGTGATGTCTGACATGGCGGCCTCAAGTTCAGGCCACAAACAAACGGATCACCTAAAGATTATTTCGCTGTGCGAGGCCGCGGCCTACTTTTCATTCGATGTGCTCGAAGATGGTGGCACATTTGTTGCGAAAGTTTTGGCGGGTGGTGCTGAGGGCGACTTGCAGAAAGTACTTAAGCAACGCTTTACAAAGGTGCACAACTTTAAACCGCCGGCTTCACGATCAGATAGCTCTGAAAAATTTGTAGTTGCTTTAGGTTTCAAAGGCGTAATTGAGGGCGAAATATACAGCCCATTCGACTGAAATTAGTGTGCGCGGGTCATTGAACACGCAGCGATCTGTTTTATTTCATTTAGTTCGTCATGGTAGACTTTACGTACTTTAAGCGCTTTGACTGTGCTGATCAAATGGGTAGTCACATGTTTTTGGCGCAGCAGCTCAAACAAGCGTTTGTGGCCCGGATCGTGTGGATTGTGAAAGTTGGACATCGCTCTTTGACTCCTGAGTTGAACAGTCTTTGACATCCAAATGGGGTGGGTTAACGGCAAACACGGGGTCATTTTGCGAAAATTTAGACCTGTTTTGCCAACTTCTTACAAAAGAAAAATAACGCTAAATTTATTTGCGGCTCGAGTTATAATACATAAGTTAAAAGCAAGTGGAATTGTAGGAGAACCAAATGCGCGCGCTGAGACTTGTTTCGAATTTGATTGTTGCGACGGTCCTGGCTGTCAATCTTTTGGCTTCTGGAGCCACCGCGGCGGAAGAAACCAAAGTAGATGCGTTCCTGAATATAACGGGCTTTGATGTCTCGCTAGACAGCATCCGTCTGTCCGCCAAAAGCGCACCAATGATGCTGGGTATGGACGCCGACGATTTTGGGTATCAATGGACCTTGATAGCGAATGACGTCTTTGCATCTGAAGGGATGCGCGAAATGGCATTAGATATGTTGTCCCAAGCACTGAGCGATGATCTTTTGGAACATGCGGCGGATTTTTATGCGTCTGAGTTGGGTGAACGGTTGGTAAAAGTCGAAAATGCGTCACACCTTTCCGACGACGATAAATTAAAGTCAGAAAGTGGCGAAGCGATTATTGATGGGTTGATCCGCATCGGATCGCCGCGGGTTGAGCTATTAAAACGCATGAACGCAGCGAGTGATGCTGCGGGCACATCTATTCGGGCGATTCAAGAAATTCAGGTCAGGTTTCTCTTGGCAGCAGCAGGTGCTGGTGTGATCGAGTTGCGACTGGAGGAGGCGGATCTACGCGAGATGATGCGTAATGACGAACCGGAATTGCGCCTTTCACTTCAGGCCTCAGGATTGGCAGGGGCAGCTTATACCTATCAAGCTTTTTCGGACGCTGAAGTTGAAGAATACATCGAAGCCTTGGAAAATTACAAAATGCAAAAGGTATATGACATAATGAATGCCGTGCAATTTTCGATCATGGCAGATCGTTTCGAGGAATTGGCTGTAAGAATGGCGACACTCCAACCAAGCGAAGATCTTTGATGGTTCGATTTTTTGGTAGCCTCTTTGCAATTCTTCTGTCCGCGACTATGGCTAATGCACAGGCCCAAGTGACACTAACTATGGATCACCTCAAACTGTCGGAGCTGATCAATAATATGCGGACGGAAGGCTTGGAATACGCGGTGACAATGAACACTGAGATGTTGAACGGGCAGGGCGGCGCTGTTTGAAAAGATCAAATTGACGCTATTTACGACACGCAGTTGATGTCTGAGGTTGTCCGCAAGGAGATTTCAACAATACCTGAAACTCAACTTCGCCAGATCAATCAGTTTTATGGCAGTAACTTGGGGGCGAAGATTGTTGATTTGGAAATTGCTGCTCGCAACGCCATGACTGATAATGACATCAAGAACATTGCTGAAGACAATTACCAAATCGCATTGGCTCAAGATCCACAGTCATTGTTACAATTGAACGTGATCGTTAGCGAAGGAGACCTGATAGAAAGAAATGTGACTGCCGCACTCACATCTAACTATCGGTTTTACCTAGGCCTGGTCGATGGAAGTTCTTTTGACACATCGGAACAAGAGATCATAGAACAAACATAGGAGCAAGAAGCCGAAATACGCTTGGATACAATAAAATGGATGATGGGTTATCTTTTACTGAGCTACCAATCGCTTGATGAGGCTGAAATGATTGAACTGATCAATTTCATGAAAACACAGGCAGGGCGCGCATTGAATGGCGCTATTTTTGAGGGCTTCGGTGCAATGTACGGCGATATATCTTATACTTTGGGCCGAGCTGTTGCCCTAAACATGGTTGCGTCTGACTTATAGTGGCTAAAACAGGTCTATGATGCTTGACATACAGCATAATCAAGTGCATTTGGCATCTTCCATACGGGCGCATTGCGCCTTATTTTCATGAAAATCCCAAACGGGATGCGCTGTCTGAGGCGGGGTTAAACCCACGAAACCCTATGTAAGTAGGTGCCAAACGACGCGGTAAAACAAAGGAATGACCCATGTTCGCGGTCCTTAAAACCGGCGGCAAGCAGTATAAAGTTCAATCCGGAGACGTACTCCGTGTTGAAAAACTTGCTGCAATTGCTGGCCAAAAAATCCAATTCAATGACGTATTGATGCTTGGTGGTGACACAGTCACCGTTGGTGCACCTCTCGTTGCGGGTGCTGGTGTACAAGCCGAAGTGATCGACCAGATCAAAGGCGTTAAGACAATTAACTTCGTTAAGCGTCGTCGTAAGCACTCTTCCAAGCGTACAAAAGGTCACCGTCAAAAACTGACTTTGGTTCGTATCACAGATATCCTTGCTTCTGACGCTGCTAAATCTGGTGTTGATGCTGCTGTTGGTGCGGGTTCCGTCGGTTCTGTAGCTTTAGCTGCAATCGACGCAAACACGCCTGCTGCGAACAAAGACCAAAAACGTTCAGCCGCCCCTAAAGCTGCAGTTGCAAAAGCTGCTCCTAAAGCTGCGGGTGGTGACGATCTGACAGCAATCACTGGCGTCGGTCCAGCCGCTGCTAAGAAATTGGTTGAAGCAGGTATCGCAACTTTTGCCGATTTGGCTAAGGTTGACGTTGCAACGTTCGACGCTGTTAAAGTTAAGCCTGAGTGGGTTGCGCAAGCTGCCGACCTAACGAAATAAGGAGAGACACCAATGGCACATAAAAAAGCAGGCGGTTCATCCCGGAACGGACGCGACTCAGCTGGTCGTCGTCTAGGCGTTAAAAAGTACGGCGGCGAAGCCGTTATCCCTGGCAACATCATCGTTCGTCAGCGCGGCACAAAGTTTTGGCCGTCTGAAGGCGTTGGCATGGGCAAAGATCACACGATCTTCGCTAAAGTTGAAGGTCACGTGAATTTCAGCACCGGCCTTAAAAACCGTAAATTCATTTCGGTACTTCCGGCAGCGGAAGCAGCTGAATAAGTCGTACCCTCACAGGTTTTAAAAAATCAAAGGATCGGCGGAAACGCCGGTCCTTTTTCCTTTTAGAGAGTAATCACAAGTGTCAGTAGCAATCGCATCATTTGCCGTTTTCGCGGCCTCACAGGTCGGGACACCCGGACCTGCGAATATGGCGTTGCTTGCGACCGGTGCACGATATGGGTTCCGTCAGGCATTACCATTCATGCTGGGTGTAGCCTTCGGGAAACAATTGATTATCTGGCCAATTGGCTTTGGATTGATGGAACTGGCCGAGCGCGCCCCTTTTATTTTTCTCGCTCTGAAATATATCTCTGCAGCCTATATTATTTGGTTAGCTTGGAAAGTTGCAAACATGCGCCTTTCAACCGAATCAGTCGGCGATAAAGCTCCGGGATTTTTAGCAGGTTTGATCATTCACCCGCTCAATCCAAAAGCGTGGGCGATGATTGTTGGTGGGTTTACTGCCTTTGTCGGCGTTGGAACTTCTACATTTGAAGCAACGGCAATAATTGCGGCTGTTTTATTGGCCTGTCAATTGCTGATGCATCCACTTTGGACCCTCGCAGGGGATAGTCTTGCCAAGACACTCGCAGGCACTCCGGCGGAACCCTATTTAATGTATACACTTGCGGCATTAACCGTCGCATCTGTGCTGTTCGTACTGTTCGGAGGAGGGACATAACGATGGAAATGAGCGAAATCAAAACACAAGGCACCATTCAAACTGATCGCTTTGAGCTACGCCCAATGCGAGTTTCGGATATGGGTCTGATTGAACTTTATGCATCAGATGAACGTGTTGCAGGTATGACGTCATCGATTCCACATCCTTTGCCACCAGGCACCACCGAAGCATTTGTGAACCGCTGCATCGCGCACGAACGTGATGAAGATGTTTGGGTCATCGACGGCCTTAAGTCTGGTAGTGCAGAAGTTATGGGGCTCATCTCTTTGACACGAATGGACCGCAATCAATCTGAAGTTGGTTATTGGGTCGCTCCTGCTTACTGGAACACCGGACTAGCCTCTAAAGCGGTACAAACCCTGGTTGACGCAAATCCGATGGCAAATACCACGATGTTTGGCGCTGTGTTCCAAGACAATCCTGCTTCAGCTAAAGTACTCACCCATTGTGGATTTGAATACTTAGGTGATGCAGAAACCTTTAGCGTTGCGCGGGATCGTTCTGTTCCCACGTGGACATACACCCGAAAACTGAACATCACGACGTAGGATTACCTGACTAAGTGATTGAGCCTGCGCTAAGTGCAGGTTAGGAAGCCGATATGAAATTTCTTGATCTGTGCAAAGTATATGTCCGTTCCGGCGGTGGAGGCGGTGGTTGCGTAAGCTTCCGTCGTGAAAAATTCCTAGAGTACGGTGGCCCTGATGGTGGCGACGGCGGCTGTGGTGGTTCTGTTTGGGCGGAGGCTGTTGAAGGCCTCAACACCCTGATCGACTTCCGCTATGCGCCTCACTTCTTTGCCAAAAGCGGCATTCCAGGTATGGGCAGCCAGCGCACAGGCGCGAACGGCGAAGACATTATTTTAAAGGTGCCTGTCGGGACTGAAATTTTGGATGAAGACCAAGAAACGGTCATCACTGACCTGACCGAAGTTGGCCAACGGGTTCAATTGGCCCGTGGCGGTAACGGTGGCTTTGGTAACCTACACTTTAAATCGGCAACGAACCAAGCACCCCGCCGCTCTAACCCTGGTCAAGAAGGTGTTGAACGTACGCTTTGGCTTCGACTAAAGTTGATCGCGGATGTTGGCCTGTTAGGCCTGCCGAATGCAGGAAAATCCACGTTTTTGGCCGCAACATCTAACGCGCGTCCAAAAATAGCGGACTACCCATTCACAACATTGCACCCAAACTTGGGTGTTGTCGGTGTAGATGGTCGCGAATTTGTTGTCGCCGATATTCCAGGCTTGATTGAGGGTGCTTCCGAAGGTCGTGGCCTTGGGGATCTGTTCCTTGGACACGTCGAACGTTGTGCTGTCTTGTTACACCTGATTGACGGCACATCGGAAACAGTTTCTGAAGATTACCATACCATCATCACAGAGCTTGAAGCCTACGGCGGCAAACTGGCGGCGAAGCAACGCGTAACTGTTCTAAACAAGGTAGATGCCTTGGATGACGATCAGCGTGCAGAAGCCCGTGCAGCCCTCGAAGAGGCAAGTGGTGGTCCCGTTATGCTTATGTCCGGTGTTGCGCGTGAGGGTGTAACCGAAGTTCTGCGGAAATTGCGCGACGAAATCGATGCGGATCGCCTGCGTGAGCAACCTGCGCAAGAGGAAGAAGCGTGGCGTCCTTAACTCAAGCAAAACGACTAGTCGTTAAAATCGGCTCAGCTTTATTGGTGGATAGGGAAACCGGCAATCTGCGTAGCGAATGGCTACATGGATTGGCCGCAGATGTTGCATGGCTAAGGGCAGGGGGAACCCAAGTTATCCTTGTATCCTCAGGCTCCATTGCTCTTGGCCGTGGGGCGCTTGGGCTTCCGAACACTGAGCTTGCGTTAGAGCAATCCCAAGCCGCCGCTGCCGTGGGCCAAATTCGATTGGCTCGTGCGTACGAAGCTGCACTCGCATCACACGGGATCACAACCGCACAGGTCCTTATGACCTTGGAAGATACACGTGATCGCCGCCGCTACCTCAACTCACGAGCCACGTTTGAGCAATTACTAGTGTTGAATGCTATGCCGATCGTAAATGAAAACGATACCGTAGCAACAGATGAAATTCGTTTCGGTGACAATGACCGACTGGCGGCCCAAATTGCCGCAACCATCGGTGCAGATCAATTGGTTTTGTTATCGGATGTCGATGGCTTTTATTCCGCTAATCCAGCAGTAGACCCAACAGCAACGCGGTATGATGTGATCAATGACATTACGCCTGAAATTGAAGCGATGGCGGGTGATGCGGGATCTGGGTTGTCCAAAGGGGGCATGAAAACCAAGATTATGGCGGCAAAAACCGCAACATCTGCAGGCTGCGCCATGGCGATTTGCGAAGGTTCAGCGTTACGTCCACTCAGAGCTCTAGAGGACGGAGCTGCAACAACTTGGTTTACCGCCACTCTAGACCCACAAGATGCACGCAAACGTTGGATCGGTGCGATGAAACCACTGGGTATATTAACTTTAGACGCAGGTGCCACGAATGCGTTGAGCAATGGCAAAAGTCTTCTTCCGGCAGGTGTCATCTCTGTTGAGGGTGAATTTGGTCGCGGCGATCCCGTTTCGTTTGTGGGACCAAACGGTAATCACCTTGGCATTGGGTTGGTTAGATATACAGCGGATGAAGCAATCACAATCAAAGGCCATAAAAGCCAGGAGATCGAGCGTCTGCTTGGTTACGGTGGCCACGCCACTCTGATCCATCGTGACGACATGGCCCGTTAGGGAAATACAGCTTTCAGAACGGAACGACTGTTCGCAAAAGGATAGGGACGATGACAAACACGAATTCAATCACCGACTTGATGCAAGACATCGGCCAACGCGCCAAAAACGCGTCGCATCAACTGGGTTTTGCGAGCGCAGACCGCAAGCATGCAGCCCTAATCGGTGCCGCCCAAAATGTTTGGAATAACCGCGATCAAATTATCGAGGCAAATGCGAGAGACCTCATTTTTGGTCAAGATAAAGGACTGTCCGATGCGATGATGGACCGTTTGATGCTGGATGAAGAGCGGATTCAGTCCATCGTTGATGGTCTGTGCAACATCGCAGAACAAGCGGACCCTGTTGGTGAGGTTATTTCAGAATGGACACAACCTACTGGTATTAACATCCGCCGTGTTCGTACGCCCTTGGGTGTGATTGGCGTGATTTACGAGAGCCGGCCAAACGTGACCGCGGATGCCGGTGCTCTATGCCTTAAAGCTGGAAATGCAGTTATTCTACGTGGTGGTTCTGAGAGCTTCCATTCTTCGCAAGCAATACATGCTTGTTTGGCGAAGGGATTGCGCGATGCGGGCCTGCCGGAAGATGCAATTCAACTGGTCCCAACCCGCGACCGCGCAGCTGTGTCAGAAATGCTAAAGATGACCGAGACAATAGATGTAATCGTCCCACGGGGTGGCAAAGGTCTCGTCGGCTTGGTGCAACGTGAAGCCCGAGTACCCGTTTTTGCCCACCTCGAAGGAATTGTGCACATCTACATAGATGAACATGCTGACCCGGACAAAGTCATGCGCGTGGTTCTGAATGCGAAAACAAGGCGCACAGGTATCTGTGGTGCTGCAGAGTGCCTGTTGATCCATAAGAACATTGCCAAAACAATCGGAAGCGATGTTCTGGGTCGTTTAGTCGATGCAGGTGTCGAAGTGCGAGCGGACAGCCAGCTATCAAACGTTCAAGGCACCGTACTTGCCAACGAAGATGATTGGGGCACAGAGTACCTTGATATGATCATCGCTGCTAAGGTCGTGGACGGTGTTGACGAAGCGATTGAGCATATCCGAATATATGGATCGCAGCATACCGATTGTATTTTGACTGAAGACCAGAAAACAGCAAATCACTTTATGCAACGGTTAGACAGTGCCATCCTGATGCACAACACATCCACCCAGTTTGCAGATGGTGGCGAATTTGGTATGGGTGCAGAGATCGGGATCGCAACGGGCAAAATGCACGCGCGCGGGCCAGTTGGGGCAACCCAGTTGACCAGTTTTAAGTATTTGGTCGTGGGCGATGGCACCACAAGGGCATAAGTCATCTAGAACAGGATTGAAATTTCGTTTGGCGAACGCTTGAGACGAAGGTCTAAGTCTTCGTCGTTGGCTGCAGTTCTTAAAATTGAAAACTGTACATGTGTTGGAGACATCTTTGCCGATGTGTTCGGAAATGAACTTTCATTCCAAAGAACATCGATATTGGAAATTTTTTCCGATTTCCCAACAATTCCCCACGACGAGCGGCTGCTAGAGACTCTGATCTGTCCACCAAATGGCATGGCTGTTTCTAAACACAAGATCGCAAGAAACGCACAACGTACCGCCTTTCGCGTTTGTCCATCCACAGGTCCCCATTCGACAGCAAGACGCCCACCATTAAACATTTCCGTTAGGATCGAGGTAACCTCGTTGCGAACCACTGGATCGTCAGAGGCGGTGCCAAAGGCAATCCTGAAAAAGCGAATACGCGCGCTGGCACTCTTAACACTGTCGTAAATCAGCTGCATTTCTGGGCCAACCGGCGTAGCACCAGACATATTTAGCAACTCCAAACCATTGTTGATGGCGCCAATAGGGGATATGAGGTCATGACAAATCCGGCTACTCACCAACGCAGCTAAATCAAGATCATTTTGGGCCATTAAATAGGTTCCTAAACGGAGATAGTGAAATGGAAGATCTAAACGCCATTTTGGCTCCAGGTATGTTGGTTCGCCATCCCGACCACCAAGATTGGGGCACGGGGCAAGTTCAAAGCAATATCAGCAGCCGCTTAACAGTGAACTTCCGCAACGAAGGCAAAATTGTAATTGATAGCACTCGGATCGCATTGGTTCCTGTTTTTGATGACAGCGTTTGACTTCGACTTTAGATTACTTATGGTTTAACAGATTTGGCAAAATTTGAAGTAAATCCGGATGTCGGGACAACAACGTGAAACAAGCCCCATCTCCCCAGTTTCGTACTTCTATTGCTTCAAGCAATGAAGATCTTCGCTCTGCCCAGCGATTGCGTTATGATGTTTTTGTTTCAGAGCTCGGCGGCAAGGGAAATCTTGTTGATCACGTTCAGAAATTAGAAAGAGATCGTTTTGATCCTTTCGTCGATCATTTGCTGCTGCATGACGATGCAATTGGTGCCGTTGTTGGTGTATACCGGCTAATGCGTCCTGAAATGGCTGTGGCCGCAGGACAATACTATTCGCAAGACGAATACGAATTAGCACCATTGCTCAAATCAGAACGCAAATTGCTGGAATTAGGGAGGTCTTGCTTGCGGCCTGAATATCGTGGTGGTACCGCAATGTTTCATCTTTGGAACGCTCTGGCACAATATGTGTTTAACCATGAAATCGAACTTATGTTCGGGGTAGCTAGCTTTCGCGGCACTGATACAACCGATTTGGCAGCTCCCTTATCATTGTTGCACCATCGCCACCTTGCGCCCGAAGGGTTACGTGTTCGTGCGCGCGGCAAGACAGTTCAACCCATGGACTTAATCCCTGAAACAGAATTGGATCGCCGCACAGCAATGCTGCAAATACCCGCATTAATTAAGGCGTATCTGCGCCTTGGTGGGGTCGTGGGCGAGGGCGCGTTTGTGGATCATGAATTCAACACCACAGATGTTTGCCTAATCATGGACACCGCCAATTTGAATGAACGACAATCGCGAATTTACAGCGGAGAATCCAAAAGATGAACACTTGGTCCGAAGCGGAAGAGCCCAAACCCGAGGCGGTAACTGCAATGGGTTGGCTGCGCGTCGTCGTACGGGCAACGGTTTTGATCGTTTTGGTTTTTGGGAGTTTGTTGGTCTTAGTGTTGGTTCGCTTGATAGAGCGACCCGCTTGCGGGCTTAGCCGTCCAATCACGCCCCACATAACACAATTTGTGTGTCGTAACGCGCTGCGGGTTCTTCGGTTGCCACTTAATGTGACTGGCGCACCACTACAGGACCGTGCGGCGGTCGTCGCGAACCACACGGGTTGGTTAGATATTTTTGTATTGAACGCATCAAAACGGATCTACTTTGTTTCCAAGGCCGAAGTTGCGGGTTGGCCTGGCATTGGTTGGCTAGCGCGTGCAACAGGTACACTGTTTATTAAACGGGAACGTGGCCAAGCGACGGCACAAACACAAATCATGCAGGCGCGTTTGTTGGTGGGACACAAACTGTTGTTTTTTCCCGAAGGGACAAGCACAGACGGTCAGCAAGTGTTGCCATTCAAAACAACGCTGTTTGGGTCTTTTATGGGTGCTGAATTACGTGAGACGATACAGGTTCAACCAGTAAGCGTCGTGTATCATCCGCCAGAAGGCAAACCTAAGTCATTTTATGGATGGTGGGGCGATATGGAATTTGCAACCAATTTGCTAGGAACCCTCGCAGCTGCCTCCCAAGGATCGATTGACGTCATCTATCACCCCGCACTAAAAGTGGCTGATTTCACGGACCGCAAAGCACTGGCTAAAGCCGCGGAACTGGCTGTACGGGCAGGGCATAATAAACTACTGGGACGGTGATCCCTTTGTGGCCAAAGTAATCACGTCAAACCCCTTGCCACCAAAGAAATACCGACATATACGCGCGGGACTTAAACCCGCAGTCGGGGTTTGGGCCTTGGGATCAAAATCCCCCAAAGTCCGCCGGTTGATGCATCCGCATTGAACCCCCGACGAGGCGAAAACCGGAAAGGTATTACGACATGGCTCTACCTGAGTTCACCATGCGCCAATTGCTAGAAGCAGGCGTTCACTTTGGTCACCAAACCCAACGCTGGAACCCACGCATGGGCCCGTACATCTACGGCTCACGTAATGGCATCCACATCATGGACCTTACACAGTCTCTTCCAATGCTGGAAGAAGCACTAAAATTGATCCGTGACACCGTTGCTAAAGGTGGCAGCATTCTTTTCGTAGGTACAAAGCGCCAGGCTGCACAGCCAATCGCTGACGCTGCTGAGAAATGTGCACAGTATTACATGAACCACCGTTGGTTGGGTGGCACTTTGACTAACTGGCAGACAGTTTCAAAGTCTATCAACCGTCTGAAGAACATTAACGAGCAAGCAGAGCGCGGCTTTGAAGGTTTCACCAAGAAAGAGCGTCTTGGCATGGAACGTGACCAAGCTAAACTAGAAGCTTCCTTGGGTGGTATTCGCGAAATGGGCGGTCGTCCTGACCTCATCTTCGTGATCGACGTAAAAAAAGAAGCATTGGCTGTAGCCGAAGCGAACAAATTGGGCATCCCAGTTATCGCGATCGTTGACACAAACTGCTCACCAGACGGCATCGACTACCTGATCCCAGGCAACGATGACGCGGCACGCGCAATTGCTTTGTATACAGACCTTGCAGCACGTGCAGCACTTGACGGCATGTCCGCTCAATTGGGCGCAGCTGGCGTTGACCTTGGCGCAATGGAAGAAGCTCCTGTTGAAGAAGCCCTTGCAGAAGCACCAGCAGACGCTCCAGAAGCTGGCTAAGCTTTAATTGGCTTTAGCACACTGAATTATAGGGGCAGGCTTTGGTTTGCCCCTATACAGTTTAAAGATATAACTCTTATCAGGAGAACCAAGATGGCAATCACTGCATCAATGGTAAAAGAACTGCGCGACAGCACTGGCGCAGGCATGATGGACGCAAAAAAAGCGTTGACTGAAAATAATGGCGACATGGAAGCATCTGTTGACTGGCTGCGCACCAAAGGTTTGGCTAAAGCAGCAAAAAAATCTGGTCGTACAGCAGCTGAAGGCCTTGTGGCTGTTAGCGTTGTTGGCGGCAAAGGTGTTGCTGTTGAAGTTAACTCTGAAACCGATTTTGTTGGCAAAAACGCTGACTTCCAAAAAATGGTTGGCGGTATCGCCACTGTTGCTGCCGGCACATCAAACATCGATGAGCTAAAAGCAGCAGACATGGATGGCAAATCCGTTGAGCAAACAGTAACTGACGCTGTTGCTGTTATCGGCGAGAATATGTCTGTTCGTCGCATGGCTACTTTGGAAGCCGACGTTGTTGTTTCTTACGTTCACAACGCAGCTGCACCAGGCATGGGTAAAATCGGCGTATTGGTCGGCTTGACCGGTAGCGACAAAGAATTTGGCAAACAAGTAGCGATGCACATTGCTGCTGTGAACCCACTTGCATTGTCCGAAGCCGATATGGACGCCGATGGCGTTGAAAAAGAGAAGCAGATTCAAATGGATATAGCCCGCGAGTCAGGCAAATCAGAAGCTGTGATTGAGAAAATGATTGTTGGCCGTATGAAAAAATACGTTGCTGAAGCAACATTGCTGAACCAAGCATTCGTAATCAATCCCGACTTGACTGTTGAAGCCGCAGCAACGGCAGCAGGCGCAACCATCACTGGTTTCGTTCGTCTTGAAGTTGGTGAAGGCATTGAAGTTGTTAAAGAAGATTTCGCAGCAGAAGTTGCTAAAATCAACAACGGCTAAGCTCTTAGATTTAGTATTTACAGAAAGGCGGTCCTAATGGGCCGCCTTTTTTGTTTGGCGGGAAAATGCCGCACGCGAAAACGTGACTTCTCCATTTTAGAAGTATTGCTAAACTGTTTGTGCAAACTTCGAGCGTAGGAGAACTAAGATGAAGTCCAAACTAAAGGTTGATCGTGGAACCATCTTGACTGGTGTGGCAGCGTTGGGCACCGTTACCTTCTTACCCTATGCAGCGCGTGCCGCATCTAAACGTAGGAATTCGTTTCCTACAGTTTCCGGTGAGATGGAAGTTTACCCAGTTTCCCACGCTTCATTCGTAATGAAAACGCCAAGCGGCGGCGTTTACAATGACCCTGTTGGTAATCCCTGACCATATTGCTGATTGGTTTCACTTAAGGTGGCCCAATAGAGCATCGATTGCCAGACGGTAACCAGCAGCACCAAATCCACAAATTTGACCGATAGCGACTGCAGCAATATAGCTAGTATGGCGGAACTTTTCTCGCGCGTGAATATTGCTAAGGTGTAATTCAATGACCGGTAGCTCGACGCCGGAGATGGCATCACGCAATGCGATTGAGGTGTGGGTGTAGGCTCCAGCATTTAAAATGATACCAGAGAACGTGCCCTTTGCCGCGTGAATTGCGTCTACCAATTCACCCTCATGGTTGGATTGCAGGCATGAAATCGAAATACCTTTTTCAGTCCCATACGTTACACAATCCGCTTCGATGTCGGAAAGGGTTGTCGTGCCATAGACGTCAGGTTGACGCGTGCCCAAAAGGTTTAAGTTTGGGCCATTTAGAACAAGGAAAGAGTGCATTGGATAATCCGGATAAATTCAATTCATAGATTACCCTTTTTGTCCTTAAACTGTCTAGTCTTTAAGACAAATAGAACAATCTGCAAAATTTGAAATCTAATTGTTTGGCCGAAGAAGGTAGAACGATGTCTAGTGAAGATAGACACCAGCGAAAATCTATTTCGGTTTTGAACTCTGGTTTTTTGGTGGCATCAACTCCAAATTTTGACGCAACGGCACATAAACGTGTTTGCTCACGACGCCTTGCCAGTGACGTCGGCTCCTGCAAGACTTCAAGTTAACAAACTGTCCTAATGTTAGTCGATCGAGCCTACGCTCTTGCATGGCCAGCCAATGGTCAAAGCGTTGAGAAATTTTAAGGAGCGCGAGTATGACGCCAAATGAATTGTTTTCTTTAGATGGCAAAGTTGCGCTGATCACGGGTGGCGCCACTGGCATCGGTAGGATGGCAGCAACCGGTTTGATTCAAGCAGGTGCGCATGTTTTCATTGCCTCCCGTAAACAAAGTGTTTGCGAAGCGGTAGCGGCAGAACTCAATGAGATGGACACACCTGGTAAAGCAACGGGATTTATTGGGGATGTCGGCAGTGCTGCTGGCGTGGCCGCTTTGACTGAAGAAGTTACCAAGCGAACTGACACGCTAAACATCTTGATGAATAATGCAGGGCTGACTTGGGGTGCCGAACTGGGGAAATTTCCATTCGAGGCCTGGGAAAAGGTTCAAAGTGTCAACAACGCAGGACTTTTCCATCTCACCCAATCGCTACTACCCATGCTTATCAAGTCCGCAACTCTGGATGATCCATCAAGAGTCGTAAATGTAGGCTCAGTCATGGGAGATGCGCCACTGGGCGATGGTGCTTATAGCTACGCAGCTTCTAAAGCAGCAGTTCATCAAATTACAAAAATAATGGCAAAAGAATTGGCAGAAAAGTATGTGACGGTAAACGCTCTTGCTCCTGGTCCATTTGTTTCTCGCATGACAGCCTTCGCAACTGCGGATGAAGGAACGCGTGAAAAGGTCGGTAAGGACGTTCCATTGGGCCGCGTCGGACGCGATGAAGATATTGCAGGCTGCATGCAGTTTTTGTGTGGTCGCGGCGGCAGTTATCTTACAGGGGCTATTCTACCGGTCTCAGGTGGGATCCAAGTAATGTCTGGCCCACATCTGTTCCGCGCTGCATTGGAGGGCTAACAAGTGATCCGCTTCGATAACCGCGTTGCGATTGTGACGGGCGCCGGCATAGGTTTGGGGCGCAGTCACGCATTGGGTTTAGCTGCGCGTGGCGCAAAAGTTGTAGTGAATGACCTGGGCGTTGATGCTGGTGGTTTAGGCCAATCAACTGACGCAGCAAACGCTGTAGTCCAAGAGATCAATGCGTTAGGAGGCGAAGCCTTTACGCACGGTGCAGATGTTTCCAATTCCGAACAGGTTATCGACATGATCAACCAAGCGATGCAACGTTGGGGACGAATTGATGTTCTTGTGAACAATGCTGGCATTTTACGTGATAAGTCCTTTGCAAAGATGACCTTAGATGACTTTAATAGAGTTGTAGCGGTACACCTGACAGGCAGCTCAAATTGTTGTCATGCTGTATGGCCTATCATGCAGCAACAAAAATATGGGCGAATTGTTTTGACCTCATCCGCATCTGGCTTGTACGGGAACTTTGGGCAATCGAATTACGGTGCCGCCAAGGCCGCGATGGTGGGGCTGATGAACGTACTGCATCACGAGGGGGTACGTAATGATATCCGCGTAAACACTCTAGCTCCTTCAGCTTCGACGCGCATGACCAAAAATCTATTGCCCGAATCTGCTCATGAGTTGCTTGCCCCTGAAACCATCACACCAGGTTTGCTCTACTTGGTCAGCGAAGATAGCCCCAGCAAAACGATCTTAAGCGCTGGTGCAGGTTGTTTTGCGCAAACTCGTATCTACGAGACTGAAGGTGTTATGATCGAAGGCGATATTACCCCCGAAACTGTAGCGCGCAACTGGTCGAAACTAACTGATCCAGCGCACCAAGCCGAAATTCAAGATGCATTTAGTCAAACCCGAAAATTCGCAAAACGTGCTGCTAAAGCGAATAATGTAAAGCTAAATTGGTGAAATGAAGTGCCATTCATCTTTCAAGACAAGCATTGGGGGCTTGGGGCGTACCCTAGCCATACCCATCAATATTCAACAAAACTATAAGGTCAACCACCATGCGTGATGCAGTCATCGTCTCAACAGCCAGAACTCCAATCGGTAAAGCTTACCGTGGCTCCTTCAATGCAACCACGCCTCAAGCTTTGGCTGCACATGCAATAACGCACGCAGTAAAAAAGGCAGGGATAGAGGGCCATGAGATCAGTGATTGTATCCTCGGTGCAGCCTTACAACAAGGACACTCCAGCACCAACATCGCGCGTCAAGCTGCTATATGCGCAGGTCTACCAGTAACAGTGGCCGGCATGTCGTTGGATCGACAATGTGCGTCCGGTATGATGGCGATCGCCACAGCAGCCAAACAGGTCATGCATGATGGGATGGACATTGTCATTGGTGGCGGTGTCGAAAGCATTTCAATGGTTCAAACACATGAAATGCGGGTGGGATCAGACAAATGGCTCAAAGACAATAAACCTGAAATGTACATGACGATGCTTGAAACCGCCGAAAATGTAGCGACCCGTTTCAACATTTCGCGCGAAGCCCAAGATGCCTATGCCGCTCAATCTCAAGAACGCACACATGCTGCCCAACAAGCTGGTAAATTGGATGATGAAGTGGTGGCGATGTCCACGACTATGATAATCCAAGACAAAGAAACGAAGGAGATAACATCCCACGACGTTACTATTGAAAAAGATGAGGGCAATCGCCCAGGCACCAGTGCAGAAAGCCTTTCAGGGCTGAAACCAGTCTTTAAAGATGGGTTGAACCTGCAAACTGGTGAATTTATTACCGCTGGCAACGCCTCTCAATTGTCAGATGGTGCATCTGCATCGATCGTGATGGAGGCTTCGTTGGCGGAGAAGAAAGGTCTAGAGCCCCTTGGCCGCTATATTGGTGTCATGGCAGCGGGGTGTGAGCCTGATGAAATGGGTATTGGACCGATTTATGCTGTTCCAAAGTTACTCGAAGCCCACGGCCTCAAGATGGACGATATCGGCCTTTGGGAGCTGAACGAAGCATTCGCAAGCCAAGTTTTAGCGTCTCGCGATGTACTCGGAATCCCGGATGAAATCCTGAACGTAAATGGCGGAGCGATTTCGATTGGGCACCCTTACGGGATGTCGGGGGCGCGTATGGTCGGACACGCATTGATCGAGGGCAAGCGACGCGGAGCTAAATATGTAGTCTGCACCATGTGCGTCGGCGGCGGTATGGGTGCCGCAGGACTGTTTGAAGTACTGTGAACCGAACTCAGGGCCAGTAACAGCTGGCCTTCCGACTGAAAATTAACAGATAGGGACAATCAGTATGGCACGCGACGATTCACATCTTCCCAAAGCACTCCAAGGGTTACGCGTTCCAATGGTTGCATCTCCACTGTTCATCATTTCGGTGCCCGAGCTGGTAATTGCCCAGTGCAAAGCCGGGATCGTCGGATCATTTCCGGCACTGAACGCGCGTGAAGAAGATGGTGAGCATCCCATGCTGGATACATGGCTGACACAAATCGAAGAAGAGTTGGACCGGTACAACCAAGCCAACCCCGATACTCCAGCAGCTCCGTTTGCGGTCAATCAAATCGTACATCGCTCTAATACACGGCTTGAACGTGATCTCGAAATTTGTGTGAAACATAAAGTCCCAATCTGGATTACCTCACTTGGCGCACGTGTAGAAGTGAATGAGGCTGCCCATTCATGTGGTGGAATTGTTCTTCACGATGTCATCAACAACAAGTTCGCGAGCAAAGCAGTGGAAAAAGGGGCTGACGGTCTGGTGGCAGTTGCTGCGGGGGCCGGTGGTCACGCCGGAAAACAATCCCCACTCGCCTTGATTAGCGAAATTCGTGAATGGTTTGAGGGGCCTTTGCTACTGTCTGGATCTATCGCAACAGGTGCATCTCTTTTGGCAGCCCGTGCTATGGGTGCCGACTTGGGGTATACAGGCACCCCCTTTATCGCAACTAATGAGGCAAATGCACAACAAGAGTACAAAGACATGATCGTCGCCTCTAGTGCAGATGACATTGTGTATTCGTCACTATTTACAGGTGTTTGGGGGAACTACTTGAAGGGTTCAGTTAAAGCTGCAGGCATGGATCCCGAAAATCTTCCGGTCGCTGACAGCTCATCAATGGATTTTGGTAGTGGATCATCCAAGCCCAAGGCATGGAAAACGATTTGGGGGTCGGGTCAAGGTATCGGTGCCGTTAAGTCCGTTGGTCCAGCTGGCGATGTGGTCAAAAGAATGGCTGAAGAATACGCCGCCGCGGGTAAGAAACTTGCCGCCGAATTTGCGCCATGACCGAACGTTCTCCGCTCGATCTACAAGCCATATCTAAATACCTGAAACCTAGATTGGATGGATTTGACGGACCGCTAGTGGCCACCAAGTTTGAAAGTGGTCAATCCAATCCAACTTTCTTATTAAAAACACCTACGAACAACTATGTATTGCGCCGCAAACCACCAGGGGTCTTGTTGAAATCAGCCCATGCTGTGGACCGTGAGTTTCGTGTTCAAAAGGCATTGTCAGGCACTGATGTTCCTGTCGCCAAGATGCACCACCTATGTGAAGACGATTCAGTCATCGGGTCATCGTTCTACATCATGGATCATGTTAGCGGCCGTAACTTCAACGAACCAACCCTCGGTGACCTCAACAACGCAGATCGCACTTCGGTTATGAAGGACATGAACCGAGTACTCGCAGCGCTACATGATGTAAACATCGGTGAAATCGGCTTGGCTGACTATGGTCCGCCGGGCCACTACTTAGAACGGCAGGTCGGTCGTTGGTCTAAACAGTACCGCGCATCAGAAACGAAACCATTGCCTGCTATGGACCGCCTAATTGATATCATAACAGAACGAATGCCTGTCGATGACGGTCAACGCACGTTGGTTCACGGTGATTACCGTATCGACAACATGATTTTTGAGCGTGATGGTACCAGATGTTTGGCTGTTCTCGATTGGGAACTAAGTACCATCGGACATCCTTACGCAGATCTTGCTTCCGTTATTATGCAATGGCAATTGCCTGTCGGCCGCAAAGGACGGGGCCTAATGGGCGTTGATCGCGCTGATCTTGGTTTGCCCACCGATGATGCATTTATCATGCAATATTGCGAGCGCAGAGGATTGGATGGAATTGACAACTTTGGGTATTTTGTGGGGTTTTGTTTTTTCCGAATGGCCGCAATTATTCAAGGCGTTCTGAAGCGTGCACTCGACGGGAACGCATCCAATCCAGAGCAGGCCAAAGAACTTGGGGCTTATGTTCCGGTTTTTGCAGAACATGGCTTGAAAGCGTTAGAGCAACGTTGAAGAACTAGAGATCTAGATCGCGTCGGCTATCGGCTCCGGTTCACGCAGCAATTAGCAACAATAGGACCACTGGCATGAGCGACACACATCAAACTTTGCTTGATCTTTTGGCACTCGAACCACTTGAGGTCGATTTGTTCCGCGGCACAGGGCAGGGTGGTGAGACGTCTACCCGTATCTTTGGCGGCCAAGTCATCGGACAAGCCCTAGCCGCAGCATACGGCACAGTTCCCGATCGATTGTGTCATTCGCTGCACGCCTACTTTATTCGTCCCGGTGACCCTGAAATACCAGTTATCTATCAAGTCGACCGCGCCCGTGATGGCGGCAGTTTCACGACAAGGCGTGTGGTCGCGATCCAACACGGCAAGCAGATCTTGAACATGTCGGCCAGTTTCCATGTCGCAGAAGATGGATGGGATCATCAACATCCAATGCCTGACGTGGATGGCCCTGATGATTTGCAAGACCAACGCGAATTGCGCGCAGCTCATGTTGATGAGCTCCCTGAAAAGCATCGTGCCGACTTCCTGCGCCCACGTCCCATCGACATTCGCCAAGTGGCACCGCGTGATTTCGTTGATCCAGAACCAACCAGCGACAAAAACCACCTTTGGTTCCGGATGCGGGAAGCCGCTGGATGCACGCCGCAAATGCAGCATTGCTTGTTGGCCTACGCCTCAGACATGAACCTGTTGGGATCATCACTGCGCCCACACGGCCTGACGTGGTTTAAAGGTGAAGTTATGTCTGCCAGCTTAGACCATGCTATGTGGTTCCACGGCACTCCACAATTTCAAGACTGGCATTTGTACACAATGGACAGCCCATGGACTGGCGGCGGACGTGGATTTAACCGTGGGGCGATCTACGACCGTAGTGGCCGATTGGTAGCCTCAACGGCACAAGAAGGACTTGTCCGTCCAATCAAACCGCGTAGCTGATCACCCAAATACAAAGAAACACAGCTTGTTATTATCCGGATCACGCACATATGCGCCATAAAATCGGTCAGGAATCCGCTGTCCGGGCGCACCATCATCCGTGGCACCAAGCGCGATTGCTTTTTCATATAACACACCAACTTCATTTTTATCGCTGGCTGGAAACGCAGTCATGGCACCGTTCCCTGGTGTTGGGTCATTTTTGTCGTACGGCTTACAAATCGCCAACATTGGTTCACCACGTTTTGTGCCAATAAAAGCGATACGTCCCATATCGGTTACTATCTTGGCGCCTTTGTCAGTGAAAAGGGCTGTGTAAAATGTTTTGGCGGCTTCCATGTCCGAAACGCCAATTGTGGTGTACCCAATCATAATTCTAATCCCATGTGTTCAGCCGTCGAAATCATTGAACTGACGGTTCAATTTCCGCATGCCGCCAATCCAGCGTTCATAATTTTCGGTTTTGGCCTGCATGTAACCCGTGACAGATTTGTGCGGCAGCACCAGAAATGTTTCATCCCTGATCGCCTGCACACAACATTCTGCGACATCATCAGGTTCAATCATCCCATCAATGGCCGCGACGTGCTCTTCTAGACCACGGGTCATTTCGGTACGTACAGCCTGAGGGCATAATACAGAAACCTTGATCCCCTGATCGCCATATGTCATTGCCATCCACTCTGCCAACCCAACAGCGGCGTGTTTTGTAACGCCGTATGGGGCAGAACCGATTTGGTTAAGCAATCCTGCAGCAGAAGACGTGTTCAGAAGATAACCTCCGCCACGTGCTGCCATGAGCGGCACCAAATGACGGGCTGCCCAAACGTGGCTCATCACATTGATATCCCAGATACGTTGCCAATCATCATTGGGCACCTCGACACCACCAAAGGTGAAAATACCTGCGTTCGAGCAGAACAGATCTATTGGACCAACATTGGCTTCAACATAGTCAATAAGTGACCTTATTTCAGATTCAGATGACACATCAATCTTGATGTGTATACCATTGATTTTAATGGCTGTTTCAGCCGCACCACCTCCATCATTGTCAACACACACGACATTCTTCGCACCCTCGGCTGCAAAGCGCAGACACATCGCGCGACCGATGCCTTGGGCGGCACCAGTCACGACAATAACTTTATCTTTAAGATCCACGTTTTACGCTCACTTACCGCCAGTCATTAACCGGCTGGTCGCTTGTTTTGTATCGGCCTGACGTGAGTTACTGTCTTTAAATGCTTTAACTTCAGCACGTGCAATGACATGGTGATGCACTTCATCAGGACCATCAGCATAACGCAATGTGCGCTGCCCCGCGTACATACCTGAAAGTGGGGACCATTGAGAAATACCAGTCGCACCATGCACTTGCATGGATTGGTCAATGATTTCACAGACCCGCTCTGGCACCAACGCCTTGATCATCGAGACCCAAATCCGAGCTTCTTTGTTTCCTAACACATCCATGGCTTTCGCCGCCTTCAGCACCATCAAACGCATAGATTCAATATCAATCCGCATCCGGGAAACGGTTTCCATGTTCTTACCGAGATCAATGATCGGTTTACCAAAGGCTTCGCGATTGATTGCACGATCAAGCAGTAAATCCAGCGCTTTTTCGGCCTGACCAATTGATCGCATGCAGTGGTGAATTCGCCCTGGACCCAATCGCACTTGTGAAATTTCAAAACCGCGGCCTTCACCCCATAGGATATTCTCTTCGGGAACTCGAACATTCGTAAAGCGAATATGCATATGACCATGTGGCGCGTCATCGTGACCAAACACATGCATTGGACCAAGAACCTTAACACCCGGTGCATCCATCGGGACCAAAATTTGGCTTTGTTGTCTAAAGCTTTCAGCATTTGGTGAGGTTTTCACCATAACAATCATGATCTTACAGCGCGGGTCTCCGGCGCCTGAGATATAGTATTTCTCACCGTTGATGACCCATTCACCGTTCTCAAGAACCGCTGAGGTGGAAATATTCTTCGCATCCGAAGAAGCTACATCTGGCTCAGTCATTGCGAATGCAGAGCGAATTTCGCCAGCCAGCAGCGGCTTGAGCCACATGTCTTTTTGCTGCTGCGTACCAATGCGCTCCAAAACTTCCATGTTACCAGTGTCAGGTGCAGAACAATTCAGGGTCTCTGGGGCGAGGGGGCTCTTGCCCAATTCGGCAGCAATATATGCATAATCAAGGTTTGATAGCCCTTCGCCGGTTTCAGCGTTTGGCAAGAAGAAGTTCCACAGACCTGCATCACGAGCTTTCTGTTTTACCGTCTCCAACAATTCCAATTGGCCCGGTGCATAAGACCAACGATCTGCACGACCTTCGCCCATGCGGTAAAATTCGTCTGCAATCGGATCAACGTTTTCGCGGATGTGTTTAATCACCGCGTTCAAAAGCGGTTTATTCTTTTCAGACATTTCGAGATTGTTCATATCGAGTGGCGTTTGGCTATCCGTCATGCGGCGATCCTTGATGTGGAATAAGTTATTAAAGACAATGCGATAACAACCCAAGTTGATGTTCGTTCTTTCTGGGCACCAGCAAAGACTTACAGGGTATCGACCCTCAAGAGTTATTTGGTGTCCCATCTTGGTGTAATGCTAGAACGGATATTACCTTCTGCCAATACAGTGGAACGGAACGTCACATCATGAGATTGTCCTTGGACAACAGTTTTTATACTGCCCTTTGTTTACATAATACCAATTATAAGTAATTTAACGTTCCAGATATCATGTATAAGAATTGTCGTAATGTATTGTTTTAAAGTACCTTTATATCAAACCATATCCCGCCCCACGAACGGTTCTTACAACATCGCTACCACCACACTGCATCAACACTTTGCGTAGCCGTCCAATGTGAACATCAACCGTTCTTGTATCAACATAGTTGTCGCGCCCCCAGACACGATCCAGCAGCTGATCGCGGCCCCAAACGCGAGATGGTTTTTCCATAAACGTTACCAGCAGTCGAAACTCTGTTGGACCAAGTTTCAGCTCGTTACCATCACGCGTCACTTTATGGCTCTCAGCATCCAGCGTGATGTCATCATACGTCAATTGCTGTCCAACAGATGGCCGCACCCGCCGCAATTGACTGCGCACACGCGCCATCAGCTCGATCACAGAATACGGCTTAACCACATAGTCATCCGCACCCGTTTCAAGGCCTCGCACACGATCATCGAAGGTTGGCGTACCATTGTGACGTAGTTGCGGTGAAGGGCTTGCCGGCCCAACAAGACAACGCCACCATCATTCATCGCAACAATCTTCTCATCCGTTCCTATCGCGACAGCCGGCATTGGAACCGCGCGCAGAAAGGCTTGGATAGCATCGGGTTGCATTCGGGGATGTTCCTATTCTACGACCTTTAAGCTATCGCAAAAACGACGCATATTTTCTTGATAGTGCAAAGCAGAGGCTTCAAGCTTGGCAATAGCTTCATCGTCTAGTTGACGCACAACCTTTCCAGGTACCCCCATGACCAAAGACCCATCAGGAATCTCTTTGCCTTCCGTAATCAATGCCCCTGCCCCAATCAGACAGTTTTTGCCGATCTTGGCCCCATTCAAAACCGTTGCGCCCATTCCGATCAGTGTGTTGTCGCCAATGGTACAGCCATGCAGCATAACCTTGTGACCGATAGTGCAGTTGGTTCCGATTGTTAGTGGAAACCCCTTATCAATATGCATAACGGTGTTTTCTTGAACATTGGTACCTTCACCAATCAAGATGACCTCGTGATCAGCGCGAATAGTTGACCCGAACCAAACTGACGAACCTGCCAACATAACAACCTTACCAATAAGGTTAGCATCTGCAGCGACCCAAGTGTCTTCATGCAATTGAGGCTTGTCAGCACCTAGTGCGTATAGGGTCATGATGTTTCCTCAAACTGAGTTTGCAGAGTGCGAACATGATCGGTCAGCTGTGGTTGCTGGCTACGACGAAGGCGCGTTGCCGTGATGATCGTCTTCAACTGCTCCTCGGTTTTATCCAAGTCATCGTTGACCAAAACAAAATCATAGCCACCCCAGTGACTTATCTCATCCCAGCTTTTCTCCATACGACGGCCGATGGTTTCCGCATCATCTTGACCACGTTTTTCGAGACGGTTGCGAAGCTCTGGAATAGAGGGTGGCAATAGGAATATCGACAAAGTGTGCGCACCAAGGGCCGAATTATTGATCTGTTGGGCCCCCTGCCAATCGATGTCAAAGAGGACATCTCGGCCAGTGTTTATAGTTTCTTCAATTGGGCCTTTGGGTGATCCGTAAAAGTTACCAAAAACGTGGGCGTGTTCCAGCATCTCGCCATCCGCCACCATACCTTTAAATTCAGCCTCCTCTATAAAGTGATAGTCGGCTCCGTCGACCTCACCTTTGCGCGGCGAACGCGTTGTGGCGGAAACTGAAAAATCCAATTCGGGATCCCAAACACGAAGCCGTTTGGCCAATGTACTTTTGCCCGCGCCAGACGGCGAACTAAGGATGATTAAAAGGCCACGGCGATCATTCATGCCATTTACTCCACGTTTTGAACTTGTTCACGCATTTGGTCTATCAGCACCTTCAAGGCAAGGCCTTCGCGTGTCAGTTCTGCATTCTGCGCTTTAGAACACAAGGTATTTGCCTCGCGGTTGAATTCTTGCATCAGAAAATCCATCTTACGGCCAACGGGTGTCGTTTCATCTAACAACACTTGTGTCGCGACAACATGTGCATTCAGGCGGTCGATTTCTTCAGTCACATCTGCCTTTACAGCGAGCAATGCAAGTTCCTGCGCAACCCGGGATTCATCAAGGTTGTCGGCATTTTCCATGATCACGGCCAAATTCTTCTTGAGCGATGCAGCAACCTCAATTGCACGTGTTTGGGCAATGTTTTCTGCAGATTGGGTTCGTGTTTCGACCTCTAACAATTGAGCACTCAGAACCCTTTCTAGGGCCGCCCCTTCACTTGATCGCATCGCATCGAATGAAGCAATCAATTCGTCAGCCTGCACCAATAGCGCCTTACTCAACTCTGTGGTGTCTTCCACAACCACATTTTGATCTAGAACACCGCGCATCGCGACAATATCTGATGCCTTGGATGGTGCCAAAGACAGGCCTGCATCCATCGCTTGGGTCTCAATTTCCGTCATCGCGTCGAGGATATCGCGTAAGACTGCATCGTTCACTTTAGCTGCGCCAGAGGTCTCTTCGCGGTTGATACGCAGTGACAAGGTGACATTGCCACGCGCAGTCACCGCAGCCAGCGCTTTGCGCAGGCCTATCTCTAAACCATCAACCCAATCGGGCACACGCAAACGTAGATCAAGGCCCTTGCCATTAACGCTGCGCAATTCCCATGCCCAGCTCCAGCCATCAAGCGCACCAGTTGCAGAAGCGAATCCTGTCATCGATTTCAGCATATCAAAGTCCCCTTTCGTTTTTCGCTGTGCATAAGGTTAAACCCGCCCTTATCGCAACCCTGCGGCCATATCACGCCAATACGAGCGAGGTGCATTGGCCCATTAACCAATTGTTAAGTTTAAACACCATATTTCGATTAAAATGTAATATTAATCTTTCATCAACCTATCCCATATGCTTGTCACACAGGCCGCAGGGAAAATTGTATGTTAACTCTACGGTGGAAGCTCGATGAAACAAACCAATGAACAGAATGTTGTCAAAATGTACAACTATCGAACAGATACTGGTTTTTCCGCGTTGTCCCAAGTCGAGTCCTATTGGGAGGCGTTGCGCGGCTCACGCTTGGTCCCGAAGCGGTCGGAAATCGATCCACGTGGAATTGAACATGCGTTAGAATATACCTCTGTGTTGGAGCGAATTGCGATCGGCATGGCCCGTTTCCGCATCGCCGGCAGTCATCTTTGCAATATCATGGGCATGGAAGTACGTGGAATGCCGCTGAGTTCCTTCATCACGCCCTCAGGGCGCGAAACGTTGGGCAGTGTTTTGGAAGACGTTTTCCAACGCCCCTCGGCCTGTGGGCTTGAGATGGTGGCAGAAGTCGGTCGTAAAAAGTCAGCGGTGGAAGAACGAATGGTGCTGATGCCGTTGCGCAGTGACTTGGGCGATGTCAGTCGCATATTGGGTTGTTTTGTTGCCAAAGGCGAATTGGGCACACAACCACGCCGGTTTGAAATTGTGACGACCAAGCTGCGGTGCCTTAGCGCCGATAAAATTGAATAATATGTGCCACAACATTGCGAAATCGTTGTGCAACCCAGTGGATTTCGAGAACAGCCAACAGATTTCAATCACGCGAGCGTTCTGACAAAGGCCCCACACCTGCGGCTAATTAAAACTGCCAATTGAGCTAAGAACGGAAAAAGGCGACGCTTATTCTGCGCCGCCCTCTTCAATTTCAAATCTGTAGACCTAGACTGAACGAGACTCGCGCAAAGCAGACAATTCCTCCGCAACCAAGAACGCCAATTCAAGAGATTGGCTGGCGTTTAGGCGTGGATCGCACGCAGTGTGATAACGATCTGATAAGTCTTCGTCACTCACCGCGCGTACGCCACCGGTACATTCGGTCACATCTTGGCCAGTCATCTCAAAGTGTACGCCACCTGGGATCGTGCCCTCAGCTTGGTGAATACCAAAGAATTCACGAACTTCACGAAGAACAGATGCGAACGGACGTGTTTTGTAGCCACTTTCAGATTTGATCGTATTGCCATGCATCGCGTCACAGGTCCAAAGCACGTTAGCGCCTTCTTCCTGAACAGCTTTGATCAAACGCGGCAAGTGATCACCAACACTGCCCGCACCAAAGCGCGCGATAAGGGTTAAGCGACCCTCTTCGTTCTCTGGGTTCAACTTTGCCATCAATACCTTTAAGTCTTCAGCAGTTGTTGTTGGGCCACATTTCAAACCAATTGGGTTTTGAACACCACTTGCAAATTCAACGTGCGCGCCGTCTGGCTGGCGTGTGCGATCCCCGATCCAGATCATGTGCGAGGAACCCGCCAACCATTTGCCCGAAGTAGAATCAACACGTGTCAGTGCTTCTTCGTATTCCAGCAGAAGTGATTCATGGCTGGTGTAATACTCAACAGACGAGAATTCATGCGTAGTGTCAGAGTTGATCCCAGCAGCGCCCATGAAATCGATGCTGTCTTGGATACGGCTTGCCAAGTCACGGTATTTTTGAATTTCTTGGCTGTCGGTGAAGCCAAGTGTCCATGCATTGACGCGTTTCATGTCAGCGAACCCGCCGGTCGAGAACGCGCGCAACAAGTTCAATGTCGCCGCAGATTGTGTATAGGCCTGCAACATACGCTGTGGATCAGGGATACGGGCTTCTGGTGTGAAATCCAAACCGTTGATGATATCACCGCGGTAGCTTGGTAACTCAACGCCGCCTACAGTCTCTGTGTTTGCGCTGCGTGGCTTGGCAAATTGACCAGCCATACGGCCAACTTTAACCACTGGTACTTTCGCGCCGTAAGTCAGAACCATCGCCATTTGCAACATCACTTTAAATGTGTCGCGGATGCTGTCTGAATTGAATTGGTCGAATGCCTCGGCACAGTCGCCGCCTTGCAAAAGGAACGCTTCGCCACGAGATGCTGCAGCCAACTGTGTTTTCAAGCGGCGTGCTTCGCCTGCAAATACCAACAATGGATACTGAGACAGTTGGGCCTCTACAGCGTTAAGTGCTGCAGCGTCTGTATAATCGGGCATCTGAATCCGTGGCTTGTTGCGCCAGCTTGATTTGGTCCAATCGCTCATCTGTCTTCTCCGTTGGTTAAGCCCATTTAGGCTGTATTGAGCTGCCATCTATACAAAAGCTTAATTGAAGTGACCACATCTGATTTACACCTCTTGACGGAATGCAATTTGCATGTCCAAGGTCAATCAACGTACTGCAAAAGAACCGTCCCAAACTTCGCGCTTTTGCGCCCCCATTAAGGACAAGCCGCGATGTCAAATCCGCGCATGGCGACCAAGATCGAAACCGAAGCTAAGCCAAAGCGGTATGTCTTCGTCTTGCTCGAAGATTTCACCCTTCTTAGTTTCGCATCTGCCCTTGAAAGCTTGCGCATTGCAAATCGCATGGCGGGCCATGAGGCATATCAGTGGCGCATCATTGGTGAGGGCGGCGAAGAGGTTCGCTGTTCCGCAGGTAGTGTCTTTAAGTTGGACGGTGATTTGGATGAATTATCGCGCGACGACACTATGATGATTTGCAGTGGTGTGAACGTTCAACAGTTTACCACAAAAAAGCTACTTGGTTGGGTCAGACGTGAAGCGCGCAAAGGGATACCTGTTGCTGGCCTTTGTACGGCTGCATATACACTGGCGAAAGCTGGATTACTGGATGACAAGCGGGCAACCATTCACTGGGAAAATCACGATAGCTTTTCAGAAGAGTTTCCAGAAGTTGAACTTACCAAGTCTGTTTTTGTAGTGGATGGCAATCGGCTAACAACAGCTGGCGGTACCTCTTCTTTGGACTTGATGCTAAAGTTGATCGCTAAGGACTTGGGCGAAGATCTTGCTAATGCGGTTGCTGACCAGTTAATCTATTCATCTATCCGTACAGATCAGGACACCCAACGCTTGTCGGTTCCAACACGGATTGGCGTACGCCATCCAAAGCTAAGCCAAGTGATCCAAATTATGGAAAGCAATATCGAGGAACCGATCAGCCCTTCTTTTCTTGCAAAAGACGTCGGCATGTCGACGCGTCAGCTGGAGCGTTTGTTCCGCCGGTACCTGAACCGTTCGCCCAAACGATATTATATGGAACTGCGGCTTCAAAAAGCGCGTAACCTTCTGATGCAGACAGACATGAGTGTGATCAATGTAGCACTTGCTTGTGGCTTTGCCTCGCCATCTCACTTCTCAAAGTGCTACCGAGCGCACTATGATACAACTCCTTACCGAGAGCGCGGCAGCCATGCTGGACGGCTATCGATCTAACGGCGCAATCGATCCGATTCTGATCGCAGCAATCTCATTAAAGTTAGATCATGTCGCATTACGCTAGGGTAGATCAGGACGTTTTTCGAAAAAACGACCGATTATCAGGTTAAACGACTAGTAAGTGGCCGGTTATAGGACTTTTCTTTTTAGCAATCCGACATTAGTCTCTTCTATCAGGATATTAGATCCTTAAGGGAGAGACACATGAAAAAACTACTAATGGCTACTGCAGCCACAGCCTTGATGACTGGTTCCGCGATTGCGGGTGGTCACGGCAAAGAAGTAAAAATCGGCGTAATCTTGGGATTTACTGGCCCACTTGAGTCAATCACACCGGCGATGGGTGCGGGCGCTGAAATGGCGATGGCCGAAGTTACGGCTTCTGGCATGTTACTTGATGCAGCAAAAGTAATCTCTGTACGTGCAGACAGCACATGCATCGACGCAGGCGCGGCAACATCCGCAGCTGAACGTCTTGTAACAGCAGACAAAGTTGACGCCATCATGGGTGCTGACTGTTCAGGCGTTACTGGCGCGATCTTGGCAAACGTTGCACGCGCAAACGGCGTGGTTATGATTTCACCATCAGCGACATCCCCTGGCCTATCTACTGCTGAAGACGATGGCTTGTTCTTTCGCACAGCGCCATCTGATGCACGCCAAGGCGTAATCATCACAAACATCTTGCAAGATCGTGGTGTTGAGTCAGTTGCTTTGACTTATACGAACAACGACTACGGCAAAGGTTTGGCTGACGCATTCCAAGCTTCTTTCGAAGCAGCTGGCGGCACAGTAACTATCTCTGCAGCACACGAAGACGGCAAAGCAGACTACTCTGCTGAAGTTGGTGCATTGGCATCAGCTGGCGGCGAAGTTCTTGTTGTCGCTGGTTATGTTGACCAAGGCGGTTCTGGCGTTATCCGTGCAGCGATCGACACTGGCGCGTTTGAAACATTCTACGTTCCAGACGGCATGGTTGGTTCTAAATTGAACGAAAACTTCGGTGCTGAATTGAACGGTTCTTACGGCGCGTACCCAGGTACGGACAGCATCGGTTCCGCGAAATTCGTTGAAATGGCAGAAGCTGCTGGTTTCGACGGCACTGGCGCGTTCTCACCAGAGAGCTATGACGCTGCTGCTTTGATCATGTTGGCAATGCAAGCTGCTGACAGCAAAGACTCGGCTGATTTTAAAGACCACGTGATGGACGTTGCAAACGCACCAGGCGTTGAAATCTTCCCAGGTGAGTTGGCAAAAGGTCTAGAATTGCTAAAAGCGGGTACAGCAATCGACTATGTTGGTGCTTCTGCGGTTGAATTGATTGGTGCTGGTGAATCTGCTGGTAACTACCAAGAAATCGAATTCAAAGATGGCGTGTATTCCACAATCGGCTACCGTTAATCACTGTCTAAATTAATTGAGCAGCCCGTGGTTTTCCGCGGGCTGTTTCAACATGTTATAGCCCATATTTAATGTGGCGGGGGAATTCGTATGATCGTCGTTGATGATATACACAAACAATTCGGCGGTTTTAAAGCTGTTGATGGTGCCAGCCTGACAATTGAAGAAAATTCAATTACAGGTCTGATTGGTCCTAATGGGGCCGGAAAAACAACTCTTTTCAATGTGATAGCCGGGGTGCTACCTCCGACATCTGGGTCCGTGCACATGCTGGGCGAGGACATTACGGGTCTGCCGCCTCATGAGTTGTTCCACAAGGGACTGCTGCGCACTTTCCAGATTGCACATGAATTCAGTTCAATGACTTGTCGTGAGAACCTGATGATGGTTCCAGGGGCCCAATCGGGTGAGACCCTTTGGAACACCTGGTTTGGACGCAAACGCATTGCAGATGAAGAACGCGCATTGAAAGCCAAAGCTGACGAGGTTTTGGAATTCCTGACGGTCGAACATCTGGCTGAGCAAAAGGCTGGCCAAATCTCTGGCGGTCAGAAAAAGCTTTTGGAACTGGGACGTACGATGATGGTTGATGCCAAAATCGTATTCCTTGATGAGGTTGGCGCAGGTGTAAACCGCACCCTCCTGAACACCATTGGTGACGCCATTTTGCGCCTGAACCAAGACCGTGGTTACACCTTTGTGGTGATTGAACACGACATGGATTTCATCGGTAAAATCTGTGGTCCGGTCATCTGCATGGCTGAAGGTAAGGTATTGGCCGAAGGGTCGTTGGCCGAAATCAAAGCCAACGAACAGGTGATCGAGGCCTATCTTGGCACCGGTTTGAAGAACAAAGACAAGGTGGGTGCATAATGTCAAAAGCACACATCGGTATGACGTCGGTATTACTTCGGTATTGCGTAGGTGCCGCGCACCTATCCCCTTCAGTTAAGGAAGCCCGCACATGAGCGAACCATTCCTAATTGGTGACAGCATGACAGGCGGCTATGGCAATGGCCCTGACATTCTGCACGACTGCACAATTGCGGTGAACAAAGGCGAGATCGCCGTGATTGTTGGCCCCAACGGTGCTGGTAAATCCACAGGCATGAAAGCTGTCTTTGGCATGTTGAACCTGAACAAAGGTTCTGTGCGTCTTGATGGTGAAGACATCACTGCCTTGTCCCCACAAGATCGCGTTGTAAAAGGCATGGGGTTTGTTCCGCAAACCTCAAATATCTTCACATCGATGACCGTTGAAGAAAACCTAGAGATGGGCGCCTTCATCCGTCGTGACGATTACAAAGACACGATGACACAGATCTATGACCTGTTTCCGATCTTGAAAGAGAAACGGTATCAGGCAGCTGGTGAATTGTCTGGTGGTCAGCGTCAACAAGTGGCCGTGGGTCGTGCGTTGATGACACAGCCAAAGGTTCTGATGTTGGACGAGCCGACGGCGGGTGTGTCGCCGATCGTAATGGACGAACTGTTTGACCGGATTATTGAGGTAGCCCGCACAGGCATTCCGATCCTGATGGTTGAACAAAACGCGCGCCAAGCCCTAGAGATCGCCGACAAAGGCTATGTTCTGGTTCAAGGCGCGAATGCATTTACAGGCACTGGCAAGGAATTGCTGGCGGATCCTGAAGTGCGCAAATCCTTCTTGGGAGGATAAAATGATAGATTTCCTAAACGCCTTTGTGGCGCTCTCTAACTTCGTATTGATCCCTGCCATTTCATATGGTGCTCAGCTGGCCCTTGGCGCGCTGGGTGTCACGCTGATCTATGGTATCTTGCGTTTCTCAAACTTTGCCCACGGTGATACGATGGCCTTTGGCGCGATGTGTACGATCCTTGTGACGTGGTTGTTCCAAAGTTGGGGCATCTCGTTCGGGCCGCTTCCAACCGCCCTACTCGCTATGCCGTTTGGTATATTGGCGACTATGGGTTTGGTACTGTTCACCGATCGTTATGTGTACAAGTTCTATCGTGAGCAAAAAGCCAAGCCTGTGATCCTTGTGATCGTCAGCTTGGGTGTAATGTTCATTCTGAACGGTCTGGTACGTTTTATCATTGGTCCAAACGATCAACGTTTCTCTGACGGTGAGCGGTTCATCATCTCTGTACGTGAATTCAAGGCGTTGACCGGTCTAAAAGAAGGTTTAGCGTTCAAAACCACCCAAGGTATTACCATTGTCACTGCTGTGATTGTTGTGATTGCCCTGTTCTGGTTCCTGAACCGCACCCGCACTGGTAAATCCATGCGCGCCTATTCTGATAACGAAGATTTGGCGTTGTTGTCCGGTATCAATCCAGAGCGTGTTGTTATGGTGACATGGTTGATCGTTGCCGCTTTGGCGACCATCGCTGGTACGCTGTACGGCCTAGATAAATCGTTCAAACCTTTCATCTTCTTGCAATTGTTGCTGCCAGTCTTTGCCGCGGCCATCGTTGGTGGTTTGGGCAGTCCATTGGGTGCGATTGCAGGTGGTTTCACCATCGCATTCTCTGAGGTGATGATCACTTATGCGTGGAAAAAGGTTGCGACCTATGTGGTGCCAGAATCTTGGGCACCGGACACATTAGTCCAGTTGTTGTCTACAGACTATAAATTCGCAGTTAGCTTTGTGATCTTGATCATCGTGCTGCTGTTTAGGCCAACAGGCTTGTTCGCGGGGAAATCAGTATGAGCGATTCAGTCAGAAACACGATTTATTTTGCAGGCGTTGCCCTGCTGATCATCATCACTGGGTTTGTCCAAAGCTGGAACACTGCTTTGTTCATCCTGAACTTTGGCCTGATCAGCGCGATCATGGCTTTGGGTGTGAACCTGCAATGGGGTTTTGCTGGCCTGTTTAACGTTGGTATCATGGGCTTTGTCGCTCTTGGTGGTTTGGCAACTGTGTTGGTATCCATGCCTGCCACGCCGGGCGCATGGCAAGCGGGCGGCGCATCTGTGATTGGTGCGTTGGTGTTGGGCGCTGCGACTGTTGTGGCCGCAGTAATTCTAATGACCAAAATGAAAGCCGGCAAATTACGCAGCTTTAGCGTCTTTGGTGTCTTGGTTGTTGGCTTCTTCGTCTATCGCGGATTGTTTGATCCTGCGGTTGGCCTAATCGAAGAAATTGATCCAGCAGCGACTGGCTACCTTGGTGGTCTTGGCTTGCCTGTGTTATTGGCTTGGCCTGCGGGTGGTCTGTTGGCCGCTGTTGTTGCTTGGTTGATTGGTAAGACAGCACTTGGTTTACGCTCTGACTATCTGGCAATTGCTACTTTGGGTATTTCGGAAATCATCATTGCGGTGATGAAAAACGAAGACTGGTTGGGACGCGGCGTTAAGAACGTTGTCGGCTTACCGCGCCCTGCCCCTTATGAGGTTGACCTGCAAAGCAACGCGGCCTTTATCGAGCGCGCGAATGGCTTGGGTTTTGACGCTGTGACTGCCTCGACCCTGTGGGTCAAACTGATCTATGCAGGTTTGTTCACTGTCGTCTTGGTCATCCTGTTCGTCATGGCACAGCGAGCGTTGCACAGCCCATGGGGCCGTATGATGCGCGCCATTCGCGACAACGAGTTTGCGGCCGAAGCTATGGGCAAAAACGTCACCGCCCGTCATTTACAAATCTTTGTGCTTGGTTCCGCTGTATGTGGGATCGCTGGTGCAATGATGACAACCCTGGACGGTCAGTTGACGCCGGGCACATATCAGCCGCTGCGCTTTACCTTCCTGGTCTGGGTAATGGTCATCGTTGGTGGATCTGGGAACAACCTTGGGTCCGTCCTTGGTGGCTTCTTGATCTGGTGGTTGTGGGTCATGGTTGAACCGATGGGCAGTGTCTTGATGAACTTTGTCACATATGGAATGACCGATGGTTATTGGTTGAAAGATCACCTGCTCGAAAGCGTCGCACACATGCGTCTTTTGACGATGGGTCTGGTTTTGTTGCTGGTCCTTCGGTTCAGCCCACGTGGTTTGATCCCTGAAAAATAGGATCAGATCACAAGACATAGAAGAGGCCTCGTCAGGAAACTGTGGGGCCTTTTTTCGTTTATAGGCTTTAGTGGTTTAGGCAGAGTAACTGCCATCCTCACAGTGGACTTCATCCCCTTACCAGGCGGGATTGAAGACTGAGATAAGAAACATATCCATCCCGTCATCCTCCATCACGTGTGGTTATCGTACTGGTCCAGCCCATACAAAACGCCCGCTTTGATTTCATGTACGTTGCCAGTGGCATGATCCGTCACGCGCCCTGTACCTGAAACGCAATAACACTCCTTGAGGTGGTTCTTGTATTCCAAGATCAGCGAAGCACCCGCCTGCACGATGTTTTTGTTCATGGAAAACCCATGTTGTCGGATTTCACCAACATCCACAGGCTGCTCCAGCCCGGACCAGAGGCATCGCGGACGCAGCCGCGCAGATCATTTGCGTCTGCAACAATCATACTCAGCGCCCCCTAAACAGACTGCCCAAGATACCGCTCACAGTGCGGCGCCCTGTTGTCCCTTTTGAGTTCCTTCAAGATAACAGACACCACTGCCGCACCCAAACCGTCAGGTTTGCGTTTACGGGTTGGGCGCGAGGTTGAGCGTGAAACACGTGTTCCATCGTAACGGCGCCCTGCGTTGAACTCGCGGATTAATGGATAGTCTTCTTCCTCAGCCTTTGCCTCTACTTGTTCAACTTCAAGCGCTGCGGCTTCTGCCCGTTTGGATATAATTTCAAATGCAGATTTACGATCAAGTGTTTCGTCGTATTTACCCGCCATCGGCAAGACTGCCGTGATATCTGCGGGTTCTACTTTGATGATCGGACCAAGTTGAGACGACGGTGGACTAATCAAAGTGCATTCAAGAATCTCCGGAACGCCTTTTTTCTGCAGCATGGAGGTAACGGCCTCACCAACGCCAACTTCGCGGATGGCTTCTTCGGTGTCAAAGCACGGGTTCTCGCGGTAGGTTTCAGCCGCAAGACGCAGTTCTTTGCGGTCTTTAGCTGCAAAGGCACGCAAAGCGTGTTGAAAACAATTTCCAAGTTGGCACAAAATATCGTCAGGCACATTTGTAGGGGTTTGCGTGATAAAATAAACGCCCACACCTTTAGAACGGATTAGGCGGGCAACTTGCTCAACCTTGTTCACGAGCACTTTTGGTGCGTCTTCAAACAGCAAGTGGGCTTCGTAAAAGAAGAATACTAATATTGGTTTGTCAGGGTTGCCAACCTCCGGCAGTTCTTCAAACAATTCAGACAACAGCCACAATAGGAATGTTGCGTATAGGACTGGGGATGACGTCAGAAAGTTCCAGCGCAGGTTCACCATACTGGTTGTTGCCACCTTGTTTTCCAAAACAAATAAAGGCGCTGGATCGCACCGATTGAAGAATTCGAGACATTGCCATAACGCAGCGAAAGATCTTTGGCGTGTTCTCCGATCTAAACCAACAGCGCTTGAAGATCTTTAATATCAAGCAATGGTAGACCTTCTTCGTTCGACAGCCGGAAGGCAATATTGATGATGCCTGCGCGTTTCATGAATGCGTCGTATAACTTGTGATCCACACTGCCTGATTTAGCGAGACCAGAAAGATCAGCTTTTACATCCGATAAGAATACTGGAACGCCAGCATTGGACAACCCTTAGGCAAGGATGTGAAAAGTAACGGTTTTAACCGTGCCTGTAGCGCCAGCGATCAAACCATGGCGGTTCCCATACTTTAGTCCAAGGCCTTGCATTACCGCGTAATCACCGCCGCCGCCGCCTCCGCCGCCAATAAATAGTTCGGATTTCATATGCGTTAACCTTTTGTTCAAAATCTTTATTCGTAACCACCATACAAACTTAACCTTTGGGGCTCATATTGTTTTTTGTTCCAAACCTAAATGTCCTTCGGGTTTGGAACACTTCCTCCCTGTAAGACTGGCCGTGCCCTAGGGTACGGCCCTTTTTACGTTAAAGACCCCGTAGTCCTTTGGCCATTTTAGTCCAAACTAGCTGTTGACCAACCTCATATCGTTTCGTAGCGTCACCCCATAAGTCGGCTCAGTCCGATGGGGAGAATAAATTGGAAAAGAGAGCTCAACGAAGCTCTCTTTTCTTTTTTGTATGAACCGGTTGGTTTAAACAGTTAAACCAGCAAAAATCTGCCCAAATTAGAAAAGTCTGATGCGGTTCGTAACTGACATGCTTATTTTGTCATGTTAGAAACGCACACAAAGCAATGAATAATGGATATCTAATGACCAATTTTCGCAATGCAGTATTTTTAAGCACAGCACTAGTTTTTGGGACCACTGGTGCGACCTTTGCCCAAGGAACAGCACAGGCAGAAACTGAAACAGCCGTAGAAGCCGAAGCTGTTGAAACACAATCTGATGGTGGCGTAGCTGCAGCAACTGAAGAAAACAAAACAGACTTAAGCCTTGGTGAAGAAGCGCAACCAGAACCAGTGGTTGGACAGCTTTACGTCAAGGAAGCAGTTGGCGATTGGCAAATGCGCTGCGTCAAAGGCGAAGAAGGCACAGAAGACCCTTGTCAGATGTATCAACTGATGGACGACGGCGAAGGGTCACCCGTCGCTGAGGTCTCAATCTTTCGTTTAAAAGATGGTGGTCGCGCGAAAGCAGGCGCAACAATCGTCGTGCCGCTTGAAACTTCGCTAACACAACAGATCACGCTTTCAGTGGATGGTGGCAAAGCACGCAGATACCCATATTCGTTCTGTAGCCAAGTTGGTTGCTATGCACGGGTTGGATTTACATCCGAGGATATAGCAAGCTTCAAACGCGGCAATGCTGCGACGGTCACAATCGTTCCGGCATTAGCACCAGATCAAAAGGTTGAGCTTGTCTTGTCGTTGACTGGTTTCACAGCTGCCTATGACAACGCATCTATCGTCGAGCCGTAATCCAAACATAACTTAAACGAAGGGCCGTCTGTTTTTACAGGCGGCCTTTTGCGCTTCTAGACTTTGCGAAGCGCTAAGACAGCGTTCATTCCCCCAAAGGCAAACGCGTTGGAAAGAACCACATCAACCCTAGCATTGCGTGCCTCATTAGGCACCACATCAAGGGCACATTCAGGGTCAGCTTCTTCATAGCCTATGGTAGGTGCGATCACGCCATCACGAAGTGCCATGATGCAAGCCAACAACTCTACAGCGCCCGTACCACCAATCAAGTGACCGTGCATGGATTTGGTTGACGATATCATCAACTTATCCGCATGCGGTCCAAACACATCGGCTACCGCGGCACATTCTGTTTTGTCATTGGCAGCTGTTCCAGTTCCGTGAGCGTTGATATAGCCGATGTTTTCTGGATTGAGCCTTGCATCATTTAGCGCACCCGCAATTGCCCGCGCGGCCCCGTTTTTGGACGGCATGACGATGTCTGTGGCATCTGACGACATAGCGAAACCTGCAACTTCACATAAGATGTCAGCGCCGCGTGCGCGTGCGTGTTCGTATTCTTCAAACACAAAGAGGCCTGCGCCTTCACCCTGTACCATACCATTTCGATTGGCAGAAAACGGACGGCAGGCGTCCTTGGACATGACGCGCAAACCTTCCCACGCTTTCACACCACCAAAGCATAACATGGATTCAGATCCACCCGTAACCATTGCAGGGGCCATCCCAGTGCGTACCATTTGAAAGGCTTGCGCCATTGCATGGTTGGATGAGGCACAGGCGGTGGAAACGGTAAAGGACGGACCCTTAAGGTTGTATTCCATGCTGACGTGGCTGGCCGCTGCGTTGTTCATCAGTTTGGGCACAACAAAGGGGTGAACACGGTTTTTGCCGTCCTCATAAACCGAACGATAGTTGTCGTCCCATGTGCTTACGCCACCACCGGCGGTCCCGAGAACAACGCCCGATTTAGAGGCTAATTCACCGCTGAAGGAAATACCTGATTGGGCGATTGCCTCAGCAGCAGCGGCAAGCGTGAACTGCGTGAAACGGTCATACAGCGACATCTGTTGGCGGTTGTAACGCCCTTCGGCCTCAAACCCACGCACCTGTCCGCCTATTTGGATTGACAGGCGTTCGACATCACGAAATGCCAACGGACCAATGCCACAGCGACCCTCTGCCATAGCTGTCATCGTATCGGCAACATTGTGACCCAAAGCGTTGATGGTCCCAGCACCCGTGATGACAACGCGTTTCATCAGGTTAACCTGCCTGCTCTTTCAATAGACGTTCTACGTCCTCAATGATCTTTGAGACGCTTGAAATGTCAAAATCACTGTTGGTCGGTTCATTCGCATTGAAAGGGACTGTGATATCAAACTCTTCCTCAATGGCGAAAATGCTTTCTACCAGACCAAGGCTATCAATCCCTAGATCCTCAAGCGTGCTTTCCATCGTCACATCGGAGGTTTCAAGAACTGCTTGTTCTGCAATAATCTCGATTATCTTATCAGTCACACTCATGATTTTACCTTTTAGTCTTTGCTGTCATCAGACGTTTGGTTTTTAAGCGCTGTCACATCACGGAACAAGCGTGGCAAACGACGAATTAGTTTGTAAATCTCCAATTGTTTGTCCATTTGTGTGGCTGGATAGCCCAACATCACACGGCCCGCAGGCACGTTGCTTAGGATTTTGGTTGCGCCGCCAGTGATCACGCGATCACCAATAAAGATATTGTCGGTTACCCCAGTCATGCCTCCGAGGACCACGTTGTTTCCCACAACGGTTGAACCGGCAACGGCCACGTGACCGCAAATCATACAATCACGACCGATACGCACGTTGTGGCCAATCTGGGCCATGTTGTCGAACTTGCACCCATCGCCAATGACTGTGTCACGGATGGTTCCGCTGTCCACGGTTGTAATTGCTCCGATTTCAACGTCATTACCAATCACAACAGAGCCTAGCGAATGGATGCGGGTCCATAATTGTGCCTCAGTCTCTTGTTGATCACCAAGGCTTTCACGAACCGCTTCGATGCCAGACTTTTCGGCAGAGGTGAAACTGAAACCATCACCACCGATCTTAGCACCCGGCTGCGCGATGAAACGCTCGCCGATCCGGACGCGTGCGCCGATGCTGACCTGTTCGCGCAAATAGGCATCTTTACCTATCGTTACGTCCATACCGATATAACACTGCGGCCCAATAACACTGCCTGCGCCAATCTTGGCGCGTGGGCCAATCACAGCCAGCGGTCCAACAGAAACGTCATCAGCCAGTTCAGCAGATGGATCGATAACCGCACTTGGGTGAATGCCTGCACCAAAGCCCTGACCCTGATCCATTAAGGCCGTCAGGGGTGCCATTGCGAAACGGGCACGTTTTGGAATGATCGCAGCATCAAGTCCCATCGCCTCCCAATCAGCGCCTTCCCAGACCATTGCAGCGCGGGCTTTCCCACTTGATAGGCTTTCGGCGTATTTTACATCCATAGCCAGAGCCAGATCGTCAGGTCCTGCGCGTGCTGGTTCCTGAACCGATGTGATCAAACGGTCAACGGCGCCGAAGGCTTGTGCCCCGAGTGCCGCTGCGATGTCTTTAATGGAATGACTCATGTGATCAGCGTCCCGTAAATTACAAGACCTGAATTAACCTTGTACGGCGCGCAATGCCACCCCTGCCTTGGCCAAAGCCTTCCAAACTTGTGCATCACGGCCATAAACATCTCGGCGATACTGTATGTGGCCTTTGGCATTGATAAACGCGGTTCGGTAAATAATGTGTACGGGAACGGGGGATTCTAGGTATACCTGCTGCTCTTCCCCCGTTGCCAACTGCTCTTGGAAAAATTCTTTCGGGTTCCGAATGTCTTTTGCCAACAATGCATAGGCAAAATCAAAAGGGTCCGCCAAACGAACACAACCGTGGCTGAACGCGCGAACTTCACGCGAAAATAGGTTTTTTGCAGGCGTGTCATGTAAATAGATGTTGTAAGGATTAGGGAAAATAAATTTTACTAATCCTAAAGCATTCTCATTGGACGGAGGTTGTCGCATAGTAAATGGAAAATTTTCTACATCAAATAAGGAAAAATTCACGTTAGCACTGTCTACTACCAAGCCTTCCTTGTTTGTTATTTCAATTTGAGGCATGGAGCTGTTATCAATTTGTAACTTAGGCAGATACTCTAGTGTCGCAATGGAAGATGGGACGTACCAGCTTGGATTAATGACCATATATTCCATTAAATCGGAGAACTCGACTGTTGAACGATCTGTTTCAATTGAACCAACAACGGAACGCGTTTCAAACGTAACTTTCTGATTATCGACGATCTTGGCTGTAAAGTCTGGAATGTTTACCAAAATGTGCCGCTCGCCACGTTCTCTGTTAAACCAACGCTCACGTTCCATCGCAACGATTACGGATTGGAGCCGAGTACTTAAACTTTTGTTTAGCTCTGGCATAGTGGCTTGGCCAGCAATGCCATCTGTAGACAGGCCATGAGCAGCTTGAAACTTTTGAACTGCTGATTTTATGGTGTCATCATAGGTCTGTGTTGAACTACGATTCATAAAGCCCATCAGCCTCAATCGATTGCGAAGTGCCACGACAGATCCGCCAGATTGACCAGGTTTCAATGACTTAGCAGGAACAGTAATACCCCATCCACCTTTACCAAGTAGACGTTCAAGACGTAGCTTTTCTTTTAACAATGCGTCGTATTCAATGGTCTTGGGAGCCAAGGATTCAAAAAATTCCGAGGGTGAAGATTTGACTAAATTGACAAGGTAAGATGTGCGATCTCGGTAAGGCACTTTACGTACAATTGCGCTGTTCACACGGCTGGGGATCAAGACACCAGTTTGAAGATCACGCGCATATTGCAAAAAGACACGGCTGATTTCGACCTCAACAGCACCACGCTCTCCTGGGCCACGCGCGGCTTTCATCTTCGCTTGAAGCCCTTCGGTATCGTAACGCCCAGCTGGCAAACCGTGAGATGAAGCGTTTGCCAACGCTTTGATCAACGCCTTACGGCGAGAGCGTTCGCGACCAGAGCGGCCTGTCCAAACGCTCTTGTAACTAAAGGCCTGATAGAATGCTGCGATGTCTTTATCGAGCGCTGCAGCTTCGGCCACAGCTTGTTCGAATGCTTTGGCTTGTGCGTCAGCAGGTTTCGGAGCAATGAAAAGCCCCAGAACTATTAGCGTCAAAACCAGAACAGATGTCATCTTGAATATGCGTTGCAACGTATCCGCCCCTCTAGAAAAATGCACTCGTACGAATTTCTGGCACTTTGTTGGATGCACAAAGAGTTGTCCATTCACATTCACGCCACACCCTTAAGATTATGTTCAGATGGACGAAGTGTTGCATGTTGCCGCCGTTGTTTCGGTAATTCGGCCACATTCTCTATAAGCTGCGCATAAAATCGCCTAAAATAATCGAAAGTTTTGGTGCTGGAAATTCATTGCTTGGTTAACGATTCGGCTTATGCAATAAGGATGGTGAATCTGGGGACAAGATTAATTGCCCGTGCTTGCACCGCGGGAAACAGGGACACGTTATACTATGACGATTAATGGCAATTCGGGTTCTTTGACCCGCCGCGTGCTGTTGGGGGCATTTGCCGCGACAACCGTAACAGCCGCCCCCACTTTCTCAAATGCAACAGGTATTTTACGTGGTGCTGGCGATATTCGTCGTATTCGTATGTTTTCGGGTCGAACCGGTGAGCGTATCGATATGATCTATTGGATTGAAGGCGAGTACATCAAAGACGCTTTAAAAGAGGTGGATTATTTCATGCGTGACTGGCGTACTGGTAGTGTGAAATCTATAAATTTACGCACAATCGATGTTATGGCTGCCGCCCACAATCTGATGGATGCCAACGAACCATATACGTTGTTGTCTGGATACCGCAGCCCTAAAACCAATGCTATGCTGCGTTCACGCTTAAAAGGCGTTGCTAAGAATTCTTTACACATGGAAGGCAAGGCCGCTGATTTGCGTCTATCGACCCGCTCTGTTGGCCAAATGGCCCGTGCAGCAGCAGCTTGTCGTGGTGGTGGTGTTGGACGTTATTCCAGTTCCAACTTTGTCCATATGGACTGCGGTGTTGTCCGCACATGGGGCAGCTGAGTTTTCAAACAGCTATCATGAAGATACAAACGAAAGCGCCTTTTGGGGCGCTTTCGTTTTGTTAAGAATCTAAAAAATGGTGGTCCCAGCTGGATTTGAACCAGCGACCCCTCGCTTCGGAGGCGAGTACTCTATCCAGCTGAGCTATGGGACCATACATTCGCGGTATAGCTTTGCAGCTGTTGCGCTGCAATTGCTAAATGACGCGAAGAGTTTGCACCTTAAGCGAAAAGATCGTGTGCAAGTTCCAACGCATCGATCCAAACATCAACTTCATCAGTTGTGTTATACATCGCAAAAGACGCACGGCATGTGGCAGTGAGACCAAGGTGTTCCATCAATGGACCAGTACAATGCTGCCCTGCCCGCACTGCAACGCCTTTTTTATCAAGGATAGTCGAGATGTCATGTGCATGTGCAGCACCATCCATTGTGAAGCTAAAGATGGCTCCTTTGTCAGCGGTTGTTCCTTGGACTTGGATCCAATTCAAACCTTCAAGTTTTGCAACGGCGTAATCACGTAGGCTATTCTCATGAACCGCAATTGCGTCCATTCCAGTGTCCATCATGTAATCGACGGCCGTGCCCAGACCAATCATTTGAACGATCCCCGGTGTGCCTGCTTCGAACTTCATCGGGGCGTCATTATAGATCACACCTGATTTAGACACCTCGCGGATCATATCACCACCGCCGATGAATGGCTGCATCTCAGCCATCCGTTCTGGTTTGATGTGGATCGCGCCAGAACCTGATGGACCGTATAATTTGTGACCCGTTACAACATAAAAATCTGCATCGATATCTTGAACATCTACTGGCATGTGTACCGCCGCTTGTGACCCATCCACCAAGACGCGCACGCCTTTTGCACGTGCGCCCGCGCAAATGGTTTTTACATCGACTTTAGTGCCCAGAACGTTGGACATATGTGTAATTGCAATAAGTTTTGTTTTTGGTGTGATTGCATCAAGAACGGCCTGAGGGTCCAAGGCGCCAGTTGCATCCACATCCACCCATTTGATCACGACACCTTGGCGTTCACGCAGAAAGTGCCAAGGCACGATATTGGCGTGGTGCTCCATGACACTTAGGATGATTTCATCACCAGATTTTAGGTTCGGCATAGCCCAACCATAGGCAACCATATTGATACCCTCGGTGGTGCCTGAGTTGAAAACGATTTCGTTTTCTGAACCCGCGTTCATGAATTTGGCGATTTTTCCGCGCACAGCCTCATAATTGTCTGTTGCAAGGTTCGACAAGAAATGAAGGCCACGATGCACATTTGCATACTCTTCTGCATAAGCGCGTGTGATCGTATCAATCACGACCTGCGGCTTTTGCGCTGAAGCGCCATTATCTAGGTATACCAGTGGCTTACCATTCACTTCTCGTGAAAGGATCGGGAAGTCAGCACGTACTTTTATAACATCATACATTCGGAGAAATTCCCATTGAGGCAAGACCAGTAACGGTCAGGATAAAGCTAAGGCCCATTATCATGCCCACGGTTGCGGACAGCAGAACGCCAACGGTTTTGAAAACTGAGCCAAGGCCCGCGCCCTCATTTACAAAGTTCACCAGTATCCAAAGGCTAATCAAAGCAACACCCAAGCCAAACAAGCCGGCAATCGCTGGCGCAACGATTAGTAAAACCAACAAGACAACTTGGGCTAAGACACGCATGGCTTGTAGCCACACCAAGACGGACAACATGTCATCCAAGCTGCCCTTCCCACCGATAGCAGCGCCGATCCAATGCAAAACATGGACCGTGATCACCAAGGCACCCGCCAGAAACACAAACGCAAATAGTGGGCTAAAGATGATCTGCGGAATTTGGATTGGCATTTGCGCCAATTGTTCTGGGGTTGGTCCAGTTAACGCATTGGACAACCATACAAGGGCTGCATTTGCGATGCTGACAAGTAACAGCAACGTCCATAAAACACCACGGCGATAACCTGAGTTGATAACCAATCTTGCCGCATTGGCGGGATCACGAAGGGTCAAAGCAACAAGCATGCTAAGTGATTGGACGTCCAGTTTCATAGTTCGACGCTTTCTGCTGCGCGCATCCCAGCGATCCAAAACCATAAGATGTTGGCGAGCCATAGAATGCCGACCAATTGCAAACCAGCACCTGGACCGATGAAGGCTGCAATTAACCCCAACAGCAAAAACATCGGGCTGCTGGCAAGTAGAGCCCAAAACAAGCTAAGGCGCACGCCATACCCTGTGATGTTGCGTCCTGCCAAAAGTGCGAGGCCGTACATGAAGGCCGCAAAGCCATACAGCAGCAACGGAACCAAGAAGATCCACAAAAAAGCGCTCCAATACATCCGCGCCATCAAAGGAACGTCTGGATCGAAATGAGCTTCGCGTGCTTGATATGGTGCTTGCGCGATGAACATCATGATGCATGCGAACAGCAGGATGTTCAGCGCGAAACCTTCACGCCGTCCCTGCCCCAAAAGCCGCGCAACCACGCGACCCGGTCCACGATAACTGGCCCGAATATCTGCAGTAACAGACATCAGCCGCGACGCCGTTCCAACCAAGACGCCATGCGTTCGTTGATTTGCTCGCGCAGTGTTTCATCTTCGATCTCGTCCACGGCTTCAGCCAAGAACGACAAGGTCAACAAGTCAGTCGCCACTGGTTTGCTGATCCCGCGAGATTGTAGATAGAACAATGCGGTTTCATCAATCGCACCAGAGGTAGATCCGTGTGAACAGATCACGTCATCGGCGTAGATTTCAAGCTCAGGCTTGGCCAAGAACTGGCTGTCACCATCCAAAAGCAATGATTGGCTGATCTGATAGCCATCTGTCTTCTGTGCACCGGCTTTGACCAAGATTTTGCCTTGGAAAACGCCTGTCGCACCGTTGCGCAGAACCTTTTTGAACACCTGACGGCTTTCGCAGTTTTCTGCGTCATGGGTGATGAACACTGTGTCGTCGTGGTGAAAATCACCGTCGCCTATACATGCGCCACCGACGGTTGCTTTTGCATCGTTACCTGTCAGCTCAAGCACACATTCGTTGCGCGTCATTACGCCGTTTGCAGTAAGCGTAAAGGATTTGAACACTGATTCAGTGCCCAAACGTGCAAAAATATGCGTCGCCGCGCGGCGTTCATGATCGCGCCCTTGAGCACGAATGTGGTGGAAAGCTGCGGTGTCAGCAACTTCAACTTCGGTCACCATATTAATACGTGCAGCAGCGGGTCCTGTTTCAAGAACAGTTAGGCTAGCGCCTGCGTCCAACTTGATCACGTTGTGTAACATCACATCAGATGTTTCTGAGTTGTGAAGGTAGATCATGTTGATCGGCTTGCTTGCTGCACCCGTCACGTGGATCAAAACACCATCCGTTGCAAAGGCAGTGTTCAAAGCGGCCAAAGGACGCTCAACAGGCTTTTGACCGTTGGTTTCTAGCACACCGTAAACATCGCGGGCCCAGTGGATATCGGCATCCGCAGTTGCGAGACGTTCGATGCTTACACCCTCAAGGGACAGGTCATCAGAGGCATCCGCATCAAATACACCGTCTATAAATACGATTTTGAGGCGTTCAATATCGTCAAACAGTGCAGCTTCGTCATTGTGAAACAGGGCCGCAGGCACAGCAACCGCTTGGGTCAAAGTATCTGGACGTGTGTATTTCCAATATTCATCACGACGGCTTGGCAACCCCATCATCTGAACACGTGACAACGCATCCTTGCGCGCCGCGTCAGACCATCCGCCCGCTGGCAGGGTCAAACCCGCCAAACGCTCGTCAGTGACATTCATCGTTTCAGCAACAGCGCTCATTAGGAAACCTCTGCCAAGATGTCGGCGTAACCGTTCTGTTCAACTTCTAAAGCCAACTCAGGGCCGCCAGATTTGATGATACGGCCGTTTGCCATGATGTGAACCACGTCAGGCTTGATATGGTCCAAAAGACGCTGGTAGTGCGTGATGACCAAAAAAGAGCGACCTTCAGAACGCAAAGCATTCACGCCTTCAGAGACCAATTTCATCGCATCAACATCTAGACCCGAGTCTGTCTCGTCCAAGATGCACATCTTTGGCTCAAGCATCGCCATCTGCAAAATCTCGTTGCGCTTTTTCTCACCACCGGAAAAGCCAACGTTGACTGGACGCTTCAACATGTCAGAGTCGATCTTCAGTGTCTTAGCTTTTGCGCGAACAACTTTAAGGAATTCAGCAGCAGACATTTCTTCTTCACCGCGCGCTTTACGCTGTGCGTTTACGGCTGTACGCAGGAAAGTCATGTTGCCAACGCCTGGAATCTCTACAGGGTATTGGAAAGCCAAGAACAGGCCAGCTGCCGCACGCTCTTCTGGTTCGATGTCAAGCAAGTCAACGTCACCCAAATGCGCTTCGCCATCCGTTACTTCGTAACCTTCGCGGCCAGACAAAACATAGGACAACGTGGACTTACCAGAACCGTTTGGGCCCATGATCGCGTGCACTTGGCCCGCGCCAACCTCAAGGTTTACACCTTTCAAGATTTGCTTTTCTTCGTCTTCAAGTTTGACGTGCAGGTTTTCAATCTTCAGCATTTTATTCCCTCACTGCCCAATCATGGGCGCAGCATGTAATCAATAATTTCAAGCATACGTCCCGTTGGGAACGGCTGCGGTTCAAGTTTAAACGTGGCCATACGGCCCGTAATTTCTAGTTGACCAAGAAAGCCCTCGGTCGCGTGCATCCACTTATGTGGCGTATAATAGTCAAACAGCAGCACAGTTAGCTGCTTTATATTGTATGCCGTGGCAAAGGCACATCCGACACGGAAACGCCCGTCAACCAAAACGACGTCTGGGGCGCGTAGCTCATCCATTTCCCACACAGCCAGCGGACACTGCGCAAACTGTTTTCAAGCCCGCTCATCCTTGGGGTGCCCCCACTCGCGGGTTGGTCCAATGTCGGCATAAAGCATATCGACAGTGGACCCGTTTGATGCTGGATTGGTTTCAAACCATTCCATCATCATTTTCCACCACGCCTTGTCGCTTTCGACACTTGTGATGTGCTTGCCTTCCATTTCCGACGCCATAACCGTCGAAGCACCTGATCCGTATCCAAGGATCACATCCGCTTCCTCATAATGCTGGCGCAAAAAATCTACTTCGGCCTCCAGTATTGTGAGGTCTGGACGTTTGTGGGCTTCCTCGACCATGATTAGCCAACAGACCCTTCAAGCGAAATTGCGACAAGCGCCTGTGCTTCCATTGCGAATTCCATCGGAAGTGCCTGAAGCACGTCCTTGCAGAACCCGTTGACGACCAAGGCAACCGCCTCTTCTTCGTCCATCCCGCGCGAGCGGCAATAGAACAGCTGATCGTCATCCACTTTGGACGTGGTGGCTTCGTGCTCAACGCGTGATGAATTATTTTTCACCTCGATATACGGCACCGTGTGCGCCCCGCATTTATCACCGATCAACAAGCTATCGCACTGTGTATAGTTGCGCGATTCCTTGGCTTTAGGGTGCATAGAAACCAGCCCACGATATGTGTTCTGGGCCTTGCCTGCAGAGATACCTTTGGACACGATTCGCGACTTGGTGCGTTTGCCCAAGTGGATCATTTTGGTGCCCGTGTCAGCCTGCTGCATATTGTTCGCAATAGCTATTGAATAGAACTCGCCTTGGCTGTCATCGCCGCGCAATACACAGGACGGGTATTTCCAAGTAACCGCAGAACCAGTTTCAACTTGGGTCCACATCACTTTTGAACGATCACCACGACAATCCGCACGTTTCGTCACGAAGTTATAGATGCCGCCCTTGCCATTCTCATCCCCTGGAAACCAGTTTTGAACGGTTGAGTACTTGATTTCAGCGTCATCCAGCAGAACCAACTCAACAACAGCGGCGTGCAATTGTGCGATATCTCGTTGCGGTGCTGTACAGCCCTCAAGGTATGAAACGTAGGAACCCTTGTCGGCGATGATCAACGTGCGCTCAAACTGACCCGTGTTTTCTGCATTGATGCGGAAATACGTGGACAGCTCCATTGGGCACCGTGTGTTTGGCGGGATGTAAACGAACGACCCATCGGAGAACACGGCAGAATTTAAAGTGGCATAGTAGTTGTCTGAAACAGGAACCACGGTACCAAGGTACTTTTTAACCAATTCAGGGTAGTCTTTGATTGCCTCTGAGATTGAGCAAAAAATCACGCCCGCCTTCAGCAGCTCGTCCTTAAAGGTTGTGCCAACAGAAACTGAGTCAAACACCGCATCCACAGCAACCTTACGTTCGCCTTCTGGTGCTTCAACACCAGCAAGCAATGCTTGTTCTTTCAAGGGAATGCCTAGCTTTTTGTAGGTTTCCAACAATTTAGGATCGACCTCATCCAATGACTTTGGCTTCACTTCCATAGATTTTGGACGGGCATAATAATACTGGTCTTGGAAATCGATTTTGGGGTAGTCGACCATCGCCCAATCAGGCTCTTCCAACTTCAACCAACGATCATAAGCGGCCAAACGCCACTCCAGCATCCACTCAGGTTCTTCATTCTTTTCAGAAATCAAACGCACGATATCTGTGGAAAGACCCTTTGGGGCGTATTCCATTTCAATGTCAGTGTTCCACCCGTGCTTATAGGCTCCACCAACTTCGCGTACTGCGTCGACGGTATCCTGATCGACGCCATCTTTGACCATATTGTCCATGCTCAGATTTCCTCTTGTTGGCTCACAGCGTTACGCCGCGCGTGCCTCATGTTTCTTAAGTTTTTGCGCCCAAACATCGGCAAAGCGCAGAATTTCATCTTCAGTATTTGACAACCCTAGCGACACACGGATCGCACAAGCTGCCAACCCATCTTCATAGCCCATCGCCGTCAGGACGCGACTGGCGCGCACTTTGCCCGATGAGCAAGCAGAGCCCGCAGAAACTGCAAAGCCAGCCAAATCCATTTGCATCACCTGCGTCTCTCCCTTCCATCCCGGCGTCAGGATGCAAGAAGTGTTCGGTAAGCGTTGTTGGTCATTCCCTACAAAAATAGCCTTCGTTGACGCGGTCTCAAGGGCCTTTTCTAGAATATTTCTAAGTTTCGCAACCCGTTCCCATGCACCATTGGCTACATCTTTCCTAGCCGCGACTGCCGCCGCGCCAAATCCAGCGATACCAATAACATTTTCGGTTCCAGAACGACGGCCCATTTCTTGCCCACCACCACGCAAAATCGCCAGTGGATCATCTGCGGTAAAGTTAACCAGCGCCCCAACACCTTTAGGGCCACCCAACTTATGCGCGGACAGGATCATGTAAGACGGCTTGCCACTTTCATCATATATCACAGGCATCTTCCCAGCGATCTGCGTGATATCGCACACCACGGCACCAGATACGCTCACGTTTGAAACCACTGCTGGCTTCATAACTCCAGTCTCAGAATTAGCCGCAGAAATCGCATACAAAGCAGGACCCTCCTTTGCCGCCTCATCCCAAGCTAAAAAACAATCATGTTCGGTCTCCAACGATACAAACTGACCACCATGACGATCTTTCTGAGCAACCGCCAAAGCAGCCGCCTCAGTCGCTGACCCGGTAAAAACAATTTGTGTCGGCAAACAGCCGACCAACTCAGCAACCTGCACACGGGCGCGCTCGACCATCATCTTAGCTGCACGCCCCTCGGAATGCACAGACGAAGGATTCCCCACAACATCCATAGCGGTCACCATCGCCGCACGCGCCGCATCGCGCAAAGGCGTTGTCGCATTATGATCGAAGTACACTCGGCTCACGACACATCCCTCTTCATCTTACAAAACAAACTCCGGGGGAAACCGCAGGACGGGGGCTGGCCCCCTTTCAACAGATCAAACATCCACAACATCAAACAGATTTGGAACAGCCGGGCACGGTGCCAACTCATTGGAAATCACATCCGACAACCGCGTTTGGTGCAAATACACATAAACATTCGCGCTTAGGCCTTCCCACAACCGATTGGTCAAGGACTGCGCACGTGAACCCGAAGCACCACCAGATGCACCAGCCCCCTTGCGCATGGCATCAACGGACTCATCGACAGCAGACAAAATGTCCACAACCCGGATGTCGGACGGTGAACGGGCCAGACGGTAACCGCCACCCGGGCCACGCACAGACGAAACCAACTCAGAGCGGCGCAACTTCACGAATAATTGTTCAAGGTAAGGTAGTGAGATGCTCTGACGTTCAGCTATATCGCCGAGGCTCACTAGATTCTCCTCGGGCTGCAACGCGATGTCAGCCAACGCAACCATTGCATAGCGTCCTTTCGTTGACAGTTTCATCGCAAAATCCCTTGCTTTCGCTAGATTTGATTGACGTTTCGCACTCAACGCCATACATCGCAATAAACGCGCAAGCCCTGCGCGCACATAATTTAGAAACGTTCTAAGGTAACCGGTTATATTCGTCAAGAATTGAACCACCATCCGTTGAACTCAAAAATGCAAGGACGCTCATGCCCGAGGTCATTTTCCCTGGACCCGAAGGCCGCCTTGAAGGCCGCTACCACCCTCAAAAAGAACGTGACGCACCGATCGCGATCGTTTTGCACCCGCACCCGCAATTTGGTGGCACTATGAACCACAAAGTTGTGCACTCACTGCATTATGCCTTTTACAATATGGGGTTCACAGTCCTTCGCTTCAACTTTCGCGGCGTTGGCCGTTCGCAAGGCGAATACGATCAAGGTATTGGCGAATTGTCGGATGCAGCATCTGCGCTGGATTACCTTCAATCGATGAACAACAACTCCAAGCATTGCTGGGTTGCTGGTTTCTCGTTTGGCGCTTGGATTGGCATGCAATTGCTCATGCGGCGCCCCGAAATTACTGGTTTCATCTCGGTTGCGCCACCTGCGAACATGTATGACTTCTCGTTCCTTGCACCCTGCCCGTCTTCTGGCTTGGTCATCAACGGTACAGCTGACCGCGTGGCACCGCCTGCAGACACCCACACCCTTGTTGGAAAGTTGCATGAGCAAAAAGGCATCACTGTCACACACACCGAAGTTGAAGGTGCTGGCCACTTCTTTGAAGAACCACACCTGGACACGATGATCGGTCACACCACTGACTACGTGAAGCGCCGCTTGACTGAAAACACCCGCTAATTGAGTGATCCAGCCGTAACAAAAATGGCCAACAAACTGGCTGTTGAATGTCTAGCCGTCCGAAAAGAGGTTGGCGGCGACCGTCTGTTTATGAAGGTTTGTGAAGTTTTAGGCGCATCCAGCCAAACGCTGGAAGAAGCATTTTTGACGGCCATCCGTACGCGGATGGCCGAAATTCTAGGGCGCGACTTCTTAGCAAAACAAATCAGGGCGCAAAGCGCCAACAAAGCTAAATAAGTTAGGCAGGCAGATATAGATGACAGCCCGTCTAGACCAGCAAATCGCCTTTCTTAATGAGGCGGACAAACTCAAATCTATTTATCGCGCAACTGTACTTGCAGACCACTCGCGTGCGGAAAATAGTGCCGAACATTCATGGCACCTGACGCTATATGCGCTGGTGCTGTCTGATCAGGCCAAATCAGGTGTGGATATCGAGCGCGTAATTAAAATGCTGATCCTACATGATCTGGTTGAGATCGATGCAGGTGATAATCCGATTTTTGACGACGTCGATGTGGCCGCAATGGAAGCCGCCGAAAAAATTGCTGCAGATCGCATATTTGGATTACTTCCCAACGACCTGCGCGATGAACTACGTGCTATATGGGAAGAGTTTGAGGCCGCAGAAACCGATGATGCACAATTCGCAAAATCATTGGATCGCTTCCAACCCCCAATGCTGAACCTCGCAGCCGGTGGTGGCAGCTGGACAGACTACAACGTTACCGAACAAATGATCGAAGATCGTGTTGGCTCAAAGATCAAGATCGGTGCGCCGGCTCTTTGGGATTACGCACACGTTAAAATATCTGCCTTTTTTAAGACTGCCAACTGATCAACGGTTGTGAATTTGATCATGCATTTGCGTGATCATCTGGCTTGCAGTCTTTTCAAACAGACATGGGACCAACGCGTGCACCAGCGCCGCTACTCCTGCCCCCAATAAACGCAGCGCAAAGCCACCTGCAAACAACAGGTGCTCAAAATAGCTCTCATCGACGCTGCGCGGGTGATCCAAGAACAAACGACCAAACATAATCCATCTCCTAATATTGTTTTAAGGTCTTTATCGCAGACATCTGTTTACTATCGGTCCCAAAGTGCACGCATTCTGAACGTTGCGCTGGGATATTATCCCGACTATTGATGACATATGGATAAACTGGACGAACTTGACCGTAAAATACTAAATGCCCTACAAGCAGATGCCGCAATTTCGCTTGATCAGCTGGGCGAAACCATCGGTCTGTCGCGCAACGCTTGCTGGCGCCGCGTTAAGGCGATGGAAACATCAGGTGTTATTACCAAACGCGTGGCACTGATTGACCCCATTAAGGTCGATCTTGGCCTGATGGTGTTTATGCAGGTACGTACCAACAGCCACGACCCTAAATGGCAGCAAGATTTCTCAAACGCAACAAACGCGATTTCGGGCATTCTGAGCGTCTATCGCATGACTGGGGACCTTGATTACCTGATCCGTGCGCGCGTGAGTGATATGGCTGACTATGACCGCCTATATCAACAATTGATCACGCGTCTCCACATTGCAGACATTGCCGCCAGTTTTGTGATGGAAGAAATTAAAGACAGCACCACTTTGACGCTTTGAGGTAGACGGCACCAAAGTGCTGGGCCACAGTACTTCAAATGCCCGAAAGGCCGTAAATGCAGTATATCATCCTATTTGTCGCAGTTGTGATGGAAACTATCGGCACGACGGCCCTTCAAGCTAGCCAGCAGTTCACACGTCCTTGGCCAACGCTCATAGCTATTGTTGCCTATATGGGGGCGTTTTATTTTCTAGGATTAACACTTAAATACATGCCCGTAGGGATTGTATACGCATTGTGGTCAGGCCTTGGGATCATGACCATCACGATCATCGGCTTTGTGATCTTCGGGCAGCGGTTAGATGCAGCCGCTATTGCTGGGTTAACCCTCATTATTGCGGGCATTGTTGTCATTCAGATGTTTTCCAACACCACTAGCCACTAGGGATACGCATTTCCCCCTAGCTTTCTGCGCCGTGGCACGTTAAGCGCCCCCAAACGCACGAGAGGCTAGAAATATGGACATTCGCAATATCGCGATTATCGCACACGTTGACCACGGCAAAACGACACTTGTTGACGAACTGTTGAAACAATCCGGTACATACCGTGAAAACCAAGCGACGACTGAGCGCGCTATGGACAGCAATGACCTAGAGCGCGAGCGCGGCATTACTATTTTTGCCAAGCCGACTTCAGTTGAGTGGAAAGGCACACGTATCAATATCGTTGATACGCCAGGCCACGCTGACTTTGGTGGCGAAGTAGAACGTATTCTGTCCATGGTTGACGGTGTTGTTTTGTTGGTAGATGCGGCTGAGGGCCCAATGCCACAAACAAAGTTTGTGACATCCAAAGCATTGAAATTGGGCCTACGTCCAATCGTTGTTGTGAACAAAGTAGACAAATCAGACGCTGAGCCTGATCGCGCTTTGAACGAGTGTTTCGATCTGTTCGCCAACTTGGACGCAACAGACGACCAACTTGATTTCCCAACAATGTATGCTTCGGGCCGTAATGGTTGGGCTGACATGGAGCTGGACGGCAAACGTGATGGGCTAGACGCATTATTTGACCTAATCCTTGAGCACGTTCCATCCCCTGCTCAAATTACTGAGACAGACAAGCCATTCACAATGCTTGCAACAACACTTGGTGGTGACCCATTCTTGGGCCGCTTGCTTACAGGTCGCGTTGAGACAGGTACTTTGAAAGCCGGTCAAACGATCAAAGCAATGTCACGCGATGGCACATTGATTGAAAACTTCCGTTGCACAAAAATCTTGGGCTTCCGTGGTCTAGAACAAACTGCAATCGACTTAGCTGAAGCGGGCGATATCGTATCCATCGCTGGTATGACCAAAGCAACCGTTGCGGACACATTGGCAGATGCATCTGTGAATGATGCGATCGAAGCACAGCCAATCGATCCACCAACCATTACTGTGACTTTTGGCATCAACGACTCCCCACTTGCGGGTCGTGACGGTAAAAAAGTTCAATCACGTGTCATCCGTGACCGTCTGATGAAAGAAGCAGAATCAAACGTTGCTGTTAAAATCAGCGACACACCAGGTGGTGACGCGTTTGAAGTTGCGGGTCGCGGCGAATTGCAGATGGGTGTTTTAATTGAAAATATGCGTCGCGAAGGCTTTGAACTTTCGATCTCACGTCCACAGGTTTTGTTCCAAGAAATCGATGGCGTTCGTATGGAGCCGATCGAAGAAGCCACAATCGACGTTGATGACGAATACTCCGGCGCAGTTATCGAAAAGATCACTGGTGTGCGCAAAGGTGAATTGGTTGAGATGAAGCCAGCCGGTGTAGGCAAAACCCGCATCGTGGCTCACGTACCATCACGTGGCCTTATCGGTTACCACGGCGAGTTCCTAACAGACACCCGCGGTACTGGCGTTATGAACCGTGTGTTCCACGCATGGGCACCACACAAAGGTACTATCCCTGGTCGTCGTCAAGGCGTTCTTATCTCAATGGAAAACGGCACAGCAGTGGCGTTTGCGTTGTGGAACTTGGAAGATCGCGGCAGAATGATGATCGGTGCACAAACAGAAGTTTACACAGGCATGGTCATTGGTCAGCACAGCCGTGAAAACGATCTGGAAGTGAACCCGCTTAAAGGTAAGAAACTGACCAACGTTCGTGCGTCCGGTACAGACGAAGCCGTTAAGTTGACTACGCCAATCACATTGTCGCTCGAAGAGGCTATCGCCTACATCGACAACGATGAGTTGGTAGAAGTTACGCCAAACAACATTCGGATGCGTAAGCGTTACTTGGATCCGAACGAGCGTAAGCGCATGGCAAAAGCTGGTTAAATTGAATTCGAAGGTTGGGGCGAATATGTCCCAACCTTCAACAGCTTGACGAATTAGGGCGCTCCAAATTGGAGCGCCCTTTCATTTTTATTATTCAGTGGTTTCGATAATCATCAGCTCTCGCTCTGATGCCTCTCGAGCAAACTCCAGTGCAGCTTGATATGTGTCTGATTGATAACATTTCTCTGCCGTTTCAACGTCTGGGAACCTTGCTACCACGTTGCGCGGACGTTCTTTGCCCTCTAGCTGAACAAAGCGACCCGCACGCGCGATAAATTCACCGCCGTGCTCTGCAATGGCAACCGTCGCGCCAGCGGCGTATTTTTTATACGCCTCTTCATCGGTGACGGTGACGTGTGCGATCCAAAGTGCGCCCATGATACTTATCCTTTGATGATGGCCTTAGCCGCGTTGATTGCTGCTTCTGCGTTTGTTGCATCTTTGGCCCCACCTTGGGCCATATCCACACGACCGCCGCCGCCTTTACCGCCCAATTCGGCGACTGCCACCTTTACCAGATCGACAGCACTGACGCTGTCAGTCTTATCCGCAGTAACACCAGCAGCCACAGCCACCTTGCCGTCTGCATCCGCGATCAACAGAACAGCACCTGAGCCGATACGTGTTTTATGCTCGTCAATCAGAGCTGGCAGGTCTTTACCCGTCACACCAGTCAATGATTGTGCAAGGAAGGCCACGCCGTTCACGTCTTCCGCCTCAGCGGGCGCAGCAGCACCGCCAGACATCGCGAGTTCACGGCGCAACTGTGCCACTTCATTAGCCAGGACTTTGCGCTCGTCCATCAACGCTTTGACCCGAACAGGCACATCCGAAACGGCAGTTTTCAACTCAGCCGCAGTGTCGGCCAGCAACTTATCTTGGCCACGTAAATACGCGATCGCATCCGCACCTGTCAGCGCCTCGATCCTGCGCACACCGGAACTGGACGCACTATCGCTGAGCAATGCAAAGGCACCAATATCGCCCGTTTGGCGCACATGCGTACCGCCGCACAACTCAAGTGAATAGGTCTGACCATCGGCCCCTTTGCCTGATCCGGCTTGGGTACCCATAGACACAACACGAACTTCGTCGCCATATTTTTCACCGAACAAAGCCTGCGCCCCCAGATCACGCGCATCGTCTGGCGTCATGATGCGTGTTTCAACGGTGGTATTCTGACGAATGTAGGCGTTTACCTCTGCCTCAACCTTGCGCTGTTCTTCAACACTTAGGGCTTTTGAGTGACTGAAATCAAACCGCAGACGATCGGCTGCATTCAACGATCCACGTTGGGCCACATGATCACCCAAGGCAACGCGAAGCGCTTCGTGCAACAAGTGGGTCACAGAATGGTTGGCACGAATGGATGTACGACGGGCGTTATCAACATCTAGAACAGCCGCCTGTCCTTTGGTAATGCTACCTTTTTCGACTGTCGCAATGTGGATAAACACGCCAGCTGACTTGCGGGTATCCGTTACACGGGCCGTTCCGCTTTCCGTGCGGATCACGCCTGTGTCGCCGACTTGTCCACCGCTTTCAGCGTAAAACGATGTTTGGTTCAAAGCGATCTGAACCTCGCCACCTGTTTCAACGGCGTCAACCAAAGCACCATCAGAAACCAAGCCAACAATCTGGCCTTCAGCTGTTTCAGTGTCATAGCCAAGGAAGTCAGTCGTGCCGGACTCGTCCACCACGTCAAACCAAACGGTCGAATCTGCCGCTTCACCAGACCCAGACCACGCCGCGCGCGCCTTAGCCTTTTGCTCTGCCATAGCAGTGTCAAAGCCGACAGTGTCCACACCACGACCCTTTTCGCGCAATGCATCTTGGGTCAAATCAAGTGGGAAACCATATGTGTCATACAGTTTAAATGCAGACGCACCAGAAAGATCAGCACCTTCAGCCAAACCTTCAACTTCGTCATCCAGCAATTTCAAACCACGATCCAACGTCTGTTTGAAACGTGTTTCTTCTTGATGCAGGGTTTCTGTGATCAAGGACTGCGCCTGACCCAACTCAGGATAAGCCGCGCCCATTTGTTGAACCAAGGCTGGTACCAGCTGGTGCATCATCGGGTCTTTGACACCCAAAAGATGCGCGTGACGCATGGCGCGGCGCATGATGCGGCGCAGCACATAACCACGGCCCTCGTTTGACGGCATAACACCATCGGCCATCAGGAATGATGTCGACCGCAGGTGGTCGGCAATAACGCGGTGATGCGTGTTGCCCGGTCCATCCGGATCAGAGCTGGAGGCATCCGCACTGGCCTCGATCAAGTTGCGCATCAGGTCAGTATCGTAGTTGTCGTGCTTGCCTTGCAAAAGCGCACCAATTCGCTCAAGGCCCATGCCGGTGTCAATAGACTGCATATCCAGCGGAACCATACTGCCGTCAGCGAACTGTTCGTTCTGCATGAACACAAGGTTCCAAATTTCAATAAAACGATCGCCGTCTTCCTCAGGGGAACCGGGAGGGCCGCCCCAAATGTGATCGCCGTGGTCGAAGAAAATTTCAGTACATGGACCACATGGACCTGTTGGGCCCATACGCCAGAAGTTATCATCTGTCGGAATGCGAATGATCCGGTCATCAGAAAGACCTGCAACCTTCTTCCACATGTTCGCAGCTTCGTCATCGGTGTGATAAACGGTCACCAACAGCCGGTCTTTTGGGATGTCGAATTCTTTTGTCAGCAATTCCCAAGCAAACGGAATGGCCTCCGTTTTGAAGTAATTGCCAAAGCTAAAATTACCAAGCATTTCAAAGAACGTGTGATGACGTGCGGTGTAGCCCACGTTGTCCAGATCGTTGTGCTTGCCGCCAGCACGTACGCATTTTTGCGCAGATGTTGCGCGGCTATAGTCGCGAGTTTCAACGCCTGTGAACAGGTTTTTGAACTGCACCATACCAGAGTTAACGAACATCAACGTTGGATCGTTGCGCGGCACCAATGGGCTGGAAGGCACGATTTGGTGCCCCTGCTTTTCAAAGTAGTTCAAGAAGGTCGAGCGGATATCATTTAACGTGGGCATATGTCGTGCGCCTTATGGCAAATATTGCGTTATTAGTCTGTTAGGATCAGAAATACCGCCCCACCCAACAACTGTCCACAGTGCACAGGCCATAGAATGCAACAAGGCGCCCCACTCTGGGACGCCTTATCATTCTATTCGTGACCCAAATTGGTCGAAGAACAAGATCTTAACCTTCTAGAACGCCATCATCCTCTTTTTTCTCGCGCTCTGGTATGTCGAAATCCAAGCCGTGCGATGCGCGGATTTTATCTTCGATCTCTAGTGCGATGCTCTCGTTCTCTTTCAAGAAGACTTTAGAGTTTTCACGCCCTTGCCCAAGTCGTTCATCACCATAGCTGAACCAAGCACCTGATTTGTCAACGATGCCTGCTACAACGCCCAAATCAAGCAGTTCTCCCATTTTTGAAATGCCTTCGCCATACATGATGTCGAATTCAACTTTCTTGAACGGTGCTGCCACTTTGTTTTTAACGACTTTAACACGTGTAGCGTTGCCTATCACTTCTTCACGGTCCTTCAAAGCGCCAATACGGCGAATATCTAGACGAACAGATGAATAGAACTTTAGCGCATTGCCGCCTGAAGTCGTTTCAGGAGAGCCAAACATGACGCCGATTTTCATACGGATTTGGTTGATGAAAATAACCATGCAGTTAGAACGGCTGATAGAACCTGTCAGTTTACGCATAGCCTGAGACATAAGGCGTGCCTGAACACCAACAGAGCTGTCGCCCATATCACCTTCAAGTTCTGATTTCGGCGTCAAAGCAGCAACCGAGTCCACAACAACCATGTTTACCGCACCAGAGCGCACCAACGTGTCAGTAATTTCAAGCGCTTGCTCACCTGTATCAGGCTGTGAAATCAGTAACTCATCGATATCGATGCCAAGTTTTTTCGCGTATTGTGGGTCAAGTGCGTGCTCAGCATCCACAAATGCGCATACGCCGCCTTTCTTCTGCTGTTCTGCAATACAATGCAGTGTCAGCGTGGTTTTTCCCGATGATTCAGGGCCATAGATCTCAATGATCCGCCCCATTGGTAGGCCGCCTATGCCCAATGCAATGTCCAACCCAAGGGAACCAGTTGAACTGGCTACGATGTCTTGAACGGCACCTTCTGCGCCCAATTTCATGATCGAGCCTTTGCCAAACTGGCGTTCGATTTGTGCCAATGCGCTGTCTAGCGCCTTTTGCTTATCTGCTGATTTTTTGTCTGTCATAGTTAAAAGATCTGCCGTTGCCATTGCGTTCATCCCTTAGTGTCACACCCATGATGTGGCGGCAATGATTGCCTCACCTATCATCAGGGTATTTCATTTATGTTCCTATTATGTTCCATAAGACCAAAAAGAGAACACTGCAAGTAACTTGTTAACCATCTGCAATCCACATAATCACGGTTGCCCCTAAATAGAGCTTGTTTGGTTAATAAGAGCTGAACAAGGAACATGTTAATGGTGATGCAAGTCGAACAGGCCCTTAGACCGGCAATCCCTATTTAAGGACCCGCATTAGAAATTCCTTGGTAGCGGCCTGAGTGGGAGCATCAAAAATTTGATCAGGTGGGCCTTCTTCGATTATCTCACCATCTTTTAGAAAACAAATTTTGTCAGCAGTCTGACGCGCAAATTGCATTTCATGGGTCGCCAATACCATGGTCATGCCCTGTTTTTTTAACTCCAACAACACATCCAATACTTCGCCTACAAGCTGTGGATCAAGCGCTGAAGTAATCTCATCAAACAAGATAACCTCAGGGCGCATCGCCAGTGCACGTATGATTGCCACACGTTGTTGTTGCCCCCCAGAAAGCTGATCAGGGTAGTTTTCCATCCTATCCGCCAATCCAAAACGGTTGAACAGCGAGACAACCTCTGCCTCAATGTCTGTGCGCGACTTCTTATAGACGCGCCTCGGTGCCAACATCACGTTTTCTAACGCGGTCATATGCGGAAACAGATTGAAGTTCTGAAAAACCATCCCAATCTTTTTGCGTGCTGCTTGCGGATTTAAACCGGGAACTGCGATATCTTCGCCGTCTAAAAAGATCTCACCATCTTCGGTGTGTTCCAACAAGTTTATACACCGCAACAGGGTGGACTTCCCAGCCCCAGAGGCACCGATCAAGCAAACCATTTGACCATCATCAACGTCCAAATTGACGCCATTACATACCGTGATATCACCAAAGCGTTTCACAACATTACGCAATTTGAGTTTTGCCATCAGCTACGTTCCCGCGATTGGCGTTCCATCAAATAATCTGCGTAACGCGTTGCAGGTATAGTCACGAGCAAGAAAATGATCGCGGCACCAACATAAGGGGTGAAATTAGCCATCAACGATTTGAAGACCCCAGCTTGCCTGAAAATCTCAACTGGACCAATGAAGCTTAGAAGCGACACGTCTTTCTGAAGTGCAATCAACATGTTCATTTGTGAGGGGACAACATTCCGGACAGCTTGGGGCAAAACAACTTCACGCATTACCTGCTGTTCTGACAGGCCTAGCGACAATGCGGCAGCGCGTTGACTCGGATGGACACTGTCGATCCCTGCCCTAAAAATCTCTGCTACGTAAGCTGAGTACGTTAAGATCAACGCTATGGATCCCCAGATATATGGGGAGTTCCAAGGACGCGGCAAGCCAAGGCCCGGAATCCCAAACCCGATCAGATAAACCGTCAAAATCACGGGAACCCCACGAAACACATCTGTAAACGTTGCACCTAAAATACGTAGTGGGAACATCGCTGGTGATTTTGCATTACGTGCCAAAGCAACCAGCAAACCCAAAATTGCGATCATCGGAGCTGACCACAAAAAGATCATCACGTTAAGCTTGAACGCCTCGATCAGTTTGGGAAATGTTTTGATTAAAATCGGACCGTTAAAAAAGCTCTTTTGAACTTTTTCCCAACCTGGGGTCATGGGGACAAGAACAATTAAAGCAACAAGCACCAACACAGTGCTTGTTGTGGCGATCACGATGGATCGTCTCCTTTGGCGTTGCTCGAAAGATGCACGACGGGTTAATACCGCCGCCTCAGTTTTGCTCATGTTTACTTGATCAATGGAACACCAGTGGTGTCCTGCAGCCAAATGGATTCAATACCAGCCAAAGTGCCATTGGATGTCATTACAGCCAGTGCGTCATCGATGCAGGCTTTCAATGGGTTACCATCTTCGAGCAACATACCAAATTGATCCCCACCTTCAGATTCGTCGACAGAGAATTGTCCAATAACCTTTGATCCCTCGATCATAACAGCACTCAAGAATAAGGCCGTTGGAAGATCAAACAGCGCCGCATCAATCTGGTTTGCTGCAATCGCAGCATTAATATCAGCGTTATCACCATACAAAAGCGGATCGCTTGTCGGGACAATCTCGTTCATCAACTTCTGCACTGATGTATGAGACCCAGATGCCCCCCATTTCAGCTCTTTAAGCGCTGCCATGGATGGCGCAGTGTCGACAGCACCCGGCCCAACAAGAACCGCCATTGGTGCGATAAAATAAGGGGCCGAAAAATCGACCACTTCATCACGTTCTGACGTGATAGAAAATTGCTGCATGTTGAAATCAAAATTCTTTGCACCCGGCTGGATAGCTTCGTCAAATGACGAACGCACCCAAACCACATCGGTATTTGCAAACCCCATCTCGCTGGCTACAGCATATGCCACTGCGGCTTCAAAGCCTTGACCACTTTCGGGAGCATCATCAAGAACCCAGGGGAAATAAGCAGGGTTACCAGTTGCAATGGTCAACTTTCCCTCGGTCAAAGTCTTGCCAGCTGAACAGTGTCCACCTGCAAATGCAGTTGAAGCCATCAAAGTAGCTGATACAGCAGTAATTGTGATTTTTTTGATCATATTCTTACCCAAATATACGTGTTGAGCAGAACTTAGGCTGTTAGCATGTAGATGTCTACAGCGTTGCATTTGATGATCAAAAAGCAGTCCGATGTATCCAATGAATTAGTTTGCAGCCGAAATTTCCATGATAAGAATAGGGTACTAAGCCATAGTAGAGGGTAGTGGCCGATCGACAGTGAGCTCGGCTACTATCTCATCCACCAACAATCAGTTAACACTCTGCAATCATTGGATACGGCGTACCTTAGCTCACTGCAATAAGGCGCATATTGGTCAGTAATTTGTTGAGATGTATTTGGGCTAGAGTCTTCATTAAATTACCGACCCAAAAGTAAACTTCAGGAGGTAAGATGGACTTCTAGGAGGTCTCATTCGAGACCTGTCGTGTTGATCTAGTGTTCTGCAAATTAGTAGGTTCTAGTAATGGAATAGAGACAAAAATCTATAAAATTCAATATGATGATAAATATATCTTAAACTAATAAATAACAGTCATTAATAAATTATAATATTCCACTTGGCTCTCCAACAGGTCTACGAATTGACAGGTAAGTCCAACTTATCAATTTCCACTGTGGGAGCTATGAAAAGTGTAATTAGTGCAATGCAGTTTTGATTACCCACCTACCAACTGCCCAATGTACTAGCGTTGCCAGCCACGAACATTAAATAACTAACAACATGGAGGAATACCCAAGAGATTCTAAACGCAAGTGTCTTTCAACAACTATTTGGCTTGTTTCAAAAAAATGGCCTTGCTATGTCAAACAAGCCTACAATTGCCATCAAAATATTATTTGACATTTTCTGAAGCTCAGCGATCGATTGGCAAAATTTCTATCCCAACAAATTCGTTTAAAAACATATTTGGTGCGCATGATGCAGCTAACTCAATAGTTGTTTTTACGTGCTGAGACTCCAAATCCGCCTCTGTGCTAATTAGCGAAAAAACTCCCGGGCAAGTTTCCCCGTTCACGCGTTTTACATTTACTTCTGTGCCGACAGTAACTCCACCCTCCACTGTATCAACCAATTGGTTAACAAAGAGAAATGTCTCTACATTCTTTTCAGTTGGAGCATAGATTTGCGCCACCAATGCTCCCGCTAAAACACAATCACCAATTTTGGGTTCAAAATTTAACAATACACCATCGAACGGCGAATTTACTGTCAATGATTCAAGCTCTAATTCACGGCCTAGGACGTCCAATTCACCAATTTCCAAAGCAGTTTTAGCACGCAATCTAGCTGCCACGGTACGCGTAAGTTCTTCCTCCGACCGTTCAACAGCGAATGTCGCATTCAGCTTACTGCGTTCGACAACTTCCAATGCTGTTTCGTTAACTAAGCCACGTTTGAATAGCACACGTGTGCGTTCAAATTCTTTTTTAACAAAATTTCGTTCTTCATTCACTCTTGTTACATTTGACTTGGCAACATCAATCGCAAAATCGGCTTCACTTAGTGCATCTTCAAGATCATTCACTCTTGCTTGGGCAGTCCTAACTGCTAACTTAGCAGTACGGTTATCAAGCTCTACTAACATTTGCCCTGCGGTAGTCGTACCAGTTTTTACTGCTATTTTCGACAACCCTGTGATGCAGCCTCGAGCCTCATAAGACAATCGAGACTTGTTATGAGCTACCACTGATCCAGCTAGGTCTTCTGTTTGGGGAACATTCTGAGCAGTGGCAGGAATGGTCCAACCAAAAATGAAAAGTCCAAGATTTAAAATATATATCGATTTTTTCATAAAATTCCCCATACATTTGATAACTCTGCCTTGTTTGGATAACAAGTCAATAGCTTATCATGTGGAGAGCCTTTAGGGTCATCCACTAAAATAATAAAACCTATAAATGCAAAGAAAAGTTCCATTATGTTCAACGATGATGTTCAGGCCATTTGCCCAGTGTGTAACGGACGGACCGTGACATACGATGCGACCAAGATAGCTTGTCTTGATTGCAAGTTTGAGGAGGCTTACGGTATTTCCTCTGAGGCTACTTCTGCAAGTACAAACGCATTCAAAGCTGACCAAATGATTATTGTGCTACAGCGATGGCAATTTGCAGGTTAGCGTATTTTCATAGGTGATTCAAACCTTGACACATTCAATACCCATTAAGTTTCTGTAGCCGATCAAAAGCGAATATTCGTCTTGGATTTGCAGATCAATAACGGAGACAAGCAGAGAATTGTTCCAGCTTTGCATAGGGAAATTGAACCATGTACCCTATAGAATATTCCATCTAAGAAGGAGAAAATAGAAGGGATTTCTAATGAAAGAATGGTGGCGCAGCGCCGTTATATATCAAGTTTACCCACGTTCGTATCAGGATAGCACTGGAAACGGGATAGGTGATCTTGCGGGTATCACTCATCGGTTGGACCATATTGCCAACCTAGGTGTGGATTGCATTTGGCTATCGCCAATCTTTGCATCCCCCCAAGCGGATATGGGGTACGATGTATCCGACTACTTGTCTGTCGATCCATTGTTCGGAGATTTGGCGGCATTTGACGATCTGATTGCAGGTGCCCATGCACGTGGGTTGAAGGTGATTGTTGATCAGGTCCTATCACATACGTCAGATCAGCATGCCTGGTTCAAACAATCTCGTCGGAGCCGCCAAAATGACAGAGCGGACTGGTACGTTTGGGCTGATCCGCAGCCAGATGGTTCACCGCCTACAAACTGGCACAGCCATTTCGGTGGTCCAGCTTGGGAATTTGACCCACAGCGGGGACAATATTATTTGCATAATTTCCTTGCCTCACAGCCTGATCTGAATTTTCACAACCCCGATGTGGTGGATGCCATTCTGGACACCTGTAAGTTTTGGTTGGATCGTGGATTGGACGGCTTCAGATTAGACACCGTAAACTACTATTTCCACGATGAGAAACTACGGTCTAACCCACCTGCACAGGCAGCACCTCAGGTCATGGCGACCGATTTGTACGGGATGCAAAACAACATTTATAATAAAACACGCCCCGAGAATTTGAAATTTCTGGAACGCCTGCGTGCGCTGACCGATCAGTACGAAGATATCATGATGGTCGGCGAAGTTGGTGAAATGGGACGACGATCAATCGAGATTATGGGCGAATACACGCAAGGTACCGACCGTCTGCACATGGCCTACAGCTTTGCGATGTTGGGGCCCGATTTCAACGCCGAGCATTTCCGCAATTGCATCGAAGGTTTTCAAGAAGGCGCACCCGACGGCCATCCCTATTGGTCGTTCAGCAACCATGATGTGCCACGGCAGGTGTCCCGTTGGGGAGGTTATTCCGTTTCCGAAGACGCGATGGCACGTCTAGCCTGCGCAATGTTAATGTCGTTCGAAGGTACGATTGGAATCTATCAGGGCGAAGAGCTTGGGCAGACCGAGACCGAATTGGTGTTCGAAGAACTGACCGACCCCCCCGCCATTCGGTATTGGCCAGCTGTCAAAGGGCGTGACGGATGCCGCACACCGATGGTTTGGGACGCGAACGCAGCGAATGCAGGGTTTTCCAATAGCGTTCCATGGTTACCGGTAAAACCACCGCAAACCGCAAATGCAGTTGAACAACAACTCGATGACGGCATTATGGTATTCTACAAATCCATGATTGCGTTTCGCAAAAACAGCTCTGTTCTCTCGCATGGTTCGACGCGTTTCATCACGTTGGCGGAACCCTTGTTGGCATTCACCCGTACGCTGGGTGCTGAACATATCACCTGCGTCTTCAACCTGTCCAAAGACAAGCACATCATTTCGTTGATAGGTGCGGCTGATATCATCTGTGGGTCAAGCGCATCCATCAATAGTTCCACCCTAACTTTGGATGGCAACGGGTTTGCTTATCTGACCCACAGTGACATGGCGGTTATTTAGGTCACGTTATCACATCGGGTTTCGTGCGGCCGGTGATTGCAGCCAGATCTGACAGTTCCAAAGCTGCATCCCGAACCGGGTGCAGCACCTGCGTTGGATCATCATCCAGGTGATTTGCATCCGTTTGCAGCTGTTCCAGATAAATTCGGATTGTGGCACCACTGGTTCCGGTACCAGATAAACGGAACACAGCGCGCGACTGCCCTATAAATGAAACGCGCAAGCCTTGGCCGGCTGAAGTTGATCCGTCCACAGGATCCAAATATTCAAACTCGTCTGCATTTTCGACTTCAAGATCGCCAACGTTTTGACCCGATAAATCGCCAAGTTTTGCTCGCAGAGAGGCAAATAACTGCATGGCTTTATCGCTATCCACATTTTCATAATCCAAACGAGAATAATAATAGCGTCCGTACGTCGCCCACAAATCTGTCATCAAACCGGTTACAGACGTCTTTGTTTCTGCCAAAATGTTCAGCCAAAGTAACACAGCCCATAGCCCGTCTTTTTCACGAACGTGATCAGACCCGGTACCTGCACTTTCTTCGCCACACAGTGTGACTTTACCTGCATCCAACAGATTTCCAAAAAATTTCCATCCAGTGGGTGTTTCAAAACAGGGAATGCCTAGCCCTTCGGCCACGCGATCTACAGCGCGCGATGTGGGCATGGATCGCGCCACACCCGATAACCCAGCTCGATAAGCAGGGGCCAAATGCGCCTTGAAAGTCAACAGGGCCAAGCTGTCAGACGGTGTAATATAGGTACCAGGTCCCACGATCATATTGCGATCGCCATCCCCGTCGGACGCTGCCCCAAAATCTGGGGCATCCCCACTATACATTTTGTCCATCAGTTCCTTTGCCCAAATTGGGTTGGGATCAGGATGACCTTTGCCGAAATCAGAACGAGGCAAACCATTGATTACAGTTCCTTTATCTGCCCCCAACATGTCTTCCAGAATAGTATGCGCATAAGGTCCAGTGACGGCATGCATTGCGTCAAAGCACATGGTGAACCCACCCGCGAACAACGCGCGGATTTTATCGAAATCAAAAATTGTTTCCATCAAGGCTGCATAATCAGAAACAGGGTCGACGATCTCCACCGCCATGCCTTCGATATGCAGCGTGCCAAGCGTTGACAGGTCTATATTGTCTGCGGCGACAATCTTGTAACAATCTATCGTTTGGGTTCGGGCGAAAATCTTGTCCGTTATGGCCTCCGACGCTGGTCCGCCGTTTTTGCCATTATACTTTAATCCGAAGTCTGCGTCTGGCCCGCCAGGATTGTGACTGGCCGATAGGATTAGCCCACCGTCAGATTCTAACAGGCGGATCAAATGAGACGCCGCGGGTGTAGAAAGGATGCCGTCTTGCCCCACAATACACCGGACGGCCCCATTTGCCGATGCCATCCGCAAAATGATCTGGATCGCATCGTCGTTAAAGAAGCGACCATCACCGCCCACGACCAACGTCTTTCCTTCGATGCCACCTATTCCATCAAAAGTTGATTGTACATAATTTTCCAGAAAATGAGGCAATCGGAATACCGCCGTCTTTTTACGCAATCCACTGGTTCCGGGTTTCTGACCTTCGATGGCAGTCGTTCGAACAGTTTGCATTGGCATGGTGTAATCTCCGTCGGTCAAGGGTGGGTTTTACGTTATGTCGCATCAGCCTCATTGGTGAACACGACAATGCTGTCCGCATCAATATACGTGCCGTCTAAGGACTGATTGTGCGCAGTATCAAAACTACGCGTCCAGATATCACCTTCGCGCAAACCCGGCAGGATCACTTCAACCGCAGGACCACGGTTCAGAACGACCAGCATTGCGCGTTGGCGATTTACGTAAGTCGGCGATCCTGCAGCGGTGCGGAGTTCCACAATCAAAGTTCCTAGATCAGAATTGTCCCAATCTGATTCCTGCATTGGCTTTCCATCAGCGCGTCGCCAGAACAGATCGGATTCCCCATCATATTTGCGTTGACGTGAATGCAAGAACCGCGTCTGGCGCAGGATCGGGTGTGACCTGCGTAGAAAAATAGCCTGCTGGCAGAACTCCAAAAACTCTTCGTCGATGCCCGACCAATCAACCCAGCCGATTTCACTGTCCTGGCAATAGGCATTATTGTTACCCTGCTGCGAATTCCCCAACTCGTCACCGGCCAAGATCATCGGCGTGCCTTGCGACAGCATAAGTGTCGTGATCAAGTTTCGCTTGCGCTGTTGACGGGCCGCACGGATGGCGGGATCATCAGTCGGACCTTCAACGCCCATATTGTCCGACTGGTTGTTGGAATGGCCATCGCGGTTGTCTTCGCCGTTGGCCAGATTATGTTTACTATTATAGCTGACCGTATCTTGCAGCGTAAATCCATCGTGAGCAGTCACAAAGTTCAATGAACTGTTCGCGCGCCGCCCATCATGGTCAAAATAGGGTGCAGATCCTACCAAACGTTCAGCCATACGCGTAAACGTACCACTGCCCCTGCGCCAAAATTCTCGGGTGTCGTCGCGGTATTTATCATTCCATTCCAAAAACGGCGACGGATAGGCCCCCAATTGATACCCGCCTGGGCCAATGTCCCACGGTTCAGCAATCAACTTGACCTTGTTGAGCACAGGGTCCTGCCCGATGGCGCGAAAAAACGGGCCATCGCGTTCAAACCCGCGTGCGGTGCGTCCCAGGGTGGAACACAAATCAAACCGGAAGCCATCGACCTTCATGACTTCGACCCAGTACCGTAAGCTGTCCATCACAAGACGGATGACAAACGGGTTTTCAAAATCCAGCGTGTTCCCGCAACCGGAATCATCAGTATAGTAGCGCCGGTTTTCGTGTAGGCGGTAGTAGCTGGCATTGTCCAAACCACGGAACATCAGCGTCGGACCCAGTTCGGACCCTTCGGCAGTATGGTTGTAAACGACGTCCAGAATCACTTCGATATCAGCAGAATGAAAACGGCGGACCATTTGCTGAAACTCAGCAATATCGCCCCCCTTCATGTAACGCGGGTCAGGGGCAAAAAAGCCGTAAGTCATGTACCCCCAGTAATTCGTGAGCCCTCGATCCAGTAAAAACTTGTCGTTCATGAAAGCCTGAACAGGCAACAGCTCCACCGCCGTAACTCCCAATTTGTTCAGGTGTTCTAACATTGGATCAGACGCCATGGCCGCATAGGTTCCAGGACTTGGAATCCTTGGATGCCCTGCGGTCAACCCTTTAACATGAGCCTCGTAAACAATGGTGTCTTTCAAATGATGACCCGGGGCCGTCACTGTGCCCCAATCGAAATACGGATCAACAACCACGCTACGCGGCATATATGGTCCACTGTCCTGTTTGTTGAAACTGAGGTCTTTGTTCTTATGGCCCGGTTGATAACTGAACAACGCATCATTCCACGTGGGGTGCCCGGTCAGTTGCTTAGCATAGGGATCAATCAGCAGTTTGTTATGATTGAACCTGTGACCTTGCTCTGGCTTATACGGGCCGTCCATCCGGAAACCGTACTGCTGCCCCTTTCTAAGTCCGGGGATATAACCATGCCAGACATGACCTTGTCTTTCAGGCAAAACAATCTGGCGAACCTCGATCCCCGCGCTATCGAATAAGCACAAAGTTACCGTTGTGGCATGGCGAGAAAACACGGCAAAGTTCACCCCATCGGGGTCTAGGGTGGCACCCAATGGGGATGCCTTTCCTGCAATGATATTAGAAAATGTCATGTTGCCTATCGTGATTAAAGTACAGATTCATACAAATCTTTGTATGTTTGGGCGGCTGCTTCCCATCCTACCGGTTGCTTCATCGCATTGCGTTGAATGGAGCGCCATACATCTTTATCGGAATACAGCGTCAGTAACCGATTAAACGCATTAGCAAAAGCATGTGCATTGATTGGAAAAAATTGGATGCCGGTCGCAACTTTTCGCGCCATAGCAGCGGGAGATGCATTAATCACCGTATCCGCCAATCCACCCGTCAACGCTACCAACGGCACGGTACCATAGCGCAAACCATAGAGTTGGGTCAGGCCACATGGTTCAAAACGTGACGGCACTAGGATTGCATCACCACCTGCCATCATCTGATGCGACAGCTTTTCATTATATCCGATTTTGACAGACAGGTTTTGATGTTTCGCGGCAGCTTTTAACAATGCAACTTCGAGCGCAGGATCACCGGATCCCAAAAGAGCCAATTGACCGCCATTATCTAACAGCGCAGGTAATGCATCCAACAGCAAATCGATACCCTTTTGCTCGGTCAATCGCGACACGAGTACACACAATGGACCATCAGCTTTCCCCAGTCCGAACGTCTTTTGTAGGGCCGTCTTGTTTTTTGATTTGCCGGCGGGGGATTTAAACTTCGTAATATTTGGGTCCGTTTGCGGATTCCATGCGTCCAAATCAATACCGTTCACAATACCCGACATATCTGACTGACGCGCCTGTAAAATGCCATCCATGCCAAGACCAAATTCCGGCGTCATCAATTCATCGGCATAGGTTTGCGAAACGGTGTTAATTTTTGTAGCGCCCATCAGACCAGCCTTTAAGGCTGATATCTGGCCCCAGAATTCAAAATGATCCGACGTGAACCGATCCGCATCAAGGCTCAAATCTGCCAGCTTTTGCGCTGGGGCGTTGCCATGAAATGCGATATTGTGAATTGTGAATACAAACGGCGTCTCAAGCCCCGCTCTTCGCAAATATTCTGGCGTAAGACCCGCATGCCAATCGTGGCCATGTACGATATCAGGTTGCCAATCGGGCAAATCACCCGCCGCGATCCCTGCCCCGACCTTGCACAAGGCTGCAAATCGTTCTGGGTTATCTGGCCAGTCCGCCCCTGTGGCGTCCCCGTAAATTGATCCATCGCGATCATACAAATGCGGCGCATCCAGTATTAGAAAATCGACACCCGCGATTTGACAGGCGATCACATCCGCAGAATTGCCAAACAGGTTATTGTACGTCGCAACCGGTTTGGATTTCTGAACCTGCGCCATGACGGTGCGATAGCCGGGCAACAGGACACGCACATTTACATCATATTGTGCCAATGCGGCGGGCAACGCGCCCGCCACATCCGCCAGACCGCCAGTTTTAACCAAGGGTGCGCATTCTGAAACTACAAACAGTACCTTGGTCATTTTTGCGCGGCCCGCTTGTCCAGCATGTCTTGGGTGATCAACGCAATGCCGCGATCGGTGACCCGGAACCACTTTGCATCTTCGACCGGGTCTTCGCCCACAACCAGACCCTCGGGAATAATCACCCCACGATCCACAACCACATTGCGTAATATCGCGGACCGGTTGACCACAACACTGGGCAAGATCACAGCATGGTCAAGAACAGCATAGGAATTCGTGTTTACGTTGGTGAACAGTATAGAATTCCGCACTTCAGTACCTGAAATCACACAGCCGCCCGCAATCAATGACGATATAGCAGTGCCGCGCCGACCATGTTCATTATGAATAAACTTCGCCGGAGGAACTGCTTCATTGTAGGTCCAGATCGGCCAATCTTTGTCCCAAAGGTCCAGTTCCGGCGTAAAGCCAGTCAGATCAACATGGGCCTGCCAAAACGCATCAATCGTTCCCACATCTTTCCAATATACAGGTGCCGCTTCATCACGAACGCAGCTTTCGTCAAATCGATGCGCGATTGCTTTGCCGTTTTCAACGATATGCGGGATCAAGTCGCTCCCGAAATCGTGGCTGGACGCTTCATTGTGTGCATCATCTTGCAACAAATTGCGCAAATAATCCCAATTAAAAACATAAATTCCCATCGAAGCGAGCGTGACATTAGGATCTTCCGGTGTGCCCGGCGGGTCAGAAGGCTTTTCCTGAAAACTGATGATCCGTCCGTCTTTGTCGGTATCCATCACTCCAAAGGCCGACGCTTCGTCGCGTGGCACCGTCAAGCAACCAACTGTGACATCCGCACCCGCATCAACGTGCTGACGCAGCATTATTTCATAATCCATTTTATAGATATGATCGCCAGCAAGAATGATGATGTAATCGACATTATAACTGTCGACGATGTCTATGTTTTGGGCCACAGCGTCTGCTGTTCCCTTATACCAATTTTCCGTTCCGTCCCGTTGAGACGCAGGCAACACATCCAAAAATTCATTGCGATCTGCCTGAAAGAAATTCCACCCTCTTTGGGTGTGGCGGATCAGGCTGTGGGCTTTGTACTGGGTCGCCACCGCAATCTTGCGAATGCCCGAATTCACGGCATTGGATAGTGCAAAATCGATTATCCGGGCCTTGCCACCAAAAGGAACAGCAGGTTTCACCCGTAGATCTGTTAGTTCTTTCAAGCGACTGCCACGTCCCCCTGCCAACACAAATGCCATGGTTCTCTGGGTGATACGTTTGGGTCGCATGAAAAATACTCCGTTATTGATTTTTTTGACAAGGATCGTGTTTCAGAACGATGACAGAAAGCGGTGGTATTGTCAGAAACAACGACTGATCAAACTCGTGGGGTTCATGATTGTGGGTCACACTTTCCCCCATGTTGCCGCGATCATCCCCGCCATAGATTGCGGAATCAGTGTTCAGTATTTCCGACCACTTGCCTGCATAGGGTACGCCGATCCGAAAATCGGACCGTTCGACGCCCGCAAAGTTACAGACAACCAAAACATCAGCATCCCCGCCTTTGCGCAGATATGCAGTGACGGATTGGGCCGGATCATTGCAGACCCACTGAAACCCGTCAGGGTCGCAATCTTTGACATAAAGTGATGGAGTGTCGCGGTACATACGGTTCAGATCCTGAACCAAACGCTGGACACCTCTGTTGGCGGGCTGTTCTGCTGCGCCCCAATTCAGTTCCGAATCGTGGTTCCATTCTTCGGGTTGGGCAAATTCGCATCCCATGAACAAAAGTTTTTTGCCCGGTTGAGTCCACATGAAAGCGTAATACGCTCTCAGGTTTGCAAACTTTTCCCAGTCATTGCCGGGCATCTTGTTGATCATCGACCCTTTGCCATGCACCACTTCATCGTGGCTGATGGGCAATATAAAATTTTCAGAAAAAGCCCAGTCTAAAGGAAACGTCATCAAATGATGATCATGCTTGCGATGGATTGGATCAGTTTCCATGTACCGCAGAGTGTCGTTCATCCACCCCATGTTCCATTTATATCCAAACCCTAAACCGCCGATATGCACAGGCTGCGACACACCGGGGAAAGACGTGCTTTCTTCGGCCACAGTCATAATATTGGTATCCTGCCCATAGGCAGCCGCGTTCATTTCCTGCAGAAATGCAATTGCTTCGTAATTTTCACGCCCGCCATCCTGGTTCGGAACCCATTTGTCTGCGTCGCGTGAATAATCACGGTACAACATAGACGCCACGGCATCGACGCGTAGACCGTCCAGATGATATTCTTCTAACCAGTATAGGGCGTTAGCGACGTAGTAGTTCTTGACCTCACGTCGACCATAATTCGGTATCAAAGTGTTCCAGTCTTGATGGAAGCCTTCACGAGGGTCCGCATGTTCGTACAGCGCGGTACCATCGAAATGGGCCAGGCCATGTGCATCCGTGGGAAAGTGACCTGGGACCCAGTCTAGCAAGACGCCGATCCCAGCGGCATGGGCCGTATCCACAAACGCACGGAACGCGTCAGGGGGGCCAAACCGAATTGTGGGAGCATAAAGACCAACAGGCTGATAACCCCATGATCCATCGAAGGGAAATTCGGAAACCGGCATCAGTTCAATATGAGTAAAGCCCATATACGTGACATATCCGATGAGGTCGCGTGCCAGTTCTTCGTACGAAAGGGATCTGCCGTGATCATCATAACGCCTGCGCCATGATCCCAGGTGAACCTCATAAGTGGACATGGGTTGGTTACGGTCCGCCTTCGTTCCGCGCCCATTCATCCAGTCGCCATCTGTCCACGCATATTCAGAAATATCGCGAACCACAGATGCTTGTTCGGGCGGGTGTTGTGATCCAAAACCTACGGGGTCTGCCTTGATGCGCACCTGTCCGTCTGCGCCCGCAACGTGGAACTTATACAACGCACCATCCGTCAATCCGGGAATGAAAGTTTCCCACACACCTGATTGACCCGATGGGCGCAACATGTGGCGACGTTCATCCCATGAATTGAAATCACCCGCCACGCTGACACGCAATGCATTGGGTGCCCAAACTGCAAAATGAACACCGGCCATGCTCTGATGTGTTTTGACATTCGCACCGAGGACGCGCCAAAGCTGCTTATGCGTGCCTTCCCCGATCAGGTAATGGTCAAGATCTGTCAAAACCGGACCAAAAGAGTAAGGATCAGCAGTGGTATGATCGGAACCATCCGCATACTGCATACGGAGAGAATAAGGCTTGTTAGGGATCTTAGCAGAAAAAATATCGCCCTGAATGCGGGTTAATTTGGTACGTATTCCATCGTAAATGACGCAAACACTTACCACCGCAGGATGGAACGTTGTCAGCCAAACATCACCATCGATCACGTGGGGGCCCAAAACATCAAACGGTGCAGTGTGTGTACCGCTATGCAAAGCATCCATGGCACTTTGCGATACATGAAATGCGTTTTGAATTTGCTCTTCTTGCACCATTTATGCCCCCTAAGCCGACCAAAAAATGTGTAATCGATGCTCTTCATTGATATTTAGACGATTGCTTCAAGGTAGACAACAGTGCCGGTCTTCAGAGCTTTTGGGGCGCAGGTTATCATGGACAACGACAGTGCTCAAAAGTGACTAAAATCAAGGGCAGCGTTGCTTATGGGCGTTGGCTGGATGAAGGTAGTTGTCCATCTCAGTCATGGCATAAGGTCATTAACTTTGAAGAATGGATCATCTGATCCCATGCTGTTGAACCATTTGGAGTAATCGCCCCAGACAGCCACAGAATAGCAAATAGAGTGATTGGTCGGCATCTGGCCATCGGAATTGACACATGCAACACCACATAACCGATCTAATCCCACACCCAGCCAATGTAGCGACTCTAGCTACAAGAATGGCAGGCGGGAGTGAATGTCGCTGGGTGTAAGCAGCAACAGAACGTGGTGGGTTAAATGTACGCAATTGCGTGGGCGTATACACGTTCTAGTGGGCGGCCTTGATAAAATTCCCATTCTGCAAATCACGAATCGCTTGCTGCAACTCGGCCTGTGTGTTCATCACGATCGGGCCATGCCACGCGACAGGTTCCTGCAAAGGGCGGCCAGCAATCAACAAAAATCGCACACCATCCGGCCCCGCCTGTATAGTCACATCGTCGCCATTACCAAAACGCACCAACGTCCTGTTGCCAGTCATATCGCGGATGTTCAGCTCTTCGCCTGCGACCTCTTTCTCCACGCGCACACCAACGGGCGTGGACGCGTCTACAAAGCTTCCCTGTCCGGCAAAGACATAGGCAAACGCATTAGCACGAGTATCTACAGGTAAAGTCTTGCGCCCATTTGGCGGAATAGACACATCCAAGAACAACGGGTCGGCCGCAATGCCATCAACAGGGCCAGCTTTGCCCCAGAAGTTACCGGTGATGATCTTCACCACCGTACCGTCATCATCAATAATCTGCGGCACATCATTGCCCGTAATATCTTGATAGCGTGGATCCGTCATCTTCAGCGCAGACGGCAAATTCGCCCACAACTGAAACCCGTGCATCTGTCCGGCCGCATTCCCTTTCGGCATCTCTTGATGCAAAATTCCAGATCCTGCGGTCATCCATTGCACTGATCCGGCACCCAACACACCATTATTACCAAGCGAATCTCCATGGGCGACTTCGCCTTCGAGAACGTAGGTAATCGTCTCAATTCCGCGGTGGGGATGCCAAGGGAAACCGCGCTCGTAATGTGCAGGCACATCATTACGAAAATCATCCATCATCAAAAATGGATCAGTTTGCATTGTATCACCAAAACCAAAAACACGGTGCAAATGCACGCCAGCGCCCTCCATGGCAGGTTGGGCTTTTGTGGTCTCCACTACAGGTCGAAAAGTCATCGTAGTCTCCTTTGCATTCTGTCAAAAATATAGACCACCGCGTTCTCTAAGGAAATGCGCAGAACTGAACAGAAAGTGTGCGAAATGAGCGGTGAGGTTCAGACTTTATTATTAAATGAAGTGTTATCAACTTAATCATAACAAGCATCTGATTGCTCGCACAGCATAAATCTATGCGCTGAATAATCGACGCCACTCATCGAGAGCAGCAGCTCGGTTCATTTTGAAATTGAGGCGTAAATAGAGAAGGCTTCTGAACAAAATTACGCCCGAATGAATTTACAAGGCTAATACTAAAGGCCCGTGGTTCGAGGCGCGGGGCCCTACGACAGGGCCCCCTGACCTTGGACCTGCGGCTCAATTGCACTAGATAGAATACATTACCCCTTCTGCCGTTGGTCCACAGACCGCGGACCGAGCAACGCTGATTGGACTCAAACAACACTAATGAATGCTGAACATATAAAGAGTAAATTTTGTATTCAGGTGCCCAAATACATCTCAACGAATTACTACCAGATTAGTAACCAATATGCGCCTTATTATAGTGAACTATGCGCCTTATTATAGTGAACTAAGGTAATATTTACCCATATATTACATAGTTTTAACTGATTTTTGGTGTGTGAGATAGGAATCGAACTCACTGTCGATCCGCCACAAACTGCCTTACTAGCAGTGACAAACCTCAGGTAAGAATCAGCTGCTACTCACTTATTGAGGTTCGACACTTGTTATGTCGCATGTGGGTACTGACCAACTTGCTGAAAACTTTTTGAAGACTTTTTAATTTACCTGCAAGTTAGATATGCTGGAAATTATTGTTGAACGGGTATCATCACTGTCTGCAGAGATAGCTATTCCAACTAGTTTTTCTGGATTGTGTCCAAATGCCCTACGGAAGTCATTTTCTAAGTTAACTTGCTCACTGGCCCTGCCTGTGCCCGCACTTTGTAAAATAATACTTTTACCAAACTCTTCCAAATATGGTGAAGGCAGCACTTCTTCTCGATCGTGATCCCCTCCCCAGACGTACATCAACACACGTACATTTTCATTATTGAGAAGATCAGTCAGTTTATCTCTCGATTCAGGTAAATATTCTTGAGGCAAAAACACAAAATAAAGGGACAGATTTCGATCATCACCACCTTTCACAGTGAGGTCTGTAGCAGGCACTGATGCTTCGACGGCCCAATCCCAATTTGCTTGATTGGCCTCCCACATTGAAGGAGGTAACTTTTTCCACAAAATGGATACGGTGCCTTCAGAACTTATATTGAGGGTATCAGCATTCAGAACAAACTCATTACTGGAAAACAAAGAAAAAGCCTGTTCGGTCCAGTTACCAGAAAAAGTGACCTGTTCAGCTTCTGCCAAGCTGCAAGAAAAGATTGAAGCGGCCAGCATGAATAGTCTTAATTTTTTCTGTATCTGATACATATTGTTAGATTGCTCCAGCCTTCAGATTGATACAACCATTTAAAAGTTGTTAAATAGCCTTATCTAGCCATTACTGAAGCACGCTTATCGAATAGCCTGAACCATACCCCTGCCCCACGCTATAAGTCGTCCAACCTACTGTTTTGTAGGTAATACTTGGAGGACAATATTTCTGAAATGCGATAGCCCTAAACTTACGTGGTAAAGATACTCCACATTACGAACAAAAAGGTCAGGACAAGTGAAAGAATAGATTAATAAAGGATGTGTAATTATCCCACGATACAACAAACCTGCTCTGCCCTGCTCACCTCGAAAATTTAAAATCTGACAGCGCCGTTTGCGGCTCTATTAACGAGTACTTATTTCGCGAAAGATCAGCTCAACCGCAATTTCTTGCTGTTTTAAACCATAGTTAGCTCTTGCATTGCCTTACCAAATTGTTAGCTAACTTTATAAATAATGGAGGCAAACATGACCGCACAAACTCACAATTTTGAAGCCGATACTGGCAAAATCCTAAACATTGTCATCAATTCACTTTATTCCGATCCCGATATCTTCCTTCGTGAGCTTTTATCAAACGCTTCCGATGCCATCCACAAACGGAAGTTTTTAGGACAGACTGAGCCAAGTATTTTGAACTCTGGCGAGAACGAAATCTTTGTCCATGTCGATGAAAAGAAAAAAACAATTGAGCTTGTAGATACTGGAATTGGGCTAAGCTCAGATGAGCTAATAGAAACATTGGGTACCATTGCCCGCTCAGGTACATCTTCTTTCTTAGACAGTATCGATGAAGCAACTGACTCCAAGGATGCAGCCAAGGCACTCATTGGAAAATTCGGCGTTGGTTTCTATTCTGCTTTCATGGTCGCTGAAAAAGTAAGCGTAACAACCAGAAAAGCAGGCGAAAAGGATGCAAATATTTGGGAAAGTGACGGCCAATCAGGTTACACTATTTATAAATCAGAAAACGAACACGAAATAGGAACTTCAATAAAATTACATCTACGAAAAAGTGCAAAAGAATATGCAGATTTGAATAAGATCAAATCTCTGATTAAAAAATACTCAGATCACATATTAGTTCCAATTTTTGTTCAATCCAAGGATGTAGAAAAAGAGCAAGCTAATAGTGCGCAAGCTTTATGGACTAAGTCACCTTCAGACGTTTCCAAGGAGGAATATTTCGATTTTTACAAAAGTACCTTAGGTTCCTTCGATGATCCGTACATTACGCTACACAATCGGACCGAAGGCTCGATTGATTTCACCAATCTGTTGTTCATTCCTAAGACAGCACCTTTTGATCTGTTTGAGCCTGAGAGAAAAGCAAAAGTCAGTTTATACATTAATCGTGTGTTCATCAGTCAAGATGTAGATGGTATTATTCCCTCATGGCTTCGCTTTGTAAAAGGAGTCCTGGACACGACGAGTTTGGACCTCAACGTGAGCAGGGAAATGGTTCAAAGCAGTCCAGTAATCAAGAAAATCTCAAAGTCAGTTACAAAGCGTATTCTTTCTGAGCTTAAAAAGAAGATGAAAAAGGATGACGAGAATTACGATGCCTTTTGGGGTCAATTCGGTAAAGTTCTAAAAGAAGGATTGTATGAGGACTTCGAAAATCGTGAAAAGATCGCAGAGATCACCCGTGTATACTCGTTCAAACACGAGAAGTTGATCAATCTAAACTCCTACATTGAAGAAATGGCGGAGAAGCAAGATAAAATCTATTATCTTACAACAGATACTTTGAAACAGGCAAAATCAAGCCCTCACCTAGAAGGTTTTAAAGCAAAAGGTATTGATGTCCTGCTTATGACAGACCCCATTGATGCCTTCTGGATGTCACAAATGGGAGCATACAAAGAAAAATCCTTCTTATCTATTTCCCGTGACAAATACGATCTGGCTGCACTGTCTGAGGAGCAAGCAGAAGACAAAGCAGACGATGAGGCAAAAAACACAATAACTACCCTTATCAAAGATTGTCTTGGTGACCTAATTGAGGATGTTAAATCAACCTCAGAATTGGTCGAAAGCCCCGTACGACTGGTCGCAGGTGAAGGTGGATTAGACTTCAACTTGGAGCGTATTATGAAAGCTCAAAATCCAGACTTTAAGGATAGTACGAAAATCTTAGAAGTGAATTGCAATCACGAATTAGTTAAAAGGATTCCAAACCTCTCAGTCGAATTACAAGAAGCTATAAGCAGAATGTTGTTTGAACAAGCGAGGGTACTGGATGGTGAAATGCCAACTGATCCACAGCAATTCTCGAAAGACTTAATTGCAATCGGAAGTTCTCTCTAATTTTCAAGGTGGGCATATTTTTAGTTTGCCCACCTTAACCAATTTGGTTGAGTTTCAATTGCCCGCGTTAAAGTTATGTGTTGCGATAGACCTGTAAAACGACTCAACACAAACCTGAATGTTCCATGGATTACTTAAAACCTTTAACCTGAAGCAAGAAGTTTACGTTCGGAACGCGCTCATTATTATTATTGCCCAATACTCTCTCCATTTTGCAGCATCATGCGCAAAACAGTTTTCAAGGTGCTGTCAAACCAATCAAAACTCGCATCAGATTACTAGCACAGCCTAAATCTATGCGTTCAATAATTGACGCCACTCAGCGAGAGCAGCAGCACGGTTCAGCTTGAAATTGATGCGTGAATAAAGATGGCGTTCCTGATTGAAATGGTTCTGGACCGAGGCGTGGACGGAGACGAATTTCTGCAAACTTCGCATCTGCCGAAAGCGCAGCATGGCTCGTTCTCGTCGTCGAAACGGCAAGTGGGAATTCTCAGCTCTGTTGTTTACCCAGCGGCCGGTTTCCTGCCGATCAGCATTGCCGATGACCTTCATCGCAGCACCATAAGATCGCAGTTTGTCGGTCACGATGATCTCTGGATTGCCGTATCGCTTCATTGATTTTCTTAGAAATTTCAATGCTGCTTTGCGATCCCGGCGCTTGGTGACATAGCTTTCAAGCACCTCACCCTCATGATCAACGGCACGCCACAGATAGTGGGTTCCACCGTTGATTTTCACGAAAACTTCGTCCAGATGCCACTGCCAATTCGAGTGAGCCCGCATCCGGATCGCCCGATTACGACGGATTTCGGCGGCAAACATCGGGCCAAATCTATTCCACCAAAACCGAACCGTCTCATGGCTAATATCGATGCCCTGCTCATGCAGCAAATCCACCACATTCCGCAGCGACAGAGGGTAGCGAACGTAAAGCATCACCGCTAGGCGGATGATCTCCGGGCTGGTTTTAAAGTAGCGAAATGGAGAATGTTTTGTCATCCAGTGATGTTAGGCGCCCGCCCTGCCCGCATCAACCGGTTTTCTCTGACAGTACCACTTGCTGGGCTTTTATCCTTCTAAACTATCTTCCATTGCGCTCGAACCTGTGAAACTTGTGATAAATAGTGGTTGAGCAATATGTGGGGTTTCACGTGAGTGAACAAAGACGGTGGATCAAAGTTTGGGCCAGAACAGTCGGTATGCCAGTCGGAGCTACCGATGAAGACAAACCTGAGTTTCTTCCTATCAAGCAGTCCGATGTTAACAAGGCTCTCGCCTTCCGAACCTTTTGGATAGTTCTCCATGTAACTACCTGCGTAATGATTGTTGCTGGTAATGGTCGAACACTGGGCTGGTGGTAGGTGAGCATATCAAAAATTCCGGTGATTTATAATAATGCCTATGATATTTCTGTGCCACCAATACATCGCTTTAATGGAACCAAGTTTTCAGAACTATTAAAATGCCTTCATGGCAGTAGCTTTGCCAATAAATTAGATTTCACGCAGTCTTCTCCAGTTCGCTACCGTGATATTTTACGCACCCATGCAAGTGATTATGTCCAGCGGGTGACAACAGAAGCTTTATTGCCAGAGGAAATTAGGCAAATAAACTTACCGATAAACGCTCAATTGATTAAACGTAGTTTTCTTGCATTGGAAGGAACCTATAAAACAGCCCTGAAGGCTTTAGAAACTGGTGTTGCATGTCATGCAGCTGGTGGGACACATCATGCACATTACTCTTACGGTTCAGGTTTCTGTGTATTCAATGACTTGGCATTTACTGCTGTGAACATGATCGAACATGGATTGGTTGACAATGTTCTAATCTTAGACTTGGACGTGCACCAAGGCGATGGAACAATCGACATATGTCGTGACAAGGCTGGTATCTACACCTGTTCATTGCACTGCGAGCAAAACTATCCATTCCCAAAACGTCAAGGCACTCGTGATGTACCACTCAATAGTCACCTGGAAGACAAAGCCTACCTCCATCAATTGTACCGCACCCTAAACGATATCTCGAGAGAATTCACTCCTGACATCGTGCTATATGACGCTGGGGTCGATGTATTCTTTGGTGACCGATTAGGTAATTTAGATTTAACGCTAGACGGCATTTTTAAACGAGATTGTTGCGTTTTAGAACACTTCAAGAATCGCAATATTCCAGTTGCGACCGTAATTGGCGGTGGTTACGACCCGTCTGATACCAAAATTGCACAGCGGCACCTATCTATATTTCATTCTGTAACCGAAGTGTTTTAACTCGTTCACTCTGTGTTTCATGTACACGTACACTTGATCCCAAGGCGTAATGGTGATGTCGTTGACCCCAGAGGTGGAGTGAGTGGGGTTATCCTAAGTAAACAAGGGTATTGGGTTGGAATCACTTAAGCCAAGATACATCAAGTTTAGCGATTGCATCGTATCTCGTTTGGATACTGGCCCCGCAATAGCTTCTACCTGCTACGTCAAAAAATGACAATTTAGTTGCTTACTCATGTTCGCCATCACTCCGACGACCTGAGCCACGGGTAAATAAATTGGGTTTTTTTGCTGCTATGGTGTAGGTTGCCACTGTAATTGCCGCCGCAGCTATTAGGATCGTATGGCCAATAATACTTGCTGCCAAAACAGTATAACTACCGAGTGCCACTGCAAAACTAATTGCCCACATGAGTGCGAGAGCTTGCAACACGTAATGCCGCACCGCTACGTCAGAGATATGCCGAAGGGGACTCACTTTAGAGTCAAATATAAAACTCCAGCAGTAAACGATTACCTTCTTCATGGGCTGTCTCAATTGCTATTTTTTTGGTTGTTTCAGTTCATCATAAAGCATTATTTGGTGAGTTGAGAATTTTTATTTGAGTTAATGATGGCAAATTCAAACATCGAACGTTCTCCAGAAATAAAGCTGACCTACGAGTAACAAAATGTACCATCCATCAAAAATAAATCTTTGTCTTGGATTCATAGGTCGATAAGGAGGCCGACGGATACATTCGGGTATTTCCTGGAGGTCCAACGCCCCCTCAGATGCACCCTAGATGCTCACAGCAGCCTCAAGTGAATCATGTGACCCAGAGCTCCTGCTGCTCAGTGAGGCGCTACGGTCTTCTACCAACGTGCTTCATTCGCTGCACTGTAGTGGCTAATGTACCTAAGAAATCACCATCAAGACCTTTAGCAGACCAGCACAGTAAAGATTGTTGTGTTGCTACTTTGGTTATTTTTGTAAACGTGTGGGGAAGCGTGTGGTATTAGGTGTGGTAAACAGGTGTGGTAACTATTTTGACACAATAGCCAAAACCCCTTATTTTACTGAATATTTTAACAATAAGGGATGGTGGCGGTGCTGTCAGACTAATAATTGCAAACATCAGATTGATGGGGCAATCGAAATCTATGCGCTCAGTAATTGACGCCACTCAGCGATAGCAGCGGCACGGTTTAGCTTAAAATTAGTACGTGAACAGAGATGGCGT